>JAFWYM010000035.1 GCA_017517705.1 Alistipes sp.
ACTCACTCACTCACTCTCTTCTTTTCCCTCTTTTCCTCGCGCTCACTCTCCCCTTTTTCCTCTCTCCTGGCACTCACCCTCTCCTTTTTCCTCTCTCTTCGCACCCTCTCACTCACTCTTCGCACCCTTTTTCTCGGCCCTCGGGCTTTGTGGGGTTGCTACTCTTCGAGCTCTTTTTGTTTCTTTTGTTTCTTACCCATGTCTATGCGGTATGATATGTCTATGCCGAGACGTGTGGGACCTATGTAGTTACGTGTCTCTGTGCGTAGGTAGCGGCCATTTGTCACACCCTCGTATACGTCGTACTTGATGTCCATGTATCCTACGCCTATGGTGAACTCTATTCCCCAGTTACCCTTCTTACCCAGGGGCATGGCGTAGCCGTAGCTTACACCCAATCCCCATATTGCGTGGTTGGGATCCTGGTAGCGGTACTTGTCGTTCAGCTGTACGTTGAAGCCGGCTATGGGGGCATGCAGACCGATGAAGTGACCCTTCACGAGCGACTCGCCCCACCAGTAGCGTACCTCGGGCTGTATGGCAAATACACGTATCTTACGTACGTCAGTGAAGTAGTCGTATGGTGAGTAGTGACCCATCACGTCGAACGATAGACGCTTTGTTATGCGGAACTCGGCTCCGAAGTTGACCACCAATGCAGCATCCTCCAGGAGGTTGTTCTTTATGCTCATTAGGGGCACGCGGGGCTTCTCCTCAGCCATTGGCTCGGGTGTAGGCTCTGGCTCTGGTTCTGGCTCAACCACGGGCTCTGGCTCGGGCACCGGTTCAGGTATAGGCTCGGGTTGGGGCTCCACTGCCTTGTTGCGGTGTGTCACTACTATGAACCATGCGTTACGCATGTGAACAAAGTAGTTGTGTAGGAGGTAGTTCCATACATTGCTGCCGAGCGCCTGAAGCTTGGGTAGACGACCGTCCATGGGCTTCCCTGCCCAGTCCTTTGCCTCGGGGTAGTCGGTGTGTATTATCTCTATCACGCGGTCGCGACTCGGGAGTTTCTCGTCTGCCTCGATCATCTCCACGAGGTGATGCCACGCGATGTAGTGGTCGTTGTGTGTAACGATGCTATCGGGAATGTCGATATGGTCGCGAACGACATCCTCGAGGGCCTTCATACGGCCATGGCTGAGGCGGCTGTTGACTACCGAGTTACCCTCGGGTGATGCAGTACCGCAGAACTCCACCGATACAATCTCTATGAGGGAGTCGTTCTTGATGGCTGTGAAGATAGAGTCTATACGTTCGAGCATCACGGCATTGTCGTGGTAGGCACGCTCGACCGTCGCGCTATTCACGCGGAAATCGATGACCACACTACGACGTGTGTCGCTCTGCCACTCCTCGTCGAGGCGGTCGTCCTGAGCGTGCAAAACCTGTGGCACCAAAAGTGTCACAAGCAGCGATGCTAAAAACGTAAATATTTTTCTATCTCTTCCTATCATCTTGTTGCGATGATCCATTTCAAAACTCGCTATTACTACGTAAAGTGTCGAAAATAGCCCACTCTCTCACTCCTCGTTCTTTGTTCTTCGGCAGTCGGTCAGTCGTTGACTTATAACCACTTGCGCTCTACAGGCCTACTTTTTGTCCCACTTCACTATGCAAAGATAGGAATTTTATAGCAAATTGCAAATAATTTTCATTAAAATTCTCTACCACTATCGTGCTATTTTTACCCAAAATTCACAAAAATGACGATATTCCTACATTTAAATATAGTCATATATAGGCCTAAAATATCTAAAAAGTTTTTTTGCTTATTGGCTTATACATATGCAAAAATGGTAGCATTGCGCTCTGCAAGGCTACCATTTTTAGTCCAATTTATAGCTTAGAGTGTAGCTTTAGACTCGGCTGTCACCTCGCGGCTAACCTTTGTGACGAGACCCTGAAGTACGTTGCCGGGGCCCACCTCGGTAAAGGTGGTGAAGCCATCGGCTACCATGTTTTCGACAATCTGTGTCCAACGTACCGGTGCTGTGAGCTGTGCGATAAGGTTTCGCTTGATCGACTCGGCATCGGTGTAGGGCTTAGCATCGACGTTTTGGTATACGGGGCATGAGGGTGTCGTAAACGCTGCCTCGGCAATGGCAGCCTCAAGCTCCTGACGTGCGGGCTCCATGAGGGGTGAGTGGAAGGCGCCACCCACGGGGAGACGTAGGGCGCGACGCGCACCTGCGGCCTTGAGCTTCTCGCAAGCCTCATCCACGGCGGCATTGGCTCCCGAGATGACGAGCTGGCCGGGGCAGTTGTAGTTGGCACCTACGACAATGCCGTCGACCGAGGCACACACCTCCTCTACGCTCTTATCGTCCAAGCCGAGCACGGCAGCCATACCTCCGGGCTGCTGCTCGCAGCACTTCTGCATAGCCATGGCGCGCTTCGACACGAGCTTCAGACCATCCTCGAAAGAGAGGGCGCCCGCAACAACGAGGGCCGAGAACTCACCGAGAGAGTGGCCGGCAACGGCATCGGGCTTAACGCCTAGAGCCTTAGCCAGGATTACCGAGTGGAGGAATACGGCGGGCTGTGTAACCTTTGTCTGCTTAAGCTCCTCGGGGGTGCCAGCGAACATTATATCGGTGATGCGGAAGCCGAGAATCTCGTTAGCCTTCTCAAACAACTCCTTTGCCTCGGGTACGTTATCATAGATATCCTTACCCATACCTACGGCCTGCGAACCTTGGCCAGGAAATACGTATGCGTGTTTCATTATATAAACAATTGTGTAAGACATTATGCGCCTTACGGGTTAATCTTTCTACTTTTAGGGTACAAATGTAAGGATTATTTTGGAAACGACAAAAGAAGAGGCACAATAATGAGTCTACTCGCCGTACATACCCATGCCATGACGGGTCGTGTGCGTAGAGTGGGTAGTTATCTGATAGCACTTTATCCGGTATCCCGCGACTACTTAATAAGCAATGCCTGAAACTCCACCTCGTCGATATACTCCGTGCCACGACGCAGCCACGCACGGCGATAGCCGCAACGCTCGAAACCGCAACTCTCAAATAGCGCGATGCTGGCGTCGTTGTCGGCCGCAACGCTTGCCCATATCTGCTTTAGGCCCAGTGTATTGTGGGCGTATTCCTTAATCAGCGTGATGGCGCTATGTGCATAGCCATGACGTCGATACGTGGTGTCGTAGATGAGTATGCCTATGCCGAAGCGACGGTGGTGAGGGTCGAAGTCGAGGATGTCGAGCGTGCCTATGGCAATGCCGTCGCTCTCGATGATAAGACGCATCTGGCGCGTGGCGTAGAGGTCGTAGCTCTGCTCTGCGATAAACTGCTGAAGGCGCTCACGCGAGATGGGGGCTATAGTGCCACTTACGCGCCATATCTCGGGGTCGTTTTCCCAGAGGTATAGCAGCTCGAGGTCGGAGGGCTCGAGTGCCCTGAGACGGCATATATCGTTACGTAGGTCTAACATCCTACAGGCCAATGACTTTGTTGCGTATAAGCATTGCCACGCCCCACGCATTGGCGCTATCGCCCATCTTCGACACGCGGAACTTAGTATCCTTATATACGAGATTTAGTGAGTACTTGTTTGTCGACGACTTTAGCGGAAGCATGAGATACTCACCCGCTTGCGCGAGGTTGCCTCCCACAATCACGGTCTCGGGGTTGAAGGTATTGATAAGGAAGGCTACGGCCTTGCCTACCTTCTCACCCGCCTCCTCGATAAGCTCGATGGCGAGGTTGTCGTCGTTGCGTGCTGCGGCGATGATGTCGTTGATATGTATGCTCTCGCCACGGTCGTACATCTCCCTTAGGTGTGTGTTGACGCCACTCCTTATGAGCTTCACGATCTTATCCTCGATGGCGATACCCGAGACCTCGGTCTCGAGACATCCCTTCTTGCCACAGGCACATATTATCTCGTTGTCGAAGAAGGGGATATGTCCGAACTCTCCAGCAAAGCCATTCTTGCCGTAGTAGAGCTTGCCGTCGATGACAATGCCGATGGCCACACCGCGACCCATGTGCAGATAGAGGACGTTGCTCTCATTCTTCGACTTGCCGGTGGTGTACTCCGCATAGCAGCGTGCGCGGGTGTCGTTTTCGAGCATCACGCGGATGCCTATGCGCGAAGATATTATGTCGGTGAGGGACTCCTCGCTCGACGTGAAGTACTTATATGAGCGTCCCGTCTCGGGGTTTACGCGGCCTACTATCGACACGCCCACGCCAAGAATCTTCTCTCTGTCGATGCCACAATCTGTGACGAAGGCCTCGATGTTCTGGCATATACGCTCTAAGCACTGGGGTCGGTCGACGAGCTCGAAGGTGTTGTCCGTGCGCTCGCTGATGACGTTGTTCTGTAGGTCGGTGACGACGTATGTCATGTGGTCGCGACCCACGTTGATGCCTGCAAAGTATATCGCCGAGTTGGCTAAGCCGAAGACATTGGGGCGACGTCCTCCGGGGGTCTCAACCTTGCCGAGGTCGATGACGATGAGGTCGTCGACAAGCTCCTGAACGAGCTTGGTCATCGTAGGCACGCTTATGTGTAGCTCGCGCGTGAGCTCCGAGAGGGTACACTCGCCATTGAGCGCCATGTATGCGATAATATTGCGCTTAAGTATGTTGTTCTTGTGCGTGATGCCCTTAAGATTCTCCTCGGCATCTATATTAAAATACTTTGCCAGTGATGTCATTTTCTATTGCAAACATTTAATTCGTTATACAAAGATAATAAAATATTATGGAAATTATGCTTAAATTTTAAATAATTTCTAAAAACTTTTCATATATGTGTTAATCTCTGAGATTTAGGCTTTCGTGGTGGCGTCGACATATTTTGTAGTTACGAAAATAATGGTTACATTTGCATGTTGAATCATTCGTGTTTAGAGGATTATGTCTTTTCGTGCTGTACATACTCTTTGTCGTGTGGTGCTACAGGCCGTGACCTTGGTCGTTATGTCTATGGCTGTGGGTTGTGGCTCGGAGAGGGAGGCGCTGCGCGTTGTCGAGGAGGCTGAGCAGCTGCGTGTGGATAGTCCCGAGGAGGCTCTGGAGGTCATACGACGTGTCAGCCTCGATGATTTCGGTCGTCGTGAGCACCGTGCTCGCTATGCCTTGGTGTGTAGCGAGGTGTACTACTATAACTTCGTCGATATTGCAGACGACTCCTTGGCGCGACCTATGCGCGACTACTATATCGATAGTGACAACCATGCGGAGCGTGCTCGCGCTCTTGTGCAGGTGGCCTTCGTGGCACGCAATAGGGGAGAGCTCGCCGAGGCTATGGTTGCATTGCTCGAGGCCGAGGCGTCATTGGAGCATGCCGATGACCTGCGTCTTGAGGGTCTCTTGCATCGCACCAAGGGCGATATATACAGCGATGGGTGTCTCTTTGCCAACGCTCTCGAGGAGTATGGCGAGGCTAAGAGATGCTTCGACGTCTTAGGGTTGGAGTATCATGCGGCAAGTGCGCTCTACGATATGGGAGGTATGCTCGTGCAGTTGCGCGACTTCGAGCGTGCCGAGGAGGTATTGAACGAGGCGTTGAAGTATGCCATTGCGACCGAGAATCGGGAGTTTGAGTGTGGCGTGTTGCACGAATTGCTCGACCTGTCGATATATCGCGACGATTATGCGGCGTGTAGAGTCTATCTCGACACCTTTATGCAGGATGAGTGTCTGCTCTTTGGCGATGCTCACTACCATGCCGTCAGGGCTATGCTCCTCTCGCGCGAGGGCGGTGTGGACGAGGCTCTGCGTCTTGTTGAGGCGGCTGCGACGATGGAGGATAACGAGTGGGCAGACATAGAGTATGCCCGCTACATAATATATCGCAATGCGGGGGTTATGCAGGAGGCGCTACGCTGGCAGGAGCACAGCAAGAATGCGCAGGATAGGCTTATGCTCGAGGTGCTGGAGCAGCCCGTACTTAATGTCGAGGTCGAGATGCTGCAGCGCGACCTTCGTGCCGAGCGTCGCGAGAGGGAGCTTGTGGCCGAGCGTAATGCCATGATCTTCGCTGCGGTTACGCTACTTGTCGTTGCGATAATACTCTATGCGTGGTATCGCCTGAGACGTAAGAATCGTGAGATTGCGCAGTATGTCGAGACCGTGAGCGAGTTGCAGCTTACCTTGCGCACGTTGCCGCTGGAGATGGCCTCGTCGGTGGGTAGCCTCTATCGCGATCGCTTTAGCGAACTTAACGACCTATGCGAGACATATTACGACCATAGTGGCTCCGCACGACATAAGAATATGGTATTCAATAAACTCGTGCAGACAATCGAGGCTATAAAGAACGACGCTAAGCGCCTCGAGGAGTTGGAGATGGCTGTCAACGAGTACCGCGGAGGTCTTATGCGTAAGCTCAACGAGGTGCTCCCGAAGCTTAGCGAGCGCGATAGGCGTGTGTCGCTCTATCTCTTTGCCGGCTTCTCGAACCGCGCCATAGCTATATTTATCGATAGCGACCCTGTGTCGGTGTCGAAGATACGATATAACATCAAGCAGAAGATTAAGAGTGTTGGGGGCGAGGACGCTGAACTACTCGTCGAGGCCCTCTCAGAAAAGTGATGATATGAGACGATACCTTATATATATTATTACAGTCGTGACGGCAGCACTTATGATGTGGAGCTGTGCTGCCGATTTTGATTCGATAAACGGCGACCATAGTTCTGCTCCCGAACCTAGCCGTCCTACGGTGCCCATAAAGCGTCGCCCTATAGTACCCTCGACGAAGTTACCACGCCCACGCCTTATCGCCAAGGTGGCATGGTCGCAGGATAACACTCTCGCCGTAAGGCTTGTCGAGGATGTCGCTGTGGCCGAGGTTATAGTGCGCGATAGGGTGGAGGATAAGGAGTATGCTTATATCTTCGAGGGAGATAGCATCGATGTGACCCTGCCCGATCATAGCGTTGAGGTAGAGGTGCGCGTGGGTGATGAGCGTTATCTATACATCGTAGAGGAGTAGTTGTCTATGTTCGATATAAGGTAAAGATGCACAAAGCGCCGCTTTTTGCATCTTTACCTTTTATTCAACCTCCTTACGATAAAGGGGATGACATATTTACTTTTTAGTCATCCCCCTTATCATATAGCCCCCCTCCTGTGCTTGCTGCTTACAGCCACTTCATAAACTTGAAGAACCAGAACGTGAGTCCCGAGACGATGAGCATGAGGGCTATAGCCCACACGTAGCCATATTCCCACTGCAACTCGGGCATAAACTTGAAGTTCATGCCATACATACTTGCCACCAACGTCGCGGGCATGAAGATTACGGCTGCCACGGAGAAGATCTTGACAATCTCGTTCTGCTCGATGTTGATAAGGCCGAGGGCGGCATCCTGTATGTAGTCCAAACGCTGGAAACTGAAGTCGGCATGGCTGATGAGCGAGTTCACGTCCTTAAGCATAAGCTGCAGGCGCGGGTAAATATCGTTAGGGAAGCGCTCCGAGCGCAGGATTGAGGATAACACACGCTGGCGGTCAAAGATATTCTCGCGCAGCAACATGGTATTCTCCTGCAGGGCGTTGATGCGGTACAATACCTCCTTGTCGATCTTCGAGCCACTCGATATATCCTTGCTCATCGTGGCAACCTGCTTGCCCACCATCTCCACAAGGTCGGCATCGTAGTCGATGCGTACCTCCAGCAGCGAGATGAGGATATGGTAGCCCGTAGAGTATGAGCGGTAGTTCATCTGCAGGCGCTTCTCTGCCTCGCGGAAGGTGCGAAACTCCGCCTGGCGCATAGACACGAGCACACCCTCGTTAGATATTATGAACGACACCGGCTCCACGGTGAACGACTCGCCCTGGGGTACGAAGAAGTTGGAGTTCGAGATTATGGCATTCTCGGTCTCCGAGTATTTAGATGTAGACTCGATCTCCTCGACCTGCTGCTTCGTCTGCAGGCTCAACTCCATGAAGTTCTCTACGGCCTTCTGCTCCTTGATTGAGGGGTCCAAAAGGTCGATCCATAGTATGTCATCGAAGCCGAGCTCGTCGAAGAGGTCGGGGTCGGCGTTGCGGATAATCTTGTTGTATTGCTTAAGATAGATGGTGATCATATCTCCTCCAATAGTTTTATTCTTTATTATTCAACTATGCCCGTTGGGCGGGGTTCGTGGTGACGCTCAACAATTGTCACCCTTCGGAGGTAAGAAGTCGCGCGGCATTGTGCCGTACGGCCTCTTTAATAGGATCGGGGAACTATGCGTATGCCCGCGTCCCAGAACTTCTTTAGGGCGCGGTGTTTCTCCTCGTCGAGGATGAAGTCGATGTTGCGTGTCAGGTAGTCGTAGGCGGTGAGACCACCATCCTTGCCCATATACTTAGATGCTGCTACGGCCTCCCATACGTGCTCCACACCATACGTAAGGGCGTGCTGCAGCTCGTCAGTGATCTCATACGGCACACCCTTGCGTGCCACCCATACGGCAAAGGCGAAGGGTAGCTTCGTCGTCTCGCGCCACTCAATGGCGAGGTCGTAGGTGTAGCGGAACATGCCCTCGTAGTCGAATACCTTGTCGCCGATGAGTAGGTAGGCATCGCCCTCCTTGCGCTCGGCAGTGATGGCGTAGTCGCTCATGTTGAGCCACTCGGGCGCTATGCGCCACTTATGCTTGGCGAGGTAGCCGCACAGCTGCACCGATGTGCGCGAGTGGGGGTCGAGCCATATACGACGCACCCTCTCTATCGGGGTGTCGGACATGACTGTCACGGTGCGCACGGCACCTACAGCTCCGATGCAGTAGTCGGTAACGATATTCGTGTCGCGCAAGTCGGGCACAACGGCAGCGGGGAGCAGGGCTATATCGGCCTTACCCTCCATGTAGTTCTTAGCACAATCGGCTGGGGGTGCCAACAGAAGGTCGGCACGTAGATTATCGGCGTGCTCGAGACCATAGACGAAGGGTATCGTATTGAGATACGATACAGCTGTTATTTTCGGAGTGATAGCCATCGTCCATAGTTATAATTATTCGTTCAACACCGATGGGGTAGTAGTGCTATCCCACTATATCTGTGCAAAGGTAGTACAAAAAAATGTCCCGACCAAGAAAAAATGAAAAAAGGGGACTGAAAATTTTTCGTGGCGCTCACTTTTCTCTTTATTGGTATAAAAAAATAGTGGTTATGTTTGCTATTTAAGAATAATAGTGTTACCTTTGCGCCCGAATTAAGTACTTAATTATAACAAAAAGACGAAATGAAAAAGGGTATTCATCCGGAGAATTATCGTTTAGTGGCGTTCAAGGACATGTCGAACGACCACGTGTTTTTGTGCAGGTCCGCCGTTTCGACAAAAGAGACCATCGAGGTGAACGGCGAAACCTATCCCGTGTATAAGATGGAAATCTCTAACACATCTCACCCCTTCTATACAGGTAAGATGAAGTTGGTAGACACCGCTGGTCGTGTGGATAAGTTTATGAGCCGTTACGCAAAGCGCTACGATAAGAAGAACAAGTAGTATCTTGTTACTCCCAAAATGTGAGGATTGGATTTTTTCCAATCCTCTTTTTTTTGTCACTTCGAAACTATCCAGCGTGATTAGCAATGAGGGCTCACTTGCAAATTCCGGTGGGCGAACATATAAAGCCGTCATCGCGAAGAATTGCATCCGACGACTGCGCTGATAAGTAACCACGCTCTATGCAATTCTGTGGCGATCTACCTTTGTTGATAGTGCCTTACCGCCACGGATGCCCTTCCTCGGCATGACGAATTTAGTTATACTCCACCGGCTATTAAGACTGAGCCCGAAGAGACCAGGGAGAAAAAATAAAATCTTCTCTTTTGTCTTTTAGTTATAGGTAGTGTGGGTATTGTGGGTAGTATGGGTAGTATGGGGAGTGTGGGTAATATGGGGAGTTATCTGATAGCGCATTACCCAATCTACCCACTCTACCCAGTCTACCCTGGCTCCCCATGACTGCGCCGTGGTGGTAGAAAAAACAATAAGCGGCAACCTTTCGATTGCCGCCTTGTGACTCCGACAGGATTCAAACCTGTAACCGCTTGATCCGTAGTCAAGTACTCTATTCAGTTGAGCTACGGAGCCATTCCTTTGCTTTTGCGAGTGCAAATGTACGACAAATATTTTTACTGTGCAAATTTTTTTGCAAATAAATTTCAAAAAAAAAGCGACGGCTGAAACCGTCGCTTTTACTTTATGCTGTTAATCAGCTTGTTACTTGATATGCTCGGCAAGGATTTTTTCTATCTCTTCGCCACGGAGATTCTTGGCTACGAGTCTACCCTCGGGTGAATAGAGGAAGTTTGCAGGGATAGCATTCACGTTAAGGTGCTTGGCAACGCTCCACTCGCCATTGGCATCCGTGCCCCAGACGTTAACCCATGTCATATTGTTATCCTTGATGAACTGCTTCCACTTATCCTCCGTGCCGTTGCGATCGAACGATACGCCATAGATCTCGAGACCCTTGGGTGCGAACTTCTCGTATGCAGCGACAAGGTAGGGTATCTCGCCACGGCAGGGGCCGCACCATGTTGCCCAGAAGTCTACAAGTACCCACTTGCCACTCTTGCATAGCTCGGCAACGCTGACCATAGTGCCCTCGGTATCGGGAAGGGTGATATCCTTGAGCTCGGCGTTGATAGCGGTATTGGCTATATTCTCGATCTGCGAGGCATAGCTCTCGTAGATAGGCTGATGAGCGAGACTCTTATCGAGTGAGTTGAAGAGCTCAATAAAGTGCTCGTCGAGGGGGCTCACCATAGCGTAGTAGCGCAAGAAGTGCAAGCCACAGAGATTGTCGCGGTTGGCGGCAACGACCTCGTCGATGAGGGCGATGATATCCTCCTCGGTGGCATCCTCACGTGCGAATATCTCGCCGAGACGAGCCTCGGCATCCATGATAGCATCCTGAGTCTTAGAGCCCTCAATATCGAAATCGTAGGCCTCCTCGTCGAAGTCTATGGTTATGTCGTTGCCATCAACGGCAATGAGTGCCACGTTGTTGCCATCGATGTTCAGAAGCACAAAGGTGTCGTGCGGAAGCTCTACCTCGGTGCTGAAGCACATATCCTTGTCGAGCGTGGTCGTGGCAATACTCTTCTCGCCCTCGCCGTAGATGTTTAGTGCCACGGTGTTACCCTCCGCAAAGGGGGTGCCGCTAAGGTCGCCCTTGATTGTTATCTTCTTTGTGGCATCGCCACCGGCGCAGCCCACAAGGAGGGCTATGGCGCCAATAATTGTCATTAGCTTATTCATAATCATTCTATTGTTTTAGTTGTGTCTATTTAATTCTCTCTGGGTTGGACTTTGCGAAGGCCTCCCACGACATACTCCCGCGGCGTGACTTGCTATCGCCACCAAGACCCTTGCGTCGTTCACCTGCCGTGGCACGTGTGAGTGCGTTGGATGTTGTGAACCAGTGACATAGTGCCACAGCCATGCCATCCGTGGCGTCGAGCTTGCGTGGCTTATAGTCGGTGCCGAGGATGGAGTTTATCATCACGGCCACCTGCTCCTTCGATGCCTGTCCGCGTCCCGTTATTGCCTGCTTCACACGCGAGGGTGCATACTCGGCTATTGAGGTGCTCTGCGTGGCGCTGAGCACCGCGGCTATGGCGACACCCTGGGCTCTGCCGAGCTTCAACATCGACTGCACATTCTCGCCGAAGAAGGGCGACTCGAAGGCCACCTCCGTAGGCTGATACTCCTGAGTGAGGCTCTGTATACGCTCGAAGATGTAGCGTAGCTTCTGGTGCGCATCCTTTATCTTGTGTAGGTCGACCTCGCCCATGACCAGCGCCTCGGGCTTGCCGTCACGTATCTCGATGACGCCATAGCCCATATAGTTGGTTCCAGGGTCAATGCCCATTATGCGCACGATGTCGTTCACCTTACTCCTCGAGTTTTGTTAGGCGCTTCTCCATCTCGCGCATCTTGCTGGCCATATCGGGAAGCTGGCGGAAGATGGCAAACGAGCGGTGGTACTGCATGCCGGGGAGCGCGGGGTAGCCAAAGCGTATCTCATCGTCACCCACATTCTTGTCTATGCCCGTCTTAGAGCCTATCTTCACGCGGTTGCCTATGGTCACATGGTCGGCAACACCCGCCTGTCCCGCCACGAAGCAGTTGGCGCCGAGCTTTGAGGTGCCGGCGATGCCCACCTGTGCCGACATCACGGTGTTTGCGCCAATCTCCACGTTGTGACCTATCTGTATGAGGTTGTCGAGCTTCACGCCACGGCGTATTATCGTTGCATCGGTCTTTGCACGGTCGATGCAGGTGTTGGCGCCGAGCTCCACGTCATCTTCGATGATAACATTGCCGAGCTGCGGAATCTTGGCAAACGAGCCATCCTCCTTGGGTGCGAAGCCGAAGCCATCGGCACCGAGCACTACGCCAGCGTGTATTATGCAATTCTTGCCTATCACCGTGCCCTCGTATATCTTCACCCCGGGGTATATCTTCGTGCCCTCGCCAATCGTTACGTTGTCGCCTACGTAGCACTGGGGGTATAGCTGTACGTTGTCGCCAATCTTAGCTGTGGCCTCCACAACGGTGAAGTCGCCCACGTAGCAGTTGTCGCCAAGCGTGGCACCCTCGTGTATCGAGGCGAGCTTCGATATGCCACTCTTGCGGGGGCGTGAGGCGTTATACATCTCGAGGAGGTTGAGCACACATGCGCCCACGTTCTCGACCTTTATAAGTGTAGTCTTAACCTCCTGCTTAGGCTCGAAGGTGCTGTCCACCAGTACAATGCTTGCCTCGGTGGTGTATACATATTGCTCATACTTAGGGTTAGTGAGGTAGGCTAACGAGCCTGCCTTGCCGCCGTCGATAGAGGATACCGTAGCTACGGTTGCGCTCTTGTCACCAACGATAGTTCCGCCGAGTAGTCCGGCGATCATCTCTGCTGTAAACTGCATAATCTGCTTATTGCTCTTTTTAGTTTGGTTATTCGTCTCTCAAAATATACTTCTCTAAATCTATACCTTCGGGCATCAATGCTGTGACATCGTGACCAAAGGCTCGCAACTCCCTCACCAGCGACGATGATATGTGTTCCACCTCTGCCGGTGCCATGAGTATCACGGTGCTGAGCTCAGGGAATATGTTGCGGTTGGCGCGCTCCATTGTCCGCTCATACTCGAAGTCTGTGGCGTTACGTACGCTGCGTATGATGCTTGTGGCGCCACAGCGTCGTGCCTCGTCGCCCGTGAGCGAAGAGTATACCGTGACCTCGACACGCTCGTTGCCGCGATATACATCCTCGATAACTCTCTTGCGTGCCTCGCTTGTGAGCATCCCGCGCTTCTGCGTGTTGTGACCTATGGCTACAACAACCCTGTCGAAGAGCTTCAGTGCCTCGTCGACGATGGCCTTATGACCGCGAGTGAAGGGGTCGAACGACCCGGGAAATATGGCTATGCGCTCCATACCTATTTATATATAATTCGCAAAGGTAGTAAAATTTTTTAATAATGAGTAATTCGTGGCTGTTAATTAGAAATTAGCGATGAAATTAGTAGACCGAGGCTGAATAAAAAGTGTATTTTGTCGTTATGCTTGCCCTCAAAATGCTGACGCATTTTAGTTTATATATTTACAATCCACCTAAATCCTCCTTTGAAAAGGAGGACTTTAAGGTAGTTGCCAAGTAAACTCCGCTTTTTCGGGCTTCGCATGCCTAAAACTACATCTTTTTATTCAACCTCCTAACAGAAGGAGTTGACAAATCTGCTTTTTAGTCATCCTCATACGGCATGGTGCGGTGAGGGCAATAGCACTAAGGCGCACGAAAACTCACTATTCGTGGCGCAATAGCCCCTAAAATGCAAAATGTTTGCGCAATAATTTGTCGTTTAGGAAAAAAATCGTACCTTAGCACTATTGTTTGGATAACAACGTACGAATCTTAAAACCAAATAAACATAAACAAACTAACTATGACTACTAAGTATTCAGGTAAGACTCGCGTTGAGAGCGATCTTCTCGGTGAGATGGAGGTGCCCGTTGAGGCTCTCTATGGTGTGCAGACATTGCGCGGTATCATTAACTTCCCCATCAGCCGCTTCCACCTTTCGGACTATCCGTTGTTCATCAACGGCTTGGCTATGACAAAGCTCGGCGCTGCTGTTGCCAACCACCAGCTCGGCCTTCTTACCGACGCTCAGTTCGATGGCATCTCTAAGGCTTGTCGCGAGATTATGGAGGGTCAGCACCACGACCAGTTCCCCTGCGATATGATTCAGGGTGGTGCCGGTACCACCACCAACATGAACGCCAACGAGGTTATCGCCAACCGTGCTCTTCAGATTATGGGTCACGAGGCCGGTGAGTATCAGTACTGCTCGCCCAACGACCACGTAAACTGCTCGCAGTCGACTAACGATGCCTACCCCTGTGGTATACACCTTGGTCTCTACGCAACACACAAGGTGTTCATGCAGCACTACGAGGCTCTTATCGAGTCGTTCGACAAGAAGGCTAAGGAGTTTGCCCACATCCTTAAGATGGGTCGTACGCAGCTTGAGGATGCTGTGCCCATGACTCTGGGTCAGACCTTCGGTGCCTTTGCGCAGATCCTCCGCGAGGAGAAGAAGAACCTTGAGTTTGCTGCCGAGGAGTTCCTCACGGTAAACATGGGAGCTACGGCTATCGGTACGGGTATATGCTCTGAGCCCGACTACTCGGAGAAGTGCATCGCTGCGCTCCGCGACATCACGGGCTGGGATATTAAGCTCGCCGAGGATCTCGTAGCTGCCACATCTGATACCACATGTATGGTGGGCTACTCATCGGCACTCCGTCGCGTGGCTGTCAAGCTCAACAAGATATGTAACGACCTTCGCCTCCTCGGCTCAGGCCCTCGCTGCGGTCTCCACGAGTTCGACCTCCCCGCACGTCAGCCCGGCTCATCTATCATGCCCGGTAAGGTTAACCCCGTTATCCCCGAGGTTATGAACCAGATATGCTACAAGGTTATCGGTAACGACGCATGTGTTGCCATGTGTGCTCAGGAGGCTCAGATGGAGCTCAATGCCATGGAGCCTACTATGGCGCAGTGCTGCTTCGAGTCTGCCGAGATTATGATGAACGGCTTCGATACCCTCCGCGTAAACTGCGTCGATGGCATCAAGGCTAATGAGGCACAGTGCCGCAAGTATGTCGAGGATAGCTTCGGCATCGTCACAGCCCTTAACCCCATCATTGGCTATAAGAACTCTACCAAGATTGCCAAGGAGGCTATGGCTACAGGTGGTCGCGTATACGACATCGTCCTCGAGCATGGCATTCTCACCAAGGAGGAGCTTGACACCATCCTTCTCCCCGAGAATATGATTAAGCCGGTGAAGCTTGATATTAAGCCCCGCCGATAATTTTCGATTATAAGGCTGCATCTGCGGCACATCCCTAAAAGCCGGAGTCCTCGGGCTGTACGTTTTAGTACTATCCCGAGGACTCCTCTTTTGCGATGCACCACATCTACAGCCTTCTAATCAAAAATTTTAGACTGTAAAGCAGCATCTACCGCCGCTAACAAAAAGTGCCGTCAATGGAATGTACGTCAAGTACTATCCATCGACGGCATTTTTGCCGAGCGTTGTATCTACGGTTCTCCCACTAATTAACTCTTCACGTTATAAGCTACGAGGTGTTTTACCCGTATGCTTTTTGAAGAACTGCACAAATGCCGACGGACTCGAAAAATTGAGTTGCTCGGATATCTCTTGTACTGTCATATCTGTCGTGCGGAGCAACATCTTGGCATCTATAAGTATCGCTTCGTGTATCCAATCGAGTATTGGTCGCCCCGTAACACGCTTGATGGCTGTTGAGAGGTATTTGGGGGTTAGGTTTAGTTTGTCGGCATAGAACTTAACTGAACGATTTGTCTTGTAATTTGCCCCTAACAAACGAAAGAACCTATCCGACAGGTCGTTTGCCTTTATATCTGATGTGGTGTCGCCCACCTCGAAGACCTTTTCATACTCTGCTAAAATCTCCAGAATTAGTGCGTAAAATATTGATTGGACAATCTCTAATCGGTATTTGCTCTCCTCTTTCGACTCCTTATATATAAACCGATAATAACTCTGCAAATCGGCAAACTTCTCGTCGGCAATTTTTATTACCGACATATAACGAGAGTAGCCGAAAATGCTGGTGTCGATAGGCGACGGCATATTAAGTATATAGTCTTCTGAAACGGCAATTGCATGACTCTCGCGCATTAGCAACGAGTCTATATTTCCGATAATATGGTTTGATGGCAGGACTATTACACAACTCTTCGATAGTTTATACTCCTTGCTATTAATCGTAATAACACCACCATCGGACTTACATAACAGAATTACCACACCGTTACGGAGTAGTATCTGGTTGGTGGTCTCAATGTCGCGGAATGCATCGTTGAGGTTGATGATAAAATCGTCTCCACTCTCCCGTATTAGTTGTGAGAGGTCTATCTCCTCTATTATTCTATCCACACTTATCATAAAAGCGAAGTTTGATAAATTTATTTGCCGACAAATGTAATAAAA
>JAFWYM010000036.1 GCA_017517705.1 Alistipes sp.
AACTGTTAAGGGTCCCATCTTGACCGACTCTAACAATATCACGGTTACCATCGACGACGTATTCGACAATGTTGGCGACGGCACCGGCACCGACTGGAATCCCGAGGAGGATGACTTCGATGTAGACTTGTGGAATGGTACCTCTATGAGCGCTCCCGTTGATAGCGACAATGATGGCGTATACGAGATTGGCACAGGTGCTCAGTTGGCATACCTGGCAGCTGCCGTAAACGGCACGCTCCCCTCAACAGCATCTACACGCGCAGACGAGGTAGACTGGGCTAAGGAGGAGTATGTTCTCACCGCCAACATCAACCTCGACAACAACAATTGGACTCCTATTGGTGCATTAAAGCCTTTCTGTGGTACTTTCGATGGTAATGGTTGCACTATCTATAACCTCTATGTTAATACTACTGATAACTCTTCTACGGGTCTGTTTGGTCAGATTTATGGCTGTACCATCAAGAATATTAAGGTAAACAAGGCGACAATCAAGGGTCACAACAAGGCAGGTGTAATCTTGGGTTGCAACACTTGTGGTAAGGTTGAGGGTTGTCATGTTGATGACGCAACCGTAACAGTTACCACGTTGAAGGATGATATGGGTAGCCACGTTGGCGCTATCGTAGGTTATCTTACGGCTGATAGCGGTGCTGCATCTGTTGAGAAGTGTTCTGTGAAGAATGTCACAATTACCGCTTTCCGCGATGTTGCAGCTGTCGTTGGTACTGCTACTGGTAATAGCAAGCCCACTATCAAGGAGTGCTACGTAGAGAACGCAACTGTTACAGCAGACCAGCTTCCCGTATACTCGGAGGGTGACAAGGACGGTAACGCCGGTGTTATCGTAGGTCGTCAGGCAAGCGTAACCATAGTTGATGATTGCGACAGCGCAGATGTCGTAGTTATCCGTAAGGTTGACTCTGCAAAGGAGTTGGCTGAGGCTGTTGCTGATGCTGTAAATGGTGACACTATCTATGTTGCTGCAGGCAAGGGTGCAATCGATATGCCTTACTTCCAGAACAAGAGCCTCTCATTTGAGGGTATTGGCAATGTTGTTCTGAATCAGCCCTCATCTACACATGCAAGAAAGGATTATCTTGGCTCTGAGCTCTATTTCAAGAGTGTGACAATCGATGGTACGGCTTACGGTGCTAATCCTACATATCACGGTTTTGTTGGAGCTCTTAAGGAGACTTATGACGCTTGTACGTTTACCGATTATTTACAGTTTGCAGCTGATGATGTTGTCGTTAACGATGCAACATTCGTTTGCCAGCCTGGTCAGTACTTCTGGACTGGTCTTTCAAACAATATTGAGTTCAACCGCTGTAAGTTTAATGGTGTTGACCGTGCTTTGCATTTGTGTTCTGTTATCAGTGGCGAGACACACAATGTGACGCTTAACAATTGTGAGTTCACGGCTACAGAGTTGGGCAAGGCTGCTATCGAGATTGACGGTTCTAAGGGCCCATATGTACTTAACATAAACACAACGACAAACACAGGCTTTGCCGAGGGTGAAAATACTGGCGAGACTTTGTTTAACATCAAGAATACTCCTGAGAATGTTACTGTATATATCGACGGCAACAAGTGGATTGGCAAGGGTATCATTACCGACGAGGAGGGTAACTTGGTTGTAAACTCACTTGATACTCTCGAGAATGCTCTTAAGAGCGCAGGTGCTGCCGGTGCTGGTGACACTTCTATTGTGTTTGCCGAGAACACAACGCTCGATATGACCAACACCACGTGGACACCTATCGATGTTGATGGCTATCATGGTGCTGATATAGTTACTATAGATGGTAAGGGCTCGGTTATTAAGGGCCTTACAGCTCCTTTGTTCGAAGGCGGCTTCGCAGGTGGCTCGGGTATCATCATCAAGAACCTTACTATTACTGATTCTGATATTGTAAGTACTAATAGCAATGGCTCTGGTGCATTTATCGAGAGCGTAGACTCTATGGATGTTATCACTCTTGATAACTGTCACTTTACAAACTCTACTATTAGCGGTTCACGTACCGGTGGTCTTGTTGGTTGGACATCGGGTTATAGCAATGTAACTGATGGCCCCGTTAAGTTGTATGTGACAATTACGAACTGCTCAGTAATTGGTGTAGACATCAACGCTACCGGCTCAGCAGGTGGTATCAATGGTCACGCTGGTGCAAGTGATTGGACATACACTACCATCGAGAATTGTACTGTTAAGGATTGTAACATTAAGTCAACCAATACTGGAGGCTGGCGTACAGGTGTCGTTCTTGGTACTGCAAACGTTGGTGAGGTAACAATCAACAATATCACAGCAAGTGGTAACACACTTGAGCAGACCGGTAAGACTGCTCCTACTGCTGATGTTCGTCGCCTCTATGGTCGCACCGAGCTTGGTACAACCGGTAAGCTTGTAATCGACGGCTACACTTATGTTGCCGATGGTCTGTTTGAGGATGCAGAGGGTAACCCCGTAGTAGGTACTCAGGCTGCATTGGAGACAGCTATAAGTGAGGGTAATACTAAGGTTACTCTTACGTCTGGCAACTTTACAATGTTGGATGGCTTCGTCGACAAAGTAGACTTGAGAGGTAAGACTCTTACGATTGTTGGTACTAAGACGACAGTCATTGATGCAAGTAAAATTAACGAAAATGATCAGTATGTAACTGGTGCAACTCTTGCATTTGAGGGTGTTACTATTAATTTCGGCACGGCAAACAATATGGGTTTTGCCAATACCGATAGCCTTAGCTACAAGAATTGTGATATTAATGGTTTACAGTTCTTGTATGGCCCTGAGGTTAAGTTCGAGAACTGCAATCTTAACTCAAATGGTGCCGAGCACTGTGTTTGGACTTATGGCTGTCGAAATATTAACTTCACCGACTGCAACTTTACCTATGGTGACCGTGGCATAAACTGCTACTCACACAATGATGTAGAGGGCGGTCAGATTGTAAACTTTACAAGGTGTGCTTTTGTTACAACAAATGCAGCCTCTGAAGGTGCAGTTGAGATTAATAGTTGCCACATCGTAGCTGGTATTAGTGTAACATTGGATAGCTGCACAGCTCCCGCTTATGGTGAGTTGGCATATATCTCTCCGTGGGATAGCACTAATGGTGCAAAAACAACTATTAACATTAAGTAGTTAACATATACTTTAGGTATATTCATGCGCTCGGCCTTAGGGTCGGGCGCTTTTTTTTTGCTGGCATGAGGCGGTTATATGGTGTTGTGCGATTGAAAAATAAGTGCTACATTTGTTGCAGTAAACCGAAAATAGTATGAAGCACACTAAATATCTACTCCTCATTGTCGCCATGGCCATAGCCTCTGTAGTCGCAACGAGTGCCAGAGGTATAATACCTCAGCCACGTAGCATTGTTATGGGCGAGGGCATATTCACGCTGAGTGCCAACGCTAAGATAGGGTGTAGCAACATGGAGTTACTCCCTGCTGCTCGCTATCTGGCCGAGCACCTACACATAGGCGTGACATACAACGGTGGCGCTATACGTATGCTATGTGATGCGTCACTTGCCACCGAGGAGTATCGTCTCGACATCTCCGATGCAGGCATTGTAATCACTGGCGGTGGTTACGGTGGCATCTTTAACGGCATACAGACGCTGCTTCAGCTGCTTCCATCCGGTGTATATGGCGGTGGCAACGTGCTCCCCACAACATTGGCTCACTGCACCATTGAGGATAGCCCACGATGGGGACATCGCGGCTTTATGCTCGACGTATGTCGCACGTGGATGGATGTCGAGGCGGTGAAGGAGTATATCGACATCCTGGCATATCATAAGATAAACAACCTACGTCTGCACCTCACCGACGACGAGGCGTGGCGTATAGAGATAGAGTCGCACCCCGAGCTTGCACATGAGGGAGGCTTCCGTGGTGGCGACGCGAAGATATGGCCTCGCTACGGTAAATGGAACGAGCGATGGGGCGGGTACTACACGAAGGAGGATATAGCCGATATAGTAGAGTATGCGCGCGTGCGTAACATCGTCGTCATCCCTGAGATAGACCTTCCGGGCCACAGCCTATGTATAGCCACGCTACACCCCGAGATACTATGTCGCTATACGCCAAATACGGCCTCGGCTCTCGGCTACGACACGCGCTCGGCATTCTGTCCTGCGAAAGAGGCGAACTACGAGCTTATCGAGGATATCCTCGCGGAGGTGTGTGCCATGTTTCCATCGCCATATATACATGTTGGTGGTGACGAGGTCGATATGTCGCAGTGGCGTCGTTGTCCCGACTGCCAGGCGCTGATGTCGCGCAACGATATGAGCTCGACGACAGAACTGCAACGCTACTTTATGGAGCGCATAGCTGCGATTCTCGAGGTCAATGGTAAGCTCCCCGCGGTGTGGAATGAGGCTATTGATGGTGGCACGCTCACGGCCGAGACACGTGTATACGGATGGGAGGGCATGAAGGAGTGTCGCGAGGCGACAGCAAAGGGCTATGGCACTATCGTAATGCCTGGGCAGTACTTCTACTTCGATATGAAGCAGACGCCACGTGAGCCGGGTCACGACTGGGCAGCAATATTCGACTGGACAAAGGTTTATGGATTCACACCACAGGGCGTAGGCTTTAGCGCTACGGAGGAGGCCAATATCGTAGGTGTCGAGGCGTCGTTCTTCAGCGAGGCATACGCCTCGCGCAATCCCGAGAGCCCCGACTATCTCCACTATCAGACATTCCCTCGCGTCGTGGCGCTTGCCGAGGTGGCGTGGACGGATAGCGACCTACGCGACAAGGAGGCGTTCTACGATCGCATGGTAGAGCATTATGCAAGGCTCGATGCTATGGGCGTAGCCTACCGACTGATGCCTCCGAAGGTGGTGTATCGCGATGGCAAGCTGAGCGTGTCGGTGGATGATGGCAGCTCGATATACTATACGTGTGAGGATGGTGAGGGGGAGCATCAATATACCACACCGATACATACCTCTGTGCCTGCACGCTATGCCTTCCGCTCGCGTCGTGGTGAGGCTATGTCGCCCGTGGCGGCTGTCGAGGCGCACTTCAGCACTATAACTCCCGCATTTACCATAACATCGTCGATGAGCGACAGGGAGAAGTTCTCGTTCGAGAAGGCTGAGGGCTATGGTCGTCTGGCGCGTACCTCGCGTGCTGCGGATGTGGGCGACTGGGTGATGTTTACGTTCGACAATGCCGTAGTGTGTCGACGTATGAAGGTGGCAACGGGTAACTTCCAGCTACCACGCTTCACGTTTGAGAATGGATATGTGGAGGTGAGCTACGATGGCATCACCTTCGAGCGCCTTGGCGACATGGAGTGTGGCATGTACTACATCGAGGCGCCCACGCGAGCCATCAAGGCGGTGCGTATGACGGCTACATCGCGCGGTAATGGTGCTGAGTGGGTGTCGATACAGCCTCCGACGATATGGCCAAAGCTACCTGTTGAGTAGGTGGCGGATGGCAGCTATGGGGTCGTGGAAGAGCATTCGTGGCCCCGCCCAGCGCATAACGGCGCGTATCTTCTCGCGCATCGTCGGCTTGTAGCAGTGTATGGGACATCGCTTGCACGCAGGTTTATTGTTGCCAAACTTGCAGCTGTCGAGCCTCCTATGGGCATATTGCAATAGCTCGCGATACTCCTCGGGAAGTTCATGAGTGTTGAGATTCTTACGGCAGTAGAGGTTGATCATCTTCTCCACCACAACCTTTTCGCGCTCTATCTTTGTCATAAAAATACATATTAATGGTGAGGGGTAACTACGAAATAATATAGCCCCCCCCGCAATGCTTATCTGCTCTTAAGTGTCACGCTGCCACCCTCGATGTTGTCACCCGTGACGGTGACAACGATGTCGCCACTCTCGCCCTTGATGGAGCGTACTATGGCTAAGGCCTTGCCGTTGAATAGCTTCATCTTATTGCCCTTGAGCGACTCTGTGCCTGCCGCGTTACCATTGTCTACGCCGACAAGCTCACCAGCGCCCTCGACAGTGAAGTATAGCTGATTCATGGCTGTGGGCATAAAGTTACCTTCGGCATCCACGCAGTCGATGGTGATATACGAAAGATCGTAACCATCAGCCTGTATCGTCGTACGATCGGGTGTGAGCGTTATGCTGTGAGGCTCGCCAGCCGTCACACGTGTGTGGCGCAATACCTCCTTGCCATCTTTATAACCTATGGCTGTAATCTCTCCCGGCGTGAAGCGCACACCCTCCCATAGCGCGTGAAGGCGCTTGTCGGTCTTGCGGCTGATGCCCATAGATACACCATTTACGAAGAGCTCAACCTCGTCAGCAGTGTTGTAGTAGCACCATAGGTCAATGGTATCTCCCTCATTCCAGTTCCAATGCGGAAAGAGGTGTAGCGTAGGCTCGTCAGTCCACTCCGATCGGTACATGTAGTAGCAATCCTTCGGGAAGCCGCAGAGATCCACGATGCCGAAGTATGACGAGCGTGATGGCCATGAGTAGGGTGTTGGCTCGCCGATATAGTCGAAGCCCGTCCATACGAATGTGCCGGCGCAGTAGTCTCTGTCGCGTACAACAGTCCATGCCTCCTCGTGGAGTGTTGCCCACGGAGCACGCGAGTTGTCGTAGGCCGAACACTGGTGGTGGTCGGTGTCGTAGGGTAGATCCCAGCGCTCAGGCACCACGTGTAGCTTGCTCGATGGGTGTAGGTAGAAGCCACGGCTATTGAGTGCCGAGGCAGTCTCGGAGCCTATGAACGGCATATTGGGATACCATAGGCGTACTGAGTCGTAGTCCTTCTCGTGGTAGTTGAAGCCTACAATGTCAATAGCACCCGAGCGAAGAAGGTTGTTGAATGGGCGTGTCTCATTGCAACCTGCCGTTACGGGGCGGGTGTTGTCATACTTCTTGAGTGTTGCAACAATGTGGCGTGTGAGCAGCACGTTGGCGTTAAGGTCGGCATCCGTAATCTCGCCATTGGCATTCTTGGAGAGGAAGTTCATCAGCAGGTTACGCTGCTCGGTGGGTAGATCGTCGAGGGTATGCTGCTCCTGCGAGTCCCACTGCTCGAGAATCTCGTTACCTACCGACCACATAACGATGCAGGGGTGGTTTCTGTCGCGCTTAATGAAGTCGATGAGATCCTTCTCGTGCCACTGGTCGAAGAAACGTGCGTAGTCGTATTGCGTCTTGGCGCGACGCCACATATCGAAGGCCTCGTCCATAACTAGGATACCTCGCCTGTCGCACATATCCAGAAGCTCAGGTGTCGGCGGGTTGTGCGATGTACGTATGGCGTTTACGCCGAACGACTCGAGGATGTCGAGCTGACGCTCCAAGGCACGGCGGTGTACTGCAGTGCCAAGAGCGCCCATGTCGTGGTGCATACATACGCCTAAGAGCTTAACATTGCGGCCATTGAGCCAGAAGCCAGTATCGGCATCGAACTTGAACTCTCGAATACCGAATGTGGTATTGTACTCGTCGAGCTTAGCGTCGTTCTCCTCGATGGTTGTGCGTAGGGTGTATAGGTAGGGGTTGTCTATATCCCAGCGATGTGGCGATGTGACATTTGCATCTGCCACCACCTCAGAACTCTTGCCTGCCTCGATGGTAATCTCCTTCTTTGTGCGAGATACGCGCTTGTTGTCAGCATTGACAATGTCGTTTATTACTGTAATGTGGCGGTCGGCATCGCTCTTGTTCGTAATGGTTATGGTGGCGTGTACCTCAGCGATGTTATCGCTAACCTTGGGTGTGGTGACATAGGTTCCGGAGTACTCGACAAATACATCGGGCGTAATCACCAGACGTACGTTACGATATATGCCACATCCGGCATACCAGCGCGAGTTGGGCTGCTCGGAGTTGTCACAGCGCACGGCTATAATGTTCCTCTCGCCCTTGGGCTTAAGATATGGTGTGATGTCGTACGACAGCGAAGAGTAGCCATAGGGTCGGAAGCCCACCTCGTGACCATTGACATATACGGTGCTATTCATAAAGATGCCATCGAACTCCACGTTCACTACCTTGCCATGGATGTTGGGCGTGGTGAAGTGCTTGCGATACCATCCGATACCTCCGGGAAGTGCTCCGCCGGCAGGTGTAGATGGGTTGTTGGCATCGAACTCTCCCTCGATGCTCCAGTCGTGTGGAAGATGTAGCGAGCGCCAATGAGTATCGTCGTACGACTCTGTGGCGTAGGCTTCATCATCGCCAAGTGTGAACCGCCAATCGAAGTTGAAATCCCTGATGCTACGCAGCGACTCCTGCTCTTGACAGCCTGTTGCAAATAGCACACACGCAATCAGTGTGTAAATTAAATTTCTCATATAAGTAAGTTTTATACGGTTTTCTCCTCGTCGTATATTGTGTCGTAAAGTTCTCTGAGGCGTACCTTGTTGGCTATGATGGCGCGCAGCTCATTAAGACGCTTGGCGTTGTCCGACTCCTCGATCCATAGCTTTAGGTAGCCGCCATAGTCATACTTCTCTCTGAGATGCTCCACCATTCTTGCGTATCCCTCCTCTCTATCCAACTCGGGATGGTGTGTAAGGGTATATTGTATAGTTCGACGTATTATCGTGTTGCTGTCGATGACCCTGTCGGCCTCAGCAACGATGCGTCCATATATTGTGCGGGGCTCGTTCTTGGATGATGCTCGGTGATCCTCGGCAGCATCTGCCATAGTGGCAATCTGCTCGCGCGTAAACCAACGGTCGAGCTCTCTATCCTCAAGGATGATACGTCGCGACTCATTGTGGTGGCGCTCGCGACCGTATGCAAGCCCCGTATCGTGGTAGGCAGCTATGGTGTAGACCATATCAAGGTCTACATCGTAGCCCTCGGCAAGGCGTAGTGCCGCCTCGATGACCGTCTCTACGTGGTCGCGCCTATGTGCCGTGTCGAAATGATCGTAGCGGGGTAGTATCTCACGCTCTACGTACTCTTTTAATTCGCTGTTAATCATTAGCCTACAACGGTTTCAATCAGGTCTTCGCGCTTGAGGTATTGCTCGGCTAAGCGGCGTATCTCCTCTGGCGTGATGGCAAATATTGTTTCTACGTTTTGCTCGGTATATCCATTGTCGACGCCACACATTATATTCTCGATGGTGACATCAGCAATGCCGAAGGGGCCATCGAGGATGCGCAGCACCTCGCCAATCATCATATTCTTGACCATCTGCAACTCCTGCTCGGAGATTAGCTCCGTGCGTAGTCGTTCGATCTCGGTGTATATCTCCCTAAGGGCGTCGTCGCGATGCTCGCGTGCCACCTGTGTGGCGATGGCAAGATAACCCTCGCGGTCGAAGTTAACCATAGCAGCCATTACGCCATAGGTGTAGCCGTGCTCCTCGCGAAGGTTTTGCATCAGGCGCGAGCCGAAGTATCCGCCGAGTATGGCGGCAACTACCTGCATGCCAACAAAGTCGGGATGCGTGCGTGAGAAGAGTAGTCGGCCGATGCGTATGGATGACTGCAGAGCGCTATCTATATTGCGAAGTCTTCTTTTTGTGGACTCTATAGCGGGGAAGTATACCTCGGGGTGCTTGCCACCGGGTAGTTTCCTAACGATTGTCTCGATACGCTGTAGGACATCTTCGCTCATACGTCCACTACATACAATAAAGCAGTTCCCCGCGGTGTATAGCTCGTTGTATAGGGCTATGATATCCTCGCGTGAGATGTCGTCGTATGCCTCACCATCGGTAGACATGCCATAAGGGTGATTAGCACCAAAGAGTGCTTCGGCAAAGATCTCGCGCGACTGCACCTCAACCTTGCGACGCTCGATAGTAAGACTCTGCTTGCGTTTCTGGCAGTAGTTGCGTAGCTCGCGCTCTTCGAATGCCGGACGAAGCAAAATCTCCTCGGCGACATTTGCTGTCTCGCTGAAGAACTTCGCGAGCGACACGAACGATATATAGGAGTAGTCGCGGTCGATGTTAACATCGAAATAGGAGCCGTAGAAGTCGAGCTCGTCGGCTATCTGTTGTGCTGTGAGCGATGTGCTACCCTCGCTCAGCATATTTGCTGTGGCTGAGGCGGTGAAGGGCTTATGTTGCATCGATGTGCCTGCGTGGAATACAAAGCTGAAGCGCACAACCTCGAAGTCGTTGGAGTCGAGGGTGTATATCTTTACGCCATTAGCCGTGGTATGCACCGTGGCACGTGGCATATCTACGCTGCGTGGTGTGACTATCTCGGGTTGCTGTTTCATCTCTTAGCTCTATAGATAAGTGTTGATGAGTTATCTCTACTGAAGGTGCGGCGCGAAAAGTCCATAATCTCCTCGCGTGTTATTGAGCGGAAGATATTTGCCTCCTCGTTTATCAGCTCCAGACGCCCCGTCATGGCGTAGAAGCAGAGGTTCATAGCTTTGTTCATCACGTTGATCTCGCCCATGAGCATATTGGCCTCAAACTTATTCTTAACCTTCTCGAGTTCGTAGTCCGTGATGTTGCCGTCGATGAGGTCGCGAAGTTCGCCCCACAGTGCCTCCTCGGCTTCAACTTCGGTTGTCGACGGCATAAGACGTCCCTTGATGATGAAGAGTCCGGGGTCGAGGCTGCCGAGGATATAGGCATTGACGCTCGAGAAGAGACCTCGTTCCTTGACAAGCCTGTTTATCAGGCGTGAAGACTCACCGCCGGCTAAGAGGTCGGATGCAAGGTCACCAAGGAAGAAGTCGCGCGAGAGGCGGTCACCCATATGAAAGGCGATGGTGATATCCGTTGCCGGCACGTCGCGCTCCACCTCCAAGCGTCGAGGTTCCGTCTGTTTGGGCTCCCGTGCAACGGGGGCAATAATACCGCCATTATCGGGAATATCTTCGAAATACTCCGTGGCCATACGTATCATCTCATCCTCGTCAATATCGGCTGAGATGGCGAGTATAGCTTGTGACGGTCGATAATGGAGGGCATAGAAGGAGCGTATGTCGTCAAGCGTGGCACGCTCGATATGTTGCGGCGAGATGCCTATCGTCGACCAACGATAGGGGTGCGTGGTATAGCATAGGTCGCGCAGGAGCAGTTGCTCATCGCCATAGGGCTGATTCAAAAAGCGTTGCTTAAACTCCTCAATTACCACCTGCTTCTCCGTGAGGCAAGCCTCTTCGCTAATATCAAGGTTAACCATTCTGTCGCTCTCGAGCCATAGCGCTGTGGATAGGTTCTCCTTTGGTAGCGTTATGTAGAAATTCGTATAGTCATTATTTGTGAAGGCGTTGTTCTCACCCGAGGCCATCTGCACGGGGATGTCGAAGTCGGGAACACTCTTTGTGCCACGAAACATAAGGTGCTCGAAGAGGTGTGCAAACCCCGTCTTTGTGGGCTGCTCGTTGCGAGCCCCCACCTTGTAGAGTATGCTTATGGCTGCGAGCTTCGAGGCGCGATCGCGGTTAACGAGTATCGTCAGTCCATTCTTTAGTGTCGTATGTCTATATTTTATCATAACTATCTCTTATTCTACCACTCTTTGTATTTTGCAAAGATAAAAAATATTCGCCTATATCCAATGCTCATCAAGGAGAGTTTTTGGTTATATTGTGTATAAAATGGCTGAATTATTGAGAAAAAGTTACGATTGTTGATTTTATTTGTTAAATTTGTCGTTGACAAAAAATATTTATAGCTATGACATATCTATTAATACTCTTGGCAATATCGTTTGCTGTGTCGGCTGTCGGCTGGATCTATTTCATCTATTTCTTTAGCATCGGCTACGGACTATCTATCTCGGCGCTCTCGTTGGCTACGGTGGTGATGTTTTGGAATAATATTACCTTGCCTACGGCACTCCTCTGTTGCGTGCTCTTTGTTTATGGTTTGCGCCTGGCGCTATATCTGTTTATTAGGGAACGTAAGTCGGCAACATATAAGAAGATACTGTATCAGCCCGATAATACGCAGCGCAAACCCTTGTTCGTGATGTTTATGATATGGGTGTCGTGTGCGCTGTTATACATCGGACAGATAAGTCCCGTGACGTTCTACCTCCATAATGCTGCAAGCGGAGCAATGGTAGAGAGTCTATGGGCGTGGATAGGTATGTCTGTTGCTGCCTTGGGCGTACTTATCGAGATTGTTGCCGATGCCCAGAAGAGTGCTGCCAAGAAGATTAACCCGTCGCGCTTTGTCGATACGGGACTCTATCGTCTTGTGCGCTGCCCCAACTACTTTGGCGAGGTGCTTATGTGGACGGGAAGCTTCGTTATATGCTTCGGCGCGTGCTGCACCGTGTGGCAGTGGGTGATTGCCTCGCTCGGATACGTGGGTATTGTCTATGTAATGTTTAGTGGAGCTCGCCGCCTGGAACTTCGCCAGATGGAGGTCTATGGCAGCAATCCTGAGTTTCAGGCATACATCAAGCGTCGCCCGCTAATTATCCCCTTTGTGCCCATCTACTCCGTAGCGAAGCATACGTGGCTGAAAGGTTAATTCTCTTATAGTGTGTCGACGTCTTGGATTATGCGCCTAAGGCAACGTCGAGAATCATCATTATGACAAAGCCTATGGCGAAGGCTATGGTTCCCGTATCGGAGTGTTTGCCTTGCTGGGTCTCGGGTATAAGTTCTTCGACAACAACATAGAGCATAGCACCTGCGGAGAATGATAAAAGGTAGGGTAGTGCGGGAGATATGTGCTCAAAGAGAAGAATCATTACCAGTGCCGATAGGGGCTCCACGACGCCCGAAAGAGCTCCATAGCCAAAGGCGCGTCGGCGCGAGGCTCCATCTGCACGTAGCGGTAACGATATGATTGCACCTTCGGGGACGTTTTGTATGGCCATACCCGCGGCAAGGGCTATAGCTGCGGCAACAGATATGCCTGCATCGCCCGCGAGAGCTCCTGCAATGACAGCACCTACGGCCATACCCTCAGGAATGTTGTGTAGCGTGACGGCAAGCATAAGCATCTGGCGCTTGCCGAGCGATGACTTGATACCCTCGGGAGTGTCGGAGCTAATATGCTGATGAGGAACCAGACTGTCCAATGCCAACAAAAAGAGCATGCCGAGGATGATGCCTACAGCTGCAGGAAGCCAGCTCATACGCTCCATATCCGCCGAGAGCTCTATGGCGGGAATTATGAGCGACCATACCGATGCTGCAACCATAACGCCCGCAGCAAAGCCCAAGAGGGAACTTTGGATGCGTGACGATACGCTGTGACGTGCAAAGAGTACGGTGGCAGCACCTATCAGCGTGCCTACAAATGGTGCAAGTATTATCAGTGTCGTTGTCATCAAATATATGCGTTTATCTATCTATATACACAAGAGGCTGGCCAAAGTTGTTTAGTCAGCCCCTTGTGTGGTTGTTAGTTTGGGAGGGGCGCTCTTCCTCTCCCGAATCTACTAATAGTTCTCGGCCTTAAGCTGGAAGTAAGCCTGCGGATGAACGCATACGGGGCATACCTCAGGAGCCTTCTGACCTACGTGGATGTGACCGCAGTTAGAGCACTGCCAGATCATATCGCCATCGCGTGAGAATACGAGGCCACCCTCAACGTTAGCCAAGAGCTTGCGGTAGCGCTCCTCGTGCTCTTTCTCGATCTTGCCGACCTGGTCGAAGAGGAATGCGATGTGGTCGAAGCCCTCCTCGCGAGCATCCTTAGCCATCTGGGCGTACATATCTGTCCACTCGTAGTTCTCGCCCTCGGCAGCAGACTTAAGGTTCTCAGCCGTAGAGCCGATGCCCTGGAGAAGCTTGAACCAAATCTCTGCGTGCTCCTTCTCGTTAGCAGCTGTCTCCTCAAAAATCTTAGCTATCTGTACGTAACCATCCTTCTTCGCCTTAGACGCAAAATAAGTGTACTTATTACGTGCCTGTGACTCACCTGCAAAAGCCTCCCATAGGTTCTTCTCGGTCTTTGTTCCTTTCAAATCTTTCATACTCTTTTAAGTTTTTAGGTTTATTATTTAATCTCTTTTCCTGGTGCAAAGATAAGAGTTTTTTTGTTCTCTGCAATACTTTTTCTATTCTATTATTTTATGTTGATATAAATATTGCTTATAATATCTTTAATAATTATAATCTGCGCGCGCCGTCAGAAATGACAACGGCATAGACCTTCGGCTCGTGTCCATACTTCTGGTTAAAACGAGCCTTGGCCGTAGCGATAAAGTTGTCGTAGAGCTCGCTCTTAACAAGGTTGATGGTGCAACCGCCGAATCCTCCGCCCATAATACGTGAGCCCGTTACGCCACACTCCTGGGCAACAGTCGCAAGGAAGTCGAGCTCCTCGCACGATACCTCGTAGTCCTTAGACATTCCCCAGTGTGTCTCATACATACGCTGGCCTACGGTCTCATAGTCGTCGCGCTTCAGTGCCTCGCATACATCCAGTACGCGCTGCTCCTCACCGATGACGTAGCGCGCGCGTTTGTAGTCCTCTTCTGAGATCCTATCCTTGATAGCATCGAGCTGCTCCATTGTGGCACCGCGGAGGAACTCCTGACCGAGAGTGGCAGCTACGCGCTCGCATGAAGCACGGCGGTCGTTGTAGGGTGAGCCTACAAGTTCATGCTTCACAACCGAGTCGAGCAAGACGAGTTTATAGCCGTGGGCCTCAGGGTTGAATGGGAAGTACTCGAACTCCATAGAACGGCAGTCGAGGCGCATAAGGTGGCCGGCCTTGCCAAATACCGAGGCAAACTGATCCATGATGCCACACTTCACGCCGCAGTAGTTATGCTCGGTAGACTGGCCTATGCGTGCAAGTTCGAAGCGGTCAATGCCAAGTGCAAAGAGTTCGTTGAGAGCATTGGCAAAGGTAGACTCGAGGGCTGCAGATGAGCTCATGCCGGCACCCAGGGGTACGTCGCCCGAAAAGGCTGTGTCGAAGCCCGCTATCTTACCTCCGCGCTTCTCTATCTCACGACATACACCGAAGATGTAGCGTGCCCAACTCTCTGCGGGGGCATCCTCCTCGTTGAGACCAAACTCCGAATACGCATTGAGGTCGATGGCGTAGGCGCGAACCTTGTTCGTATTGTTTAGGCGGATGGCAGCAACCATACCCTTGTCAATGGCGCCTGGAAATACGAAACCTCCATTATAGTCCGTATGCTCGCCAATAAGGTTGATGCGACCTGGCGAGGTGAATACCTCACACTCGGCCGAAAACTTATCCTGAAATTTAGCCTTTACAATATCAACGTTTGTCATAGTATAGTGTAGTTTAATTTGTTATTTGTTGTTTCGTGTTAGTGCTGTCATAATGGCATTGAGCGTAGCTATTGCTAACGTAGGCCATAGGGCTAAGTGCAGACATATAGTTGCACGTATGGTGCTATGAGGCACGAAGCGCTCGTCGTTGATCTCGAAGAAGTTGCCGTCGTTGATAAATAATGCCATACACACAAAGGTTGCCATCGACAGAAAGACGATGATGTGCGCAGCCTTTGCAGATTTAATTATGGATACAAGTCCCGAGATGAAGCATATTGCCGTGAGTGCCATAACGCCATAGGATAGCACCATAAAACCTGTTACGCGGTTATCCAATCCCACGAATGGCTCGACCTCACGCAAGAAAGCGGTGATGATGTCTGTCGAGTCTTTATAGTTGTATGCTGCAGCGCCAAGGACAAACGACATCACGATATAGAATAGGCCGTAGCCTATGCTCGAGGGTCGAGATGCTTGTATGGTGTTGGTATGCAGCGGATGACCGCAGTGTGGGCACTCATCCTGAATGTCGGAGATGCGAGTGTTGCATTTGTGGCAATTGACGAAAGCCATATGATATGTTTTTAAAGTTAATTCCCACAAAGATATATTTTTTTTCGCAGTTGTGCAACAAGTTTTTCGATAATTTTCCTACCTTTGTCATTGTAACGATAGCTGCTTTGTTATATGGAACGTAGAGATAGAGTTTTCGCGTGGCTCGATGAGCACGACATAGAGTACTCGTGGTACGAACACCCCGAGGCTCCAACGATAGAGATAGCACGAGAGTATTGGCGTAAGGATGGATCGAAGCATTGCAAAAATCTATTTTTCCGTAACCATAAGGGTAACCGCCACTATCTCGTGTGCTTCGACTCGGAACAGTCGATGGCTATACACGATCTCGAACACATACTCCACCAGGGTAAGTTGTCGTTTGCCTCGCCCGAGCGTATGATGAAGTGGCTCGGCTTATGTCCAGGGTCGGTGTCGCCCTTCGGACTTATCAACGATGTAGATAACCACGTACACCTTTTTCTTGACGAGGCGCTGCAACAACAGTCGTCGCTAAGTTTTCATCCCAACGACAACCGCTTTACGGTAGTCATCCGTCGCGAGGAGTTCGAACGCTACCTCAAACTCGTGGGTAACACCTACGAATACATAAAACTATATTAAGCCGTTTGGTATCGAAATTGTAGTACGACCCATAAAAAAAACTTGTTATGGGTCGTACTTTTCTTGAGGCTGTGGCTAAGCGCCGCAGCTACTACAATCTTGGTGATGGTGTCGTTACGGATGATAGTAGGGTTGTTGAGCTTGTCGATAGCATATTGGCGACAATGCCCTCGCCATTCAATGTGCAGTCGGCGCGCATAGTCATACTCTTTGGCAAGGAGCACCATGCTCTATGGGATATTGTTAGCGACGAGCTGCGTCTGCTTGTTGCCGAGGATAAGTTCAAAGCGACGAAGCGACGCATAGACGACGCCTTTCGTTCGGGGCGTGGCACGTTGCTCTTCTACGAAGATATGTCGACACTCGAGGCGCTGAAGCATGCCTATCCTCTATATGCAGATAAGGTCGATATATGGTCGGAACAGTGCTCGGGCATGCATCAGTTTGCTATATGGACAGCCCTCGAGGATATGGGCTATGGCGCCTCATTGCAGCATTACAACCCTCTAATCGATAAGTCGGTAGCGCGACGATGGTCGATATGCGACGACTGGAGGCTGATTGCCGAGATGCCCTTTGGTGAGGCTAAAGATACCCCCTCCTCCCGTCGGCAGACATCGCCCCCGGCGGATAGAATGAGGGTCTACGGATTGTGAAAATACCACCACCAGCTATACACGAAATATGCTGGTGGTGGTAATATATATAGGTAAAGGTCGTTACTGCCCGATGATGGTGTTTACGTCGACCTCGGAGATGTGGCCCTGAGCAAAGAGTATCGTGCGCGAGGGGTACTGCTCAATGAGCGATATGTTGTGTGTCGACATAACCACGGCACATCCACTCTCCGCTACGCGCTTGAATATCTCCATGATGCCCTCTGCCGTCACGGGGTCGAGGTTGCCTGTGGGCTCGTCGGCTAAAAGCAGATGTGGGTTGTTTGTTAGTGCGCGCGCAATGGTCAGGCGCTGCTGCTCGCCCCCCGAAAGCTCGAATGGCATCTTATAGCACTTATGCTCCAGGCCCACGAGCTTGAGCACCTCGTCTATGCGACGACGTATGTCCGGCTCGTTACGCCAGCCCGTGGCACGCATAACATCGTAGAGGTTGAGGAATACGTTGCGGTCGGTGAGGAGCTGGAAGTCTTGGAATACTATGCCCATAGAGCGACGTAGATATGGTATCTGCCTGCGACGTAACTTACGTAGGTCGAAGCCTACAACATTGCCCTCGCCCTCGGTGAGCTCCACCTCAGCATAGAGGGTTTTTAGCAGCGAACTCTTGCCTGAGCCCACGCGGCCAATAAAGTATACTAACTCGCCCTCGCATATCTCGAGGTTGACGCCCGAGAGTACAAGGTCGCGCTCCTGGCACCTACTGCGACTGCTATCGCCGTGATATATTGATACGTCTCTTAATTCGATGACACTCTTACGCTCCATAGTCATTTATTTTAGGCAAATGTATGAATTATTTTTTTCTTTCGCAAAAAATCACTACTTTTGTACCGCATTTGCATTGCCACAGATGCCACTCGATAGTTTGTCGCTGTGCATAACATCATCTTCAAGGGGGTGACCGGTTTTGACAGCAGGTAGAATTCGATTGTAAGCACGTCGAGCCTTGTGTGGGGTCTCGTTAAACTGAACGCTCAAGCTATAAATGGCAATAACAATTACGCACTCGCTGCCTAATTTTCTGGGAAAATTGGCTTAATCGCGTGGCCCAAGGAGGTCGTGTGACGAGTATCCCGAGAGGTTGTTCCGCTCTTTAACGACCAATCATCATGGGGTATCATCAATTAAGAGATAGCGCGGTATGTGTCTCGGTTATCGTGCGAGATTTAGAGACTGGGCCTCGTGTTTGGCTGCCGCCTGCCTGGCGCGAGGAGAAGGACGAAATGGTCGGCTAAACGTGTAGAAAGCTCTGGGGTTCCTTGTTTGGACGCGGGTTCGACCCCCGCCACCTCCACATTAGGTCTGCGATTGTCGCAGACCTTTTTTTGTGTGGTGTGCGCGGTGCGCGGTGCTGTGCGCAAAGGCGGGCAACGATGTTGCCTTACGTGGCTGAGGATTGTTTGCTCGCAAACAAGTTTTCGGCAACAATCCCCATCCCCGTGCGCTACGCTCACACCTTTGCTTTGACGTTCAATGCAGCGCTTGTTTCGGTGGCGCTGATTTTATTCGGGGTTGCCGCATTTGCGGAAATCAAGTTCCCGCAAATGACGGCTTCGATTGGATATGTATCCAATCGTCCGACCCCCGCACCTCCACATTAGGCCTGCGATTTGTCGCAGGCCTTTTTTTTGTGTGGTGTGCGCGGTGCGCGGTGCTGTGCGCAAAGGCGGGCAACTGTGTTGCCTTACGTGGCTGAGGATTGTTTGCCCGCAAACAAGTTTTCGGCAACAATCCCCATCCCCGTGCGCTTCGCTCACGCCTTTGCTTTGACGTTCAA
>JAFWYM010000037.1 GCA_017517705.1 Alistipes sp.
GGCAGCGCATCTTGCGTGATTTTGACATAAAAATAGAGATTAGTAGAAAACGTTTTCTACTAATCTCTAAAATATCGCTGTAATTTACAAATATTCAGTTACTTATTTATTGCTATAAGCGCCGCTTTTTGCATCATTACCAGATTTGGCACATCACAAAAGAAGAGGCCTCGGGATAGTACACGACGTACAGCCCGAGGACTCTTACTTTTAGGGATGGGTCGAAGATGACCCCTTATCACAAGAAATTACTTGTTGTAGGCCTTCATAACTGAGATAAGATCCAACACCTTGTTCGAATAACCCCACTCGTTATCGTACCATGAAACAACCTTCATGAATGTCTCGTTGATAGCGATACCGGCAGTAGCGTCGAAGATAGAGGTGCGAGGATCGCCGAGGAAGTCTGACGATACAACAGCCTCATCGGTATAGCCGAGGATGCCCTTGAACTCACCCTCAGATGCCTTCTTCATGGCAGCACATACCTCCTCATAAGTAGCAGGCTTAGCAAGGTTTACGGTGAGGTCAACAACAGATACGTCGAGGGTGGGAACACGCATAGACATACCCGTAAGCTTACCCTTAAGCTCGGGGATAACCTTACCTACAGCCTTAGCAGCACCCGTAGACGAGGGGATGATGTTGCCGCAAGCAGCACGGCCACCACGCCAATCCTTCAATGAGGGACCGTCAACAGTCTTCTGCGTAGCAGTAACTGAGTGAACGGTAGTCATAAGACCATTAACAAGGCCGAAGTTGTCGTTCAACACCTTAGCGATGGGAGCCAAGCAGTTGGTAGTACATGATGCGTTAGATACGATCTGCTGACCGGCATACTCCGAGGTATTAACACCACATACGAACATAGGGGTATCGTCCTTCGAGGGAGCCGACATAACTACATACTTAGCACCTGCAGCGATGTGAGCCTGAGCCTTCTCTGCGGTGAGGAACAAGCCTGTTGACTCAACTACATACTCAGCCTCAACCTCGTTCCACTTGAGGTTTGCGGGATCCTTCTCAGCCGTAACGCGAATCTTGTTGCCGTTAACGATAAGGAGATTCTCCTCAGCGCAGAAGTCTACCGTACCGTCGAACTTGCCGTGCATAGTGTCATACTTAAGCATATATGCCAAGTAATCCACAGGGCAGAGATCGTTGATACCTACAACCTGAAACTTGTCTGCCTGAGAGCAAGCAGCACGGAATACCATACGGCCAATACGACCAAAGCCATTAATACCAATCTTAATCATAGCTAATTATTATTTAATTATTAGTTAATATATTCGCTTTTTTATGCTACCTTAGAGACCACAAAAATACTTCTTTCTGCTCTAAAAAACAAGAAAATATTAAATTTTTTTAATAATCTATCACTTTGTGCTCCTCCATAGTGGCTATCGAGCCACGCTTTTGGCACGCTTTGCCATCGCCGAGGCAAAGACAAAATCGTTCAACTCGGGATTATCCGACTGGAGGATATCCTCCTTGGTACCCTCCCACCACTTATGGCCCTCGTGGATATAGACAATTTTCTCGCCAATCTCCATCACGGAGTTCATGTCGTGGGTGTTGATGATGGTCGTGATGTTAAACTCCTTGGTGATATCCTGGATGAGGTTATCGATAACGACCGACGTCTGCGGGTCGAGACCCGAGTTAGGCTCGTCGCAGAAGAGATAACGGGGGTTGAGAACGATAGCACGTGCGATGGCTACACGCTTGACCATACCACCGCTAAGCTCCGAGGGGTATAGATGGTCGGCACCCGTGAGGCGCACACGCTCCAAGCAGAAGTTCACACGGTCGCGCTTCTCGCCCTCGGTCATCGTCGTGAAGAGGTCGAGAGGCAGGCGCACATTCTCTCGCACGGTAGAAGAGTCCAAGAGAGCGCCACCCTGGAAGATCATACCTATATCCTTACGTATGGCCTTGCGCTCCTTAAAGCCGAGCTTCGTATAACACGTGTCATCGAAGTAGATGAGGCCCTTATCCACATCGTGGAGTCCGACGAGCGACTTCAACAGCACGGTCTTACCCGAGCCACTGCGTCCGATGATAAGGTTTGTCTTGCCCGTATCGAACTCTACGGTGATATCCTTGAGCACCTCACGGCCATCGAAGGTCTTTGATATATGGTCTGCACGTATCATACTCGCATAATTTGTGTTAGGATAAGGTCGAAAATCATAATGGTGATAGAGCCAGCAACAACGGCACGCGTCGAGGCGCGTCCCACCTCCAGCGAATTACCCTTGGCGTAGTAGCCACAGTACGCCGAGATGGAGGTGATGATGAAGGCAAAGACTGCACCCTTGACCAAGGCGTAGGTTATGGAGAAGGGCTCGAAGCAGTAGAACAGACCCTCGATATAGTCGCCCGGGAGCATTATGCCCGTGAGGTAGGCTATGGCATAACCACCGACGATACCCACGAAGATACTAAAGAGCGTGAGCAACGGAAAGAAGAGCACCGTGGCCACAACCTTTGGCAGGATGAGGTACGATGCCGAGTTGACACCCATAATCTCGAGGGCGTCGATCTGCTCCGTGATACGCATAGTACCTATCTCCGAGGCGATGTTCGAGCCAACCTTACCCGCGAGGATAAGTGCCACAACCGTAGACGAAAACTCCAAGACCATAACCTCACGTGTGGCGTAGCCAATCATAAACTGCGGTATGAAGGGCGACTCGAGCGTGATGGCCATCTGTAGCGCTACGACGGCACCTATAAATGCCGAGATGATGGCCGTAAGCGATATTGAGTTGAAACCGAGCGCCTCGATTTCGAACCATATACGGCGACGATAGATGCTTAGCTTCTCGGGGCGCGAGAATACCTTGCCCATAAGCATAAAGTATCGCCCTATGTTCTCAAATAGTTTTATCATATTCTGCTCACTTAATATTCAACGATACAGCTACTTAACCTCCTCAAAGTCGACATACTCGTCCGCCTTGTCGCCGTTTATCTTCTTCTCCTGCGTAGGCTGCTGCTGACGCTGCGTGTTGCGCTGCTGCTGAGCATCGGCCTGCGCCTGCATCTGACGCACAAGCTCCTCGAGCGACATATTGCTACTTGCGAAGTGCGAGAAGCCACCGAAGCCCGTGCCGGCATTGAAGCCCGAGGCACCACCCGCCTGACGGAACTGATTATTCATGTCGCGCTGCATCTTACGAAAACGTAGGACGAAAAATAGGAGTCCCAAAATCGCGATGACAACAATTCCGAGTATCACCCATAGCGCCCATTCGATTACAAATGGCGCAAATAGAGCCAATAGCAGCAACACCAGAAAGAATATCGGGTTACGCTCTATGGCCGATAGAAGCCCGTAAAATAGAATCTTTAAGTATGTCATTATTGTCGTTTATTCGTTTAATGCTAAAAACGTACACCTGTATATACATAGTACGCGACAAAGTTACAAAATAATTCACAAATGACAAAATTCACTAATTTCCCTAAATTCTCTTTGGAGTCAAAAGCGACATTAGCACCACGACCCAATTTCTTGTCAGAAGTCGTGAGATGTGGCGATAGCGGCTACAGCACCAAGTCCCCCTTTATCAGCGTTGCGATTAAGGCGAGCGCAGAACAAGTCTACTTGTTATGCCGAGCCGAAGCAACGAAAAGGAGCGAAGCGAACTTAAAGGTGGATTTAGAGGGATTGTAAATATGAAAAGGTGGTGGCACACCACCACTATATTAAAAGCAACAAAGGCTTCCCGAAGGAAGCATAATTTGTGATTATAGCAGCTGGTCGTGGCAACAGAAACAAGTCCCCCTTTTCAAAGGGGGATTTAGAGGGATTGTATATATGAAAGGTGGTGGCACACCACCACTATATTAAAAGCAACAAAGGCTTCCCGAAGGAAGCCTTTGTGTTATATGAAGTAATAGACTGTTACTTCATATAGCTTTTAATATAGTGGTGGTGAGAGCCGTAGCGGTTGAAGGCAGCCTCGTCGAGAGCCTCCTGCGCTGAAGGGTGTGCTACAGAGATGATGAGGCGCGCACGCTCCTGAAGGCTCTTGCCATAGAGGTCCACAGCACCATTCTCAGTTACGAACCAGTGGATGTGGTTACGTGTGGTAACAACACCTGCACCCTCGGTAAGGACATCCGAGATCTTCGATACGCCCTTGTTGGTAATTGAAGGCATAGCGATGATAGCCTTACCACCCTTAGAGAGTGATGCACCATAGATGAAGTCTATCTGACCACCCACGCCCGAGTAGAACTTACGGCCGAGAGAGTCGGCACATACCTGACCGGTGATGTCTACCTGAAGGGCCGAGTTGATGGCTGTAACCTTATCGTTCTTAGCGATAACAAAGGGGTCGTTGGTGTAGCCCACGTCCATCATCAACACGCCGGGGTTGTCGTCGATAAAGTCGTAGACCTTCTGCGAGCCCATAAGGAACGTAGATACCATCTTACCCTTATCGATATTCTTCAAGGCGCCATTGATTACGCCCTTCTCAACGAGAGGAAGCACGCCATCAGCGAACATCTCGGTGTGAACACCGAGGTTCTTGTGGTTGCCAAGCTGCGCGAGCACAGCGTTAGGAATAGCACCAATACCCATCTGAAGCGTTGCACCATCCTCGATAAGTCCGGCACAGAGGTTACCGATCTTGGTCTCCACCTCGTTAGGTGCGGTGAAGTGGGCCTCCTCAAGGGGCTGGTCGTCCTCAACGAAGAAGTTGATCTTCGACGAGTGAATCATAGCATCACCGAACGAGCGGGGAACGTACTTGTTCACTACAGCGATAACATAGTCTGCACACTCTACAGCAGCCAATGTAGCATCTACCGACGTACCGAGCGATACGTAGCCATGCTTATCGGGACGTGACACCTGAATCATAGCCACGTTGCAGGGCACAGCACCCGAGCGATAGAGCTTCTGTGTCTCCGAGAGGAAGATTGGAATATAGTCGGCATAGCCACTCTGTGTCACCTTGCGCACGTTGCCACCAACGAAGAATGAGTCGAGCTGGAAGATGCCCTCGAACTCGGGATCTGCATAGGGTGCAGGGCCCTCGGTGTGGAGGTGGTGGATATGTACATCTTTGAACTCACCGGCACGACCGCGGTCGCACATAGCCTTGATGAGGCACTGGGGAGCTGATGCCACCGAGCTGAGGTGGATGTGGTCACCCGACTTGATGCACTTCACGGCCTCTGCGGGTGTGGTAAACTTAATCTGGTGATTCATGTCTTTAAGTTTTATTTTAGGTTAAACTCTGTTTGTGTCTATCGTACATATACGTTTTGTTGTCAGGAGGGTTGCATCTGCAACGCTCCTGACAACAAAAGTATTACTTTCTCTTGACCTCAACCTGCTCGTAACCCTCAACGATATCGCCCACGCGAATGTCGTTGTACGACTCGATGTTGAGACCGCAATCCTGACCTACGGTAACCTCCTTAACATCGTCCTTGAAACGACGTAGTGAGCCGAGCTTACCGGTGTAGATAACGATACCGTCGCGGATAACGCGGATGGGGGTGTTGCGCTGCATCTTACCCTCACGCACGATACATCCTGCCACAGTACCCACCTTCGATATCTTGAAGGTCTCGAGCACCTCCGTAGAGCATACTATCTCCTCCTTCATCACAGGCTCGAGCATACCCTCGATAGCATCCTTAATCTCGTTGATAGCGTCGTAGATGATTGAGTAGAGGCGTATGTCGATCTGCTCCTTCTCGGCAGCCTTACGCGCTGCCGCCGAGGGACGCACCTGGAAGCCTACGATGATGGCATTCGAGGCGGCTGCAAGCAACACATCCGACTCCGAAATCTGACCTACGGCCGAGTGGATGACATTCACCTGCACGCTCTCCTTCGAGAGTTTGATGAGCGAGCCTGTCATAGCCTCCACAGAGCCGTCAACGTCACCCTTGACGATGATGTTAAGCTCCTTGAACGAGCCTATGGCGATACGGCGGCCAATCTCGTCGAGCGTAACGTGCTTCTGTGTCATGATGCCCTGCATGCGCTGCAGCTGCTCGCGCTTGTTGGCAATCTCGCGTGCCGAGCGGTCATCCTCCATCACGTTGAAGGTATCACCCGCCTGAGGTGCGCCATTGAGGCCAAGCACCTGCACAGGTGTCGAGGGCCCTGCCTCCATAACCTTCTTACCATTCTCGTCGAACATGGCCTTCACACGTCCCGTATACGTACCCGAGAGGAGCACATCGCCCACGCGGAGCGTACCATTCTGCACCATGATGGTGGCAACATAGCCACGACCCTTATCCAACATCGACTCGATGACAGCACCCGAAGCCTTACGGTCGGGGTTGGCTTTGAGCTCAAGCATCTCGGCCTCGAGGAGCACCTTCTCCAAGAGTTTGTCGAGGTTCATACCCTTCTTTGCCGACACCTCCTGGCACTGATACTTACCGCCCCAATCCTCCACGAGGTAGTTCATCTGCGAGAGCTGCTCGCGGATATGGTCGGCATTAGCCTGCGGCTTATCCATCTTGTTGATGGCAAAGACCATAGGCACACCTGCTGCCGAGGCGTGGTTTATAGCCTCCACCGTCTGGGGCATCACACTATCGTCGGCAGCGACGATGATGATGGCCACGTCGGTCATCTTGGCACCACGCGCACGCATGGCGGTAAATGCCTCGTGACCCGGCGTATCGAGGAACGTAATCTTCTGGCCATTAAGTTCCACAGAGTAGGCACCGATATGCTGCGTGATACCTCCCGCCTCGCCGGCCGTCACGTTGGTCTTACGTATGTTATCCAGAAGCGATGTCTTACCGTGGTCTACGTGACCCATGACGGTGACAATAGGGGGTCGCGATACGAGATCCTCCTCGCTATCCTCGTCGCTCTCGATGGCCTCCTGAATCTCCACAGAGACGAACTCCACCGTGAAGCCGAACTCCTCGGCAACGACAACCAAGGCCTCAGCATCGAGGCGCTGGTTGATAGATACCATGAGGCCGAGGTTCATACATGCCGAGATGACCTCCATGGGCGAGACGTTCATCATCGTAGCGAGCTCACTCACCGTCACGAACTCCGTAACCTTGAGCACGCTACGCTCCATCTCCTCGCGTTCGATCTCCTCGTTCATGCGCTCACGAACCTCCTCACGCTTCTCCTTACGATACTTCGCACCCTTAGACTTCGTACCCTTGGCCGTAAGACGTGCCAACGTATCCTTTATCTGCTTTGATACCTCCTCGTCCGACACCTCGGGGCGCACGATAGGCTTAGGCTGCTGCTTCTGTTTCTTGTTCTTCTTACCGTTAGCCTGGGGCTGTTGCTGCTGAGCACCACCCTGCTGTGGCTTGTTGCCACCCTTCTGCGACTGCTTGTCCTGCTTGCCGGCATTCTTACCCTCCTTGGCTACGTTCACCTTCTCCTTGTCAAGGCGCTTACGCTTATGCTTACCTCCGGGCACCATGTTCGACACATCCATCGTGCCGAGAATCTTGGGGCCACCGAGCTGTGCCACCTCGGGACGGTATACAGAGTCCTTCTTGGGCTCCTGCGCAACCTCCTCCACGGGGGCTACGACCTCCTTCTTGGGCTCAACCACAGGTGCCGGGGCCTCCACCTTGGGCTCCTCCTTAGCCTCAACTACGGGCGCGGGAGCCTCCACCTTGGGCTCAACTACGGGCTTGGGCTCATCCTTCACCGGCTGCTCCTCCTTTGCGGGCTGCTCCCTCTTGGGGTTAAGATCTATCTTACCTAAAATCTTGGGGCCACGCACCTCATCCTTAACGCTGATGATGTGGCTCTTGACGATGACCTCTTCCTCCTCCTCGTCCTTAGACTTCTGTCCCTGCGAGGCGATGCTTACCGAGCCCTTCTGCTGTATACGCTCACGCACAACATTGCGCTCATTTCCCGACTGACGATTGCGACCAAACTCCTTCTCTAATGCGGCATATACCTCGGCGGTCACGGGCGACGAGGGCGAGCAGTCGCTCTGCAAGCCCTTGCGCTGGAGGAAGTCGGCGAGAGTATTGAAGCCCACCTTAAACTCCTTGGCAACCTGTATAAGCCTTATCTTCTTCGTATTATCCATTCAATATATCCTTTCATTAATCGTTATCAACCATCGACTACTCAAACTCTGCCTTGAGAATCTCAACCACACGCTCGGCCTGCTCCACCTCGAGGTCGGCACGCTGTGCTATCTCCTCAACCGGGAGCTCCAATACGCTCTTTGCCGTATCGCAACCCGCAGCCTTAAGAGCCTCGATAATCCAGCCCTCAATCTCGTCGGCAAACTCCACAAGTGCAACATCCTCCTCCTCAATCTCGCGGTATACGTCGATGTCGTAGCCCGTGAGCATCTTCGAGAGACGTATGTTCAAGCCACCCTTACCGATAGCCAACGACACCTCCTCGGGCTTGAGATATACCGATGCTGTCTTGCGCTCCTCGTCGATGGTAATGGTCGATATCTTCGCGGGGTTCAACGAGCGCTGAATCATAAGCGACGTGTTAGCCGTGTAGTTAACCACGTCGATGTTCTCGTTGCGCAACTCCTTGACGATGGTGTAGATACGCGAGCCCTTCATACCCACGCATGCACCTACAGGGTCTACGCGGTCGTCATACGACTCCACGGCCACCTTAGCACGCTCACCGGGTATGCGAGCTATGCGCTTGATGGTGATAAGACCGTCGTAAATCTCAGGAACCTCCTGCTCGAAGAGACGCTCCAAGAACTGGTTGTCGGTACGCGAGAGGATGATGCGAGGCTGGTTGTTGTTCATCTCCACCGACTTAACTATAGCCTTGATGGTGTCACCCTTACGATAGAAGTCGTTGGGTATCTGCTCGCCCTTGGGTAGGATAAGGTCGTTGCCGTCGTCATCGCGCACGAGCACCTCCTTCTTCCACACCTGATATACCTCGCCGGCGATAATCTCGCCAACCTTCTCCGAGTACTTCTCGAAGAGTGCTGCCTTCTCGAGATCGAGGATGCGCGATGCAAGGTTCTGACGCAACGACAACACGGCACGACGGCCAAACTTCGTCATATCGATCTGGTCGACATACTCGTCACCCACCTCGTATGATGAGTCTATAGCCTTAACCTCCGATACGGCAATCTCGGTATTCTCATTCTCCACAGCATCGTCCTCTACAACGGTGCGGTTACGCCAAATCTCGAGGTCGCCCTTCTCAGGGTTGATGATCACGTCGAAGTTCTCGTCGCTCTCGAACTGCTTCTGTAGCGCGTGACGGAACACATCCTCCAATACGCCAATGAGCGTCGCATTGTCGATGCTCTTAAGCTCTTTGAACTCAGCAAAGTTGCTGATAAGATTAATGTACTTCATTTTGCTTTATATTTTGTTTTTTGTTTTGTTTTCGTTTGTTATGGGTCTCTATGGATTACTCTAATTATTGTAAACTAGCCCCTAAATATTCCTGCTCCAAGCCCCTAATTTGTTGTCAGAATGGTGCAGATTTGGAGATTCGTCGCAGACTGAAAAAGCGGAGTTTACTCGAGGTAAATGAGCATTTTTCAGACAAGCGAAGCTTCAAAGATGCGCCATTATCACAACAAATTACTTGAAGTCGAGGTACTCCTTTACGTACTTTATCTCCTCCCACTTATACTCCTTCGTCACCGCTACCGTCTGCTTACGCTTCTTGCCCTCGATGAGCTGCTTCTCCTCGTAGGAGATGGCTATGCCGTCGTTGTCGGCCCCCTCGAGCTTCGCAAGAATCTTGATGCCATCCTTCAAGAGCACCTCCACAGAGCTGCCTATGATCTTCACATACTGGCGCAAGAGCTTCAACTCCGAGCCTATGCCCGCCGATGCTACCATCAACGAGAAGTCCTCAACCTCGCGGTCAAGCTCCGCCTCGATAGCACGGTTCAGCGCAGCACAATCCTCCAACCTCACAGCCGTGTCGCTGTCAATAAGAAGCTCAATCTCACCCATGGGCGTAGCCTTGCACTCCACAACGAACATATCGCTACCCTCCAAATGCTTCTCGGCAATCCCTGTAACACGCTTTATATCAATCATATATTACTGCTATTTATTCTAATACATCCGCATCCAACTACGAAATAAGGGGACTCCCGTCCCCTTACTATCGCTCAATTACGCCACAAAGGTAAGAATTATTTTCGGCTTTACAAATATACATAGGTGTTTTTTACCCGAAAATTTGCACATTTCACTTTATTGGCTACCTTTGTACTAAATTAACAACGCATACAATATGTCAGTAGAAAGTACAATGAGGGCGGTGACGACACTGCGCCTTATGGAGATGAAGCAGCGCGGCGAGAAGATCGCCATGCTCACGTCGTATGATTATTCGATGGCTAAGATTGTTGACCAGGCGGGTGTCGATGTCATCCTTGTGGGCGACTCGGCAGCAAATGTTATGGCCGGTTTTGAGACTACGCTACCCATCACTCTCGATATGATGATCTACCATGCTAAGTCTGTTGTACGCGCCACAAAGCGTGCCTTGGTCGTTGTAGATCTGCCATTTGGAACATATCAGGGCAACTCTAAGTTGGCTCTCGATTCGGCCGTGCGCATCATGAAGGAGACCGAGGCAGATGCCGTCAAGCTCGAGGGTGGCGAGGAGGTTTTGGAGTCGGTAAACCGCATCCTCTCGGCAGGTATTCCCGTTATGGGACACCTCGGACTTATGCCACAGTCGATACATAAATTTGGCACGTATAATGTGCGTGCCAAGGATGAGGCGGAGGCTGAGAAACTCGTTCGCGACGCCCATTTATTGGAGGATGCCGGCTGCTTTGCTCTTGTCCTGGAGAAGATTCCTGCGGAGCTTGGCCGTCGCGTCTCGGAGGAGCTGCGCATACCCACCATCGGCATCGGTGCCGGCGGTGCTACGGATGGTCAGGTGCTCGTAGCGCACGACATGCTCGGCATCACACAGGCCTTCTCTCCCCGCTTCTTACGTCGCTATGCCGACCTCGGCACCACCATCTCGGCAGCCGTGGGCCACTATGTCGACGACGTTAAGAGCCGCGACTTCCCCAACGACAAGGAGCAGTATTAGGGTATCTCTCTCGGAGTTATCTATCCACCTTAAGCAGCGACGAGTCGCCATAGCTCAGGAAGCGGAAATCGTGGCTGAGGGCATAGTCGTATATCCTATGCCAATCATCGCCCACGTATGCACCGACAAGCAACAGAAGCGTAGACTTAGGCTGGTGGAAGTTGGTGATTATATATCTCACAATACGGAAGTGATAGCCCAGCGGTGTAATCATTATCTGCGTTGCCGCCTTGAGCTGCTCGAGGCTGTTAGCCTCCATATATCCCAGCAGCGTCTGCAGCGCCTCACGACCACCGAACTCCGCAGGGATATCGTAGAGCTCCCACTGTCCGATGACACGCTCCGTGGCGGGCGTGCCCTCCATCTTTATGCGCCACGCAAGGGCCGTGAGCGACTCGAGAGTACGCACCGACGTGGTGCCTACGGCAACAATCTTATCGACATTATCGAGAAGGTGCGCAAGGGTTGCTCGCGTGATGATAAAGTGCTCGGTGTGCATAAGGTGCTGCGCAGCATCGTCATCCTTAACGGGGAGGAAGGTTCCGGCACCGACATGTAGCGTCACCTCCTCGAAGCCGAAGCCTCGCTCGCGCATCTGTGCTATAAGCTCGGGCGTGAAGTGTAGGCCTGCCGTGGGTGCCGCCACCGAGCCCTCAAAACGAGCATATACAGTCTGGTAGCGCGTATTGTCAATCTCCTGACTCTCGCGATTGAGGTATGGCGGGATGGGTATGCGACCAAGCTCCTCCAACAACTCGCCAAAGGTGCAGTCTGCCGACCAGCGCAGGCGCACGATATGCTCCCTCGTGCCACGCTCTACGATCTCGGCACGCAGCGTGTGACACTCGCCACGATAGCTGAAGTCTATGCCTACCTCTCCCTCTTTCCACTTCTTGAGGTTGCCAACGATACAACTCCACTCGCTCTCACCCCGCTGCTGAAAGGCACGCTCATAGTCGGCAGGGCGATGCGGCTCGAGACAGAATACCTCGATGCGTGCGCCCGAGGCCTTGTGCATGACGATGCGTGCGCGCACAACGCGCGTGTTATTAAATACGAGCATCGCACCCTCGGGCAGGTGCTCGGCGACGCTAGCAAAGCGGCTCTCGCGAATCGTGCCGTTGTCGTAGACAAGGAGTTTCGATGCCGAGCGTTCCTCGAGCGGATACTTAGCAATGCGCTCATCGGGGAGCTCGTAATTGTAGTCGTTGATGTCGATATGTCGTTCCATAGTGAGCGCAAAGATACAAAATAAAGAGCAAAGAGCAAAGCGATAGTGAATTTAGAGAAATTAGGGAGTTTAGAGAATTTAGTGATAGTATTCACTAACCTCACTAAATCACAACCTCCTGCGTAGCACAACAAATTTCTTGTCAGAGTGGTGCAGTAGTGGCGCTGACATGAGAAAGCCATGGATGGATAGTACTTAGCGTACATTCCATTCATGGCTTTGATTGAAGCGTCGCTAATGCGCCGCTATCACAACAAATTTCTTGTCAGAAGGGTGCCGAGTGCTACACTCGGCAAAAATGCCACCGATGGGTAGTACTTGGAGGTACGTCCCATTGGTGGCATTTTTTGTTAGGGGCCGCAATCGACCTCTTATCACAAGAAATTTCTTACTTGATGGTAAGCTCATCTACGAGCCACTTCGCACCTGCATACTTCTCGATGACGAAGAGGACATAGCGGATATCTACAGCGATAGTGCGCTGAAGCTCGGGTTCGAAGGCTACATCGCCAGACATAGCCTCCCAGTTACCGTCGAAGGCAAGACCTATAAGGCGGCCCTTCTTATCCATAACGGGAGAGCCCGAGTTACCACCTGTGATGTCGCAGTTTACGAGGAAGGCAACGGGGAGGTCGCCATTCTTGTCGGCATAGCGGCCATAATCCTTAGCCTCATATAGCTCCTTGAGGCGTGCGGGAACGGTAAACTCCACAGGATTGGTAGGATCCTCCTTCGCGATAACGCCATCGATGGTGGTGTAATGGTTATAGACGATACCGTCTGCAGGGCTGTAAGGCAATACGTTACCATAGGTAAGGCGGATAGTAAAGTTAGCATCCGATGCCCACGCCTTGTCGGGCTGCATCGTCATGAGGCCCTTGATATAGAGGCGATGACCCTCCGAGAACTTCTGCTCGGCAGCGATGACTGCGGGGTATAGCTCGCGATAGAGGGCGATGATAGACATCGTAAGCTCGTATGCGGGGTCGGCCTGAAGTGCTGCTGTGACATCTGCCTCGGCACGCAACTGCTGTACCTTCTCGAGCGATGTGCAACGCGAGTTGTCGTAGAGCCAGTCTACATAGGCATCGCTATTGCCACCAAACTCTGCATCAATCTTCTCGTAGATTGAGGGTAGGCGGTCGTTATTCTCGCGATATATCTGGAACATACGCTTAGCCACGGCACGGTCTACATCGGCATTGAAGTCCTTATAGAAGCCCTCAACGTCCGAGTCGAGCATCATAGCCTGAACAAGCTCCACAGACTGCAAGAATGCCTCAGAGATATACTGCAACGTGGCACTCTCCTTACGTGCCTCGCTCTGCGACTGCTCGATAAGTGGGAGGGCATCTATGAAGCGCTCCTCGGGGAGGGTGTTAGCCAGAGCCCACGACTGGAATGCCTGCTCCTGAGCCTGCTTCATGCTCTTCACATCGAGCTTCTCGATGCCACGCGACATGCCGATAGAGTTCTTCCAATAGTTTGACGAGCGAGCATATTTCGAGTCATACTGAATACGTATCGCCTGGTCTGAGTCCATCCACTGGCGAAGAATCTTCTGGCGCTCGCCACGGATATATATACGCTGGGGGTTATCCACCTCAAGCATGTAGTCGATCTCGTACGATGTCTTATAGCGCTCGGTAGAGCCCGGGAAGCCCATAATCATACCGAAGTCGCCCTCCTCGATACCCTTGAGCGATACCTCCAACCACTTCTCAGCCTTATAGGGCACATTATCCTTAGAGTACTCTGCGGGGCGGTTATCCTTGCCGGCATATACGCGGAAGATAGAGAAGTCGCCCGTATGGCGTGGCCACATCCAGTTGTCCGTGTCGCCACCAAACTTACCGATAGACGAGGGAGGCGTGCCCACCAAGCGTACATCGGGGTATACCTCGTAGACGAAGGCGAAGAACTGGTTGTTACCAAAGAAGCCAGGGATGATAATCTGCATACCGGGGTACTCGGCCTCGAGCTTAGCAATTAGGGCCTTCTTATTCTGGTCGGCCGTATTCATATACTCCGTATTCGAGGCTGTCGAGGGGATGTTACCCACGATGTCGGCAGTAACATCGAAGATATGGCGCACGAAACGCACAGAGAGACCCTCGGCGGGGAGCTCCTCGGCGTTGTTGTTAGCCCAGAAGCCATCGGCGAGGTAGTCGTGCTCGACAGACGAGAGCTTCTGAATGGCATCGTAGCCACAGTGGTGGTTGGTGAAGAGCAAGCCCTGCTCCGAGACAATCTCTCCCGTGCAGCCATTGCCGAAGATGACGATGGCATCCTTCAGCGACGACTTCTCGGCAGAGTAGATATCCTCGGCCTTCAGTTTGCAGCCGTGGGCCTTCATATCCTTGCTATTCATCTTCTTGATGTAGGGCAGAAGCCACATGCCCTCATCCGCAACGGCCGTAAGGCTAATGCTTACCAAGGCCAAAAGTGTTAATAGTTTTTTCATAGTCGGTTATATTAAGTTATCTATATTTACACGAGGGCAAAGATATAAAATTAATCAGTAATGAGCAATGAATAATCAGCAATATGTCGTAGCGCTATCGCTTAAGCACATCTTCGCCCGAGAGCGTAGTGATAAGCACCACGCCATTGACACCACGAAAGCCATACATATTCGAGCCCTTCAATATCTGAACGCTCTTTACGTCGTTCACGTTTATGGTCTCGAGGTTTACCTCCACATTGTCGCATAACACAAGCACTGCCGAGGAGCTATTTATGGAGTTCTGCGTATGCAGACACAGCTCGCCACCAATACGTTTCAATCCCGGGTAGCACATCATGATGGCATCCTCAAGATTGGAGCACCCCGTGGCACGCAGCCTATCGCCCGAGATACCCGACGTATAGTCGGTGCTCTCCCTGCGCTTCACGTAGCCGAAGCCGAAGTTTACCAACTCCTCATCCTCCGTAGCTGTGTATAGGTCGCTACCCACCGTCCACACCACATTCACGCTACGACGCCCCTCGATGGGGACGAGTAACGTATCACGCTTATAGACAAATTGCAACGTGTCATCAGCCTCAATATCCGTGAGTCCGAAGCGCCCCTTGCCATCGGCATAGGTCTGCTTGCTCCGTCCCACAACACTGATACGCGCCTTGACACCTCGACCATCGGGGTGCGTAACAAGTCCATTGAAGGGCTCCTCGGCCGAAAGATCGGCAGCCACGGCGAGCAACATAATGATTGATAACATAATCCTCATAGCTAACACTTCTACAATTTCAACACGTAAAGATACACATTTCTCGCAAAATAGAGAATAGTATCCCAATTTTTCTTTATTTTTAAAAATATTTATTATCTTTGTGGTGTTAAAAGCGACAATTAAACAATCTTAAAGTATAAAGCACTATGAAAGAGGCTATTGCAATTCTCACAGGTGGCGGTCCAGCCCCCGGTATGAACACCGTTGTTGGCAGCGTTGCCAAGACATTTTTGGCCAAGGGCTATCGTGTGATAGGTCTTCACTATGGCTACTCGGGTCTTTTCAACCCCAATCCCCGCTACGAGGATCTCGATATGTTCCGCGTAGATTACATCTTCAACCAGGGAGGCTCGTACCTTACAATGAGCCGCTTCAAGCCCTCGGAGGAGGATTTCGAGAAGAACTTCAACCTCGACTTCTTCAAGGATAACAACATCAAGCTCCTTGTAACCGTAGGTGGCGACGACACCGCTTCTACAGCGAACCGCATCGCCAAGTTCCTCGAGAAGAAGCAGTACCCTATTGCCAACATCCACGTTCCTAAGACCATAGACAACGACCTTCCCCTGCCCGCCGGCATGCCTACATTCGGCTATCAGTCGGCAAAGAACGCAGGCTCGGTTATCGGTCGTGCCGTATATAACGATGCCCGCACCTCGGCAAACTGGTTTGTCGTGGCAGCCATGGGCCGCTCGGCAGGTCACCTCGCCTTCGGTATCGCCTCAGCGTGCCACTACCCCATGATCATCATCCCCGAGATGTTCAACAAGACGAAGATTACCATCGACAAAATCGTGAGCCTCATCGTCTCGGCTATCGTGAAGCGCAAGCTCCTCGGCATGGACTACGGTGCAGCGATGGTATCGGAGGGTGTATTCCATGCTCTCGACGAGGAGGAGATACTAAAGTCGGGCATACACTTCTCGTACGACGACCACGGCCACCCCGAGCTCGGCAAGGTATCTAAGGCTGAGATGTTTAACACTCTCTTGGAGAAGCGTTGCAAGGCCCTCGGTCTGAAGGTTAAGTCGCGCCCCGTGGAGATCGGCTACGAGGTACGTTGCCAGACGCCTTGTGCCTTCGACCTCGTCTACTGCTCACAGCTCGGCATGGGTGTATACAAGCTCTTCTCGGAGGGTAAGACCGGCTGTATGGTATACATCAGCCAGGAGGGTTACGTATCGCCCCTCTACCTCAAGGACTTGCAGGATCCCGAGACAGGCAAGATTCCGCCCCGCCTCGTGGACATCAACGCCGACAAGATTCACCAGGTTATCGACAACCTCATGCACTACATCACACCTGCCGACTATGAGGCAGCGAAGGCATACCTCCCCAATCCCGAGGAGTACGACTTCAAGAAGATATTGTGCTGGTAATTTACAACTCGCTTTATAGCAAAAAACACGGGGATGACTAAAAAGTAAATTTGTCATCCCCGTTTTGTTAAGAGGTTGAATAAAAAGATGTAGTTTTAGGCTTGCGAAGCCCGAAAAAGCGCAGTTTACTTGGCGTAAATGAGCATTTTGAGGGCGAGCATAACGCAGAAATACACTTTTTATTCAGCCTCTTGTGCTATCAAGTTTACACTCTACTCCGCCATAGACGGCTGTCGTATGATGATACGATCGGTTGCTGCGAAACTTTGGGCACTGAGCGTTGCGCTGCGACCATAGCTCGTGTCGTTGGGCTGCACCCTGATTACAATGGCCGAGTCCCACTTGGCAAGGGCTCTGGTAGACCCCGCCTCTGCATCGTACTCGTTGATGACCTTCACAATCTCCACCCACTCGTCGATGGGTATTAAGTCGCCATTCTCATCCACGACCCAAGTGCTATCATTACCAATAGAGACGTTGTCTACACCCGTCGAGGTCAGAGGAACGAGAATCTCACCACCCTCTGCTGGCAGCGTCATCCAATCCTCGTGGAATGAAATATAGGGCTCATCCGTTATTGGTCCAACAATAACCTTCTCGCAGCCCATAGCCATAAACATTGCTGCCGCTACAATAATAAATGATACTCTTCTCATAATAGTATTGTTTAATGATAAATAGAATATGATTTTTTCCTAATGCAAAATTACACCTCCAACCTCCCGTAGCCAAATTTTAAGACTCCATATTTTTCAGCAACACCCCCTGTATCACATTGATTTTCAAGGTGTTGAAAAATTATATTTTCCAGATTTTTCATCTCGCTGATAATCAACAAGTTACAAAAGCCTTATGGTGACACCACTGAAATAAGGGGATAACACCCTATTAATCAAGAATTTAAACAAAGAGAAACCATTGCAGGCGTTAAAGATAATACCCGCAATGGTTTTCTGGTTAAAATAGGAAGGACGTAGCGAGGCCTAATTAGAGAATCGGAGGCCGTCGTCGTCGGCATCAATCTTTATGGGCGTAGAGCGGTCGACACTACCCGCAAGGATACGCTTCGAGAGAGTATTAACCACCTCACGCTGTATGGTACGCTTGATGGGGCGCGCACCATAGATAGGGTCGAAGCCCGCATCGGCGATATGGTGGCGTGCCGCAGATGTGTAGATAAGCTCGATGCCATTGTCACGCAACATACTCTGCACCTGGCGGAGTTGTATGTCGACAATCATCTCGATGCTCTTTCTATCCAGCGGCTCGAACATCACAATCTCGTCGATACGATTCAGGAACTCGGGCTTGAGGTGCTGCTTCATCATATCGATGACATCCTCCTTAACACGCTCGACAACCTCCGCAGAGGGCTCATTGCCAGCCTCGGCAAAGCGCTCCGAGATGATATGCGAGCCCATATTCGAGGTCATGATGACTATCGTATTGCGGAAGTCGACGGTACGTCCCTTATTATCCGTAAGGCGGCCATCGTCGAGCACCTGCAGGAGGATATTAAAGACATCGGGGTGGGCCTTCTCTATCTCGTCCAAGAGCACCACGGAGTAGGGCTTACGTCGCACAGCCTCGGTGAGCTGTCCGCCCTCATCGTAGCCCACATATCCCGGAGGCGCTCCCACAAGGCGCGATACGGAGTGGCGCTCCTGATATTCCGACATGTCTATGCGCGTGAGCATAGCATCGTCATTGAAGAGAAACTCCGCAAGAGCCTTGGCAAGCTCCGTCTTACCGACACCCGTGGTGCCCAGGAATATGAACGAGCCTATAGGTCTGCGGCCATCTGCCAGGCCGGCACGCGAGCGGCGCACAGCATCCGACACCACAGCGATGGCCTCATCCTGCCCTACGACCCTACGGTGCAGCTCCTCCTCCATGTTTAGTAGCTTCTCGCGCTCCGAGGCCAACATACGCTTCACGGGGATTCCCGTCCAGCGCGATACGACCTCGGCAATATCTTCCGAGTCGACCTCCTCCTTGATCATCGCCGTATCGGACTGTAGGCGCAGCTCCTCCTCGAGTGTCGCCACGCGCCTCTCGAGCTCCACGATGGTACCATAGCGCAGCTCCGCCACACGGCCATAGTCGCCCGCACGCTCGGCCTGCTGTGCCTCAATCATAGCACTCTCGATACCCTCCTTGGCCTTCTGCAACTCCGCAAGGCGGTCGCGCTCCGACTGCCACTTAGCCCTCAGTGCCGAACACTCAGCCTTACGCTCCGCAATATCGGCATCGAGGCGTGCGATACGCTCCTTGTCGCCCTCCCTGCGTATCGCCTCGCGCTCGATCTCCAGCTGGCGAATATGACGGTCGAGCTGGTCAATCTCCTCGGGCACAGAGTTCATCTCAAGACGCATACGCGCAGCAGCCTCATCTATAAGGTCTATGGCCTTATCGGGCAAAAAACGATCAGTGATATAGCGGTGCGAGAGCTCCACGGAGGCGACGATGGCCTCATCCTTGATACGCACGCGGTGGTGATTCTCATAGCGCTCCTTGAGGCCACGCATAATAGATATAGCATCCTCCATCGTAGGCTCCGCAACCAAGACCTTCTGGAAGCGGCGCTCCAAGGCCTTATCCTTCTCGAAAAACTTCTGATACTCATCGAGCGTCGTAGCTCCTATGGTGCGCAGCTCGCCACGTGCCAAGGCGGGCTTGAGGATGTTGGCAGCATCCATCGCACCATCGCTCTTACCCGCTCCCACGAGGGTGTGTATCTCGTCGATAAAGAGTAACACACGACCATCTGCCGAGGTTACCTCGCGAACAACAGCCTTAAGGCGCTCCTCAAACTCGCCCTTATACTTAGCACCCGCAATCAACGCACCCATATCGAGCGAGTAGATAATCTTATCCTTCAGGTTCTCGGGCACATCGCCATTTATGATACGATGGGCTATACCCTCGGCAATGGCCGTCTTACCCACGCCTGCCTCGCCCACAAGGATGGGGTTGTTCTTTGTTCGGCGCGAGAGTATCTGAAGCACACGACGTATCTCCTCATCGCGGCCGATGACAGGGTCGAGCTTACCGCTACGCGCACCATCGTTTAGGTTTATGGCGTACTTACCCAAGGCATCGAACTCCACCTCCTCGGTCTGGGAATCTATGGTTTGCCCCTTGCGGAACTCGCGTATGGCGGTGATGACCTGCTCCTCGCTGACACCCGCACGATGTAGTATGTCACGTGCCGCGGAGCGCTCCTTCGCGAGGGCGGCAACAAGGTGCTCAACCGAAGCATAACGGTCGGAGAGCGTGCGCGTGAGGTCTACGGCACGCTGAACAACGGCCGATGCCTCGCGCGAGAAGTATACGTTGTCGTCGCCACCGTCGACACGCGGGAGATGGGATAGCGCCTCATCAACCTCCTTGCGTAGCGTAGCGATATTTACACCCACGCGCCCAAGAAGATAGCTACCCACGCTATTATCGTCGGCAATGGCCGCATGGAGGATATGCAGCGGCTCCAAAGCCTGCTGCTTGTTGTGGCGCGCTGTAGCCATTGCGCTCTGCAACAGCTCCTGCGCCTTGATTGTTAGGGTGTTAATGTTCATAACTTCGTCTTTTAACTATTTTACGTTTGCTCGGAGTTCGACAAAAGCCCTGCCAAGACACGAAAGACGAAATTATGTCAGTCGATAAAGACAAAACGACATAGATATGAGTATGCGAAACGACATAATGTCCGCACCGGACAATTTAATGTCAGTACCGAGACTAATTTGTTGTCATAAGGGGAAAGGCTATTATAGTGAGTAATGAGAAGTGAGTAGTGAGTAATTATTCATTTTTATGGAGAGTGTGCGTAATACTCCCCAGGCTACCCAGGCTACCCAGTATACCCATGGCTCTGATATAAAAAATCCCGACGATGGGTAGTACTTGGAGGTACGTCCCATTGTCGGGATTTTTTGTTAGGGGCCGCAATCGACCCCTTATCACAACAAATTACTTTGTGCGGTTGATATACGAGTTATAACGCCACTTAGCATTCTCCTCGGCAGCCTCGAAGAGCTGCTCTGCCTCTGCGGGGAAGGCCTTCTTCAGAGAGGTGTAGCGCACCTCCTTCATCAGGAAGTCGCGGAACTTGCTCCAGTCGGGCTCCTTAGAGTCCATAACAAACGGATTCTTACCCTCGGCCTCGAGCTGAGGATTGTAGTGCCAGAGGTGCCAGTAGCCACACTCAACAGCCTGCTTACCTACGGTCTGCGTGCGTGTCATACCACCCTTGATGCCGTGGTTGATACATGGCGCGTAGGCGATGATGAGCGAAGGACCCGGGTATGCCTCAGCCTCCTTGAGGACGTTGAAGAGCTGCTGCTGCGAAGCACCGATAGATACCTGAGCAACATATACATAGCCGTAGGTCATAGCGATAGCACCGATATCCTTCTTGCGGATACGCTTACCTGCCGAGGCGAACTTGGCAACAGCTCCCACAGGCGTAGACTTAGACGACTGACCACCGGTGTTAGAGTATACCTCCGTGTCGACGATAAGGATATTTACATCCTCACCCGAAGCCAACACGTGGTCTACACCACCGAAGCCGATGTCGTAGCCCCAGCCATCGCCACCGATGATCCACTGCGACTTCTTAACGAGCCAATCCTTATACTCGAGGATAGTCTTGCAGTAGCTGCAGTCGCAAGCCTCAACCATAGGCAACAGGCGTGCCGTGACCTCTGCCGACTTAGCAGCAAGGTGACGAGCGTCGATCCACTCCTGCATCGTGGCCTTAAGCTCGTCCGAGCAGCACGAACACTCGGCAATAGCCTTGCGCATAACATCCTCCAAGCCCTGACGTACCTTCTCGACACCGATACGCATACCGAGGCCGAACTCAGCGTTATCCTCGAAGAGCGAATTAGCCCACGCAGGGCCCTGACCCTTGGCATTTGTGCAGTAGGGCGTAGAGGGTGCCGAGCCCGAGTAGATAGAGGTACAACCCGTAGCATTAGCCACCATCATACGGTCGCCAAAGAGCTGTGTGATAGCCTTGATATAGGGGGTCTCGCCACAACCGGCACAAGCACCCGAGAACTCGAACAAAGGCTGCGAGAACTGTAGATTCTTGACCGACTTGGTCTTATCTACATACTCCTTATAGCCGATATTCTTCGTCACGTAATCCCAATTCTTAGCCTCCTTAAGCTGCTCGGCCAAGGGGCGCAACTCAAGAGCCTTATCCTTAGCGGGACATACATCCACACAGTTGTTACAACCCGTACAATCCATAGGCGACACCTGAATACGGAACTTCAAGTTCTTAGTCTCGCCCAAGCCCTGCTTCCACTCCATACCCGAAGCGGTAGCCTCCTCCTCAGTAGCGAGGAAGGGACGGATAGCAGCGTGAGGACATACGTATGCACACTGGTTACACTGTATACAGTTATCAATCTTCCACATGGGTACGCTCGTAGCGATACCGCGCTTCTCGTAGGCTGCCGTGCCGTTATCCCACGTGCCATCCTCGCGGCCATTGAATGCCGATACGGGGAGAAGGTCGCCCTTCAAAGCATCGATGGGTGCGCACACCTCGCGAACAAAGGTGGGAACAGACGAGTCTACATCGTGTGCCGACTCCTTAACCTCGATATTTGCCCACTCGGCGGGTACATCTACCTTGTGAACAGCCTCACAGCCTGCATCTACAGCGGCATAGTTCATATTCACGATATCCTCGCCCTTATTGCCATAAGATTTGTAGATAGCCTTCTTCATCTCCTCGACAGCCTTCTCGATAGGTATGATGTCAGCAATCTTAAAGAAGGCAGCCTGCATAATGGTGTTGGTACGCGAGCCGAGACCGAGGTCGGCAGCAATCTTCGTAGCGTTGATGATGTAGAAGTTGATACCCTTCTTGGCAAGGTACTGCTTCATGTGATCGGGGAGTGTGCGACACGTAGTCTCAACATCGTTAACCGAGTTAAGGAGGAACGAGCCTCCACGCTTCAAGCCCTTCAACACATCGTACTTGTCCACATACGAGGGCACATGGCACGCCACAAAGTCGGGCGTAGTGACGAGGTAGGGCGACGTGATGGGGTTATCACCGAAGCGCAAGTGCGACGAGGTGTAGCCACCCGACTTCTTAGAGTCGTAAGAGAAGTATGCCTGACAATACTTATCGGTAGAGCCACCGATAATCTTGATAGAGTTCTTATTAGCACCCACTGTACCATCCGAGCCAAGACCGAAGAAGAGAGCCTCGAAGGTACCCTCCTTAGCCATAGATATCTCCTTGCCCACGGGGAGCGACAACATCGTGACGTCGTCGTTGATACCTACCGTGAAGTGGTTCTTAGGCTCCGCAGCCTCGAGGTTGGCAAAGACTGCCAACATCTGCGCGGGCGTGGTATCCTTCGACGAAAGACCATAGCGGCCACCGATAATCATAGGTCGGTTCTCGCACTCGTAGAAGGCATCGCGGATGTCGAGCAACAGAGGCTCGCCGTTAGAGCCGGGCTCCTTCGTGCGGTCGAGCACGCAGATGCGCTTAACGCTTGCGGGCAAGACGTTGAAGAGGTACTTCGCCGAGAAGGGACGATAGAGGTGTACGGTGATGACACCCACCTTCTTGCCCTGCGTGCGGAGGTAGTCTACGCACTCCTTGATGGTCTCGGTAACAGAGCCCATAGCAATGATGATATTCTCAGCCTCAGGATCACCATAGTAGGTGAAGGGCTTATACTCACGACCCGTGATTGCCGATATCTGCGCCATAGTCTCTGCGACCATGTCGGGCACGGCGTTGTAGAACTTGTTTGAGGCCTCGCGTGTCTGGAAGTATATGTCGGGATTCTGTGCCGTACCACGTGTCACAGGGCGCTCGGGGTTGAGAGCACGGTGACGGAAGGCACGCAATGCCTCGCGGTCGAACATAGCGCCGAGAGATGCCTCGTCGATAATCTCGATCTTCTGTATCTCGTGCGAGGTACGGAAACCATCAAAGAAGTGAACAAAGGGGATACGAGCCTTGAGCGCCACGATGTGAGCAACGCCTGCGAGGTCCATAACCTCCTGTACAGAGGATGTGGCGAGCATAGCGAAGCCCGTCTGACGTACCGCCATAACATCCTGATGATCGCCAAAGATTGAGAGCGACTGCGCAGCAAGAGCACGTGCCGAGACGTGGAATACACCCGGGAGCAACTCGCCCGAAATCTTATACATATTGGGAACCATCAGCAGCAAACCCTGCGATGCTGTGAACGTAGATGTTAGAGCACCGCTCTGCAACGAGCCGTGCACGGCACCGGCAGCACCGGCCTCAGACTGCATCTCGACCACCTTCACCGTATCACCAAGAATGTTCTTTTTGCCCTGTGCCGACCACTCGTCGACAAGCTCAGCCATTGTTGATGAAGGTGTGATGGGATAGATGGCCGCTACCTCCGAGAACATATACGCGATATGCGCTGCGGCGTAGTTACCATCACAAGTAATAAATCTCTTCTCTGCCATATCTTTCAACTTTTGATAATTATTTCAATCTTTCACTTGTCTCACTCCTACCCCAAAGGGGTAATATCGAAGTTGTGACAGCAAAACTCTTGCCTCCACACAACAATGTGATATACTGCGCTTCGACAAAAATCGGTGCAAAGGTACGCAATTCGATTGAAAAATCATAGCATTTTCGCTGTTAACTTTTTAACACTGACGATTGTATGTTTTTACGGCTGAGCAGCAGTGGGATAGATTGTTCTATTTCGCGCACGGCGGGCACACAAAAGAAATGGAGATGGCCTTAACCATCTCCATCACACTTAAAGGGCTCGCGATTTAGTACCAATCATCATCGCTCCAATCGTCATCCATAAAAGCCTCCTCAAAAGCCTCATCAAAGGCCTCATCAAAGGCCTCCTCCAGACCTCCGATCAACAGCAAGCCAAGAGTTGACTCCTCCAACATTTCATCGGCAATCTTCGTCTCCTCCTTATCGAGTCCATCATACCACTCGAAGAACTCCTCCATAAGTCGCTCACCCTTAGCATCATTCTCATCCGCAATGGCCTCGACGATATTCTTCTCGAAGTAGTCCAGCTTCTCCTTCACCTTCTCCTCCTTTGAGGTACACGAGATAACCGACACGCTCAGAACCACGGCAAACAAGCCTAATAAAAATCTCTTCATAACATAAAAGTTTTAATAGTTAATAAAATATGGAAGTTTACATTCTTGCTCAAGATATAATCTACTGTTGCTCCTCCTCGGCATCTGCATCAACATCTGCCTCGGTATCGTCATCGGTATATGTTCCGACCAAGGCAAGTGCAAAAAGTATGATTACTGCGGCTATCATAAAGCCCCACCAAGGCATATCGAACAGCAGCCCTATAATAAAGCCGGCAAATGTCATCAACGCAGCAATACCAAAATGTCGCAAGAGTGACTTTGTAGGAGCAACAACAGGAGCTGCGAACTCACCCTCGGGGATAAGCGTGCGATTGAGGTTCAGAGCCCCCATAACCGCTATGCCTATAAGTAGCGGATTGAACAACAGTATATCTATAAGGCTGCCAACGATATCGGCGCCCTCCATATCGCTATAATCCTCATTAAAGAAGCAGAGAAAAACGAATATGAGTGTCACAGCCGATACGACGTACGCAAAGATGGACAGAAGCATATAGCCAACATGTGCACGGCTCTTATACAACTTCCATAGCGCACGCGCTATCATTAATACTCCAAAGATCTGCGCCATGCCACAAATAATAACTATTCCATTACAGAACGATACCGACTCGGCCAAATATAGTGCAAGATCTATGAGGTCTACCAATGTCTCAGCCTCCTCGACACCACTCATAGCAACAGCAAGACCTATAGCAGCACCAATCTCTAATGCCATAGTCGAGAGGATAACCCCCAGACCAAGGCCTGCACCTGAGTCGGAACGGAAGTTGAACCAGCGCGCAAGCACCGAGAAGGATAGAGCCCCACATCCAAGGGTTATGATATAAAGAGCACACAACACAACTAAATTGCTGTCATCCATTGCCGTAATGACAATGTTGATAAGCATCACAACAGCCATAGCAAGCGCCGAAACGATAAGAGCCTGGCGCGAGGGAAGACGATGATTGCGCTCCACAGAATTATTATTATCATTTATGATTGTCTCCATTGTATTTACAATTTTAGATTTATCGGAATAGTATTAAAACGAGTACTCATATAGATTCTCCGCCCAATCGCGCACCTGCGATTGCTCCCTCTGCGAAAGAGAATTGTACCACTCAGCAAAGGGAATGGCTGCATCTAAATCATCCTCAACAAACCCTTCGATCAATGCATCCATCATAGGCTCAAACTCGCGATAGAGGCGCGTACCCCTCTGCCCTGCGACAGATGCCACCCTACCATCGACATACGATGCTACAACATCATCCTTACTCGGTTTAAGCACCACGTACTTAATAAAGTAGCGTGCTCCGACACATACGAGCACTGCAATCAACCATGTTAAAATATTCTTCATACCGTATAAATATAAAAAATAGGTGCAAGCCTATGATTATCCTACTAACGACAGGCACCGCCAAGCACCCAATGTACCATAGAATAAACAACAGCCCGCACCCCGATAGGTGTGCAGAAACAAGTTTATTGGTCTTTGGCACATTTCAAGTAGCAAGCCACTCGAACAAAATTGGCGGTTTTGTCGTTATAAAGACCTCAAAATATCTACTAATATGTCAGCGCATATACATACGCTATCACAAAAGTAAGAAATATTCTGCAAACCACAACCAAGTGGGGCTGTTTTTTTTTGCAAAAGTATGCGCCACAGTCCTAAACAACAAATTCATTACGGTGCATTGCGGTTCATACCGTCGTATGATATATGCTTTTAGCCATTTTTTGCTAACTTTGCATTCGGAATGGAACACAACGATATACATATCGAGCAACTCAAGAGCGAGGTGCTGGCGCAGTTTGGTCGCACCCTCGACTCACCCACAGACTACGATGCCCTGTCGCTAAGCATCACCGAGAGTGTCGGTGAGCATATAAGCGTATCGACACTCAAACGCCTCTACGGCTACGACAAGCGCACAACAACACCACGCCCCTCGACACTATCGGCATTGGCACGATATATCGGATATGCTGGATGGAGCGACTTCGTAGAGAAGAAAAGCGGAGAGCCAATAGAGGAGTGTAACGATACAACAAACACACCTAAACGACGACACCGCCACGGCATCATCATCGCCGCTATGGCAATAATCATCGCCATAGGCATCGCGCTAAGCATACCATCCAAAACCATTCATACACCACCCGCGCCTACGATAGACCCCGTAGAACAAATACGCGACAAATGGGCAACGCTAACAGCAACAAAGTGCGACAGCATACGCTCGCTACGCAATAGTTGTAGCACTGACGAGTATATAAAGGTTGTCGAGGGATTCTACTACCCCTACACCTTCGAGATACTACGCCAGGGTATACACGATGATATAAGCCGTCTAAACATCAGCGACCCCATAGAGCTGAACCTCATCGAAGCGGACATCTTCTCCCACTGTCAAGAGATAGGCATAAACCTCGTTCGCGAATGTTACCGTGGTAACGACAGTTCGACCACTGTGGCGGAGTAATCCTATTTTCGGCCGTCGTAACGACGGCTCCACTACAAGAACGCAGTAGCTCTATTTTCGGTATCACGTGTTGCTGTCTTAATTCTTTTTCGTATCTTCCGACTTAACGACGGCCCCACTACAAGAACGCAGTAGCCCTATTTTCGGTATCACGTGGTGGTAGAACGATTCTTTTTTCTTATCTTCCGTCGTAACGACGGCCTCTCTACAAGAACGCAGCAGCCCTATTTTCGGCTTCAAGTGTTGCTGTCTAAATACTTTTTCGTATCTTTGTTTTATGAAACTGACATTTTTGGGTACCGGAACATCGCAGGGCGTGCCCGTAATCGGGTGTAAGTGTGCGGTATGTCGCTCCGAGGATAGGCGCGATAGGCGCTTGCGTACATCGGCAATGCTGGATGTCGAAGGAGTGCGCATAGCAATAGATGCGGGGCCCGACTTCCGCTACCAAATGCTACGCGAGGGTGTCACCCGCTTGGATGCCATACTCCTCACGCACCAGCATAAGGACCACACGGCAGGCATAGACGACGTGCGAGCCTTCAACTTCGTGGACTACCCCACAATACGCACAATGCACATCTATGGCAACAGGACGACCATAGACCGCGTGCTCCACGAGTACGACTACGCCTTTGCCGCGAACAAATATCGTGGCGTGCCCGTCATCGAGTTACACACCATCGACGAGCAGCAACCATTTAGCATTGGCGGCGTAGAGATAGTACCCATCGTCGGGGAGCACTCGTCGCGTTTCCGCTCCGTGGGTTACCGCATTGGCAACTTAGCGTACATCACCGACTTTAGCCGCATAGAGCCCTCAGAAGAGGCGAAACTGATAGGCGTCAAGGTGTTAGTCATCAACGCACTACGATGGGAGCCGCACGACTCGCACTTCTCGGTAGGCGAAGCACTCGACGTGATACGTCGTGTGCAGCCCGAGCGTGCCTTCCTCACGCACATGTCGCACGGCATAGGCCTACACGCCGAGGCCGAAGCACGACTACCCGAGGGTGTCAACTTCGCATACGACGGTTTAGTGGTAGAGATATAGATATAATATATATAAGTATATGGGAAATTTTCTTAGAGATAAGGTTGTCGTCGTGACAGGAGCATCGTCGGGTATAGGCGAGGCTATGGCACGCGAGTATGCCAAGATGGGCGCCAAGGTTGTCATGGGTGCTCGTCGCGAGGAAGAACTTAAGCGCGTAGCTGCGGGCATAGAGGCCGCGAGAGGCAAGGTGGCCTATGCCGCATGCGACGTTGTGAATGAGGAGGATTGCAAGCGCCTCATAGAGACTGCCGTGGAGGCCTTTGGTGGCATAGATGTGCTGATATGTAATGCGGGGTTATCGATGCGCGCACTCTTTGACGACTGCGACCTCAAGGTGCTACACAGATTGATGGATGTTAACTTCTGGGGCACGGTAAACTGCACGAAGTATGCGCTGCCGTGGCTACAGAAGTCCAAAGGCTCGCTCGTGGGCATATCGTCGGTGGCAGGCATCCACGGCCTGCCGGGACGTACAGGTTACTCGGCATCGAAGTATGCCATGACAGGCTTCTTAGACACGATACGTGTCGAAAACCTTAAGAAGGGGCTTCATGTCATGACTGCCTGCCCGGGATTTACAGCCTCAAATGTGCGCTTCTCGGCACTCACAGCCGATGGCTCGCAGCAGGGCGAGACCCCGCGTAACGAGGCCAAGATGATGACACCCGAGCAGGTGGCACATATCGTTGCTCGTGGCATACGTCGCCGCAAGCGCCTATGCCTTATGGAGTGGGAGGGCCGAGGCACACACTTCTTAAAGAAGATTTGCCCGGGCCTCGTCGACAAGCTCTTCTATGCCGCCATGGCCAAGGAGCCCGACTCACCGCTGAAGTAATCCATTAATTAGTAATTACTAATTACTACTGATGTGTAATTCTTGATTTTCTGGTGCGAAATTTATCTAACCAGTAGTAAATTTGAAGCACATTACAAAAGTAACTACCTCGGGATAGTACAAAGCGTACAGCCCGAGGTAGTTACTTTTTGGTATCAGGGGCTGACTAAAAGATACCTTAGCCAACCCCTGATACTCTGAAATTATGCTCCGAAGTTATCGAACAATATATTCTCCGACGGAACACCAAGGCCATCGAGGAGGTTTACTACCGACTGTGCCATCATCGGAGGACCGCACATGAGGTAGATGATGCCCTCGGGCTCATCGTGCTGCTTGAGATATGTCTCATAGAGCACATTGTGAACGAAGCCTGCAACGTAGGGAACACCTGCCTTGTCAGCCTCGGGATCGGGACGGTCAAGAGCAAGGTGGAACTTGAAGTTGGGGAACTCCTTCTCAATCTGGTAGTAGTCATCGAGGTAGAAGGCCTCCTTCAAAGAGCGCGCACCGTAGAAGAAGTTAACCTTACGGCCTGTCTTGAGGGTCTTAAAGAGGTGCATGATGTGCGAACGCATAGGCGCCATACCTGCACCACCACCGATGAATACAAGCTCCTGATCATCCGAGAGATTGTCGGGGAGGAAGAACTCACCGAAGGGACCTGACATGATAATCTTATCGCCGGGCTTCAACGAGTAGATGTACGACGAACATACACCCGGGTTAACATTCATAAAGCCACCCTTAGCGCGGTCGAACGGAGGCGTCGCAATACGCACGTTGAGCTTGATGATATCACCCTCGGCAGGATATGTAGCACATGAGTATGCACGCACCTGAGGCTCGGGGTTGACCATCTTAAGGTTGAAGACACCCATCTTCTCCCAATCCTCGCGGTACTCGGGATCGACGTCTATATCCTTATAATCTACCGTGATTGCAGGAACGTCAATCTGGATATAACCACCCGAGCGGAAGTTTAGATGCTCGCCCTCGGGGAGCTTAACGACAAACTCCTTGATGAAGGTAGCCACGTTGTTGTTCGACACAACCTCGCACTCCCACTTCTTAATCGAGAGAACCGATGCAGGAACCTTAATCTGCATATCCTCCTTAACCTTCACCTGGCAACCAAGGCGCCAGCCATCGTTAATCTGGCGGCGGTTGAAGAAGCCACGCTCGGTAGGAAGGATCTCGCCACCACCGGCTACGACCTGGCACTTGCACTGACCGCAAGCACCCTTACCACCGCAAGCCGAAGGAAGGAAGATACCCTGCTCTGAGAGGGTGTTGAGAAGCGTCGAGCCCGACTCTACCTCCAACACCTTATCGCCACCGTTGATGTCGATCTTAACGGCACCCGACGATGTGAGTTTTGCCTTTGCAAAGAGCAGCAGCAACACCAACAGAAGTGTTACAGCAAGAAAGGCAACAACTGCCCATAAAATAATGTTGAAATTCATATTCATTACTCTTTTTAAAGGTTACAACTGAATACCCGAGAAGATCATGAAGGCCATACCCATAAGGCCGGTGATGATAAACGCAATACCGGGGCCCTTCATCGCTGCGGGAACGTGTGAGTACTCTATCTTCTCGCGGATAGCTGCCATCATGACGATAGCCAACCACCAACCGATACCCGAGCCAAGACCGTAGACGATAGAGTCGCCAACAGAGTTAATCTCGGTGCCCACCATCTGCTGCATAAAGAGCGAGCCACCCATGATGGCACAGTTTACGGCGATAAGCGGGAGGAAGATACCAAGCTGGTTGTAGAGCGCCGGAGCAAACTTCTCGACAATCATCTCCACCAACTGCACAAACGCAGCGATAACGGCGATGAACAAGATGAACGACAAGAAGCTAAGGTCTACGCCCTCAGCCAAAGCATTGGGAGCCAACACATACTCGTTCAACAGGTAGTTTAGGGGCACGGTCATAACCTGCACAAAGGTAACGGCGGCACCCAAGCCAAGTGCGGTCTTAACGCTCTTCGACACGGCAATGTACGAACACATACCGAAGAAGTATGCGAAGACCATATTTTCGATAAATACCGAATTAATAAACAAATTTAACATACGCTACCCTCCTATTTTTCCTGTAAATCCTTATTAATAGAACGATGAACCCAGATGATGCAACCGATGA
>JAFWYM010000038.1 GCA_017517705.1 Alistipes sp.
AGAATCTGGAAGAGACAATGGAACAAAGAGGCAAAGTCTCCTCGCGGGCAGATCCTTCGACTCCGCTAACGCTCCGCTCAGGATGACAACCACCCCCTACCGTATTGCGGGTATTATTTTTAATACCCGTGATGTTTAGGGGGCGGGTATGGTGGGGTGCGAGTCAACTTTTTCCCGTACAAGACACCCCCGAGTAACAGAGTAACAGGAGTAACACAGTAACAGGGGTGGGGGTACCTGTTACTCTTGTTACTCCTGTTACTCGTGTTACTACTGTTACTCGGGGGAGGGGAATATAGGGAGTTTAGGGAGTTTAGGGAGTTTAGGGAGTGTGGGGAGTTACTTGATAGCGCCTTACCCAATCTACCCACTCTACCCAATCTCCCCATGACTGCACTGGAAGATGGGATTGGCTACTACGCAGACAAAGTCTGCTCCGCTTAACGCCTTTCCCTCCCGCTCGCCGCGGGGGCACCATCAAGCTCCGAGAACAAGAGCTACATGGTAGTTTCCTTGTTTTCTTATGCCTATGCTATTAAGCAAGCTTATGCACAGGCATAAAAAAACAAGAAGATGTCTACGACATCCTCTTGTTCTCGAAACTTGGGTGGAAGATGGGATTCGAACGGCTTTAGCCGTAGAGCCGATACCTAAGAAAAAAAAGCGCAGGGCGAAGGCCCGAGCAATAAAACGTAATCCTATCGGCTCAACCCTACAAAAAAATCCTCACTTCAACCACATTGCAGAGCAGGCGCCATAGGCGCATTTGGTTTTGTTGCGGAGGCGTGGGCTTGCACACAGCCATACGCAACAAAAACAAAACAGATGACTTCCGAAAGTCATCTGCTCTGCAATAAGGGGTGGAAGATGGGATTCGAACCCACGACCTTAGGAACCACAATCCTCTACTCTAACCAGCTGAGCTACATCCACCATATCGACTTGTTTCCAAATCGGTGTGCAAATATACACACTTTTTTCTATTCTCCAAAATTTTTACACGATATTTTTTTCTTATTTCTATTGTCGCGAACATCAATTACTGCATTACCCTATCATCTCCAAGAACTTAGCCATAACGACACCGAAGTGATTGCCGAGGGCGTAGCCCACGATGCCGGCACCAAGACCCACTATCAGCGCCCCCTTATTCTTCATCACCACGACCATCATCGGCACGAAGGGTGGCGAGTTGATAAAGGCTACGGACGAGACGGCCATAGAGTCGGCATCGACACGCATAAGGCGACAGAAGAGTGCATGGAGTATCAATGATCCAAAGACCGCAATACAAAGGAAGGCTATCTGGTTAGCACCATTAGCGAGGTCGAGAGTCGAGAAATCGGCCATCGACGCCATGGCGATGCTGAATATATATATAAGGTACATGCCGATATCGAAGCTGCGGCCGAGTGCGCGGATGGGCTTAAAGAATGAACATACTACACCCAAGGTGCTAAGCACAAGGATAAATATCACCATAAACCACTCCGCGGGGAAGGGGAGCGTTGCAAGCGCCGAGATGGTAACAAGCATGAGGGTTACGCCCACAATCTTGGCCAATTCCGTCAGCCCCTCCTTGCTCCACAAACCTGCATAGGGGTTACGCTTCTGCTCGGCAATCTGTCGCTCGAGCTCGGCACGATCCTCGGCAGTAAGCTCTGTCGACGAACGCTCGCCATAGAGCCAGCGGAAGAACTTATATCCCACCGACACCAAGAATACGAGGTAGAGGAACGATATCACAATATCGTATGAGCACATTATCACGTATGCCTCCTCCTCGACACTGAATATCTGTTGCAGGGCCGCAGCGTTGACCATGCCACCCGTGTACATTCCCGACATGATGCCACCTATAGCCGCGCCCTCCGAGAGATGCTTGCCAAAGAGCAGGTAACCCACCGCGATGGCCAAGAACGCAGCCAGGAAGCCACTGACGCATACGCGCAGTTGCAGGCTCGCCTCGTTGAGCGTAAAGCGACAGGCAAAGAGCATCATGGGGATGGCTAAAGGTATGGTTGCGCTGGTGGCTATATCCTGAACGATAGGCATCTCCTCGGGATGCCAGCCTATATTGCCTATAAGGATGCCCAAGCCGTAGAGAATCATTATCGGGCCCAACTTGTCGAGCCACGGAAAGCGGCGACAAAGCCACAACACTACGGCCGGAAGTAGGACAAACAGCAGCGCGATAAACAGATAATTGAGAATAGCCATAGATATATAGTTAGCGTTTTTCTTCACACAAAGGTATGAAGAAAAGGCATATCGGCGAATAAGTATAAATGCGTATAATACCCTAAATAGTCCAAAAAAGAAGAAAAATATGTAAAAATTGTTATAACTTTGTAAGTTGAAGAGTTATGCTTCGCATCCATTTAACTCGACTAACGACCATCTGGTCATAAAAAACTTACGTAGATGAAAGAGATATTGTCGACCCTCGATGCCTTAGTCATCGACCTTGGCGCACGAGAGATGTTCTTGGTAAACATAATCCTCGCAATCGTGATGTTTGGCGTGGCGCTGGGTATCAAGATGCAGACCTTCAAGGATGTATTCCGCAGCCCCAAGTCGGTAATCACAGGCATCTTCCTACAGTGGATAGCCCTGCCTGCCGTGACGTGCCTGCTGGCCATCATCCTCAATCCATTTATAACGCCCATGGTGGCTATCGGCATGATTCTCGTGGCCTCATGCCCTGGAGGTAACATCTCGAACTTTGTGTCGTCGCTGTCGAAGGGTAATGTCGAGTTGTCGGTGTCGATGACCGCGATAACCACGGTATTTGCACCACTCGTCACGCCCCTAAACTTCTGGCTTTGGGGCACGCTGTACAGCCGCTTCGCATCGCTACGTAACGACATACCCACACTTGAGATTCCGTTCATCGACATGCTCTACCAGATATTGCTTATCTTGGGCGTACCCATTATCCTCGGCATGCTCTTTTCGCACTACCAGCCTAAGGCCGCAGCTAAGATAATGAAGCCATTGCAGGCACTCTCCATACTCCTCTTCTTGGGCATGGTGATAGTATCGCTGAAGCAGGTGCTCACAGCCCTTGACCCCAGCATCTATTGGAGCATCCTCGTGATTTTCAGCTTCGTCATCCTGCATAACGCCACCGCCCTCGGAACGGGATACTTGGGCGCTACGCTCATGCGCGTACCACCGATTGACCGCCGTTCGCTCACCATAGAGGTGGGTATTCAGAACTCGGGCCTCGGCCTCACGCTACTCTTCAACCCCGCCATCTTCCCTCCCGAGGTGTGGAGCCACAATGGTGGCATGGTGCTTATCACCGCTCTTTGGGGTGTATGGCATATCGTTTCAGGACTTATCGTTGCCTCGGTTTTCCGTCGCAGCAAGCTCGTATAACAACATGGCGCAACAACGTAAGATACAAGATTACGACCCCGTATACAGCTTCTTGCGCTACTACGTCGACTTCGTGCTTAAGTTGTCGTACCGCACAATACGCTATGTAGGGCGGGAGAACGTACCCACAGATGGTACAATAATCTATGCACCGAACCATACCAATGCCCTCATGGATGCCTTGGTGATATTGGCTATGGACCGCAAGGCCAAGGTCTTTGTGGCACGTGCCGACATCTTCAAGAATCCCACGTTTGCAAAGATACTCAGCTTCCTGAAGATTATGCCTATCATGCGTATGCGTGACGGCATCGACGAGGTGCGCAAGAACAACGAGACGATAGAGAGAGCCGTAGATGTACTTCGCGATGGTGTTCCATTCTGCATCTTCCCCGAGGGCACACACCAAACAAAATACTCCTCGCTGCCACTCTCGAAGGGCATCTTCCGCATAGCATTTCAGGCCGAGGAGCTCATCGACGATATGCCGCTCTATATCGTCCCCGTGGGTCTGCGCTACGGCAACTTCTTCCGCTTCCGCTCTACGGTACGCATCGCTGTGGGCGAGCCTATCGATGTCGGAGCCTTCCGCAAGGAGCATAGCACCATGGCGGAGGCCGAGCAGATGGCATTGCTGCGCACGATACTCGACGAGCGTATGAAGCAGACGATATTCTATATTCCCAACGACGAGGAGTACGATGCCAAATATGAGATATGCGCTGCCGCAGTAAAGCAACAGGTGCGTCACATCGACCGCGATGCGAGTGGCAGGCGTCGTCGAGGCTTGGAGGCTCACTTTGCAGCCAATAACGCCACATTGCAAGAGCTCAACCGCCTCAAGGAGGAGGCTCCCGATGTCGCCAAGCGCCTTATAACCCTCGGCAACGAGGCCTCGGCAATGCGCCAAAAGGAGCACATCAGCCTATCGTCGGTATCGATAAAGTATCCGTTGCTATCGCGCCTGCTCATGACGCTATTTATGGTCGTGACACTACCCTACAACCTTGTGGCTGCGGTTCTCACGCTACCCATCAACGCCCTCGCCGAGTGGCTATTCACGAAACTCAAGGACCCGGCATTCCGCAACTCGGTGCGCTACCTCCTAAACCTTGTGCTGTGGCCGATATTGATCGTTGTATACTCCGTGGTGGCATATATCGTCCTGCCGTGGCAGTGGGCACTACCCATAACCATAGCGCTACTTCCCGCACCCATCATCGTCCACGAGGCATGGCGCCTGGTGCGCCTTATGCGCTCGGACATACACCTCCTGCTCAACGGTGAGCTACGTAAGAAGTATCGCGAAATACGACATATCATCGACAAAAACCGCTAAACCAATATTTTAGACTATGAAGAGACTTATACTCATTATGCTTGCCGTGAGCATTGCTGTAGCAGCCTCTGCCGAGGGTAATACGGAACAGATGCCAAAGAAGAAAAAGACAAAAGATAAGGATACGGAGCTTGTGAAGGAGAAGGAGGAGATAACCAAGACAGGCTATAACTTCGGCCCGCTGCCCGCTGTAGCCTTCGATGCCGACAAGGGCTTCCAGCTCGGTGCACTGCTCAACATCTACAACTACGGCGATGGCTCGACATACCCCAACCCCATGTCGCACACCTACATGGAGGCATCGTGGTTCACCAAGGGCTCGCTGCAAGTAATCTTCTGGTACGACAATAAGACCCTTATCCCGGGCGTGCGCTGGTCGTCAGCCGTAACCTTCACCAACGACAAGGCTATGGACTTCTATGGCTTCAATGGCTACATGTCGCACTACGATGCCGAGATGGTCGCCCTGGGTAAGGATAAGAGCAACCCTAACAACTTTATCTACACTCCCAAGTACCGCCTACAGCGCCTTCAGGTGCTCGCCAAAACCGACTTTGTTGGTAACATCTGGGATAAGAAGTTCTTTTGGGAGGCAGGATACCACTTCAGCTACTTCAAGCAGGGACACAACAACGAGGGGGCGCTAAACTTCGATAAGATAAACAAGGGTAAGAATGAGAATAAGAAGTTCCCGACCGACCCTACGGACCCGCGCTACGAGTCGACAATCTTCGATATGTATCGTCGCTGGGGCCTTATCTCCGAGGATGAGGCTTGGGGTGGCATCAACAGCACCCTACGCCTTGGTCTGTTGTACGACACGCGCGACAAGGAGGGTGCCCCATCACGCGGTATATGGGCCGAGGGCCACGTAATCATCGCCCCGAAGTGGCTCGGCACAACAAACCCATACTACAAATACTCGGTCACATTCCGTCACTACGTGCCTATTGTTAAGAACGACATCCTCACGTTTGCATATCGACTAAACTATGAGGGCACCTTCGGCAAGGATGCTCCCTACTACATCCTTCCGTATATCACCACCGTAGGCCAAGCCTACGACCGTGATGGCATGGGTGGCTACCGTACCATCCGAGGCATCATGCGTAATCGCGTGCAGGGTCTCGATATGGCATCGTACAATGCTGAGATACGTTGGCGCTTTGTGAGCTTCCCGCTATGGAAGCAGAACATCGCCTTTGGCCTCAGTCTCTTTAGCGATGGTACGATGGTTACAAAGGGGCGCGATATGTCGTTCCGTGGCGACGAGATGTACCGTGCCGAGTACGACGCATATATGGCCGAGGGTGCAGATGCCGACCGTCCACATATCACCATTGGTGGTGGTCTGCGCTTCATCATGAATCAGAACTTCATCGTGGCATTCGAGTATGGTCTGCCTATAAGCCGCTTCAGTAGCAATCCTGCCATCAAGAATCAGGATGGCAAGGGTGCCTTCTACATCAATACGGGCTATTTGTTCTAATATCTCGATGCCTAAAACCATTAGGCCATTGCTACATTAGAAATATTTTTATACCTTTGTAGGGTGCTGTGAGCCAACGGCACCCTACGTTGTTTTAGTTATTAGATATGACGATGAAAAGGTATATATGTATTGTTGCACTACTGCTCGGGGGCGTTCTATCGCTTGGAGCCCAGGAGTTCGAGGTGTTGAAGAATATCAACGGCAACCTGCGATATTCGGACGAGAAGGGAGAGTGGCTATCGCGCAAGGCGTGGTTAGAAAAGTATAGCCGCAAGGAGTTTCGCCAGCACTTTGGTGATGGCTCGCGTTACGACCACTCGGAGGAGGTCAACTTCCTACGCAACGACATCCAGGAGAGCGTGAAACTTCTGGGTGAGGGAAATATCGTATGGGAGCGTGTTGTCGAAACGGAGGCACCGCGCGAGGAGCTAATCCTTGCTGCCCGTAAGCGTATGGCAAGCGTCATTTATGAGTCGCAGGATATGATTGTGGGTGGTATCATCGAGCACGGCTTCATCCGCGATGAGATGGGACGTCCGTGGGGCATCAAGCATGCACACTGGAAGGGCATCGTGACATACGAGTTCAAGGAGGGACGCTACAAGGTGTCGGTATCGCACATACAGTATAAGGCGGAACGTGGCAGTTCGCTGGGCATCTATAGCTTGGGGTTCTCGACCGAGAAGGCCTATGCGCCATTTGCCAACCTGCTCTATCCCTATAGTCATAAGGCCGGCAGCTATCGCTACTATCGCCTTGTGGACTTCATCGACTACAACTTCACGACAACATTTATTCTTTTCGATACTGCATTAAAATCGAATAACTGGTAACCCATATATGAGAACACGAGGCATAACAACACAAGGTTCGGGGCTCTTTCGAGGCTCCTTCTCGCTGCGTTTAAGCCTCTACATACTGCTTGTTACCACCGTCATATTTGTCGTGACGCTCGTGGTCACGTTTCGTGCTGCACGTCGCGAGGTGCAGAGCGAGGTCATCAACCGCACAGAGATAGCCCTCGACAATACGATACTGCGCATCGGCACTATACTTCAGGAGATTGAGACAACCATAGCCGGCAGTGCCACGATGGTTGCGGAGGCTGCGGATGATGCAGAGGAGATGTATGCCATTGTCGAGCAGGTGGTTCGCAGCAACAATAATATCGTCGGCTCTGCCATAGCCTTCATCCCGCACTATTATAGCCATAAGGGTCTATACTTTGCACCCTATGCCTACCGCAATGGTGTCTCAATAGAGAGTAAACAGTTGGGAGGGGAGGACTACGATTACTTTGCGATGGAGTGGTATAGCGTGCCTATGAACTACGGACTACCATATTGGAGTGAGCCGTACCACGACCTTGGAGGTGCCGACACACTTATTGCTACCTACTCCTACCCACTATCCGATGAGGCTGGCCGGACGTACGCCATCTTCACCGCCGACATCTCCATCGAGAGCTTTGCCCAGGAGGTGAAGCGACTTAAGCCCTACGCCGGCGCATATAATTTCATGCTCTCGCGTCGTGGCGCGTTCCTTGCGCACTCGCGCCATGAGGCATTGACCTCGGAGACGGTATTCGAGAATGCCGTGCGCTTCAACGAGCCTGAGCTGGCTACGTTAGCAAATAAGATGATAGCCTTGGAGCGTGGCATAACCATTCACCAGCGCCACGGCATCGAGTATTACGTGCTATATGCTCCCGTTGCCAACACGGGGTGGTCTATAGCCGTGGCGTGCCCCTACACAGATATATTTAGCAGCATATACCAACTGCGCGATAGTGTCGTTAGGATATTTATCGTCGGCATAATCCTTATCGTTGGCCTCAGCTACATAGTCATACGTCGCCTTACGCTGCCACTCAAAAGGCTGACACTCGCAGCGCGGGAGATTGCCGCAGGGCACTTCGACAGTCCGACACCCACGGTCAAGGGGCGCGACGAGATGCGACAGCTGAGGGAGTCGTTCGAGAATATGCGCACGTCGCTTATCGCCTATATCGACAAGCTGCAGACAACGACAGCACAGAAGGAGCGTATGGCCTCCGACCTGCGCGTTGCGCACAACATACAACTCGGCATGCTTCCCCGCCACGAAAGCACCGCAGACTATAGCACGTCGGTAGTGTTGGCATCGCGACTGATACCCGCCAAGGAGGTGGGTGGCGACCTCTATAACTACTTCATCGAGAATCATAAGCTCTACTTTATTGTCGGTGACGTATCGGGCAAAGGTGTCCCTGCAGCCTTGGTTATGGCAGTAGTGTGCCGCATGTTCCGTACGGTAGCAAGTGTGGGGCGTACACCCTCGACCATTATGTCGATGCTCAACCGTGTGCTTGCTGAGAATAACGATAGCTATATGTTCGTGACGGCGTTTGTCGGCATTCTCGACCTTGAGAGTGGCATGCTGCAATATGCCAATGCAGGACATAACCCTCCGATTATATATGGTGGCAATGCACAACCCTACTACCTCGCTACCGAGCAGAACATGGCTCTTGGTATCATGGACGACTTTGCCTACTCCGAGGGCGAGTGCTGCATAGAGAGGGGCTCACACCTCTTGATCTTTACCGATGGCGTCACGGAGGCAAGGAATGTAGATGGGGCGCTCTATGGCGAGGAGAGACTCCAAGAGCTGCTCTCGGAGTGTACGGCAATGAGCCCCAATGAGGTTGTCGACACCATCGTGATGGAGCTTCAAGCCTTTAGCCGTGGTGCTGAGCAGAGCGACGATATTACAATTCTCAACATAGAACTGAAGCGATGAACAGAAGCATAGTGCTACATAACGATACGAAGGAGTTACCTCGCCTTATGAGCTTTGTCGAGAGGGTATGCCACGACCTCGACATCGGCGACGTGATGCCCCTGCAACTGGCCCTCGAGGAGGTTGTTGTGAATGTGATGCACTATGCTTATGCCTCAGGCACGACAGGCGACATTTGGGTCAGCGTGGAACATAAGAGCGACCGAGTGGTATTTATAGTCGAGGATGAGGGCATCGCCTTTAACCCCACAAAGGCCCCCGATGTTGACACCAGCCTCTCAGCCGAGGAGCGCAGCATAGGTGGCCTCGGAATATTTATCGTGCGACAGACGATGGATATCGTGAGATATAGTCGTCGTGGCGAACGTAACAGATTGCGACTAACGAAAATTATTAATAGATAACTATATGAATATCAACATTAACAAGTGTGACAATAAGTACATCGTAGCTGTAGATGGACGTCTCGACACAAATACAGCACCCGAATTAGAGGCGGCATTGAATGATATAATCGCCGAGGATATACTCTTAGCGTGCGAAGCCATGGAATATGTTAGCAGTGCCGGTTTGCGTGTCATCCTCGCGCTACACAAGCGACTCGCAGCCCAGGGCCGTTGTCTCACACTCCGTGGCATACGCCCCGAAGTGCGCTCCGTACTCGATATGACAGGATTCTCGCGCATACTTTGTTTCGAGTAGCTCGTCTAAATGATATATATATGCGAAAATATTCTTGACTTAGATGTCGAGAAGGCATTACGTGTGGTATCTACCCAACGTAGGGATAAGGCTCTCCGCTATCGCTTCGACATCGACCGCCGACAGAGCCTCGCTGCCTATATGCTGTTGATGTATGGGCTACGCAAGGAGTACAATATCGACATGGCACCCATATTCGCATATACCACTGATGGCAAGCCATATATACGCAATCATATAGACATTCACTTTAACCTTAGTCACTGTCATCGCGCTGTTGCATGTGCCATAAGCAACTACCCTATCGGTGTTGACATCGAGGCGATAGCTCCCATAGATTGGCATGTAGCACGTCGTGTGATGAACGACGCGCAGCTACGCCACATAGAGTCCTCCGCAGAGCCCGAGCGCAGCTTCTCACAGTTGTGGACAATGAAGGAGAGCCTATTGAAACAGACGGGCGAAGGGTTGTGCGACGACCTGCCACGTTTGGCTATCGACACACAACTCTTCACCCATCATCACGCTAAAGAGTATGTCTGCACGGTATGTTACTCCACGTCCGAGCAAGATGATGCATTTAGCATTGTCACATTATAGAGTCGCCATCTTTGCACGCACATCCATACGTCCAACCTTATATACAATGCCAATGGCAATCATCTCGAGGATATAGGCAATAAGGTAGCTATACCATATATACTCGGGAGCATAGTGTGCCATAATAGATATGACGGGGATTACCGTGAGCGACAATATCAACGACACAAATAGAGACATACGATTGAACGCCAACAGCTTGAATACTATCATTACGAAGTATATGTAGCAGAATGGGATGAAGCTAACGGCAAAGATTCTCAAGGCGTAGTTACACTCAGCGATAATATCTGCCCCCTCGGCGCCAAAGAGCGTAGCAATGCTCGAGGGAAACACCCACACGTAGGCACATGTGGCAATCATAGCCACCGTGATGAACCTCAGCGACTTAGCAAAAACAAAACGCACACCATCACTATTACGCTCGCCGATGAGCACCGCACCGAGTGTCTGCAACGAGCGACACGTACCAGCGAGAAAGAGGTTGTACACCTGCAATAGGTTCATACATACCGAGAATACGAAGATACCCTCGCGACCCACAGCCGTAAGCACCATCTTATTCGACGTGAAGAGAAGCAACGTAAGGCATACCGAGGCCACAGCCAGGGGTGCTCCCTGCGAGATGATGTCCCGCCACTGGCTAAGGCTACCCCCTTGCGATAAGAGCGACAGCACACGGCTACGATTACTTGGCAAGAAGTGTAGAAGCATAACCAAGATGCCGACAATATGTCCGATGACCGTAGCCAACGACGAGCCCTCGATGCCCATGCCGAGGAACTTGATAAGCACGACATCGAGGATGAGGTTTACCACATTATCTATGACAATAGCCAACGATGCCAAACGCGGGCTTCCGTCGACACTTATCATTGTCGACACACCCCACATAAGCATATAGGCGGGAGCTCCGAGCAATACTACGCGCAGGTAGTCTGCCACCATGTCGTGTAGCGCAGGATTGTCACAGAGGAACGATGCCACCTGTTCCGTGAAGAGCAAACCCACAAGTGTGAAGATAACACCTACGCCCAAGCTGCCAAGCATCGACTGCGTGAAGATGTAACGTGCGCGGTCGTGCTCCTTGCGCCCGAGGGCATAGCCCACAAGCATACCACCACCCGAGGCGATGATAAGGCTGATGGTCAGCAACAGCTGTATTATGGTGCTATTGAGGTTTATGGCGCTCACGCCATCACCACTAATAAGATTACCGACGATGACGCTGTCGACGATAACACCCAACGCCCCCGAGAGCGTAATAAGTATCGACGAGCTTAAGTATCGCCAGAAGAGCGAGTTTAGCTCCTTACGGTTATTCGTATTCATCATTTCGCACTTTTACAATTTGTCGAAGAATCCCATACCTGCAATAGCCTTGAGGAAGCGATCGATGTAATCCCATGTTGTGTGCGACCATCGGTAGCCTAAGCGGTAGAGCACCTGCATAGTGTAGATGTTCTGGCGCGTGACATCCGAGGTCTTACGACCGTGAGCCATATCCTGGTAGGCCAAGAGACTTGATAGCTGACGTGCCTTCTCGGGATCCTCCTTTGCTATCTCCATACGTCGAGCGAACTCGTCGCCATCAACGAACTCAACGCCATCGCCCACACACTCAAGCTCCGAAAGCACATCGCCAAAGAGCACCGAGTGGTTGTTGTAGGGGTGGAATACGCAACACTCCTTAGGCGTATGTGCCAGGAGAACAATAGCACGCGACACCTCGTTAATGGGCGAGAACTCAACGCCATTATCGCGCATCTCATGCGGACAGCAACCCAGCATATTGAACACCTTGATGCGCCCCATAAAGCTATTTGTCGAGAAGTTAACCTGGAACTCGCCATCCGTCGAGCGTGCTGCGAGGTTGCCTACGCGCATAATCTTTGCACCAAGGCCACGCAATGCCACCGCCTCGAGGATGATGCGTTCGGCAATATATTTCGAATAGATATACTTGTTACCAAGATACTGACCCAGATATAATGTCTGCTCATTGAACACTTGAGTTGATGCTGGCACATCGTTGATACTCAAGCCGCGAGTACTCGCTGTCGAGATATGCACGAGACGAGCATTATGGCTCAAGCAGTACTCTACGCAACGCTCTGCGCCACCGATGTTGACATCCTCAATCTCCGTACCCTCGGCAAAGTGCTTGACAATGGCAGCACAGTTGAAGATGGTATCAACCTCTATGCCCTCGAGCAACGTGGATAGGTCGTCAGTGACATCGCCAAGGATAATGTTTAGTCTATCTCCAAGGATGTCATCAAACGTAGAGTCGAAATAGTAGAATAGCAGTGTCTTAAGACGGCTCTCTGCAGCCGCAATACTCTTACCTCGCACGAGACAGTATATCTTCTCGGCATCAGACGACAATAACTCGCAAAGGATATGTATGCCCAGGTAGCCCGTAGCACCCGTAAGCAGCACATTACCCAGCTTCTGCTCACTACCACTACGGAAGGCATCGAGCGTATTCTTAGCAAGGATATTGTTTATCGCCGTATAGTCATAGTCCACAATCGTGGGGTCGAGGATGTTATCCTCGTCGGCAGAGGTGTGCAGGCGCGCAAGTTTACGCGGTGTGGGGTTAGCAAAGACATCGCCATAGCTCACATGATAGCCCGCCTTGTCAGCCTCGATGATCACACGTGTGACAACAAGCGACGTGCCACCGAGCTCAAAGAAGTTATCGGCAGCACCAACCCTCTCGAGCTGAAGTATCGAAGCAAAGATATCGCAGAAGGTGCGCTCTACGTCGTTTGCCGGCTCCTCATAGGCACTGCTTGCTGAGAGCTCAGGCTCGGGCAGCGCCTTAGTGTCAGTCTTACCGTTGGGTGTCATAGGCATGGTTGCAAGCTGTAAGTATGCCGTGGGCACCATATATTGTGTAAGGTGCTTAGATATCTCCGCCTTAAGCTCCGTGGGGTCTATCTCGCGATTTGCCGTATAGTATGCCGAAAGGTGCTCCTTACCGCTAATCTTGCGAATGAGGATTACAACCTTATCGATGCCCTCCACACGCTGCATAACGCTCTCAATCTCGCCCAACTCAATACGCAGGCCACGGAGCTTTATCTGGTTATCCGTACGGCCAAGGATCATAACATTGCCATCGGGCAGCCACTTGGCATAATCTCCCGAGCGATATATGCGCTCACCATGATAGTCGATAAAACGCTCACGTGTCATCTCGTCGAGATTATTATAACCCTTGGCAACACCCATACCTCCGATATATAGCTCGCCGACAACGCCTACGGGAAGTTCGTTGCCATCCTGGTCGACAATAAACTCACGCACGTTGAGTTGAGGACGACCCACGGTCACAATCGAGGCATTGGTGAGCTCAGCATTATTCGACGCTACGGTAATCTCCGTAGGGCCGTAGCAGTTGAATATACGTGCCGAAGTGATAGCCTTGAGTTGCTCGAGCAATTGCATAGAGAACTTCTCGCCACCGGCACGTACAATATGTATGCTGGAGATGGCACGCGCAAAATCGTTGCTCGTAAGCCATGTCTGCCAGCGTGAGGGTGTGCCCGAGACCATATCGATGTGCTGCTCTTGAATAAGCGCTGCGAGCTCTATAGGGTTGTTGGCCTGCTCCTCGGTGGCAACGATGAGAGTCTTACCGCTATACATCGACGTGCCTATATCCTGCAGTGCTGCATCGAACGATATTGTCGTCACGCTAAGTATACGACTTGCATCGGTCATCACAGCATTGGCAAATACATTTGCCGGATGACCATAGAGGTAATTGCATATACCTCGGTGGTGAAGCATAACGCCTTTAGGACGCCCCGTAGAGCCCGATGTGTATATAAGGTACGACAACGAGTCAGGCGTAACACCCACATTGGGGTTCGTGTCATCCGCCTCCTTGAGTAGCTCCTCTACATCCACTGCACGGCCACTCTCGAACTCCGCAAGGTGGTCGGCGGTGGTTATAACGTAGTCGGCCTCCGAATCCTCAAGAATCAACTTCACGCGATCTGCCGGATAGTCGGGATCACAAGGTATATATGCAGCTCCGGCCTTCAACACACCAAACATCGAGAGTATCAGACGGCTGGTACGTGGCAACAGCAGAGCCACACGGCTACCTACATCCACACCACGCTTAATGAGCGCATGAGCAATGCGATTCATCGCCTTATTCATCTGGCCATAGCTATAGCTACCATCCACGGCAACGAGAGCCTCAGCCTCGGGCTTCACCTCGGCCCAATGCTCCACAGGCTTATGGAAGAGGTTGAAGGGGGCATCACCTATAGCCACCGAGCGCAGGGCATCGAGCTCCTTCGCAGCATTAGCGCCAACCATCGACACCTTAAGGAGGCTGCCGCTACGATTCGCCACAAAGCCATCCAGCACAGCAAGCATAGAGTCACCAAAGCGACGTATGCTATCCTCCGAATATACAGCATCGTTATACTGTAGTTGGATAACGGCACGACCATCGACCTCGGCAATCATTATATCGAGTTTCTGCTTCGGCACATCGAGCTTCAGCTCACACATCTTAACCTCCATGCCACTAACGCCATACTCGGTCATCACGCCTATCTGATAGGCATAGTTTGTGGCAAAGGCAAAGTTGTAATCCGCAGCTATGCGCGCAAAAGGATAGTTCTCGTTGCGTATGGCGCCATCAAAATTCTCGCTCACGGCACGCACAAACTCCTCAATGCTCTGCTCCTTGATATGCGCGTGGAGCGCCAGGGTGTTTACAAACATACCAACCGTGTCGGCAATCGCGAGATTCGAGCGTCCGTTGCTCACGGTAGCGATGTATATATGGCGATTGTTCGTATAGCGTGCAAGAGTATAGTCTGCCACCGCAAGCATAGTATGCGCCGGGGTGACACCTATCTCGCGACTAAAGGTCTCGACACGCTCAAGGTCGAACGGCAGGTATATGCGCTGTGAGCGCCCCGTAGACTCGTCACCCTTGAAGTCGGCAGGCAGCTCGCTACACCCCTCGCACTCCGCAAGCGCCTCGCTGAAGAACTCCTTGGCCGAGATGAAGTCTTGGCTATCCTCGCTACGCTGCTGCTCCGCGGCAAAGGTCATATAGTCGCACGCCTCCGCCTCGATGTCGCCACCCTCAAGGAGGGCGCATAGCTGGCGATTGAATAGATCGAGCGAGTAGCCATCAGCCACCAAGTGATGAATATCGACAAGTAGATGCACACCACTATCGGTCTCAACAATGCAGAAGCGATAGAGTGGCTCCTTGGCGAGATGGAAGGGCTGAACAAAGCCATCCTTAAGTATCTGTAACTCATCCTCCGTAGCACGCTGGTAGGGCACTTCAACATCGCCATAGTCGCCACGAAGCTGCACAACACCAGCCTCCGTAGACTCGAAGCGAACACCCATCTCGGGATGAATCCTAACAAGGCTCTTGATGGCCCTCTGTAGGGCCTCTATGTTGGTATCCACAGGGAAATGTAGGCTATAGGGGATGTTGTATGTCGTATCAAGCGGATGCTTCATACACTCATAGTATACACCCATCTGAGCATAGCTTAGCGGGGCTCTATCGATATTATCGGCGACACTCTCACTCTGGGTGGTTGCATCCTTGTCCGACGAGAGCATACTCTCGAGGATGATATTCTCGATGCTCTGTAGCGAGCCACCCTTAAGCAATGCCTTACTATCGACAGCCACGCCAAAGCGCTTATACACCTGTGTAGTGAGCTTTATCGAGGCTATAGAGGTGAGACCCACGTATGCCAAAGGTGTCGTAACGCCAAACTGCTCGGTGTTAAGAACACCCGCAATGATAGCGTGCAACTCCCTTTCCAAGAGGTTCATTGGCACGTTACTCTCCACCTCAAGACTCTCAGGCTGACGCTCGGGTTTTGGCAATGCGCGCTTGTCGACCTTGTGATTCTGCGTTAGCGGTATGCGCTCGATCTGCATAGTGACAGCAGGAACCATATATGGAGGCTTCTCCTCGAGGATAAAGTCGTTGAGAGCCCTGATGTCGATCTCCTTGTCGCCAACGATATATGCGGCGACATACTTACCGCCACCCTCCTCGTCGAAGGCCTGAACCGTAACATCACGAATGTCGGGGTATTGACGGATGATAGACTCTATCTCCTTAAGCTCAATGCGGAAGCCTCGAATCTTAACCTGTCCATCTCTACGGCCTACGAACTGCACATTACCATCCGTGAGGTAGCGAACGATATCACCGGTGTGGTATACACGGTTATACGCATCATCATCGTTGAATGGGTTCGCCGTAAATACCTTAGCCATCTGCTCCTCGCGATTTAGATAGCCACGTGACACCTGATGGCCTGCAACCCACAACTCACCCACAGCTCCCGCAGGTAGACGTCGGCCGTTGCCATCAACAACGTACAGCTTGATATTGGGCAGCGCCTTACCGATGGGGATATTATCCTCGTATTTTGCAACATTGTATACATTGGTATATACACAACACTCCGTGGGGCCATAGGCGTTGAAGAGCTTAAAGCCCTTTGGTGGCTCTATCGAGGCGAGCTTCTCACCACCCACCATCAATGTCTTAAGGTAGGGGCTCTCACATGCGGTTGCAAACTGAAAGCCTACCTGTGTAGTCATAAACGATGTTGTAATGCGGTGCTTGAGGAAGTAGTCGTTCAGCGCCACAAAGTCGAGACGTATCTCCTCGGCAATGATATGCAGCGTAGCACCGCTAACGATGGTGCCATAGGTATCCATCAGCGAGGCGTCGAAGCCATAACTTGCGTATGCTGCCACGCGCGACTCTCCCTGAATATCGCATATCCTACTATGTGAAAGCGCAAATGCCAAGACATTGCGATGCTCTATCATACATCCCTTGGGCACGCCTGTCGATCCCGAGGTGTAGAGCATAATGAAGAGATCGCTCGGCAACACCTCCACACCAACAGGAGTAACAGGCTCATACATCGACGCTATATCGCTTGTATAAAGAATGTTATCTGCCGTCAACTCCATAGATGCTATAAGTTCAGCATCGCCAATAATCATACGCACGCCAGCATCTGCGGTCATAAATTGCAGGCGCTCACGCGGGTAGCTCGGGTCGAGAGGCTCATATCCACAGCCCGCCTTAAGAACACCAAGCGAGGCTATCATCATCCACTCCGAGCGCGGGATTATCACCGCCACAACATCATTGCGGCCGAGACCTGCGCGATGTATGCGGTGTGCTATCTTATTCGATAGCTCGTCGACCTCACGATAACTATAGGCCCTATCCTTATAGACCACTGCGGGGTGATCGGGCGTCTGAGCAACGTATTGAGCGAAGTAATCGAGAATAGTCTTAGATGTGTCGTAGTCACGCTCCGTGGCGTTGAACGAGTCGAGCAGTGCCTCCTGCTCGGAGGTAATGAACGATAGTTCATTGATGCTCTGCGCGCCATCCTTCATAGAGTTAAGGATAGCCTCGAAGCTATGCACAAGTTGATGAATAAGAGCATCCGAGTATAAGTGGGCAAAATACTCCACTACAGCACGATAGCTGCCATCACGCTCCTGGTATATCTGCACGGCCAAGGGTTCTGTCGTAGCGCTATCCTCCAAATCAAGCATCGAAACGGGATAACCACCAATGGACATGTTGTTAAACAGGTAGCCCTGATATACGAAGAGGTAATTAGACTTTATACCCAAAGCTGCATGAGCATCTGCAAACGAAAATATGCTATGCTTGCGGGCCCCCTTAATAATCTTATCGCCATGAGCAAAAAGCTCAGCAATGGTCATATCGTTATTGAAGGCGTAGTATACGGGGAGTGTCTTAACGAACATACCCATTGTGCGCGCCATGCGCCTATCGCCACGACCATGCCATATTGTCGAGAACAACACCTGATCGTCTCCCGTGAACTTAGACATCAGAAGTGCAAAGGCTGAGGTAAACAGCGTACCGGGCTTAACGCCAGTGGTATCTATGAGATTACGCAGGTTATCTAAATTGAGATTTAAGTCATACTCGGCATGCACTACCCTATGCTCCTTATCGTTACGATCGGCAATAATCTGTGTATCCACATCACCGACATTGAAGTTCTCCTCGTGCCAACGACGCGCTTCATCATAATCCTGAGAGCCGGCACGCAGTCTGAGCTCCTCGGCAGTGACATCGTAGAAGGTATAATCCTCGGGCTCAATATCCTCGCCACGATAGGCGCGATCGAGCTCATCCATAAGGATGCTCGCCGAGGCACCATCGCATACTATGTGGTGTACCTCAAAGAGCATATAGTTATGTTCCTTACCCGAATAGAGCGCAATATGTACTGGGCGACCCTCAGTAAGGTCGAAGCGTTGCGCAATATCGTGCTTCATAGCATCCATATCGGCGACACTCTGGATGTCAACGACTATAGGCAGATCCTTGCGCTCGACAATAATAGGCTCGCCGTTATCGTCAGTTGTGTAGTAGGAGTAGAACGCAGGATGAGCCTCGATAACCCTATATATTGCAGCACGTAAGCGCTCCAGATCTATCGACTTATCGAGCGTATAGAGGAATGGCATATGGTACACCAACGAGTTGGGGTGCTGTATAGATTCGACATATATGCCCATCTGCGATTGCGATAGAGGCGTAGACTTTAGGCCGTTACTCATAGTATCGTGTTTTAGTATTTATATTATTCTGCATTCTGGTCAAGCTGTTCGCGACCACCACCAAGTGCCGTGTAGAGCGTGATGATACCCTGCACCTCCTCGAAGCGGTCGTTGATCTGCGCAATGCGACCCGAAAGTAGATTCTGCTGTGCTGTGAGCACCTCAAGATATGTCGTCGAGCCATACTGCATAAGCATCTCAGTGCTCTCGACAGCAATCTCCAGTGCCTCAATCTGTTTCTGGCGCCACTCATGCTTGGCACGCGCCGTTTGTATCTGTGCCAGAGCGCTATTAACCTCACCACCGGCATTCAACAGCGACTGACGGAAGCCAATGAGTGCCTCCTGCTGTTGCGCCTCGGCAATCTTAACACCAGCACGCGCTCTACCTGCATTGAAGATAGGCGCGGTGAGCGATGCTGCTGCGGAGAGTAGTAGACCACCGGGATTTACAACAACACTGCCGGCATTATTTGCCCAGCCGATGAGGCCATTGAGTGTCAATGTAGGATATAGTGCCGAGCGTGCTGCTGCCGTGGCATAGAATGCTTGCATGAGGTTATACTCCGCAAGGCGCACATCGGGACGATTGGATAGCAGCTGTACGGGGATGCCCGTAGCCAACTCCTCGGGCAGGCTCTGCTCCAAGAACGACGAGCGTTCTATGGCATGGGGTACATCGCCAAGGAGCGCACAGAGGCCATTCTCCACCTCACGAATCTGAAGCTCTATGTCGAAGAGCGACGCCCGAGCGGCGTGAGCAGCAGCATCCATCTGTGACACAGCAGCCATATTGGTCATGCCGGCATCCATCATAGCACGCATAGTCTCAGCACTGCGATCAAACGACTCTGCCGTAAGGCGCGTAACCTCACGCTGAGCATCGAGCATCTGCAACGTGTAGTAATAGTTGGCAATGGTCGACACCAGCTGTGCGTGTACTGCCTGACGATACTCCAACGACTGCTCATAGAGAGCCTTGGCCTTGCGCTTAGCGTTGGTGATACCCCCGAAGATGTCTATCTGCCACGATGCAGCCATAGGGGCAGAATATGTCCACGAACCGGCACTGCCATCGAAACTCGACACGCCACCCGTGGGACTGAGGTTGAACGATGGGAGGTATGCTAAACGTGCCGACTTAAGTGCCGCCTCCGCCTCCTTGATACGCCACGTGGCAGCCTGCATATCGCTATTATGTTCCAAACCGTCGGCGATAAGCTGCTGTAGGTGGCTGTCGGTGAAGAACTCACGCCACTCGATGGTGGCAATAGTTGTAGTATCCGTAGTCTCGTGCTCAGCACCGTAGAGACCCTCGGTAGAGACCTCGGGGCGGCTATAGGGCTTATAGATACCACAGCTTGTGATGGCAAGCGCAAGGGTTATAAAAAATATATATTTCTTCATACGTCTTAGCTATTAATGATTTTATCGACCTCCTCCATCTCGTGCTTAATAGCAGGCTCAGGATCGGGATTTACATCCAACGGATGAATCTTCTCCTGAAGCCACTGGAATGCGATGAAGAGACCCGGAACAAGGAAGAGAAGCGCCAACGTGCCGATGAACATACCTCCAACGACACCCGTGCCGAGCGACGAGTTGCCATTAGCACCCACACCCGAAGAGAACATCAACGGCAACATACCGAAGATCATCATCAACACGGTCATCAGAATAGGACGCAGACGTGCTCGTGCTGCAGCCAAGGCCGCCTGCTTAAGCGACATACCCGCACGACGACGCTCCGAGGCGTACTCCGTCAGAAGAATGGCAGTCTTCGATAGCAGACCGATAATCATAATCATACCCGTCTGCAGATATATATTATTCTCCAAGCCCATGACACGAGCAAACAGAAGACAGCCCATAAGTCCTGCGGGCACAGCCAAGAGCACAGCAAAGGGTATGAGATAGCTCTCGTATAGCGCCGCCAGCAGGAGATATATAAGCAAGAAGCAGATGCCATAGACAACGATAGCATTGCTCGATGTACCCTCCTCCTCGCGTGTAAGGTCGCTGAACTCGAAGCCATAGCCTCGTGGCAATACCCTCTCGGCCGTCTCCTTGATGGCTCGAATAGCATCACCCGAAGAGTAACCCTCGGCAGCCTCGCCATTTACAGCGATGGAGTTATCCATATTGAAGCGGTTAAGCGTCTCAGGGCCATATATCTTCTCGAGCGTAATAAACTGGCTCACAGGAGCCATCTCGCCATTAACCCTCACATAAACATTATCGAGCGACGCCACATCCTTTCTATCCATCGGGTCGGCCTGAATCATAACACGGTAGACCTTCGAGAAGCGGTTGACGTCCGAGACATACTGACCACCATAGTAACCACCAATAGTCGACAGCACATCCTTAGGCGATATGCCCGCGCGCTTACACTTTGCGGCATCCACATCAACCATATACTGCGGGAAGTTCACATTGTACGTGGTATAGGCCATACCTATCTCCGGGCGTTCGTTGAGGGCGGCAATAAACTGCTGCGCAACCTTATAGAAGTCGCGGATATCGCCGCCACTACTATCCTGCAGGTGCATCGAGAAGCCACTGGCCGTACCATAGCCCGAGATCATAGGTGGCACGATGGCAATGACCTGAGCATCCTTAATATCGGCACACATTGCCATAATCTTCTGACTCAGGTAGGCGACGTTATCCGTATCCTCGGGGCGCTCATCCCAATTCTTCAGACGCACGATGAGCGTACCATACGACGAGCCCTGGCCCGAGAGGATGCCGAAGCCTGAAATCTTACAGAAGGAGTCTATCTGATCTAGGGTCTCCACACGGTCGCTAATCTCGGCCATAATCTTATTCGTCTGCTCAAGTGTTGAGCCTGGCGCCATAGTCACATTGACCATAATCGTTCCTTGATCCTCCGAGGGCACAAGACCCGTCTTTGTCGAGGTGAAGAGGTAGGCCATAGCTGCAATAGAGAGGGCAAGTGTACCCCACAACACCCAACGACGCTTAACGAAGAAGTGTACACCGCGCTGGTAGCGTTTAAGTAGCGCATCAAATGCCGTATTGTAGGCCTTGCCAAAGCGCTGCATAAGCGTAGGACGACCCTCATGGCTCTCCTCGTGAGGCTTGAGCATCATGGCACATAGTGCCGGCGAGAGCGTGAGTGCGTTGATGCCCGAGATACCTACAGCCACAGCCATCGTAATACCAAACTGTGTGTAGAATATTCCCGACGTGCCACCCATCATCGACACAGGGATAAACACCGCCATAAAGACAAGTGTAGAGGTGACAATGGCAGATGAGATACCCGTCATAGCATCAACCGTAGCCTTATAAGGAGAACGGTAGCCCGCCTCGAACTTAGCCTGCACAGCCTCCACAACGATAACCGCATCGTCGACAACAGTACCGATAGCCAACACCAACGCAAAGAGCGTAAGCATATTAATCGAAAAGCCTAAGGCAACAAGCGCTGCAAACGTACCTACCAGCGAAACAATAATCGAGATAAGCGGGATGATTGAAGAACGAACACTCTGCAAGAAGATGAACACAACGAGGATAACAAGGATGATAGCCTCGATAAGGGTATGTATCACCTCGTGGATAGATGCAAAAAGGAAGTCGTTGGTATCCATAATACTAACAAACTCGACATCACGCGGAGCTTTAGACTTCTCCTCCTCAATAAGTTTGTCGATGCTCCTAAGCACCTCGGTAGCATTCGAGCCAGGCGTCTGGTATATCATCGCAACAATACCCGTGTGACCATTAACCTCACTTGTGTAGGCGTATGTCTCGTTGCCAAACTCCACACGTGCCACATCCTTCAAGCGAAGCACCTCGCCCGAAGGCAACGACTTAAGAACGATGTCGCCGAACTCCTCGGGCGTAACCTTACGTCCCGTATAACGCATCGTATATTGGAACGTACCTCCCGAGTTCTCGCCGAGGTTACCCGTCGACGACTCTATATTCTGCTCCGCAAGGATGGCAGTGATATCCTGGGGTACAAGACCATACTGCGCCATAACATCGGGCTTCATCCATATTCGCATAGAGTACTTCGAGCCCATTGTCATACACTCACCCACACCGTTGATACGCAACAACTTAGGCTTGATATTATTCGAAAAGTAGTTCGATAGAAATGTCTCGTCGTAGGTCTCATTGGGCGAATATACACCGATAGCCTTGATGATGGATGTCTGCTTCTTAGATGTCTGGACACCCACACGCGTAACCTCTGCAGGCAACACCGACGATGCTCGCGACACACGATTCTGCACATTCACGGCAGCCATATCGGGGTCGGTACCCTGCTCAAAGTATATCGAGATAGACACACTACCTGTATTCGAGGCCGTAGAGGTCATATATGTCATATTCTCCACGCCATTAATCTGCTCCTCGAGGGGTGCGATAACAGCCTTCTGTATTGTCTCGGCTGAGGCTCCCGGATAGGATGTTGACACGTTGATCGTTGGCGGTGCAATATCGGGGTACTGCTCGACAGGTAGCGACACCAGACCGATGACGCCGGCAAACATTATCGTTATCGATATCACCGTCGAGAGGACAGGGCGGTCGATAAATCTCTTTAAGTTCATAATCTAACTATTAACGGGTTAGTTCTCAACGGTGGTGACATCAGCGCCACCCTTCTCCTTCAGTTCCACAGCGGCACCCTCACGCAACATAGCGACACCCTCAGTGATGATCACATCGCCAGCCTCAAGGCCACTCTTAACGATGTAGTTCACGCCATCGTAGTTGACAACCTCTACCATCTGCGATACCGCACGGCCATCGATAGGCATATAGACGAACTTCTTATCCTGAACCTCGTAGGTTGCTACGCAGGGAATGATGATACACTCCTTCTGCTCGTAGCGCAGCACCACATTACCCGTGCTGCCACTATGCAATAATCTGTCAGGATTGGGGAATACTGCGCGCAACGATATAGAGCCGGTATTCGGGTCGATAACTCCGCTGATAGACTCAATATTGCCCGCGTGCTCGTACATCGAGCCATCGCTAAGCATAAGCTCGGGCTTAGGCAGCGCCTCGAGAGCGCGCTCCATCGAGCCATACTGGCGTGTGAGGTTAAGAAGTAGCGTCTCGTTCATCGAGAAATAGACATACATCTCAGAGTTATCCGACACGGTGGTTAGAGGCTGCGGCATCGAGGGGCCAACAAGAGCACCTACACGAAACGGTATCGTACCCACAACACCATTGGCAGGAGCCTTGACATACGTATAACTAAGGCTATTGGCAGCATTTACGCGCTGAGCCTCAGCCTGAGCAAGTGCCGCCTCGGCCGTGAGCAGATGATTCTCGGCCATACTCAGATCGTACTGCGAGATGATGTTGCGCGCAAAGAGTTCACGCTTGCTCTCGAGCGTCAACTCGGCCGTAGCGACGCTGGCCTCTGCAGCCTTGACATTGGCCTCAGCCGTGGTGAGCGCAGCCTTAAAGGGAACCTGATCGATGATAAAGAGCGTCTCGCCACGCTTTACCGTCTCACCCTCGGTAACACACACCTTCGAGATGGTACCGCTAACCTGCGGCATAATATTTATATCCTGGCGACCGCGTATCGACGCCGAGAACTTACTCGCCACCTCCGCATCGGTAATGGCTACCGTCATCCACTCGTATGCAGACACGGGCTCCACCTTTGGCGCCTCATTGCACGAAGCCAAGAGTAGCATAAATGTGAGGATAACACCTCCAAATAGAGATCTCTTCATATATTATAGTATTTATTAGTTTATATTCTATATTATTACTTTTATATCCGTTCGCGCAAAGATAGGGTTTATTTTCGATTTATTGACCATTTTGCATTGATTTATGCTAAAAAAATATCGACAATCAATCAACATCTCAACAAACAAAAAAACGGGGATGACTAAAAAGTAAATTTGTCATCCCCGTTTTGTTAAGAGGTTGAATAAAAAGATGTAGTTTTAGGCTTGCGAAGCCCGAAAAAGCGGAGTTTACTTGGCGTAAATGAGCATTTTGAGGGCGAGCATAACGCAGAAATACACTTTTTATTCAGCCTCACTTCAGTATATAGGCGTTATCTTAGAGTACAAGTTCCTCATACTCAAGGTCCCAAGCCTCAGCAACAGGCCTATATACGACCTTACCTTCGACGATATTCAGACCCTTGCGCAACTCTTCGTTATCCTTGCACGCCTCACGCCAACCCTTATTCGCGAGCTGAATCATATAGGGCATAGTGGCATTGGTGAGCGCCAACGTAGAGGTATATGGCACCGCACCAGGGATATTGGCCACACAGTAGTGGAGGATGCCATCAACATAATATACCGGATCCTCATGCGTCGTAGGACGCGACGTCTCAAAGCAACCACCCTGATCAATAGCGACATCCACCATAACAGTACCAGGCTGCATATCCTTGAGCATATCACGCGTGACGAGCTTAGGAGCCTTAGCGCCAGGAATAAGCACCGAGCCAATAACCAAATCGGCAGTCTTGAGCTCCTGGCGAATATTATACTCCGACGACATCAAAGTCTTGACATTCTTAGGCATAACATCTGCCAAATAAGTAAGACGTTGAAGTGAAATATCGCATATCGTGACATCGGCACCCGTACCTGCCGCTGTACGTGCAGCAGCAGTACCAACAACACCGGCACCAATAACAAACACCTTGGCAGGCTTAACACCCGGAACACCACCGAGCAACACACCCTTACCACCACGTGGCTTCTCAAGGAAGTAGCGCCCCTCCTGCGTAGACATGCGTCCCGCAACCTCCGACATAGGGATAAGCAACGGCAGTGAGCGATCCTTACGCTCGACGGTCTCATACGCACAGCAGACTGCCCCACTATCGATCATAGCGCGTGTGAGAGGCTCACTACTTGCGAAATGGAAATATGTAAATACAAGCTGCCCCTTGCGAACAAGCTTATACTCAGGCTCAATAGGCTCCTTCACCTTAACAATCATCTCAGCTATGGCATATACATCTTCGATTGTTGGGAGAATCTCGGCGCCCTGGGCGACATAGTCCTCATCGCTAAATCCACTATTAACACCAGCAGTAGACTGAACATATACCTTGTGGCCACGGCGAACTAACTCCATAGCACCTGCAGGAGTAAGAGCAACACGATTTTCGTTGTTTTTAATCTCCTTGGGAACTCCAATAATCATAGCATTAAGTTTTAAGGTTACACATTGTGTGGCTATTTTAATTAAAAACCGCACATTTTCGACCACTAATATAATACATTTTTAGAAAACAACATGCTATTTATCGAAATTTTTACAAACGCGACTATGTTTTTCTGCAACAACAGCAACTAACAGATAGAATAGAGCAAGGGCGATAAGTATGTACATCTCGCTCGATATATCACTCAGCGACGCACCCATAGTCCCGATAGCGACGTATCCCCGCACAGCACTACTACTGGGCAGGAGCTCGCCAATGAGATACAACCACTCAGGGAAGGCCTCCTTGGGAAGCGAGAGGCCGGCCAAGAGAAGTATCGGCACAGAGCTCCATAGAAGCAACAAGAAGGGCGACTCGCGTCTCTTAAAGAGATGCGAAAGGGCAAGTCCAAGAGAAATCACGGCAACAAGATATGCAGTCATAAGAGAGACAATATCGAGCGTAGCACCTGCATACGGAAAGCCAAATATAGGCCAAACAACGCCCAAGATTATGATTAAGTTAATAGCATATATCATCATATAAACCAAAATCTTGGCAGCTGTTATCTTTACCGAAGTCCAGAGGGTTATAACCTCGGGATACAGCCCCATCGCCCGACGACGAACAGCCATAAGTGCAAGGCCTATAAGAAGCGTTTGTTGAACGATTACAACGAGTATTGAAGGCATAACGAATGAGCCATACCCGAGAGAGGTGTTATACATTACATTGCCATCGTAAGCAACGGGCTGTACCGCGCCCAGAATGGTGGCAGCATCAAGTCCTCGAGCAACGAGGCGTTCAACCTCCACATTAGCACCATAGGTGAGAATGTCGGCAGCGGCCTGCTGTAATACCTGGCGATAGATAAGCAGGTGGCTACCGTCAAGAACAATACCCACATCTGCCTGATTACCCGAGAGTAAGTCGCGTTCATATCCCGAAGGAATGTAGACAACGCCATAGATATCGCGATCGTAAAACATAGACTCAGCATCAGCCGTTGACACAAGGCTATATCCGACCTTTGTGTTGGGCCCCGAACGCAAACCATCAACCAAGCGACGACTCGAAGCAGTATTATCCTCATCAACAACACCAATGACAACATCCCTGACCACCTCCTTGCCATAAGCCACGGAGTATACGACCGTATATATCAATATCGCAAAGACGAGAATGAGCACAGCACCGGCATCACCGAACAATAGATGTAGTTCATCTTTTATTGTTGATATAAATATATTTGCACGCTTCATATCAATCTCTTTTTAGATACTTGTCGCCAGATAACACTCTCTTCATACGGTGCCAAACAATAGGGATAAGCACCAAGAATAGCAACAAGGCAATAATCGCCCAAAGACTCTTTGAAGCCTCGATGCCACGCATGGCCTGATCGATAAACAGGTCGCAAAAATAGGTTAACGGAAAGAGATGGGCAAAGCCCTGAGCGATGCCATACATCGACTCCGTAGGAAAAGTAATACCCGAGAAGGTAAATGCCATCACGGAATAACCACCACCAAGCGAGAGGGCCAAGCGGAGGTTTGCCGTAAGGGCTACAATCACAACCGCAACAGATTGATAGGCAAGGATAAAGACAATACTACCTAACGTAAGCATAAGATAGCTACCACGACAATCCATACCCATAACGATAAACAACACCAGAAAGATAATCTGCATAAAAAGCGCCATTGACACCGCTATAGGCAACAACTTACCAACAACAGCCGCCGGTAACGACCCCGAGGCGCTCGATAGCCACTCCGAAGCGGTAGCATAGTACAACTCCCGACCTATAGCAAATATGGTTGCAAGCACCGTGAAGATAACAATCCCCATAAACATAAAGATTGGCGCGAGATAGTACCCATAGTTAAGATAAGGATTGGATATGGTGTAAGTATGGAAGTTAACAGGCATAATATCAACCATCGCTTGAGAATAAGGCACACCTAATGCTTGTAGTCTGCTTAGCGCCACACCCACAGAGAACGTCCTAACTGCCTGCTGCACATCACTCTCAACAACTCCCGCCGCAGAGATACTCGCTCCCGAGACATAACACTCCACCTGCGTAGGCACACCATGATATATATCCCTCTCAAAACCATCATCAACATATAGGATAGCAACCACCTCACCCGAAAGCATGAGATGTTCAGCCTCGTCTATAGAGTTCGCCTCAAAAGCCACATCCACACCCCTCGTGGCATCGACCATGGAGATAACGCGCCTCGACATCACACTATCATCCCTATCTACCACAACAACGGGGAGCGACACAATGGTACCGCTCGAGAACATCACAACAAAGAAGAGCACCATAAGCGCAGGCAAGAGGAGTAGCACTGAGAGATAGAGCCTATCGTTCACTACCTCAAGCAGTTCGCGCTTAAGTACAGATAATACACTGGTAACGAAAGACATAGTATCACAGCCTATCTGCATATACAACGACACTCATGCCCGGCAGGAGCCCACTATCAGCGTGGGTAGCCCGAGCGCGAACCTCGAAGGTGCGGATGTCGAAACCACCGCGTGCGCGCGTAGCACTCCACGTAGCAAAGTCGGCCTCAGCTGCAATATAGTAGACCTCCATCTCCACATTGTGATCCAAAGCAGGCACATATCCATTAAAGCGATAGCCCACATTCAAGCCGTGAAGATCGCTCTCTCGGATATTAAACGACACCCAGCAATCTGCCAAATCGAGGATGGCAACAACTGGAAATCCGGCACCAACAAGCTCTCCTGGCTCGGAGACAACATCGGCAATACGCCCCGAAACAGGAGCATACACACGGGCATCTGCAAGATAGGAACGCACCTCATTCACAGCCCCTTGAGCCTCACGCACCTTTGCTGCTACAGCCTCCTTCTGCTCGCGCGTAGCACCATTGAGTGCCAATGTATACTCAGCCTTAGCAGCACGCACCGTAGCAGCCATAGCCTCGACATTCGCAAGCGCTTCATCGTATTGTTGTCGCGGGACGACACCTTTGCCATAGAGATTATTAACACGCTCAAAACTCCGCCGGGCAAGCTCCTCACCTGCCAACGCCTTCTGCCACATACTGCGTGCAGCATCTATCTGCTCCTTACGAGCACCACGATCTACCTCTACATTTATAGCCTCGGCAGCAGCCTCGAGCGCAGTAACCTGCTGTAGTTTGGCATCAAGCTCCGGGGTGGTAAGCGTATAGAGCAGGTCGCCAACAACAACCCTATCACCCTCGGCAACAAAGAGCGAGTCAATACGTCCAGGAATCTTGGAGGAAGCTCGATAAGTACGACACTCAACAACACCCTGTATTACGGGGTGATTTACAAGTGTAAAGTGTCTAACAACCAGCAGCAGCGCCAATAGCACCAAGCATAGCAGCACGATGATAACGGTGTATTTATGTTTGAATTTCATAATATTATAACGATTATATAAAGCTATTTACACATCAATCTCATGTCCCTCATCAATACAAAATATAAACTCGGAGCTCAAACCCGAAGCCTCCAGGAGGCGCGCCAACGAGGTGACGAAGGTATACGCCGAATTGAGATACTCAACCCTCTGGGCTGCGTACTCCACACGAGCATCGACTAAGTCGGCAGAGGAGTTTACCCCCTCGCTAAAGCCATCCGAGATGGAGGCGAGATAGCTCGCTGCAAACTCCATAGAGCGACGTGATGCTTCGATAGCAACGATGGCATTTGTAGTAGCATAGTACTCTTTCTCAACGAGTAGTACTATATCATCTCGAGCATTTTCTACAAGTTCAGCAACTTGATGCGCCTTAAGTTTAGATGCACGGTAGCGATGCTCCTTGCCAAGACCATCGAAGATGGACAACTTAACACCCACGCCTACTGCCCAGCGGGGAACGATGTCGCTAAGGTTGTGCGAGTAGATGGAGCCTCCAGCCATTGCCGCCACTTCGGGAAGAAACTCAGCACGCGAGAGTTTAACACCCTCGTTAGCGAGGCTTGCATTGGCAGCAAGACCGCCTAAAATAGGATTTAGGTTATACGCATTATCAACATAGTAATCAAGGCTATGTATCGTGTCAAGTATAAACAATTTCCCCGATGGAAGTAGCTCCATATCAGTGCTCATAGTAGAACATAGAGCATGCTTCGCAACCTCAAGTCGATGTTCTGCTTCAGCAAGATCGCGCTCAGCCGAGGAGCGTCGATATTCGAGGTAGAGTATGGCGCTATGAGCAAGAAGCCCCTCCTCCTCCATAGCCAAGGCATCGCTAAGATGCTTCTCTACCCCACCCAGCACCTCGCTACGCACCTCGACAACATGCTGCGCAAGTACAACACCATAGTAGCGCTCGACAAGCTGCGTAAGTAGGCTATTTTCCTTAGCATTCAGCTCGCAAACGCCCACCTCGACACCGAGATGCGCCGCGCGATTGGCAATATTTATCTTACCACCCATATAGATAGGCACGGTGAGTGTAGCACCAAGGGTAAAGAGTGAGCGCTTCTGAAGCCTATAGCGCCAATCCATATCGGCAATAGGAGCAAGAGCACCACCGAGGAATGATGCCACCCCGGGAGTTATAACTCCCGACTTCACACCCTCGCCAATAATATCCTCTATAGACTTAGTAACCACACCCTTGACACCTCCTAACTCAATATCTACATCATGTTGTAAAAGTGTGTAAGCGCCAACTAAATCCACACGCAGAGAACGAAGTCCACGAGCTGCGCGCAACTCCTCCTCGGCAGCATCGACACCATAGCGAGCACCCCGCAATGCACGGTTATTGGCAAGCATAAGCGCCAAGGCCTCATCGAAGCAGACGTAGCGCTGCGCTGCGACATCCACAGCGAGGGCTACAGCCACAATAGTCAATAGGTATCTCATAGCAAAACGTTTACCCGACGATAGCAAATATCGAGCAAAACAATAATACTCCTTTGGCATATATCTTGCGCTACGGCTCACGACATAACACTTATTTATAACTTAAACATATCAGTTATGAAACAAATGAGACTATTGGCATTCGCCGCACTAATGGTTGCAGCAGGCACATTTACATCGAGGGCTCAAGACGGGCATCACAGAAGGCACGACTATACGCCCACAATCTACACCATAGGTGCAGATGACAACACAAAAGAGTATGACCCTAAAGAACATAGGGATAATACTATAGACGACTTTAAGGAGACTCATCGCCGAGGTTTTCAGCAGGCTCACAACCCGCAGTTTATCTTCGCGACACGCAACAATAGTTTTGCACTCGGCATTGGTGGCATGGTGAACCTACGCACGAGTTTCGACTTTAACGGTGCTATGGGCAATATCGACTTTATCCCCTACGATATACCAATGTCCAAGAGCTATAGCACACGCCAGCGCGTGATGATGGATGCCTCGACATCTCGCCTATTCATGAAGGCCATCATCAACAGCCCGATGCTCGGTCGCGTAGTGGTATTTACGGATATGGACTTCCGCGGTGGCGCAGAATTCTCGTATATCCCACGTCTACGCTCAGCATACGTGCAGCTCAAGGGCTTCACCGTAGGTCGCGACGTGACAACATTCTGCGATCTTGCGGCAGCACCCACGACAATAGACTTCCAGGGCCCTAACGCCTACAACTTCGCCTTTAACGAGATGATACGCTACGAGCATAGCTTCCTCCGTCGCCACCTCACAGTAGGTATCGCAGCAGAGATGCCCGTAGTGAATGCAACCTACGGTGAGCACTTCTCTGCAATATATCAGCGCGTACCCGACGGCATAGCCTACATAGAGTTTGCCTGGGGCGAGAATCGCTCGAGCCACATACGCGCATCGGGCGTGATACGCGATATGTATCTACACGACAACCTGCGTGGCAAGAACACAACACAGCTCGGCTGGGGAGCACAGCTAAGCGGACATATAGACATCGGCCGTTGGTTAGACATCTACATGAATGGTGTATATGGCCGTGGTATAACACCTTATATACAAGACCTTGCAGGTGCGCCATACGACTTCACATTCAACCCCAAGAACCCCCAGAGTGTACAGACGATGCCTATGTGGGGATGGCAGGCTGCAGCACAGATAAACCTCGCACCGGGACGTTGCTGGCTTGCGGGTGGCTACTCGCAGGTACGTCTCGAGAAGCATAATGGCTACCTCACAGATGGCCAATACCATGAGGGCGACTACATCTTCGGCAACGCCTTCTGCAATATCACCAAGAACTTCACCGTAGCGTTGGAATATCTCCACGGCAGTCGCAAGGATATGAGTGGCAAGAAGGGCTCAGCAAACCGCGTAAGCCTCATGGCTCAGTACAACTTCTAACTACTGATAGTCGAAACAATAGATACAACTTACATCGAACGAAAAACTATCATAATTGATGGGTCGGCACCATTTTGTGGGTGCCGATTTTTCGTTACCTTTGCGCCGTAATAGATAAATATATATATTTGTATGGAACTACATTTTACAGGTTTGATAATTGGCATCGCCACATTTGTTATAATAGGCATCTTCCACCCTATCGTCATTAAGGGTGAGTATTATTTTGGCACGGGAATATGGTGGATCTTTCTCATTAGCGGCATCGTTACGGGCGTATGCTCGGTGCTTGTTGCCGACGTGCTATGGTCGACGCTCTTAGCTGTCTGGGCAGCCTCGTCGCTATGGGGTATAGGCGAGCTCTTCGAGCAGAAAAGACGTGTTGAGCGTGGGTGGTTTCCCGCACGACCCGAGGGAAAGATATGCTGTAAGAGGTGCAAGGGTGAGAAAAAATAGCGAAAATGATGGTTGCGATGTTACGTTTCGCAACCATCATTCGTTATATAGGCAAACAACAACCTAAAAAAGGATTGGAGACGCAACACTATAATAAGCTGATGGCGGAGCTGCGGGATACTTTATACCGTATGGCATTGGGTATTCTGGGCGACAGGGCCGAGGCGGAGGATATTCTTCAGGATGTATCGGAGAGAGTATGGAGGGCTCGCGATGCAGTGCTTAAGAGTCAATATCCCCGAGCCTATGTCTATCGTATAGCGCGTAATATGGCCATAGACAGGCTGCGACATCGAAAACATACGCTGCCTTCATCCGCGTTACAGCTTACGGATAGTGGCGACGATGGCGATAGGGAGAGCGACCTAAACGATATAACGCTACTTACGCGCAAATTGATAGCTGCGCTACCCGAAAAACAACGCCTCGCCTTGGAGTTGCGTGATGTCGAAGGGTATGAGATATATGAGATTGCAGCCATTGTTGAGAGTGATGAAACAAGCGTAAGGATGAACCTCTCAAGGGCACGTAAGAGTATACGCGAACAACTAATAAAAGCATTGAACCATGGAGTTAGCAGAGATTAAGATACTCATTGACAAGTATTACGATGGCGAGACTACTCTGGCCGAGGAGACTGCTATTGCCGAGTACATTGCAACGCATGACAATCTTCCATCGGAGCTTGAGGTTATGCGAGCCATATTTATGACTACCAGCACGTTGAAAGAGACGAAGGCTCCAAAGGCTAAACCGCGTGTAATGACACTAAGGAGACGGCTGACACTCGCCATCAGCGGTGTTGCAGCTGTTGCCATCGCGATCATCGGCGTAGTTTTAATACCCGACGGTACGCATAACACTAAGACAAACGAGCAACCGACCATCCTCTGTTACAAAGATGGCATCGCCATCGAAAACCAAGAGGTCGTTATGGCCGAAGCACATAGAATACTTGGCGGTGTGTCGGAAGATATGCAGATGGTCATGGCAAAGATTGAAGCACTCAACATAGCGTCTATACATTAAAATTTTTACTATGAAGCGACTGATAATATTAACACTCTTATGCTTACCAATGGTGGCAAGGGGGCAAGATGTGACCTTTGCGGAGTTGGTGGAGAAGTACTCTTCGTTGCAACACTGCACAACGATTGAGCTGTCGAAGCAGATGCTTCAAAGTATGGATGTACATTCCGACATCGACTCGTTGGTTGCGATATCCGTGGAGAGCGATGAACACATCGCCTCTTTCAGAGATGATGTGACACGTGTGACGACTGGATATAGCACGATGCTCTCAGTAAACAACAGTGGCGAGCTGGTCAAGATATATGGTCGTAGCGACAATAATGGCCATATAACGACGCTCATAGTCGTGACAATATCCAGCAGTGAAGGTGTCGTGGTAATGATTAAGGGCGACGACATATCACTTAGCGACGCATCGTCATTAATATCCCTTTAGCAACCTTTAAAAACAAGTTTATATGAAGAAGTTTATTATTTTGATTATGATGCTATTACCAATGAGTGCTATAGCATCAGTGCCGGAGATTGCAGCAATGGTTGACAAGTACTCGACAGTGGAGGATGCAACGGTAGTAACCCTCAATGGCGATATGCTTAAGATGGCGATGGCTGAGAGCGACGCGGCGAGTGCCAGTGTCGAAGGATTAGAGTCACTATGCGTGCTTACTACCGAGGTCGCATCGCTTGTATCAGAGATAGGTGACGAGTTTGACAGGCTCACAGCCAACCTTACCCTCACGACACTCACCAATATTGAGGCTGATGGTGCAAAGGTACGCATCCTTGCAAATAAGGGCGATGAGGCATTTAACGACATCATCATCTACGTCAGGGAGAGCGCAGAACTCGTAATTGTTATGATCTCTGGCGACATCCAAGAGTCGATGATTGGCGAGTTGGTAGGTGGCATGATGCAGATGTAACTGAGTGCCAGTAATAGCAGTAACGCGGGGCTTATGCCTCGCGTTACTGCTATTAATTGTATCACGAGTGCTCTACTTCGTGCGCTTGATGGTCACCTCGCGTACAACGCAGCCGGGAATGATGCGGTTGCCACCGGCCGTTGCCTTGAACGTCGTAGCATCCAGGTAGGCATTACCATCCTTTGCATCCTCATCGGCCTTGGCATCCTTATCCGAGGCAAGAGCCTCAGCATCCTCCATAGCACCAAAGCGGTTATCCCAGATCTTACCCTTGACAGGGCGCACCTGACCAATCTTTGTATAGGTGAGACGACCCATCTCGTCCTCCACGGGCATAAGTACATCGTACTCCGACTTCTCATTAACACCCTCCTTAAGACCAATCTGAATATCTACCGTGCCATCTTCGTTCACACGATAGATAGGTACGTTAACCTTGAAGTCCTCATACTCGCGCTGAAGCTCGACAATAGACTTGTCGATAGCACGTGTACACACCTTGAGCATCTGCTCCGATTTAGACTTCTTGGCAAAGTACTTCGACGACATATTCGCAGCCGTAGTGGTAGTCTTACCCACATACTCCAAGCGGAAGATGGGATCAGAACCCTGAATGGCATTAAAGAGGTCGCGAGCTGCAATACGCTGCTCGTCGCTATAGGTATGATCGGCATAGAAGCGTGAATAGAAGTCCCACAACAAGTCCTCATTCCATGCAAGGCGGTAGAGGTATGAGGTGATATTCACACGGAAGCCATCGATGTCATTAACGGCATTAGCTGCCATGTCGGTAACATCCGTAACATCGACACCCACGATGGCACCTGCCAGGGCACCAAAGATTCTAAGTCCTGTAGCCACACCCGATGACACCTCGCCATTGTCGATAAAGGTGATGTCGTTGACAAGCACAAAAGTATTACCGATGAGCTTATCACCCAAGTCGGCAAGCTGCGCCTTACCACGAATGCTCTGCTCCGCAAGACGTATGTCGAGCTGTGAAGCATCGTAGTAACCACGCTCCGAGATTAGGTCCATGTTGCATATACCGGTCCTGGCATCGCGGTTGAACCACTTGGAGATAAGCGCCTTAGCGACAGCCTCGCGAGTAAAGAAGTTATTGATATCCTCGAAGTTAACCTTATCCTTCTTCCCGCTCTTAGCAGCCTTCTTCACCTTCTTTGCCGACGACTCGAACGAGCGATCTGCAAGGTTGTGATTATTGAACTTATCGGGCATAGGCATAGCCATAAATGCCGAGTCGATAGATTCACCATAGGGCAACTGCGAGTGCTTGATGAGCACGGTATAAAGCGAGCTGCGATGGTACTTAGCCAACGAGTCAAGCTGACGTTGTGCTGATGCGGTAAACGACACCATCACCAGGCACGCGAGCAAAAATAGTCTCTTCATAATAGTATTGCTTAGTAGTTAAAATTGTTTGTGTCCGCTTCACACCACTACTCCATCCACCACATCTTATAGTTCTCCTCGGGCTGGTTTTCGCCATACGATACACCCACCTCGCGCCAAGCATCAATCTTCTGCTCCTCGAGGTACTGCTCGTTCTCGGCCATCTTACGCCACCAATCGATCTGCTCCTCGGCCTGTTCACGGTCGTAGGCACGCTCCTCGATGACAAACTCCTTGATCTCCTCGGCTAAAGCCTCCGCCTCCTCGAAGCAACTCGAGTAGGGCGACACCTCCGCCAGATACTTTCCAGCCTCCTCGGCAGCTTCGTAGCTATGACCCGCAGCCCATACAGCCTTGGCCTTCTGCAGGTTCTCGAGTGACTCGCCATCAATCATCTTTTGGTATACCTCTATGGCGGCATCGTTAACCTTATCGAAACCATCGCATACGTCGGGCACAGCCGAAAGAATGTAGAGTGCCGACTCATACTCACCCATCTTAGCCAGCGCCTCAGCCTGCTTGATAAAGTTATCTATCTGCGACTCGTAGTACTCGACAATCTCCTTCGAGGCACGTGTCACAAAGCTCTTAAACTCTGGTGCCGTAGGCTTCAATGCCTTGAATGCCGAGGCATACGCCTTATTTTCGTTCTCACCCACCCCACGAACAGACATAGAGCAAGTCTCGTATATACGCTCCGTGCCGGCATCAGCGATGTAGAAGGTGATGTCGGCATGCTGAACGATACGCGTAGGAGCACCTGCAACAACCTCCTTATCGGTAAGGTTTACCGAGCAGGTGATAAAGAACTGCGCGCGGTTGTTGGCACCCATACCGTTAAGTGTGACAATCTGACGCATCTTATCCGTGAGCGTAGACTGAGCCATAGCGGGAACGATGGCCTCGTCGCTCGACATGTACACACCAATAGGAATAGGCTTCGACGACTGAGCCATGACAGTAACCATTGAGGCTAACGCCATAAATGTCATTATAATCTTCTTCATACTCGTATACATATTTTAATGGTTTACTTCTCGCCCAAGATAAGCACACAACGGCCAAGACCCTGATTCAATATCTTGATATCCTCAATGAGGAATGGCTCAGCACGAAGGTAACGCACAAGGTCACGGATGAAGCGATTGGCATCGTTGGCACGACCGCGCTCATCATAGATAGGTATGCGCACCTGGTTGAGTGTCATCTGTGTCTCCGACTGGTCAGCGATATTGTAGCGGTGACCCTCGGTATTGTCGTAGAACCAGTCATCCAAGATCTCCGACAAGGCATAGCCGTCGTAGTCGCTCTCGAGGTCGTTCTCCCAGATGTCCGAGATGCGGATAAGGTAGCTAACCTCGCGTCCATTGGCAAACATATCATCGAAGTGAGACTGAAGACGACCAACAAATGCATCCATATTAGCCACCACAGCCTCAGCAAGAAGCATAGCCTCGTCTACCTCATGCGAGGGGGCACCCGTACCACTTGCACCGGCAACCTGCTTGTTGGTATACGAGTCGAGACCCTGCAATGTGTAGCGCACAGCCTTCTTGGGGCCTACGGTCACCACATCCCACGTAACCTGCATAATGATATCAGCCTTAGCACGATTGCGCACCTGGTCGTAGAGCGACTCAGCCACCGAGCCACCATTCTTACCCTCAACCAATGCCAACTCAGCGCTGGTATTGTTAATATCCTTCATCACCGACTCGAGGTTCTGCAAAGGGAAGCCACGGTCGTTCATCAGGTCGTTGAGCTTGGCAATGACGCTGATAAGATCAATATCGCCGAGCGCCGCAGCGTAGTCCGAGGCATAGACCTTGGTGCCCATATTATCTATCTCCGTAACATAACCATTGGTCTTACACCAAGCATCGCTGGGCATAACCATAATCGTAGGCCTCTTGGCCTGCGCAAAAGCGCTCACCGTAACAACGGCAAGGAGCGCCGTAAGTAGTATCTTCTTCATAACTTAAGCTATTTTATTATTCCATTCTCTCTTAGGTACTGCTCCAGGTCGGCACGCAATACGCGCACGGTTGTCGAGATCTTCATCTGTGTACCGCTCCAGTGTTTCTCGTTGCTATTATGGCGACGATCACGCTTCGATACAAACTGCTTATAATCGCTGTCATCCTTAAAGAAATCATTAAGGAAGGCTGCATACTTCTCCTCGGCATTTACCTCGGTAATTAAGGGGCGCGACATTACATGGTCGCCAGGCACGTTGACGCCTACGAGCATAACCTCACGTACTGCATTCTTACGCGCCTGCTCGATAGCATCGCCACGATGACGTCCCTGACCATAGGCACGAAGTGTAATAGAACCATCACCCTCAGCATTAAGAAACTCACACTTAACGGGATGGAAGGCTTCGTTGGTTACCAACTGCTGGTTGCACGAAACAAAGAGCATTGCCCCTGCTGCAACGACTAATGATATGATTCTCTTCATACTATCTTCGGGTTTTAAAGATTAAAAGCCACTGTTCAAGCTACGCACGATGCCGGCATCCTCGAGGTGCTTGCGAAGCATCTCCTTGTTTACCGAAACAACGACACCAACCTTATACTCCTTGCCCACCTTGCGCACCTCTGCCGAGCCATCCATCATCGAGCCAACATAGCGTGCATAGGGTCCCTCGTCAGCGAAAAACGCCTCGAAGTAAGCAGCCTTAACAGACTCAATCGTAGGATCTGACACCAATGGGCGGTGCGATGCCGTACCTGCACCGGCATAGCCACGGAAGATAACGCCGTGAACAGCATTCTTACGACACTGCTTCATAGCCAAATCCGAACGCTTAGAGTAGCTCCACACCTTCACCAACACCATGCCGTCAGACGCCGTCTGGCAGTACTCAATATCATAACGGAAGTTATCCGTATCCTGGTTGAGTTTCTTCTTTTTGTCGGCATAAACAGCAGTGCAAGCCAACATCACCATTGTCAAAACAAGAATTAGTCTCTTCATCACAATAAGGAATTTACCGCCGCACAACTCCTCTACGGCTATAGTTACAGTTTGATGATGTGGAGTTGCTTGACCATCACCCTATCACGGCAACACGTACCGTAGTGCAAATATAAATATTATTTAATACAAACACAATTTTTTCAACTAAAATAATATGTAAGATATCAAAAATGGGGATGACCAATTTGTCATCCCCGTTTGTTAGGAGGTTGAATAAAAAGATGTAGTTTTAGGCGCTGCGAAGCCCGAAAAAGGTGGAGTTTACTTGGCATCTACCTTAAAGGATGTGACAACCTATACCCTACTACGATCTGCCCGAGCTATGACCAACACAACTGCAGCAATAATTAATATGAGACCCGCAACACTCGACGAATCAAAGCGTTCGCCAAAATAGACCACGCCCACAATCACCGCTGTCAATGGTTCCATCGAGCCAAGTATCGATGTCATAGTCGAGCCGATGCGCTTGATGGCCAAGACAAGAGTATAGTCCGAAAGCACGGTACATACCAGCGCCAACATTATAAGGTCACGCCAGTCGCTCCAATGATGCACAGCCTCGATTCCTGTAGTAGCCAGCGCATAGAGAAAGAATAGCAGCGCGCCTATAACGAGCACGTAGAAGGTGAGCACCAAAGAGTCAATCGTCGAAGCTCTGCTACGCATCACACCGATAATATATGCAGCATAAGTAACCACCGTCAGTAGCGCCAGCATCACACCGCGATGAAAATCACCCTCGGTATGGTTACCCCACGCCAGAAGCCCAACACCCACCAACGACACCACCACTGCGATATACGTCGCCGCAGACGTGCGCTCGCCAAAGAGCCACGACATCGTCAACGTCACGGCCAAAGGATAGAGGAAGTGAATCGTCGTAGCTATGCCACTCGGGATGTAATCATAACTCTCGATTAAAAGTATTGCAGTTGAAGCATACAACACTGATAGTATGACAACTATGCCAAGTTTATTAAACTCCAGCTTGAACTTACGACGCCTAAGCAACATAATCAAAGCCATCATCATGGCTGCGAGCATAAAACGATAAGAGAGTATCGTCGGGGAACCCAGACCCCTACCAAGCAATGGTATCGAGAATAGAGGTATAAGTCCGAATGTTGCAGAGGAGATAATAGCAAAAGCCACTCCCGTAGTGTTAACCAGTTGTTTCATAGCTATGTGTCACTGCTTATATCAAGCGCTTAATAGTTATCGGCCATAGGCTCGAAGTATGCCTGAGGATGTTCGCACGAAGGACACAACTTGGGCGCAACCTTCGCCTTCACGATATACCCGCAGTTGCGACACTGCCACACGATCTCGCCATCGCGACGGAAGAAGTCGCCATCGGTGAGACGGCTGAGCAACTTAAGGTAGCGACGCTCGTGCTCCTTCTCCACCTCTGCCACGAACTTAAACGTGAGAGCTATCTTCTGAAAGCCCTCAGCGTGTGCCGTCTCGGCGAATGCCGAGTACAGTGCCTCCCACTCCTCGTGCTCACCCTCGGCAGCGAGTATCAGATTCTCGCGCGTTGTGCCAATAACACCCGCAGGGAATGTAGCATTGTGTATCGTTGCCATACCGCCCTCAAGATATTTGAAGAAGCGCTTGGCATGCTCCATCTCCTGGTCTGCCGTGGTGGCGAACACCGCGGCAATCTGCTCATACCCCTCCTTTTTAGCCGCCGAGGCAAAGAAGGTGTAACGGTTGCGTGCCTGGCTCTCGCCGGCAAATGCTTTCAATAGATTCTCTTCGGTAAGAGTGCCTTTAAGTCTGCTTTTCATAATGTTAAATTTTAATTTGTGAGTGATTACCGACAATCAACAGCACAAATCGCGCCGAAGATTTCAGCGTAACGAATAGGAGGCTTGCTCTTTCCAAAAGTTTTACGTATCTTTGCGCGATATACGCGAAATACAATGTAAAAACACAAATATATGGCAGACGAGAAGATTATATTTTCGATGGTTGGCGTTAGCAAGGTGCTTAACAACAACAAGAAAATTCTGAACAACATCTACCTGTCGTTCTTCTATGGCGCGAAGATCGGTATCATCGGTCTCAACGGCTCGGGTAAGTCTACGCTGATGAAGATTATCGCAGGTATCGACAAGAGCTTCCAGGGCGAGGTGGTATTCTCACCCGGCTACACCGTGGGATACCTCGAGCAGGAGCCTCAGCTCGACCCCTCAAAGACCGTCAAGGAGGTTGTTGAGGAGGGTGCAGCACAGACCGTAGCACTACTGAAGGAGTATGAGGAGATCAATATGAAGTTATGCGAGCCTATGTCGGACGACGAGATGGCACGCCTCATCGAGCGTCAGGGTGAGCTCTACGAGAAGATCGACCAGGTGAACGGATGGGAACTTGACAGTGTCTTGGAGCGTGCTATGGATGCCCTACGCTGTCCCGACCCCGAGCAGAGCGTAAGTGTTCTATCGGGTGGTGAGCGTCGCCGTGTGGCATTGTGCCGTCTACTTCTTCAGCAGCCCGACGTATTGCTCCTTGACGAGCCTACCAACCACCTCGATGCCGAGAGTATCGACTGGTTGGAGCAGCACCTTCAGCAGTATAAGGGTACGGTCATTGCCGTAACTCACGACCGCTACTTCCTGGACAATGTTGCCGGATGGATTTTGGAGCTCGACCGTGGCGAGGGCATACCCTGGAAGGGCAACTATTCGGGATGGCTCGAGCAGAAGACACAGCGTATGGCTATGGAGGAGAAGCAGGAGAGCAAGCGTCGTAAGACTCTTGAGCGCGAGCTTGAGTGGGTGCGCATGTCGCCCTCGGGACGTCACGCCAAGTCGAAGGCTCGTCTTTCGGCCTACGACAAGCTGATGAATGCCGACACTAAGGAACGCGAGGAGAAGCTCGAGATATATATTCCCAATGGCCCACGCCTGGGTGATGTAGTCATCGAGGCACAGGGCGTATCTAAGGCCTTTGGCGACCGCGTGCTATACGAAAATCTGGAGTTCTCGTTGCCACCTGCCGGCATTGTGGGTGTTATCGGCGCCAATGGTACGGGTAAGACTACCCTATTCCGTATGATTATGGGGTTGGAGGAGCCCACATCTGGCTCATTCCGCGTAGGCCCCACTGTGAAGCTCGCCTATGTAGACCAGCAGCACAAGTCTATCGACCCGGATAAGACCGTATATGAGGTTATATCACAGAATAGCGACCTCATACAGCTCGGCAACCGTCAGGTGCCCGCACGTGCCTACGTCGGTCGCTTCAACTTCAACGGTGCCGACCAGGAGAAGAAGTGCGGTGTATTGTCGGGCGGTGAACGTAACCGCCTGCACTTAGCCCTTGCACTCAAGGAGCAGGGCAACGTCCTTCTTCTTGATGAGCCTACCAACGATATCGACGTAAACACACTCCGAGCGTTGGAGGAGGGTCTTGAGAACTTCGCAGGATGTGCTGTGGTCATCTCGCACGACCGTTGGTTCTTGGATCGTATCGCTACGCACATCCTCTCGTTCGAGGGCGACTCGAAGGTGGTATTCTACGAGGGCTCATACTCGGAGTACGAGGCATGGAAGAAGGCTCAGGGCGAGGATACCACGCCCAAGCGTGTTAAGTATAAGAAACTATTGGCAGAGCAGTAATATATTATGGCACAGAAACCATCAATACCAAAGGGTACGCGCGACTTCTCACCAGAGGAGATGATGCGTCGCACCTATATCTTCGACACCATCAAGAGTGTATTCCGCCTCTTTGGCTACGCGCCGCTGGAGACACCCTCGATGGAGAACCTATCAACGCTTCTGGGCAAGTATGGCGACGAGGGCGACAAGCTACTATTTAAGATTCTCAATTCTGGCGACTATGGCGCAAAGCTCACGGAGGAGGAGTTGCGTCAGGCATCAAAGATTTCGGAGAAGGGGTTGCGCTACGACCTCACGGTGCCCTTTGCGCGCTATGTGGTGCAGCACCAGAACGAGTTAGTGTTCCCCTTCAAGCGCTACCAGATACAGCCCGTATGGCGTGCCGACCGCCCACAGAAGGGTCGCTACCGCGAGTTCTATCAGTGCGATGTCGATGTCATCGGCTCGAAGTCGCTACTCTCGGAGGTGGAGTTGGTAGACATCGTAGCACGTGTATTCCGCAAGCTCGGCATATCGGTTACGCTTAAGATGAACAATCGCAAAATATTGTTCGGCATAGCCGAGAGCATAGGTCATGCCGACAAGATGATAGACATCACCGTGGCTATCGACAAGCTCGACAAGATAGGCTTAGACAACGTGAAGGCGGAGCTCCGCGAGCGTGGCATCGACGACGAGGCCATTGACAAGCTTCAACCTATACTTGAGCTTAGCGGCACTAACGAGGAAAAGCTAACGAAGTTGAGCGAGGTGATAGGCACCTCAGAAACAGGCATGCTCGGCATCGAGGAGATGCGCACGATATTCTCGAATGTCGAGAAGCTCGGCATCGGTATTACACCCGAGCTCGACCTATCGTTAGCACGCGGCTTGAACTACTACACGGGAGCGATATTCGAAGTCAAGGCCAACGATTTCCAGATTGGTTCTATCTCGGGTGGTGGCCGCTATGACGACCTCACCGGCATCTTCGGCATGCCGGGGATGTCTGGCGTGGGCATATCGTTTGGTGCAGACCGCATCTACGATGTTATGCTCGGCCTAAACCTCTTTCCGGAGGATCTCGCCTGCTCTACAAAGGTGCTCTTCGTAAACCTCGGCACAGCAGAGGAGGAGGCATCGATGCGTATCATCGCGAAGCTTCGCGACAAGGGTGTCGCTGCGGAGATATATCCCGAGGCTGCGAAGATGAAGAAACAGATGGAGTATGCCAATCGTCGCGGCATTCCACACGTTGTAATCATAGGCTCGGAGGAGCTTGCCGAGTGCATCGCCACAATCAAGGACATGCGCACCGGCGAGCAGTCAAGGAGGAGTTTCGACGAGGTAGTCGAGGTGCTATAATGGTGATGATGTATGCGTAGAATCGCAACCATATTGCTCGGTATGATGTGTTGCTGGGTGGCACAAGCCCAGCAACACAACCAGCAGTTGGAGAAGCTGAACTACACGTACAACTACCTTCAAAACAACTATATCGAGGAGATAGACCTTGAGCCGCTGGTCACCGAGGCAATCAAGGCGACACTCAAGCAACTCGACCCCCACACGTCATATCTCACACGCCAGGAGATGAGCCAGATGCTCAACTCCATCAACGGAGAGTTTTCGGGCATCGGCGCCAATGTAGCCATCCATAACGATACCCTTATCATCACACGCATACTACCAACGTCGCCATCTGAAGCTGCAGGCCTTAGAAAGAACGACCGCATACTAAGTGTTGGCAATACTACGCTTGTGGGCCTCGAGCGCAAGTGCGCTGTGGAGCATCTGCGTGGCCCCAAGGGGAGCGTTGCCTCGCTCGTCATACTACGTGGCGGCCAGGAGCAACATGTCGACGTCATACGCAACGACATTCCCACAAAATCGGTAGATGTGGCGTATATGCTCAACGATAGCGTGGCATATATCCGCGTCGACAGTTTCCTTAGTCGCACCACAACTGAGGAGTTTAAGGAGGCCGTGAAACCCTTGGGCGATATGCAGGCGATGATTATAGACCTGCGTGGTAATAGTGGAGGATTGCTCACCTCGGCCATCAAGCTATCGGAGCTCTTTCTCGAGCGCGGCGATGCCATTGTGAGCACCGAGGGTCGCAAGGGCACTACGCGCTACCAGTCGTCGCGCAGTGGTGAGTATCGCGACATTCCGTTGGCCATACTCGTAGACGAGAGTACAGCCTCGGCAAGCGAGGTGTTTGCCGGTGCACTACAAGATCAGGATCGCGCCATAATCATTGGGCGTCGCACCTTTGGCAAGGGATTGATACAGAAACTTGTGAAATTCAAGGACGATACTGGAGCAAGGATTACGATAGCACGCTATAAGACACCCTCGGGGCGCATCATACAACGCCCCTATCGTTTGGGCGAAACGGATGAGTACAACGCCAATAGGGAGCGCTACAACCACCCCGACTCAATGCTTCTGGACAGCCTCCCGCGCTATTCCACACTTCGCAGCAACCGCACGGTATATGGCGGAGGCGGCATCACGCCCGACATATACATTGCCAAGGATAGCCTTGCGGCTAAACCCTTCACACGCGCCATGGTGAAGAGTCACATAGTCCAGAAGGTCATCATCGAGCTCTTCGACCGCATAGCAATAGATGAGTTCATCGCCCGCTACCCTACGCTTAGCGACTACACCGCCACCTTCACTCTCGACAACAGCAGCCGCGAGCTAATGAAGAGCCTCGTAGCAACGAAGGATGAGACATTACTCGACGACAGCGAAGGCATCGCAGAGAGCATACGTGTCATCGAAGCACAGATTGCCGAAGAGGTGTATGGCGTGGGCTCCTATTATTATATATATGGTAGGGAGCGCGACAACACCCTAAAACGAGCCATAGACATCATATCATCGCCATCGTCCGTAGCCGATATTCTCGATAGTGCAGAGATAGCAGAAAAGAAAATTTAGGTTTATTAGTCTAAAAATTTGGAGTTTATAGAAATTTTTCGTAAGTTTGTTTAAGATTATTCGAGATTTCGAAACCCAAACTACTAAGAAACACTAAAAAGATTAAGCTATGGCTTCAGATTATTTGTCTCGACGCGATAATGACGATTTTGGCGAGCAGATCTACTCAAAGGCTGTGCGTGCCGGCAAGCGCACATACTTCTTCGATGTTAAGGCCACACGTGGCGACGACTACTTTCTAACGATCACCGAGTCGCGCAAGAGACTCGACAGGGATGGCGAGGCCACATTCACGCGCCACCAGATGCACCTCTACAAGGAGGATTTCCATAAGTTCTTGGAGGGACTAAGCGACGCCATCGACTATGTCAAGAGGGCGCGTCCGGACTACTTCAATGAGCAGGCGACTACCTCCATCGACGAGGAGTTCGACAGTTTGTAACAAATTAAGGGTTGTGGTCACAAGAGAGGATTACAACCCTATTTTATTGATATGAAGAGCGTACTTTTAGGTTTCAGCGGAGGCATAGATAGCTGCACAGCAGCAGAGATACTCCTTGGTGAGGGTTACCGTGTTGTAGCGCTCACCATCGATACCATAGGAGACGAAGCCATGCTCTCAAGAGCAGAGGCCAAGGCACGCGATATAGGCATCGAGTGGCTGCGATACGATGCATGCACACTTTTTCGACGCGAGATCATCGACTACTTCATCGCCGAGTATCATAAGGGGCGCACACCAGCACCTTGCACACGCTGTAACACAATGATAAAATGGCACATACTCGAGGCTGTTGCCAACGAGCACAACATCGAGCATATTGCCACGGGCCACTATTTCAACATCGAGATGCAGGATGGCAAGCACTATGTAGCCAAGGGCTTAGACCCAGCCAAAGATCAATCCTACTACCTTTGGGGACTAAGACAGGAGACTCTGCAACGAGCACTAACGCCTATGGGTAATCGCATAAAGAGCGAAGTTAAGGAGCGCTTCAGCGATAAGAGTGAGAGTATGGGTATATGCTTCCTCTCCGGTAGACACTATGCCGATTTTCTGCAATCCGAGGGCGCAGCCATGCACGACGGAGCAATCCTCACGACCGATGGCACAGTCATCGGATACCATAATGGCATAGCTCGCTACACAATAGGCCAGCGCCGTGGCTCGGGCATACCCGAGGGTAAGCGCGTAGTGGACATCGATGCGCAGAACAACACCATCACCATAGGTGATAACGCACTCCTTTTTAAGCACCGCATACACATTGCCGAGTGCAATATAGTAGATCGCAAGGAATTGCTCTCCGCCACCGACATAACCATAAAGATACGCGGCATAGGGCGCAACCCCGAGCTTCCCGTGGCAATCAATCCATGTGGCGAAGGCTATACAATAACCACGCGCGACGCTATGTGGGCACCCGCAAAGGGTCAACCTCTGGTATTTTATCGCAATAATTTGGTTCTTGGAGGCGGTATTGTTGTAGGTTTCGACTAAATGTTGTACTTTTGCGCGCAAATTATTTTCATAGCACAATGATTAAGAGATTATACAACTGGATACTTTCGTGGAGCGATAGCCGATGGGGATGGCTCGCGCTACTCTTCATCGCCCTGTTTGAGGCCAGCTGGTTCCCCCTGCCTCCCGACATTCTGCTCATAGCCCTCTGTCTGGGAGCAACAAAGAAGTCGTTTCGTTTCGCCACAATATGCCTCATAGGCTCCGTGGTGGGTGCTGCCTTAGGCTACAGCATAGGTCACTTCCTCTGGATAACTCCCGCAGGAGAGCCAACAGCCATCGCCAACTTCTTCTACGACAACGTATTCAGCATCGAGAGTTTTAACAACGTGGGCAACCTATACGATAGGTTTAACTTCTGGATTGTCTTTACCGCAGGCTTCACTCCCCTGCCGTTTAAGCTCTTCACCATCGCTGGTGGTATGTTTGACATCAACTTCGTGATGTTCATCATCGCCTCGACCGTCGCTCGCGGTATGCGTTTCTTCCTTATCGGCTGGCTCATCTGGCGCTATGGAGCACCGATAAAGAGCTTCATCGACAAGTATTTCAACCTCTTAGCAACGCTCTTAGCAGCTATGCTTATCGGATTTACCGCCCTTGCGCTATGGCTCTTTGGCAGTGGCGAAACGGAGACGACAGAGGAGGTTATAACCCCGACAGAGGAGGTTATAGTTATTGATGAGCAACCTATTACCGAGGAGGAAGAATGCGAAACTTTGGACTTATAGGTCGCAAGCTCGGCCATTCATTCTCGGCTAAGTTCTTCACAGCCAAGTTCACGAGCGAGCAGATTGATGCTAACTACCAGCTATACGAGCTAACGAGCATCGACCTGCTACCCAAGCTTCTTGCCGACTACCACCTTGAGGGTTTCAATGTTACAATACCCTATAAGGAGAGCATCATACCATACCTGGATAAGCTCACCTCCGAGGCACGTGAGGTTGGCGCCGTAAACTGCGTGGTTATGCGTGATGGCAGACTTGTCGGACATAATACCGATATTGCAGGCATTGAGGCCTCGCTGCACTGGTTGGACATCGACGATCAGTCTAAAGCATTAGTCCTCGGCACAGGAGGTGCATCAAAAGCCGTGCAGTACGTACTAAGAAAGTACGGCATCGAGTATAAGGTGGTATCGAGGGATAGCAGTCGCGGTGATTTAACATATAGTGAACTAACACGTGATATAATATCGTCGTATCGACTGATAATCAATACCACACCGCTGGGAATGTATCCCGACATAGAGAGTGCCCCCGAGATAGATTACACGGCAATAACTACCGAGCATCGCATCTTCGACCTCGTCTACAATCCTGCAAATACGGAGTTTCTGCGCCGCGCCAAGGAGCAGGGTGCACAGACAATGGGCGGCATAATGATGCTGCAAACACAAGCGATAGCCTCGTGGCACTTCTGGAATAGAGTGGACGGCTAAATAGTCTTGCCATCTGCGAGCGCCGATGATAACTCGATGTAGCGAGAAGGTATCAGATACAACGCGCGATTAAAGCCCGACGATACCTACCTCTACCTACCATTGAGTATACCATTAGCTACATCCACATCCTCGGGTTTAACCATCAGACGCACAGGAAAAGCACCCGTGGAATAGATTGAAGAGATATACTCTCCGTGAAGCACGCAGAAGATACCTGCACTCTCGAGCATCGACTTTGCGATCTCGGCCTGCATGGTGTTATCATAGAGTTGTAATACCACCAGCGATTCTGTAAAATTAGATGTATCCCCCATAATCATAATAGTTTAGGTAAAGGTAAGCATTATTTTGTAAAAAAACGAATCTATAGGCTAAAAATATACAGAATTTTATACGTATATTTGTACTCTGAAATTATAACGACTGAGAAATGCCTATGCGCCCATTTGTACATCTGCACGTTCACAGCCAATACTCGCTATTGGATGGTCAGGCAAGCATCGCAAAGCTTGTCGACAAGGCTATTGCTGATGGTATGCCGGGCATAGCGCTTACCGACCACGGCTCGATGTTCGGCGTAAAGGAGTTTTTCAACTATGTTAACAAGAAAAACTCGGCACGCAGAGATAAGATCAAGGTACTTCAGGGTCTCATTCAGCGCCTCGAGGATGGCACAGCCACAGATGCCGAGTGGGGCGATGACCCCTCAGCGGCCCTGGCCAAGGCTCGCGCAGAGCTCGATGCCATACCTAAGGTCGACTTCAAGGGTATTATCGGTAGCGAGGTATATGTTGCCCGTCGTCGTCTCTTCAACAAAGAGAAGGGCACGGGTGACCAGAGTGGTTACCACCTGATACTACTTGCGAAGAACGAGAAGGGATATAAGAACCTCATCAAGATCGTATCTAAGGGTTACACCGAAGGTTTCTACGGACGCCCGCGTACTGATCGTGTCGAGCTGGAGAAGTATCACGAGGGGCTGATATGCTGCTCAGCATGTATCGGTGGTGAGGTGCCACGACTTATACGCCAGGAGCGCTACGACGATGCTGTTGCAGCCATAGAGTGGCACCGCAGCATCTTCGGTGACGACTACTACCTCGAGCTACAGCTGCATAAGGCCACGGTAGAGCGAGCTAACCATGAGGCCTACGGCGAGCAGCTTAAGGTCAACGCCTTCCTCGAAGAGTACTCTCGAAAACACGGCGTAAAGCTCGTGTGTACCAACGACGTACACTTCGTGAACGAGGAGGATGCCGAGGCTCACGATCGCCTGATATGTTTAGGTACGGGCAAGGATCTCGACGACGCAAAGCGTATGCTCTACTCCAAGCAGGAGTGGATGAAGACTACGGCCGAGATGAATGCCATATTCGACTATATCCCCGAGGCACTGGATAACACCATAGAGGTATGCAATAAGGTTGAGAGCTACTCCATCGACCATGCACCCATTATGCCCACCTTTGCCATACCCGAAGATTTTGGCACAGAGGATGGCTATCGCGAAAAATATAGCGAGGAGGACCTCTTCAACGAGTTTACGCGCGACGAGAATGGCAATGTCGTCATGGAGGAGGCTGCAGCACGCAAGAAGATTGATAAGTTAGGCGGATACGACAAGTTATATCGCATAAAGCTTGAGGCCGACTACTTAGCCAAGCTTGCTATGGATGGCGCACATAAGCGCTATGGCGAGGTATTGGACGAGGAGACCGAGACACGCCTGAAGTTCGAGCTCCACATCATGAAGACCATGGGCTTCCCCGGTTACTTCCTCATCGTTCAGGACTTCATACGCGCAGCGCGCGAGGAGCTCGACGTATCAGTAGGCCCGGGTCGTGGCTCTGCTGCAGGCTCAGCTGTAGCCTACTGTCTCGGCATCACGCAGATAGACCCTATAAAGTACGACTTGCTATTCGAGCGCTTCCTGAACCCCGACCGCATTTCGCTTCCGGATATCGACATTGACTTCGACGACGATGGTCGTGGCCGTGTGCTCAACTGGGTTACACAGAAGTATGGCAAGGAGAAGGTGGCACATATCATCACCTACGGCACGATGGCCACAAAGATGGCATTAAAGGATGTTGCACGCGTGCAGAAGCTTCCCTTGGCACAAGCCAACCAGCTATGCAAGTGGATTCCTGACCGCATACCCGACCCCAACGATAAGGATAAACTCTTGAAGGTAAACCTCAAGAACGCCATTATGGCCGTTCCCGAGCTGAAGGCTGCCGAGGAGTCTACAGACCCCATACTTCACGACACGATGAAGTATGCCAAAATGCTGGAGGGCAACGTGCGTGGCACAGGTGTACATGCCTGTGGCACGATCATCTGCCGCGACGACATCACCGACTGGGTGCCAGTGAGCATTGCTACCGACAAGGAGACGGGAGAGAATATGCTTGTCACGCAGTACGAGGGTGCCGTTATCGAGGATACGGGACTCATCAAAATGGACTTCCTCGGACTTAAGACCCTCTCGATCATCAAGGATGCCGTGGAGACCATCTACGACACCCACGGTGTGAAGATCGACCCCGACACCATACCTATCGACGATAAGAAGACATACGAGCTCTACTGCGCAGGACGCACCATTGGTACGTTCCAGTTTGAGTCGCCCGGTATGCAGAAGTATCTTCGCGAGTTACAGCCCTCGACATTCGAGGATCTCATTGCGATGAATGCACTATATCGCCCCGGGCCTATGGACTATATCCCCGACTTTATCGACCGTAAGCACGGACGTAAGCCCATAGTCTACGATATACCTATTATGGAGCGATACCTGAAGGATACGTATGGTATCACCGTATATCAGGAGCAGGTGATGCTTCTCTCGCGCCTATTAGGCAACTTCACGCGCGGTGAGTCAGACACGTTGCGTAAGGCTATGGGTAAGAAGATCAAGTCGAAACTTGACGAGCTTAAGCCCAAGTTTATCGCCGGTGGCAAGTCTAACGGCCACGACGAGAAGGTCTTGGAGAAGATATGGGCCGACTGGGAGAAGTTCGCATCATACGCCTTCAACAAGTCGCACGCCACATGTTACTCGTGGGTAGCATACCAGACGGCCTACATCAAAGCGCACTTCCCGTCGGAATATATGGCTACGGTACTCAGCCGCAACCTCAATGATATTAAGCAGGTTACAGCCTATATGACCGAGTGCAAGAATATGGGCATCGCCGTACTTGGCCCCGATGTCAACGAGTCGATGCTGAAGTTCTCGACAAACAAGAGGGGTGACGTGCGCTTCGGCCTCGCAGCCATCAAGGGCGTGGGCGAGGCAGCCTCGGAGGCTATCGTCAAGGAGCGCAAGGCTAATGGTAGCTATAAGTCGATATACGACTTTATGGAGCGCGTAAACTTCTCGGTAGTCAACCGCAAGTGCCTCGAGAATATAGCCTACTCGGGAGGCTTCGACTCGCTTATCGACTTCAACCGCTCGCGTTTCTTTGCTGAGGATCAAAACGGTATTCAATTCCTCGACCTACTTGTGCGATATGGCCAGCGCTACCAGCAGGATAAGAACGACGCACAGCAGAGCCTCTTCGGTATGCTCTCGGGTGGTAGTGGCAGCGACATACAGCCACCACGTGTACCCGTAGCAGAGGACTGGAGCAATATAGCGATATTAAACAAGGAGAAGGAGGTCATCGGCCTCTACCTCTCGGCACACCCCCTCGAGCGTTTCGACTTCATCCTCAAGAAGATGTGTCAGATGGAACTTGGCGAGCTTGACAGCCTCACACTCCTCGAGGGTAAGGATATTGCCGTTGCCGGCGTTGTAACCTCCGTGACCCCACTCACGACGAAGGATGGCAGACGATATGCCCGCTTCATCCTTGAAGATTACAATACGCAGCACGAGTTTACGCTCTTTAGCAAGGATTACCAACAGTTTGGCCTTATGATTGAGGTAAACAACTTCCTCTTCATCAAGGGGCGTGTGCAGCGACGCTTCGGCAAGGAGGATGCCGAGCTGGAGTATAAGATTCTCTCCATCCAGCACCTTGCGGAGGTTGCCGAGAGCATTGCATCCATACGTGTGGAGCTCGACATCAACGAGCTGTGTAGTACACTCACGGATATGTTCCTCGAGGCTGTGGAGCAAAACCCGGGTAAGACGACACTGCAGTTTGCCATCGTCGACCGCCAGGATGGCGTTCGCCTGACACTCAAGTCGAAGAAATACCAGGTATCGCCCTCGGCCGACTTTATGGATTTCCTAAACAACAACGAACTCAACTATTTTATTAACGTATAACTTTAAAACATTACAGCTATGGCACTGAAAATCAACAATGAGAATTACAACGAAGTATTGAACCAGGGTCTTCCCGTAGTTATCGACTTTTGGGCTACATGGTGTGGTCCCTGCCGTATGGTAGCCCCCATCATCGACGAGCTTGCTGAGGAGTATGACGGCAAGGTGCTTATCGGCAAGTGCGACGTAGAGGAGGGTGACGATGTTGCTGCTCAGTTTATGGTTCGCAACGTTCCTACCATCGTATTCCTCAAGGATGGCAAGCAGGTAGACAAGCACGTAGGCGCTGCTACTAAGGAGCAGCTCAAGGCTAAGGTTGAGGGTCTCCTCTAATCTGTCGACGCTAAAGATGGGGATGACTAAAAAGTAAATTTGTCATCCCCGTTTTGTTAAGAAGTTGAATAAGAAGCTGTTTTAGGCTTAAGCACCTTTTCACCGCTCACGCTCGGCATTGTCTACAAGTAGCCTCTGCCCTCGCTTAATCGCGGCGCTGCAAAGCCCGAAAAGCTGAGTTTACTAAGATAAAAAAATCCGCCCCGAAAGGCGGATTTTTATTTCTACAACTCTTCCCGATTATGGAATAAGGTTGATAGTGTAGGTCTGGGTATGTTCGCCACACTTGTAGGTCAGCGTTACCGCCACAAGGTCGGTGGTGTTCAGACGCTCAATCTTCCAAGACTCACCGTCATCATTCTTTGTCACCTTAACCTTGCTCTCATCGCTCGATGTAAGGGTATATTCCGACGATGGAATTTTATAATTACCATATTTCCTATTTGCCACTACATCTTTGTAATACTTAATGAATCTGAGTTCTGTAACATTATTTTGAATCCAATTCAAGGTATTTCTACTTATTGCGATATCCTCGAAGATGTTGTCTGCTGATAACTGTCCAGTACGATAAAATAATATCGCCTGATTATGCATTATAATATTAACGCTACCTATCTCCACATTATCAACATAGGCTGTCATGCGAACAGTTTCATCTGCAACCCAATTGGTTGAGTGAGCATACGATAGAGTGATATTATTATCTTTTACCTCATACTTTACCTCTTTGCCGCTTACATCATCTCTCGCACTTTCAATAGACAAACCCCACTCGATTACACTCAAATCGGCATCTGCGGGCTCGACCTTCATCTTCAAATCGTTCTTGAAGTCGATGACCTTTCCCTGCCAATAATCAAACTCATAAGGTGCTGTGCCATCAAATGTGATGCTTGTAGGCTTTTTATCCACAACGGTAATGGTTGCCTCTCCCTTCACGCCGCTGCCATCTTTGGCCGTGGCGGTAATGGTTGCAGTGCCCTTGCCAACGCCCGTAACCACGCCGTTTGCAGCAACGGTTGCAACTGATGTGTCGCTACTACTCCACTCAACCTCTTTGTTGTTGGCATCGCTCGGGCCTATTACTGCGGTAAATTGCTTTGTCTCGCCCACCTCGATTGCTGCATTTTTAGGGAGAATATTAATTTCGGTAACCTTTGTGGGGGCAGATACGGCGATATTTTTGGTGGCTGTAATGCCGCCATCCTCGCTCACTGCGGTAAATGTTACTTCACCTTCACCCAGAGGCGTGACATCATACCCAATCATACCGGGTGTGCTATACTCTATGTTTTCTTCAATAGATACAAGTTCTGGACTACAAGTAAATGATACTTTCTGGTTAGTCGCATTTGAAGGTTTAATCCTTACACCCATCACACACTTTTCGCCGAGTTGAAGTTCTGCACCACCTATGATAATCAACTCCTCTACTGCCACTCTCTCGGTAACAACCTTTACGGGGATAGTGGCGGTATGACCACCATCTGCGGTGGTTGCGGTAAGGGTGGTTTCGCCTACGGCTACACCCGTTACTACACCGTTTGCTACGGTGGCTACTGCTGTGTCGGCAATGCTCCACTCAACAGCTTTGTTGGTTGCGTTCTCTGGAGTTACAGTTGCCTCAACAGTCACGCTCTCGTCAATCTCCAAGGCTACCATTGTCTTATCCAACGATACGCCAGTGACCTTGATAGGCGCAGCCTTTACTACGACATTAGCCGTAGCCTTAAAGGCGCCATCGGCCGTAGTCACGGTAACGGTAGTCTCGCCAGCAGCAACCGCCGTAACAACGCCATCCTCAACCGTAGCAATGGCATCGTTGGCCGAGCTCCAGCTTACTGCCTTATTTGTGGCATCGTCGGGAGCAACGGTAGCAGTAAGAGTATCACTATCGCCAATCTCCAGCTCCAAGCCCGGCTTGTCGAGCGTCACGCCCGTGACCTTGATGATGCCCTCGGCGACGGTAATCGTAGCCGATGCGGTAAATCCACCATCGACGGTGGTAACGGTAACGGTAGTCTCGCCAATAGCCACAGCCTTAACTACACCATTCTTAACGGTGGCAACAGCATCGTCTGCTACGCTCCACTCAAC
>JAFWYM010000039.1 GCA_017517705.1 Alistipes sp.
CCTATTTGCTCCAATACCATAATTTTTAGCAATTGATTTGACCGAGTAACCGTCTTCGAGCATCCTCATATATTTGAGTAATGCTACATAATCGTGTTTTTTGCGCATAAAGAAACCCCAAAAGTTTTTTGTCCAAACTTTTGGGGTCACTTCATTTGTGAGGTTGAATAAAAAGATGTAGTTTTAGGCTTGCGAAGCCCGAAAAAGCGCAGTTTACTTGGCGTAAATGAGCATTTTGAGGGCGAGCATAACGCAGAAATACACTTTTTATTCAGCCTCCCTATTTATCGATAGTTATAAAGCTGGTCGCGTAGTTGCGGCTTAAACCCTGCGCGGCGGATAGTTGCCTCCATCGCCTCGCGGTCGAAGCGCGTAGTGGCTCCTGCCGACGAGACGACGTTCTCCTCGATCATTATCGAGCCCATATCGTTAGCACCGCTATGCAGTGCAATCTCTGCAACCTCCTTACCTACCGTGAGCCACGATGCCTGGATATTTTCGATATTATGCAACACTATGCGGCTCATAGCTATGATGCGCAGATACTCCGTTGCCGAGAAACGGGGCGCTATGCCCTCAGCCTCAAGGCGCGTGCCCGTAGGACAGAACACCCACGGTATGAAGGCTGTAAATCCGCGCGAGCCCTCGGGTTTACGTGCCTGAATGTCGCGTATCGTTATGAGGTGATCAACCCTCTGATGCGGTGTCTCCACATGGCCATACATCATCGTTGCCGTCGTCGGTATGCCGAGCTTGTGTGCCTCGTGCATCACGAGCACCCACTCTGTGGCCGAGGGCTTCGCCGGAGATATGCGCTTGCGCACATCCTCCGAGAGTATCTCGGCACCGGCACCCGGGAGGGTGTCCAAGCCCGCAGCCTTGAGGCGCTGTAGTGCTTCGAGCGTTGTTATTCCGCTAATGGCGGCTATATGCGACACCTCGGGAGCGCCCAAGGCGTTGAGCCGCAATGCGGGGTACTCCTTCTTTATCTGCGAAAAGAGCTTTTCGTAGAACTCTATACCAAGGCGCGGATGCAGGCCGCCCTGCAGAAGTAGCTGATCGGCACCCAAGGCAAGGGCCTCATCAATCTTCGTGCGATACTCCGCCATCGTCGTAATATAGGCCTTCGCCTCCTCGTGAGGCTTGCAATGGAAGTTGCAGAACTTACACCCCGACTTACATACATTCGTGATGTTTACGTTTCTGTCTATCTGCCACGTCACCACCGAGGCATCCCTCACAGCGCTCCTTCGTAGCGTGTCGGCAACGCCACATAGCTGCTGCAATGGGGCGTTGTCGTAGAGCTCGTATGCCTCCTCACGTGTGAGAGGCACACGCTCCAAGGCTTTCTCCAATATAGCATCAATACTATTCATTACCAATCGGTTATATTAGCTATTAAGCAACAACTTAAAATCGAGCGTACGACGGTTAAGGTCGACACTCTTGACACGCACGCGCACACGACTGCCGAGCGTCAGGCGTATGCCGGAGGAGCGGCCCACCACCTCGTAGCGTGCCTCGTCGAAGCGGTAGTAGTCGTCATCGTCGATATCGCGCAGGAAGGCCATACCCTCAACATGCGTATCGTCAAGCTCCACATATACACCCCACTCCGTCATGCCCGACACGACACCCTCAAACTCCTCGCCGATGCGATCCTTCATAAACTCCGCCATCTTATACTTGATGCTCGCGCGCTCGGCATCCGAAGCCAATATCTCGCGCTCAGAGGAGTGCTGACACAGCTGCTCCAGGTGTTTCTTATCCACGCGCTTCTCGCCGGCGAGGTAGGCGGCAAGGATGCGGTGTACCATGATGTCGGGATAGCGACGTATGGGTGAGGTAAAGTGTGTATAGTAGGGGAAGGCTAAGCCATAGTGGCCGATGTTATCCGTCGTATATAGAGCCTTTGCCATGCTGCGCACGGCGAGCGTCGTTATGGCATTAGCCTCAGCGCTGCCCGCAATACTCTTTAGGAGCTTGTTCATCTCCTTAGCCACAGCGCGACCCTTCGATGCCTTGAAGTAGTGACCGAAGCGCAGGGCAAAGTCGCGAAAACGACCGAGCTTATCCTCCGAGGGTTCGTCGTGAACACGATATACCATAGGTCGGGGCACACGACGACCATTCGCTATGCGGTGTGCGCAGAACTCCGCAACACGGCGGTTGGCCAGAAGCATAAACTCCTCGATAAGCTGATTCGCCTCCTTCTGCACCTTCGTATAAACACCTATAGGTCTACCCTTCTCGTCCAAGCGGAAGCGTACCTCGTCGCGTTCGAAGGCGATGGCACCATGGCGAAAACGCTCCTTGCGCAACGTCTGAGCCAAGCGGTTGAGTGTCGTTATCTCCTCGGCATACTCACCCGCCTCCCTCTCGATGACCTCCTGTGCCTCCTCATACGTAAAGCGACGATTGGAGTGTATAACAGTACGCCCGAACCACTCGTCCAAAATCTCGGCATTGTCGTTAAGCGTAAATACTGCCGAGAATGAGAGCTTATCCTCATTCGGGCGTAGCGAGCATAGGTCGTTACACAACCTCTCGGGCAACATAGGCACCGTGCGGTCGACAAGATATACCGACGTGGCACGCTCAACGGCCTCATCGTCGACAACGGAGCCGGGGGTGACATAGTGCGACACGTCGGCAATATGCACACCTACCTCCCATACACCCTCCTTAACCTTGCGCAGCGACAACGCATCGTCGAAGTCCTTAGCATCGGCCGGGTCTATCGTCATAGTCGTAACCTCACGCATATCTCTACGCTTGGCTATCTCTTCGTCGGTAATCTCTCCCGCTATGCGCTCAGCCGCAGCCACCACCTCCCTCTCGAAGCGATAGGGCAGGTCGAACTCCGCAAGTATGGCGTGCATCTCGGTGTCGTTCTCACCGGCGCGACCGAGGCGCTCGACAAGTTCTCCCTCGGGGAGGCGCTCACCATCAGCCCACGAAACAACCCTCACGGCAAGCTTATCGCCATCCTCAACCTCGGGATAGCATCTGCGCTCGAGGCGTATATCTGTGCCTATACGGCGCGTATCGGGCGTGAGGAAGATGGAGCTGGTTGTCACCTGTGCCGTGCCTATATAGGGGCGACGGCTACGCTCCACAACCTCAGTGATGGTACCCTCAAGCTCTCCATCCCGCGAGCGACGTGCTACAGCGACCATCACACGGTCACCATCCAATGCCCCCGCGCCATTGCGACGCGCAACGTATACGTCGCTCTCCAACGCCTCAACCTCGACATACAACGCTCCAGGCGTGGCACTCGCCACAACACCCTCATAGCGGGGCATCGCCGAGCGCGACAGACGATACTTGCTACGCGACACCTCCTCGACAAAGCCATCCTCGATAAGCTGGCGCACGATAGCGAAGGTCATCGTGCGACCATCCCTATCCGCACCTCCCGAGGCAGCCGCAAGATGCTTTAATGAAAACTTAGTATCGGGGAACTCACGAAACATATCTACAATGAACGATGCTCGCTCATCGCGGTTGTTTCCCCTCTTATTTCTCTTCTTTCCCATGTTTCCAAATTACCATGATGTTGAATAAAAAATGTCGTTTTAGGCCTGCGAAGCGCAAAGAAGCGGAGTTTACTATGCGTAAATAAGCAATTTGAGAGCGAGCAATTTGTTAGCGGAAGCAGATGCTACCTTTTCACAACAAATAACGCAGAAACACACTTTTTATTCAACCTTTTATTTATTAAGTATGTGGAGCGCCATCCTACGCATCACGCTCTCGCCTACGGCTATAGCCGCCTCGTCGGGGAGGAATGTCGATGTGTGCGACCCTCCCGCCGCAGCACCTACACCCAAGCGATAGAAGAGCGATGGGTAACACTCCGTATAATAGCCGAAATCCTCGGCCATAGGTATGCGCTGAAGCTCGCGCACCGCAACACCCTCGTCCGCAGCAACAATCATAGCCTCATACGCAAGCATAACGTCATTGACAACAGATGGATAGCCTCGGTTTATATCGACCTCAACCTCAACCTCATACCTCTCTTCTACGGCCTTAGCATTGGCACGCAGGAGTGCATATATGCGCTCCCTCTCCTCTGCATCAAACGTGCGCATCGTGCCCTCGGCCGACACCCTATCGGGAATCACATTCGTAGCACCCTCGGCAATGACACGCCCCACCGACACCACAGCATCAGGCGTATTGAGCGCCGTGGTACGTACAACGAGGTCGCACATGGCCGTAACCGTATCCTTAACATCGCCACGACGTGCCGCATGGCCACCACGACCACGCACATAGAAGCGCAACTCATCGTTCGAGGCCATAAACATTCCGGGGCAGATGCCTATCTCTCCAACCTCCAGACGCGCATCTACATGTTGACCGATGATAGCAGCGACATCATACCCCTCGAAGGGTCGCTCCTTGAGCACCAACGAGGCACCCCCGGGGTTAAGCTCCTCGCCGGGCTGGAAGATGCCGAAGAGTGTACCCTCGAAGTCACGCTCACGGCCCAGCGCCTGCAATACTCCAAAGAGCATCGCCGCGTGCATATCGTGGCCACAGGCGTGCATAACACCCTCATTCTCCGAGCGAAACGCCACAATATTCTGCTCCGTGATGGGCAGGGCATCAATATCAGCACGCAGCACCACAGCGCGACGATGATTACCTCGCGCCCCCTCAATCTTGGCCAACACTCCCGTTCCCGCTATAGGGCTACAAGCGATACCCTCGGCAGCGAGAGCCTCCATTATGGTTCTCTGCGTGCGATGCTCCTCGAACGACAACTCGGGATGGCGATGTAACTCGCGACGTAGTTCTATACTATTCATAACCTGTTATTTACGTGGTTTGTAGTGGCGTGCCATCTGTGCTACGCTGCGCGTATACTCCGCTGTCGTACCGCAGCAGCCACCCACGATGCTTAGCATGCCACGTTCGGCTGCCGTGCGCAATGTCTCGGTATGTTTCTTCGCAGTCTCGGCATAGCGTCCCTTGGCATCGGGCACACCTGCCGAGGGTGCAGCATAGGTAGGCAACGAGGTGTAGCGCGTGAGCAGCTCGATGTTATCGACAATATTTTTCACACCGTGCGAGCAGTTGAAGCCTATGGCTAAAGGCTCGAACTTCGATACATCCTCGACATACTTCTCTACCGAGCGCCCCGAGATGAGCAGGCCCCCAATCTTCGAGAGCACGGCAGAGAATATTATCGGTCTTGCGGGTGCAATCTCGCGACATAGCTCCGCAGCAATCTCGGCATTACGCACATCGGTGATGCTCTCAATGAGGAAGATGTCGACACCCTCGCGGTCGAGGGCCTCGATAAGCGTGCGATACGCGTCGCGCAGCTCCTGCTCCGTGAGGTCTATGGCGAGCGATATGTTGCGTGTCGAGGGGCCTATGGAGCCTGCGATGAATACCTCCCTCTCGCTCTTCTCGCGTGCTCGGTGTGCCACAGCCATCGCCGCCGCCACAACCTCGTCGGTTGTTGCCGTCACGCCACACGACTTAAGCATCAGCGGGTCGGAAAGGAAGGTGTTGGACGTAATTATAGTAGCTCCCGCCTTTATCGAGGCCTCGTACATTGCCTCGACACGCTCAGGCTCGGTGATAGAGAGCACGTCGGCCACAACATCGCGACGTGCGCCCACAAGCGTTGTGCCTATGGCGGCATCCTTGACTATTATGTGGCGCTCCCATAGCGCCTCAATTCGCTCCTTAACACTGCTCATATCGCTACTTTATTATCTCTATCTCGAAGAGTCTGTTCCACTGCTTTCCCGTGACGTAGAAGTGTCCCGTGGCGGCATCATACGCCACACCATTGCACGCCTCGGCCTCGGGGTTATCCTTGAGGCGTAGGCGCAGGTCGGGGAGGTCGACATACCCCACCACGACACCCGTCTTGGGGTCTATCTCCACTATGGCATCCGTGAGGTAGATGTTTGCCCAGATGTGGCCATCAGCCCACTCGAGCTCGTTGATAAGGTCGAGCGGTGCGCCATCGAAGGTCACACATATCGACTCCAACGTATCGAACGTCTCGGGGTCTACGCGACGTATTGTCGAGGTGCCATCCGAGAGGTATAGGTTGCTGCCATCTGTCGTTATGCCCCATCCCTCGCCACGGTATGCTATGGTCTTAATCTCCTTGCCGCTGGTGTCGTATACGTGGGCACGGTGCGAGAGCCATGTGAGCTGATATATGCGGTCGCGGAAGTGCGTTATGCCCTCGCCAAACTCGTCATCGGGGAGCGAGGCTACGATGTCCACCTTGCCCGAGTGCATATCTATGCGTTGCAGATGCGAGCGTCCCTCCTGGCCTGTGCCCTCCCACATCACGCCATCCTTATACTCCAAGCCCTGCGTGTAGCTCTTTGCGGAGTGGGGATACTCCTTCACCACGCGGTAGTCGTAGAGCACGGCATGCTGCGTCTTAACCTGGCTATCTACCTCGGCCCGAGCATCGCGACTCTTGCTCTTCGTGCCGCCGCACGCCACGAGTGCCACAGCCACCAGCAGAGCCAATATATTCATACGTTTCAACCCTATCATACCTTATTAATAATAAATTACCGCACAAAGATAACCTTTTTAGGGGAAAATGCCTATCTTTGAGCGATAAATTAACACCATTTTAACACCATGATATACCATAAGGCGACAACGACGTCCACCAACGACGATGCCCACGACCCTTGCTATGGCCATTTAGACACCATCTGGGCCGAGCACCAGACGTCGGGACGCGGGCAGCGCGGACACACGTGGCATAGCACCGAGGGGGATAATCTCACCTTCTCCGTCGTTCTCACCCCCACCTTTCTGCCTATTGTCGAGCAGTTTCTGCTCTCCGAGGTTGTAGCCCTCGCCCTCGTTGCCACCCTCGCGGAGTACGACATCGTGTGCCGCATAAAGTGGACCAACGACATATACGCCGGCGACCGAAAGATTACGGGTGTGCTTATCGAGCATGCACTCGCGGGCGACACCCTCGCGCGCACCATCGTGGGCATAGGGCTGAATGTCAACCAGACGACCTTCCCCGACGACCTTCCCAACCCCACCTCTATGGCTGCGGAGCGTGGCACGACCTTCGACCGCACGGAGGTACTGACCAGATTCTTGGTGCATCTGCAACGCCTATACTCTCGGCTCGAGGCGGGCGATAAGAGGGGTATCGAGGAGCTCTACCGTGCCACCATGTACCACCTCGACGAGCGCCACACCTACGCCTACCCCTCGGGTGAGAGGTTTATGGCTACGATACGCGGTGTGCGACCCTCGGGCGAGCTGCTCTTGGAGCACGACGATGGCACCATCGGCGAGTACGCCTTCAAGGAGGTGGAGTTTGTCTTGCCCCAAAAGTAAAATTGCACATGGCGACATAGCTCCTCGGAGCAAAAAAAGTTTGCTATTTTTTTGTTTTAAGCAAAAAACTGATTATATTTGTGGTTGCGGAAGTGTAATAACAGCTTTGCGAAAGAACAACAACAACTTAAATACTATCGAAATTATGGCTAATGTACCTGCTAATTTGAAGTACTCTAACGACCACGAGTGGTGCCGTGTAGAGGGTGATGTTGCCGTTATCGGCATTACCGATTATGCTCAGTCACAGCTTGGTGACATCGTTTTCGTTGACGTTCCCACTGTAGGTGAGACCATCGAGGCCAACGAGGTTTTCGGCTCTATCGAGGCTGTTAAGACCGTATCTGACGCCTTCTCTCCCGTTGGTGGTGAGGTTCTCGAGTTCAACGAGGCTGTCGAGGCTGACTCGTCACTTGTCAACAAGGATCCTTATGGCGAGGGTTGGTTGGTTAAGATTAAGATGTCTAACCCCGCTGAGGTTGACGCTCTTTTGGATGCCGCAGCATACGAGGCTCTTATCGGCTAATTAGACATCTATCCACTCTCTTGAGTATCAGGAGGCTGACTAAAATACAACTTAGTCAGCCTCTTGTTTTTTAGGGCTAAAGAAATCCCCCGAAACTACAGTTTATCACAAGCCGCATTTTGCACGCATAAATATTCACATACATAAAAATTATGCAAAAAAATTATGTGATTTCTTTTCCGTTTCGAAATTTTTATTATATATTTGCATTACGAATTCCCGCCATATCATTATCGGCGGAGGTAGTTTTGGCTGCTACGGGCTACGAGTGAGGCACATAGGAGCTACGCAGAACAGAAAGTTTTTTAACACTCAATTTTTATTAACACATTAATTATTAACACTATGAGGAAATTATTTACTACCCTCAAGTCTGTTGTAGCTGTCGCTATCGTGGCATCTATGACATTGGCTTCGTCATGTTCGTATGACGACACAGCCATCAAGAACCGTGTCGACAAAGTCGAGAAGGATCTTGCAGCTCTTACAGAGCGCGTAACCGCTTTGGAGAACCAGTTGAAGAGCGATGTTGCAGCTTTGACTGAGCTTATCAACAACAAGGCTGTTGTTACTAACCTCACTACTGACGCTAACGGCGTTACTACTGTTGAGTTGTCTAACGGCAAGTCATTCAAGGTTTATCCCGAGTGCACTGTTGAGGACACCGACACTAACACTTACATCGGTGTTAAGGCTGATGAGGATGGCGTTCTCTACTTCGCTTTATTCGATAATGGCGTGTACAAGGAGTGGCTTACTATCGAGGGCGAGAAGGTTCCCGTTTACGATGGCAAGTGCGAGTGCACACCCGTTACTGACACCAACGACGACACTTACGTAGCTCCCTACCTCAACGAGGAGGATGGCGAGTACTACTACGCTGTTCTCGACCGCAAGGCTGACAACAAGTTTGTTGATTGGTACTTGGTTAACGGCGAGAAGGTTGCTGTTTACGATGGCAACGACCAGTGCGAGTGCGAGCCCGTTGAGCTTAAGTTCCAGGTGAATATGGAGAGCGGTATGCTTGAGTTCTCTGTTGACGGTGGTTTGACATGGAATCCTACAGGTCTTTCAGCAGCAGATGCAGGTCAGCAGATTATTGCAGGTGTTACGGACAATGGCAACAACACTGTAACATTCACTTTGGCCGGCAACTCATCGTTCACTGTTATCAAGGCTGCTCTTATCGAGTTCGACGCTACACGTGGCTCACTCTACGTTCTTCCCGGTGAGACTAAGGAGGTTAACTTCACTATCAACACAGCTGTTGCTGACGTTAACGTTATGAACCAGCCTCTTGGTTGGTCAGCTGAGGTTGTTCTTGCTCCCGCTGATGAGGAGGGCGACGACGAGGTAGACCCCGGTATGGGTATCTTTGCTGCTGGTGGCACTGAGCTCGTTTTGAAGATCACAGGCCCCGCTCAGGAGTTCGTTGATGCAGGTTTCGCAGCTAAGGAGGGTGACATCGTTGTTCACTTCAATGGTAACAATGGCACATGCCAGGTAGGTAAGATTGCTGTTAACCTTGCTGAGCTTACGTTGGCGGTTGATGCAGAGGGTAATGTTCACATTGAGAACTCTATCACCAATGTCGATACAGATGAAATGGGCGAAGACCTTGTAACATTTGCTCCAATCCAGATCGGTGTCATGACTAAGGCTTGCTATGATGAGTATTTGGCTGGCACACTCGACATTTTGGCTGCTTATTATGATGGCTACATCAGCTACACTACGGGAGGCTTCAATAATGTTGTTGATCGAGTACAGTATCAGGAGGGCACTTGCGAGAAGGAGGTATACGACATCACCGTTGAGGATGTAAGTAGAATGTTCTATCCCAATTATGAGTTTGTTCCTGGCGGTGAGTATGTAATCTTCTTGTACACTGAGGAGGAGATCGATATGGACTACTATGAGGCTTATCCCGTTTTGGATAGCGCTATCATGGCTTATTACAAGAGCGTCATTATTGAGGTATCTGTCGTAGACGGCTCTATTTCTTGGAATGATGCAACTCTTAACTTGTCGCTTGCAGGTTACACTAACTATTTGGTTGGTTGGATAGCAACTAGCGATGTTGAAGAGTATATAGAATGGGGCTATTGTACAGACTTAAACTCTTACTTAGACATTTATCTTAAGTCACAATATGGTGGTGGTGGCATCAATACGAATGCTGGCGTTATTCTTGCAGAGGGAATGCCTTTGAATACTGAGATAAAGTTGTCTGAGATGGCAGAATACTCACTGACAGCATGGGCGCCTTCAGTTGAGTCTAACACAACATACTACCTCTTTGTATATCCTTTCAATATGGAGAGTGAAATGGATCTATACACCCTTTCACCTTCACATGAGGATGCATTCCTCTTTGGCACATTCACAACTGCGGGCTTGGTAGAGGGTAACTTCGACACTGGCGTAACGTATGAGGTTAATACGATGGACGCAAATACCATTAACGTACATGCTAAATTCAACGAGGATGTTGTTTTATGCTACTGGCACTTCTTCGAAGCCCCTGTAATGGATCCTTCTGAGCGAGCTTTGGAGACGATGCAGTTATGTCAAAATCCGGAGAAATTTGAGTGGTCTGATTACTGCGAGGCTTACACGTCAAATCCAGTATACCCCATTTACCTTGGCATCGTAGCTGTTAACGCTAACGGTGAGTATGTTTACGTAGAGAAGGCATTTGAGCCCGAGCCACTTCCCGAGGGTGTTATTAACTCATTCGAGTACTTGGGTCGCTATAAGGACCTTGACGATGATCCAAGCACAAGCGGTGGTGGTTATATTTACCTCGTAAAGTGTGCAGATGGAAATGAGTATAAGATTGAGGTATACTACGACTACTGCAATGAAGATGGCACCATCAAGGAGGGTACATACGACTACTGCTGGAATGCGTTTGACTCAATGTACAGCTCTTGGGCAGGTTTCTGCATAGAGTCAAGCGAGTATTACCATGGTTCTAGGTTGATCGTTGAGGCTGACAAGATCACTTTGGAGATTGCAAACGTTGCTGCTTATGTTTACACTGATAACGGCACTGTAGAGCCCGAGCCACAGCCCTTGACAGCCGTTTCTGCTGTTGCTGGTCAGCACGAATTCAATGGCAATGTTTATAGCGGAGAGATTCTCGTAACATTTACAATGTCAGACAATAGCACTCGAGGCATTGCATTCAAGACTGGTGACAACAATTACATAACACCTGGTACTTGGCAGGGCAACGCATGGGATCAACCCAATTACATCACTTATATTTACAAGGATGGCGATAACGAAACTCTCTCGTCATATACCACTTTAGAGGTTTCTTATGCTAACGATGTTTATACCATCGCTCCATTTGAAACATTTAGCTATGTAACCTATGAAATGGAGCAATTCCCTGGTTACACAGGTACCATCGAGGGTCTTGATGCTCCCGCTGTTGAGGAGCCCGGCGACAACACCGGTGGTGAGGTCGAGGATGGCGTGATCTATGTAAATACATTTGTAGAAACAGGTAAGGCTAATAGCTACTGCGATTACTTCCACTTCAAGGATGAGACAGGAGACAACCAAGTAAAGTTGGTTGTAGGTAACGAAGCGTATGGTTTTCTCGAGAATGGATGGCCAAAGGCTTATGATTACTCATCATCAAATTGGAGATCTTCTGTTCAGAGTACTTGGGAAGGTTTATTCTCATTCATCAACCAGTCGCTTATAGTGAATGGTACGACTTATGCGAATAGTGATGTGTCTGATGCTTCTGCATCTGTTGACGCTGACGGTAACATCACTATCAACTTCACTGTTGGTGGTACAGCTTACGTCTTCAAGCACAACAAGCAGTAAGATATACCTATCTTAACCTTTTCGGAGCTTCCCTATCGGGAGGCTCCGATTTTTTTTTGGGGGGGGGTTGTGTGCTCCTTAGGAGATGTTTGTGTGCTCCTAAGGAGCACCAGCCTTCGGCTGTGGGGAGAGTGGGGAGAGTGAGTATACGCGGGCTACGCCCGCTATGGGGAGGATGGGTAAAGCGCGAACAATAACTACCCATACTACCCACACTACCCATACTACCCACATAGACACAGAAAAACTCACCCCATAGTTGCTAAAATTATGGATAATGACTACCTTTGTAAAAACACAACACAATGGAACGCTCACAAAGTTACATAGACAACGGGCATAGAGATTACAGCACTCTCCTCTGCTACCAAAAGGCTGTGGTTATATACGACCTCACATATCTCTTCTGCTCGCGGTACATCGACAAGAAAGACCGCACATACGACCAGATGATACAAGCCGCGCGTTCCGGAAAACAGAATATTGTGGAGGGGTATGCGGATGCGACAACATCCTACGAAATGGCCCTCAAACTATACAACATTGCCTTAGGAAGTCTAATGGAGCTGTTAGAAGATTACAAGGATTATCTACGTACAAGAGGACTTCAGAGGTGGAAAATAGAATCAAAAGAGAACAAGGCAATGCGACAAATTGGCAAACAACAATACGATAGTAGCTACTACTTAGATATAGCAAAGAGCCGAACTGATGAAGTGATTGCCAATATGGTAATAGTACTTATTCACCAAGAATCGATAATCCTTAAGAACTTTATCAGCTCCGAGATTGAGCGATTTGCTAAAGAGGGTGGCTTTCGCGAAAAATTAACACGTATACGCCTCGATAACCGCAACAGAAGAGAATAATACAACAGTGCTCCTTAGGAGATGTTTGTGTGCTCCTTGGGGGATGTTTGGGTGCTCCTTAGGAGCACCAGCCTTCGGCTGTGGGGAGAGTGAGTATACGCGGGCTACGCCCGCTATGGGGAGAATGGGTAAAGCGCGAACAGATAACTACCAACACTACCCATAACTAAAAGCGCAGTCATAGGGAGCCAGGGTAGAGTGGGTAGACTGGGTAGACTGGGTAAGGCGCTATCAGATAACTACCTATACTACCCATATTACCCATACTACCCACGCTACCCACACTACCCACGCTACCCACACTACCCATAACTACCCACACTACACATACTACACATACTACCCCAAAACCCCGCCAAAGAAAAATTTGTCTATTAAAATTATTTTTCTATCTTTGCAATAACAAAAGTTGCATTAAGCAAAGCAAGGTTAATAATAAAAGATTGTCTATGAGAAAGATTTGTTACCTTATGTTGATGGTTGCAGCTCTCAGCCTCGTGATGGTAGGCTGCGAGGATGCTGCATCGCAGGTGGATAAGCCCACACCCGAGAACCCCCAAGAGCCCGAGGAGCCCCAAGACCCTGAAGAGCCTAAAGACCCAGAGGAGCCCCAAGACCCCGAAGAGCCAAAAGACCCTGAGACGCCCGAGGAGCCCACAGAGGCACCATTCGAGATTGAGTTAGTCGAAAAGAATGAGATGTCGTTTGTGTACAACGTATATCCCAAGGACAAGAGTATGGAGTACATATATCTCTTCGACACGGCAAAGAACCTCGCTGCAAATAATGTGACGTCGGATGAGCAGATACCGGCATTCCTCCTCGAGACCATCAAGCGCGAGGCTGAGGCATACGGCACATCCGTAGAGGAGCACGTGCGCACATACTACATAACAACAGGCGATGTGGAACAGGTAGAGGTGAACGGCATACCCCCGGGTGACGAGTTTGTGATATATGTCTACGGCGTAGAGTTCGTAGACGGCATGCCCGCGCCCTCAACGGAGGTGGTGACACTCCACGACACAACAGTAGAGGTAGAGGTGGGAGTCATGCCCATAGACATCAAAGTAGAGGTGGATGGCGGCACTGCCACGGTGACAACAGACCCGGGAGAGTACAACGGAGCATACTTCATATTTGTAGATGAGCTCGCACTGCACTTCCCCGACACCACACCTACCGAAGAGCAGATGGTGGAGAAGGCAACAGAGATATACTACCGCTCACTTGCCCTCTATCTACAGTTTGGTTTCAGCGTAGAGCTCGCATTACAGGAGATAACATACACGGGAATAAATAGCGACAAGTACGACCTCGATGCCAACACCGAACATTTCGTCATAGCTGTGCCCGTAGATACCAACAAGGGTATCATGACGGCATATCCCACGGTAAAGAGGTTTGTAACAGGAGAGATAGGCGCCTCGTCAAACGTAATATCAATAACGGTGAGCGACATTAAGCCCCGCGAGGCAACAATAACCGTTGTGCCCTCGAACGACGACCCATACATCGTAGCCATCTTCCAGAGCGCATACTACGAGGGTAAGAGCGACAGTGAGATTATAAACGACTACATCACACAGTATCCCCCAACACCCGCAGGTGGCGAGTTCACGTACACAATGACAGGACTAAACCCCAACACCGAATACTTCGTCGCAGCATTCGGCTACGAGGGTGGCGTGGTGACAACAGAGCTCTTCAAAGAGTACTTCACAACACTCGAGGAGCTGAGCGCCGAGATAACCGTGGAGCTTAACATCGTCGGCATATTCGACCTCGCAGAGGTGGCAGCGCTGAACAGCATGTACCAAACATATATAGACAACTACAGCTATGAGGCCCTCTTGGGTTACGAGTTCAAGACAACACCTCAGGCCGCAAGCATACAGTATGCGCTCTACAAGAGTGCTGCAATCGAGGGTCTGAGCGATGATATGCTCTACCAGATGGTGCTAAACACCCAGATAAAGACGACATTCGACCCCACAAACTTCGTGAAATGGGGCGAGGAGTATGTGATACTCGCCATAGCACGCGACGATAATGGTAATCCGTCATCACTGCTACGCAGCGAGCCTATACTCTGCTCGTACGACAACCGCGACGATGCTGCAGAGTTCATAGCATGGCGCCACAAATAGAGGTGCGGAGAGAATACAAAACGGGGATGACTAAAAAGAAAATTTGTCATCCCCGTTTTGTTAAGAGGTTGAATAAAAAGATGTAGTTTTAGGCTTGCGAAGCCCGAAAAAGCGGAGTTTACTTGGCGTAAATGAGCATTTTGAGGGCGAGCATAACGACAAAATACACTTTTTATTCAG
>JAFWYM010000040.1 GCA_017517705.1 Alistipes sp.
ATACCATAATTTTTAGAAATTGATTTGACCGAGTAACCGTCTTCGAGCATCCTCATATATTTGAGTAATGCTACATAATCGTGTTTTTTGCGCATAATGAAACCCCAAAAGTTTTTTGTCCAAACTTTCGGGGTCACTTCAAAAACGGGGATGACAAATTTACTTTTTAGTCATCCCCATCTCTTTTTAGTCAGTCCTTGTGTGAGTATACGTCTATACGCTTTCGTGGACGTCTACTTCTTTGACTTCGGGGCAAGAATCATATTCATCTTCTTGCCGTCGAGCTTAGGCATAAGCTCCACGCGGGCGAACTCCTCAAGGTCGTTGGCGAAGCGCAAGAGTAGAATCTCGCCCTGCTCCTTGAAGACGATAGAGCGACCGCGGAAGAATACGTAAGCCTTAACCTTGGCACCCTCCTTCAGGAAGTTCTCGGCGTGCTTGAGCTTGAAGTTGTAGTCGTGGTCGTCGGTCTGTGGGCCGAAGCGTATCTCCTTGATCACGACCTTAACCTGCTTTGCCTTAATCTCCTTAGCCTTCTTCTTCTGCTGGTAGAGGAACTTCTGGTAGTCGGCGATGCGACATACCGGAGGATCGGCCTTGGGTGAGATCTCGATGAGGTCGAGCTCCATCTCGTCGGCCAAGCGTATGGCCTCCTTGATGGGCAACACGAGGTTGGGCTCGACGTTCTCGCCTACGACACGCACCGTGGGTGCCGTTATCTCGTCGTTGATACGGTTAGGGTTCTCCTGCTGCGGGCGACGACCACGCTGGTCGCGCTGCTGCGGGTTCTGCTGCTGGTTATTCCCCGGCGCCTGTGGGCGCGGGCGGAATGGAAATTGTCCTGCCAAATTAGTAAGGTATTAATATGTATTATTTGTTTGCTTCGATCTCGGCGGCAACGAGGCCCTTCATAAACTCGGCGAACTCGGCGATGGTCATCTGACCCTTGTCGCCCTCGCCCTGAGCACGTACCGACACCTTGCCCTCCTCGGCCTCCTTCTCGCCTACGATCAAGAGGTAGGGGATGCGCTTAAGCTCGTTGTCGCGAATCTTACGACCTATCTTCTCGTTGCGATCGTCGACCTGCGTGCGCACATCCTCGGCGTTGAGCTGGCGTGCCACCTCCTCGGCATAGTCGTTATACTTCTCCGAGATGGGGAGAACGACAACCTGATCGGGAGTGAGCCACAAGGGGAACTTACCTGCCGTGTGCTCCAGTAATACGGCAACGAAGCGCTCCATAGAGCCAAACGGCGCACGGTGAATCATAATCGGGCGGTGGAGCTTGTCGTCCGAGCCCTTATACGTGAGGTCGAAACGCTCGGGGAGGTTGTAGTCCACCTGAATGGTGCCGAGCTGCCAGCTGCGACCCAAGGCATCCTTAACCATGAAGTCGAGCTTCGGGCCATAGAACGCTGCCTCGCCAAGCTCCACGGTGGTCTTCAGACCCTTATCCTCGCATGCCTGAATGATTGCGGCCTCGGCCTTCTCCCAGTTCTCGTCCGAGCCGATATACTTCTCCTTGTTGTTGGGGTCGCGGAGCGATATCTGTGCTGTGTAGTTGTCGAACTTCAGCGTACGGAAGATGTAGAGCACGATGTCCATAACCTTCTCGAACTCCTCCAACAGCTGGTCGGGGCGCACGAAGAGGTGGGCGTCGTCCTGCGTGAACGAGCGCACACGTGTGAGGCCGTGCAGCTCGCCAGACTGCTCATAGCGGTATACCGTACCGAACTCTGCCAAGCGCACGGGCAGATCCTTGTACGAGCGGGGCTTCGAGCGGTAAATCTCGCAGTGGTGCGGGCAGTTCATGGGCTTCAACAGATACTCCTCGCCCTCGAAGGGTGTATGTATGGGCTGGAACGAGTCCTTGCCATACTTAGCATAGTGGCCCGATGTCACGTAGAGATCCTTGTTGCCGATATGCGGGGTGATGACCTGCTGATAGCCGTAGTCCTTCTGTATCTTACGCAAGAAACGCTCGAGGCGGTCGCGCAACTCTGCGCCCTTGGGCAACCACATCGGGAGGCCCTGGCCTACGCGCTGCGAGAACATGAAGAGCTCGAGATCCTTGCCGAGCTTACGGTGGTCGCGCTTCTTAGCCTCCTCCAAGAGTGCGAGGTGCTCGTCGAGCATCGACTTCTTGGGGAACGATACACCGTAGATACGGGTGAGCATCTTGTTCTTCTCGTTACCGCGCCAGTATGCTCCGGCAACCGAGGTGAGCTTTATAGCCTTGATGTATCCTGTATTGGGGATGTGCGGACCGCGACAGAGGTCGGTGAAGGCACCATTGGTGTAGAACGATATTGTTCCATCCTCAAGGTCGGTGATGAGCTCCACCTTGTACTGGTCGCCCTTCTCGGTGAAGGTCTTGAGGGCGTCGGCCTTCGACACCTCCGTGCGCACAAGGGCCTCCTTGTTGCGCGCGAGCTCCACCATCTTCTGCTCGATGGTTGCGAGGTCGGCCTCGGTGATAGCCACGGGCGAGTCCACATCGTAATAAAAACCGTTGTCGATAGCGGGACCTATACCGAATTTGATGCCCGGATAGAGCGCCTCCAAGGCCTCGGCCAAGAGGTGCGATGATGTGTGCCAGAAGGCGTGCTTACCCTCGGCATCGTCCCACTTGAAGAATTTAATCGTACAGTCACTGTCGATTGGGCGCATCATATCTACCGTTGCGCCATTTACCTCGGCTGCAAGTGAGTCAGCAGCGAGACGAGGGCTGATGCTCTCTGCCACCTGAAAGGCAGTTGTCCCCTTGGCATACTCTCTTACCGAGCCATCGGGGAAGGTTACTTTAACCATAGTGAATTAAGTTTTTAAATGTTTATGTTTCGAGTGCCTTCATAGCTCCACAATAACGAGACGGATTACTACTCAGCTGCACTCCTTCTTTACTCTTTATCCTTATCGTTGTTACACATTGCCAATTAACACATTGGTGTTTGTTTAGTCGTTGTGCTCCGTTTCGGGCAAATCCTTGACCGACACATCGCGACCCTTGTCGCGCTCAAAGTGCTGGAGCGGATTTTTGTTCCACTCGCTCCACTCTCTACGGCGGCGCACGATGTCGATAGCCTCATATAGGGCGTTACGCATCGACTGCTCGTCGGCGATACCCTTGCCGGCAATGTCGTAGGCCACGCCATGGTCGGGCGATGTGCGCACCTTGCTTAGCGATGCGGTGAAGTTTACACCATTGGGTGTCAGCGTCTTGAAGGGGGCTAACCCCTGATCGTGATACATCGCAAGTATAGCGTCGTAGTTCTTAAACTGCCCCGAGGCAAAGAAGCCGTCGGCAGCAAAGGGGCCAAATGCCAATATCTCGTTCTCGAAGGCCTCGGTGATGGCCGGCTTAATAATCTCATTCTCCTCGGCACCCAAGAGTCCGCCATCTCCGGCATGCGGGTTGAGGGCAAGCACGGCAATACGCGGGCGTACAATGCCGAAGTCCTCGCGCATCGAGGTGTTTATCTGTGCTATGCGCTCTACGATCAGCTCCTTCGATAGTGCCTCGGCAACATTCGCCACGGGCACGTGTATCGTCACCAGACCTACGCGCATAAGCTCCGACGTCATAATCATCAGAGGCTCGCCATCGAGCTCCTTTGCCAGGAACTCCGTGTGCCCCGTGTAGTTGAAGTCGTCGCTCTGTATCATCTCCTTGTCGATGGGGGCTGTTACGAGCGCCGCGATACTTCCCGCCTTGAGGTCCTCTATCGCTTTGCGTAGTGCTGCAGCTGCTGCCTCGCCTCCCACCTTTGAGGGCTTACCGGGGGTTATGGCGAGCTCCTTGGCGCCACACTCCACGAGGTTCATGCGCCCCTCCGTAGCGTAGTCAGCGCTCGCTACGATGTTGAACTTCACGGGCTCTACATCCGTAAGACCCTTGGCATAGTATGCCGCAGCATTTGCCGAGCCATATACTACGGGTGTACACAACTCCGCGATGCGGCTGTCGGATAATATTTTGAGTATGATCTCCCAGCCGACGCCATTGGTGTCGCCCTGAGTGATGCCTATTCTAAGTCTGTTGCTCATAAATAACACTGTTTCAATCTACAAAAATAATAAAAGTTACGTACAATGCAAAATTTGAGCAAAGAAATATTACCTTCGTGTGATATTATGCTAATGTAGTAGTGAGGTTAGGGAATTTAAGGAATTTAGGGAATTTAGGGATGGCACAATAAAAGCACCAATCTCTCTAAACCCTCAATGTTCGTTACTAAGGTTTTTAATTACAAGCCCTTATCTTTGATTAATCCCGCTACTCCTCAATGGCCGTATCTCCATTGCGACGGAATCGGCGGGTACCACCAACCTCCTTGAGGCGATTGTTTCTGGTCCCCAGAAAAGTATTTATTATATCCTCCTCTTCCTCGACCTCTGTACCATCCTCTAACGTATACTTTCGTGTAGAGTTGGTCGCAAAGCCTCCACTTTGTATTGCAACGACCACCAATAGTATAACCAATATCACGCTAAATATCGCCCCTGCAATTAAACCGATAAGCGTGTAATAGATGCCCAAAAAAGCTTTTGTCAGCGTGCCGCGTGTAGTATCGCACGCAAGGACTGCTTGCACCGTAGTATAGAGCAGTAGGGCGATAAATATCATGATAAAGAAGATGTTATACTCCTCTGTTTGTGACCATATGGCAGCGATACTTCCGTGACCAAAAATATTTATTAGATTGTAAATACCTACTATAACACCGAGTATGATGCTGAAGATAAACGCGTCGCGCCCAACGCTGACATAGTCCTCGTCGGTGAAGGCTCCCATATAACACTTATCTTCCAAATCGAACTCCGACAATAGATTATAAATGTATTTCAAAAACATTACAACAGCGACAATAGCCGCAATAACACCGACAACGATGCCGGCAATCAACCACCAATTCATATTATTTAATCATTAACATTAACGCTGAAGATGATGCAAAAAATATCAATGCCGACGATACCACTACGAGGCATACGGCTGTGGTCTTAGAATTTAGGACCTCCCTCATGCGCATTGCCGGCACTTGAATCTCAGACACGTCGCCCCAAAACCAATTCAGAAAGCATTTGCTCGTATTATACGCTAAGTAGATGTATATTACGATTATCAGAACGTGCGTAAACTTGCTGATAATATATAGCTGAGGGAGCAGCTCGCAGCAATATACTATTCCCAAAGAGTAGAAAAATGGGGCAAATAGCGAATACGACTCTACGCTATTGGCAGCATATATCAGCGCTAAGAACATCGGCAACGACATGATGATAACAAAGGCCAAGCGTTGTATATGGATGCCGAGGTCATAGTGGTAGTGCATGCCAATAAATATTGGCGAGAAGCTCTTAAGCACTGCATACATGGCAAGCCATAGAATCACACCCCAGTATAGTATCTTAAACGGCTTGTTCATCTTGAAGTACGTAGGCAGACTCAACACCAAAATGGCTATAAACGTATAACCATACACCAGATGACTGCTATTCTCTATGAAGTCAAATATTGCGGCCTCATTATACGAGAGACTCGTTTGTAGGAAAAATAGTAGCAAGAGAAACGCTGCTATCCAGAATTTCCTGAACAATAGGGCTAATACCACCCATAACAGATATAGCAGAGATACAAATACTCCGATGGTGGGGTAGTCTGTCCAAATGTTAAATACTAACGACGGAAACAGATTCAATGCTGGCTGCCATACGAAGAAAAGGATAAAAACCGGAAGAAGGAGTTTCTCGGCAAGCCATTCGAAAATATCATAAATATAGCTCAACATTTTATTGGGTTTTATTTTTTGTTATGTATACTTGTGTTTTGTAAGAGGATTACAGCCCTTTACGCTTTATTGCCCATGCCATTGCTCGGTAGATTCCATCGGCCATGGGGCGTAGCGCTACGGGTAAGGCGTTGAGGGTCTTGAGTCGGCGCAGCTGGCGTCGTGAGCAGCGCGTGAAGGCGAATACCTCGGCCGTATGGCGGGCATCGTCGGTACCTCCGCGCACCGACTGCGTTATAGCCTTGCCTATGGCTATGCGGGCGATATATTCGTTTGTCGTGGCATCGCCCGTGGGGTCGTAGAGCTCCTCGAGGGAGTGTGCGCTACGCTCGCTGCGGTATATCGTGGCGGAGCGGTTGGATGCTGTGCGCCAGTAGCGTACAAGCGACATCGGCGAGAAGCAGAACTTCGCACCGCGCTTAAGCATTGCCACCCACAGCCACTGATCCTCGCCTATCTGCATACCCTCGGGAAAGCCACCGATGCCTTCGAGGGTGCTCTTACGCAGTGTTGCCGTTGAGGGTATTATGGGGTAGCGCCCGCGCAAAGCCTCCTCTGCGGGGTTTACATATCCCTCGTTTGTTGGCACGGGGGCAGCCACGCGCCTGTCGTTATTTACTATGTCGAATGCCGTGGCGTAGGCGTCGGCATCGGGGTAGTACTCCATAAGTCGGCACACCTCGGCGATATATCCCGAGAGCCACATATCGTCGGCATCGAGTAGGGCTATGTAGTCGCCCGTAGCCTCTTGTATGCCGCGGTTGCGTGCCGCGCTGACGCCGCCATTTTGCTGCGTGATAAGCCTTATGCCCGCCTCGGGGTGTTCTTCTGTGATGCGCTCCACGATAGCGCGCGAGCTATCTGTCGAGCCGTCGTCCACGACGATAATCTCGCGGGGCGCGAGACTCTGGCAGATGACCGAGTGTAGAGCTCGTGCCACCTCTAACTCCTTGTTATATAGTGGTATTACCACAGATATGCGTTTCGACTCGTCGGTGGTAAGGCGCGTGCCGAGGTGTAGCTCCTCGGGTGCGTGATTCAGGCGTTTATCCTCGGGCAGCCACTTCTGTATGTCGCCATAGTGGTTACGTAGGTAGGCCTCGATGTTCGATGGTGCCCACACCTCGATGTCGCCGAAGCGTCGCCGCTCGGGGTTCTCGATGGCCGTGACCGCAATCATATCCTTGGGCATACGTACGATGTTGTAGCGCGAGGCATTTGTGCCATTGAAGCGCGTAAGTTCGCGGTGCAAACGGTTGTATATCTGCTCCTTGCTCATAAGGAGTGTGGTGATACGTATCGCAGCGCACGATATGAAGCTCTTGGGCATGACAACCCCATTATTGGCCGTGCCGAGCCAGCGCCACAGCCACACGCTCTTGGCCGTGAAGCAGTTTATCCAGAAGCGCACACGTGAGCGTTGCTGGCGCTCCTTGTGGCGATTGTCGGGTATGCGGTCGTAGGGGAAGATGTCTATATATATACCTCCCTCGATGGGTAGCCCCACCCACTCGCTCTCGACAAAGCGTGTTCCCTTTTTACGCACCTTAGCGAAATAGAAGGGGGTGTCGGGCTCGGTCGTAAACTCTTGGAGGTGGTAGCCCTCGCCGAGGAGTGCCGGGGCCTCGCTGAGGAAACGCTCGTAGTTCTCGCGCGTCATGCCGAGGTCTATGTCGTCGTCCCACGGGACGATGTCGTCGAAGAAGTGGGCACCGATGGCTGTGCCACCCTGTATGAAGTAGGGTATGTGTGCTGCGTCGCACACGCGGATGACCTCGCGGAGCACATCCTTAAGCTCCGTGTGCAGGTGGCGTAGTATGTCGCTGTTGTACTTCATAGCAGGTCGTGTACTAAGAGGTTGCAACCACGTATGTCGCTACCGGCGATGCGTCCCTCGATCTTGAAGCTACCGTCGGGGTATAGCTGTCCCATATCCTGTGTCTGGATGAAGGCGCACGACGATATGTTGGCGAGATCGATGATGTCGATGCCTCCGCGCATGCCCTGCGGTGTGTGGTCGAAGGGGTCGTTTATGTCGCGCACGAGTACCCTCATCCATGCTGGGGTGCGAAAGATGCCCTCGCCCGTGGAGTATGCCTGCGACGATAGCTCCGCCATGCCGTATTCTGAGTGTATGGCCTCGACACCAAAGCCTCGGCACAGTATGTCGTGAAGCTCGCGCTTCGATATCTCCTTGCGTCGCCCCTTCATGCCGCCCGTCTCCATAATTATGGTATCGCTGAGCTTCGGCGCATACCTCTCGGCTAAGTCCCAGAGTGCATAGCTCACGCCGAGCAGAATCTTAGGCTTGTCGTCTGCCTCCATGTCGGCAATAAGACGCTCGTAATCATTGAGATAAAACCCTCCGCGGCCGGCTCTGCGGATGAGTTCGTCGACCATAAATACCAGCGACGAGCCCTCCCTCTCCAAGTAGTTGGGTAGGAGTCCGTATATACTCCACTTCGAGGGGTCGTCATAGAATTGTGTGAAGGCCGTGAGGAATGTCTTGCGGTAGTCTTCCGCGCTGGCCATAAGGTGTCGCGAGGCGACGGTAGACCCCGTGTTGCTCGACGTGAAGATAATCTCCGGGGTGCCCTCGCCCGAGTATACATCCTCGCTCTTGAAGAGTTCGATGGGTAGCATCGGTATATCCTCCACTCGGGTGATGGTTGTGGGTGCAATCTTTAGCAACTCGATATAGCGACGATAGGGTGCGCAGTGCTCCGCCTGGAAGCGAAAGAGATTCAGAGCGCACGCGGAAAACTTCTCGGGTGTGTCTATGTGTAGTATGTCGTTGATGTTAATCATTCTATGGTCAACGTGCTAAGTTTGGACAAAGTTACGAAAATTATTCCGTCGTAACGAAAAATATGATTTAATTCTTTTCGCCATAGCACAAAAATAACTACCTTTGCGTTAGGAAACTTATTATACGGATATATATGTTGAGAATTAAGACTCTTTTATGTGCTGCGCTTGTCGCTATGACCGCAGTAATGGTTGGTTGTGAGAGTGAGGGTGCGTCATCGAATGGAGGTACTCCTGTTGTCAAGCTCGAGCGTACGACGTTGAATGTTGATGGTAATGGTGGAGATATGTTCATCTACTACGAAGTGGAGAATGCCGTGAAGGGCGTATCTCTTGAGGTGTCGTCGCGTGTCGATTGGGTTGAGGCTAAGAGCGTGAAAGGCTCGCACATAACACTCGCAATCTCGAAAAATATGACGGCAATGCCCCGCGAGACACTTGTAGAGGTGGACTACGAGGGTATAGAGCGCACGTTGTTCATAATCATCAAACAGGATCCGGCCATCCTCGATATGTTTAGCTTCGAGGTCACGGATGTCACCTACAATAGCTGCAAGGTGCGATATATCCCTTTGGATGAGAACATGGTCTATATGGCCAATATCATTGACAAGGCGTTCTTCACATACTCGGGCATAACTACTGAGGAGGCATTCATCGAGACCGAGATGAAGAACTATCTACGTATTGCTGCGGAGTATGGCATGACCCTTACGGAGCTTATGAGTAATGTGAACCCTCAGTTGGTATATCGTGGCGAGGCTCTACGCAGCTTCTCGGGTATGCAGCATAGTGGTGAGTATGTAGTCTACAGCTACGGTGTTAACTTCGATGATAACAACTACGAGATTACCACCCCCGTACACTACACGCTCGTTGAGCTCCCCATGCCCTCGATGTACGATGTGACATTCAGCCTTCAGGCTGCGTGGAATGCTGCGGGTAATGCTACGCTAAGCGTCGACCCGGGAGATTGGGATGGCTACTACAGCATTCAGATCGCCCCTGACGATTCGTTGTACTATGTCCCACAGGGCGATCCTCTCTCGGCATTGACCATTCGATCGCTGGCAAACGCCTTCTTTACCAATGCACGCTCGGCTGTATCGCAGGGTGCTACTCCAGAAGCATTTCTTGCCACGACCTGCTATAGGGGGTTCGGTCAGTACCCTCTGGCTCTCGACAGGAACAAGAGGTATATGCTTATCGTCTTTGCCGTGGAGTCCGAGGATGGTGCTATACCCGTTATGCGTTCGATACCTTCGGTAATATACATTTAGTATAGCGGCATTTAACATATTTAGTCATCCAAAAAAAGATACTATATTGAGACGTTTGCTTATACTGATGTGCGCACTGCTGTGTGTCGTGGCCTGCACGGACGATGCGCCCACAGCCGATGGAGTAGTGGTTGTCACCCCCGATAGAGATACTATAGATGTAGACCCCGAGGGTGGGCGTTGTACGCTCTCATATACTATCGCCAACTCTATCCCCGGCGCCCCTCTTGTTGCGGTGAGCGAGGCAGAGTGGATCTACGATATCGAGACTACGGAGGAGGGTACGGTAAGCTTCGTTGTTGCCTGTAACGATGCGCCTGAGGAGCGTGAGGCTATCATCTCGCTACGCTATCCTTCGGCTACGGAGTTCCCCGAGGTTGTCGTGCGCCAGATGGCGCTCGCGTCTGAGGCTATATCTATTTCGATTACCGATGTAGACTACTCCTCATGTGCTGCGGAGTTTATGCCCGCCAAGAGCGATATGCCATATATCGTCATGATGGCCGAGAAGAGCTATTTTGCCGGTGCTAATATCGCGAATGTCGACGACCTTGTTGCTGCCGATGAGATACATTTCCGCACGCTCATGCACGAAGGCGTCACTCTCGAGACATTCCTCGTTGAGAGCAATATACAGCGCCTTGGCCATGCTACGCAGCGTTGGGAGGATCTCTCGCCTGCGAAGGAGTATGTCATCTATAGCTATGGTATTGACGTTGTGGACGATAGCTATCGTCGTGCTACGCCCGTATACCACACTATCATACCCTCACGCCTCCCCGAGCGTAGCGATGTAGGGTTCGATGTGGCGGTAGATGCCACCAAGCCCGATGTGGTCGTTACGGTAGCTCCCGAGACGTGGGATGGTTACTATATGGTGCAGTTTGTTCAGGACACGGAGGATGGCTTTGTGCCCGAGGGTGAGGCGTTTGGGCCCGATATGGAGGTAGCCCTTGCCGAGTCGTTCTTCTATGTCGCCGACCACCTCTACTACTACGAGGGGCTCTCGGCCGAGGAGGTTATGCAGAGGCTTGGATATCGCGGCGCGGCGACGATAGAGGATACGCTCAACGCCAACCATAAGTATATGGTCATGGTATATGCCATAGCCTCTATGGATGGTAATGTGCCCATGGTTGTGTCGCACCCCACGGTCGAGTACTTCACCACGGGCGATGTCTCATTGTCGTCGATGACCTTCGATGTGAATATCTACAACATACGTCCCCGCTCGGTGGATATAGCCATCACGCCATCTACCGACGAGCAGTATAATGCCGTTGTTATGTATGCCTCGAATCTTCCTGAGGGTAGCGCCCAGGAGCAGCTCGACTATATATGTGGCAAGTACCCACCCCTGGAGCTCACGGGATATTACGAGGAGCATATCGACCAGCTACCTCCCGACACGGAGTTTGTCCTTGCCGTCTATGGTTACTATGCGGGTGCGCCCACTACGGAGCTCTTCCTCTACCGCTTTGCTACGGCTAAGGATGGAGTCGGAGGTAACGCCATCACGGGGGTTAAGTGTACGGCCTACGATCTTAAGGAGGTTGTGGCCTTGGAGCCCTACTACTCGAGTTATGTGAGTTATGCTGACTATTTCCTCTCGGTTGAGGTTTTGACAGCGGCGGCATCGCCTACGCTTCACTTCGACATCTTCCCCAAGAGCGTGTACGAGGAGTATGGCGATGAGGTTATACGCGAGAGCCTCCTGGAGTACTCCTACACCTCATCACCCGACTGGGCGCTGTGTACCTACGGCAACGAATATGTTGTCTGCGGCTTGGCCGAGGATGAGAGTGGCTTTATTGGCGAGATGTTCGTCTCCGAGCCTATAGTCTTCAGCTATGAGGATAGGAGCGCCGCTGAAGAGTTTGTGGAGTTATATGAAGATTATACCAAACTATAAACAATATACCACGTCTAATGACGTGGTATATTGTTTATAGCCATACAACTCTCTACAGCTTCAATAACTCTCTACAGCTTCACGCCGTATGCAAGGTCGCCGGCATCGCCTATGCCTGGGACGATATACGACTTCGACGTGAGCTCTGCGTCTACGGCGGCACACCATAACGTACACCTCTTCGGGTCGGTATGCTTCAGCACATAGTCGACACCCTGCTCCGAGGCGAAGGCTGCGGCAAAGTGTGTATGCTCGGGCTCGCCGGCACGACGTATGAGGGCGTCGTAGACGAGCATCAGCGAGGTGCCCGTGGCAAGCATGGGGTCAACAAGGATGAGCGTCTTGCCCGCGAGCGACGATGTCGACACATACTCCACGTCGACGATAAACGAGCCATCGGGTCGGCTCTTGCGGTAGGCCGACACAAAGCCATTGTCGGCATCGTCGAAGTAGTTGAGGAAGCCCTGATGGAACGGAAGGCCGGCACGTAGTATTGTGGCGATGACCACCTTGTCCGAAATCTCCTCCACGGCAGCGATGCCTAACGGGGTCTCTACCATGCGGGTTGTGTAGTTTAGTCTCTTAGATATCTCGTAAGCCATAATCTCGGCTACGCGCTCCATATTGCGACGAAAGCGCATAGAGTCGCGCTGAATGTTCTTGTCGCGCATCTGCGCGAGGAACTTGTTGAGAATAGTATTCTCCTTGTTGAGTATCTTTACCATAGCGTTAAGGTTTTATCTTTCGGGTTAGTACAAGAAGTTATTGAAGGGGTATCTGCCCGCGTGTATCTCGCGCACCATGCCGTAGAGGTCGCTACGCAGCTTGTCGATACCGGTCTTGTCGCGTGCCGAGATGAATATCGAGGGTGTGTTAGCCTTGGCTATCCAGCTCTTCTTCAGGTCGTCGAGCGAGAGGTTCTCCTTGGTCACGGGCGTAAGGTCATCCTCCTCCTTCGGGGTATAGGTGTAGGCGTCAATCTTATTGAATACAAGGAACGTAGGCTTGTCTCCCGCGCCAATGTCGGCAAGCGTCTGCTTAACCACGGCAATCTGATCCTCGAAGCCCGGATGCGATATGTCTACGACGTGCAACAGAAGGTCGGCCTCGCGCACCTCGTCGAGCGTGGACTTGAACGACTCGATAAGCTCCGTCGGGAGCTTGCGTATGAATCCTACGGTGTCGGACATAAGGAAGGGTAGGTTGTCGAATACCACCTTGCGCACCGTGGTGTCGAGCGTGGCAAAGAGCTTATTCTCGGCAAACACCTCACTCTTGGAGAGGAGGTTCATCAGCGTCGACTTACCCACGTTGGTATAACCCACGAGCGCTACGCGCACCATCTGTCCGCGATTGGAGCGCTGTACGGCCATCTGGCGGTCTATCTTCTTAAGATCCTCCTTGAGCTTCGATATGCGGTTGCGCACGATACGACGGTCGGTCTCAATCTCGCGCTCACCGGCACCGCCACGTGTTCCTGTGCCACCACGCTGGCGCTCGAGGTGTGTCCAGAGACCTGCCAGGCGCGGGAGCATATACTCGTTCTGCGCCAGCTCCACCTGTGTCTTGGCATAGGCCGTCTGTGCGCGTGACATAAATATGTCGAGAATAAGGCGCGTGCGATCCATTATGCGGCAGGGCATCGCCTGCTCGATGTTGCGCGTTTGTGCGGGCGAGAGCTCGTCGTCGAAGATGGCAACATCGATCTCGTTCTCCTTACACCAGAGGGCTATCTCCTCGAGCTTGCCCGGGCCCACGTATATCTTCGATAGAGGTTGTGGCAGGCGCTGTGTGAAGCGACGCACGCTCTCAATATTGGCGGTCTCGGCGAGGAACTCAAGCTCATCGAGGTACTCCACGGCCGTATCGGGGTTTTGGCTATCGCGTATTACGGCAACGAGCACGGCGCGTGTTCTACGCTCCTCGACCGTAGGTATGGGCTCCTTGCTCTTGCCTCTCTTTTGTATCTCCTCTTTCATCCTTGTATATAAATAGGTGTACTCATTAACGGGTGACTCCGACCATTCAAAAAAGGGGTACACCGAGAAAGTGAACCCCTTTAGAATTGTGCCGTGATCTCTTAGTTCTGAATCTTGAAAGCTACGGGCAGTGTGAACGATACCTTTACGGGCTTGCCACGCTGCTTACCGGGCTTCCAACCATTCTTCATCTCGTTAGCCTTCTTCAATACCTCGATGGTAGCATCAGAGAGGGTCTTATCGGGCGACTGGAGCACCTTGAAGTTGGTCATCTTACCATCCGCGCCTACGACAAACTGGATAACCACGTTACCCTGGATGCCGTTCTCGAGAGCGATCTGGGGGTACTTAACGTTCTGCTGCACCCACGTACGGAACTCGGGGAGACCGCCGCCACGGAACTTGGGCATCTCCTCTACGGTGATGAAGATCTCCTCCTCGACGATCTCCTCCTCCTTCTCCTCGATGATCATCTCGAAATCGTCGAACTCGTCGGCATCATCCGCAAAGACGATGTTTGTCTCGATCTTCTGGTCGTTAGAGACGATGTTAAGCACATCGGTTACAACCTGTGCCTGTGCCTTCTGCTGCTCGGGAGGTGTCTCGGGCTGATCCTGACGGGTGTTGTCGATCTGCTCCATCTCGGTAGTCTCACGCTTGGGTGGCTTGTACTCTCCAGCCTCGGGCTTAGAATTCATAGAAAATGCCAATCCCGTGATGCCAAGAGCAACAACGAGACCAAACAGCAAGAAAAGCATCCTCTTATTCTGAAGATCTGCTTTCGGTGATTTCTTAATCTCCATTTATATCTAATTTTTTAGTTTTTAATATCTTATACCCAAAAAATCCCTCCTGCGACTCGTACACGCATACGGTACACTATGCAAAGGTATATATAAAATTTCAAAAAAAGTAACTTTAGACCGAAAAATATTTAATTTTTACTAATTTTGTGGTCGAGAATAGAGATCAATTTGTATGGATAATTGTATAAAGACCACACTTTATGGTGCTTCGCTTGCCGAATTGAAGGCTCTCTGCGAGCGTCTGGAGTTGCCGCGCTTTGCCTCGAAGCAGATTGCGCGATGGCTCTACACGCGCTTCATCACCGACATTGATGCGATGACCGACCTGTCGAAGCTCTCGCGCGAGAAGCTCAAGCAGGCGTGTGTTGTAGGTCTCACCTCGCCCCTTAAGGTCTCTACCTCGACCGATGGCACGAAGAAGTATCTCTTCCGCACGTCGGAGGGCGAGTATATCGAGTCGGCGCTTATACCCGATGGTGAGCGTATGACGCTCTGTGTGTCGTCGCAGGCGGGATGCCGTATGGGGTGTAAATTCTGCGCCACGGGGCGTATGGGTTTCCGCCATCAGCTTACGGCAACGGAGATCATCAATCAGGTTATATCCATCCCCGAGCGCGACAGGTTGACCAACATCGTCTTTATGGGTATGGGTGAGCCGTTGGACAATATCGACGAGCTGATGCGTGCCCTCGACATCCTCACTGCGGAGTGGGGTATGGCGTGGTCGCCAACGCGCATCACGGTGTCTACGGCGGGCTTCGCCAAGAACCTCGTGCGACTGCTTGAGGAGTCGAAGGTGCATGTTGCTGTCTCGCTGCACAACCCCTTTCCAGAGGAGCGCAAGGAGATTATGCCCATCGAGAATGCCTACTCCATACGCGAGGTGTGCGACATATTGCGTCGCTACGACTTCACGCACCAGCGTCGCGTATCGTTCGAGTATATCGTTCTGGAGGATATGAACTGCTCGCAGCGTCATGTCAAGGAGCTCTCGCGCCTGCTTGACGGCATAAAGTGTCGCATCAACCTTATACGCTTCCATAAGATTCCCGACTCGCCCTTCTTCTCGCCTCCGCTCGATAGAATTATCGAGCTTAGGGATACGCTCACGAAGCGAGGAATACAGACAACGCTGCGTGCATCGCGTGGCGAGGATATCGAGGCGGCGTGCGGACTGCTCTCGACGGCCGAAAAAAAGTGAAAGATGAGTATGAGACGAGGATTCCTTATATTAGTGGCTATGTTGCTGTGCTTCAGTGCCGAGGCGCGACGCATGAGGGATGTCGTCGAGGTCGTGTCGCCATCCGATAGATGCCTTATTGTGCTCGATTGGAGCGATGGCTCACTTCGATGGTCGGCATATAGCGATGGCTGTGAGGTTGTTAAGCCTTCGCGGTTGAGCATGACAACGACCGTGGGCGCATGGGGCGAGGATGTAGGCCGTGGGCGTGTGAAGCGTGTTGCGGGCGATGAGTATAACGCTGCCGTTGTGACGTTTGATGATTACGCCATCGAGCTGCGTGCCTACGACGAGGGTGTTGCCTATCGCTTTATCTCCATGGTGGCGGGGCGCTATGATGTTGTTGACGAGCTTGCGGAGTTTACATTCGATGTGGAGGATAAGGGGTGGATTCCCTATGTTAACTATAAGCCGGATGCTACGTCGGATTATGCCACGCAGTATTACACGTCGTTCGAGAATGTGTATGAGCATGTGGCTCTTGGCGATATAGATTGGCGTAGGCTGATATTTACGCCCGTCGTTGTTGAGCGTGGTGATCGCAGGGTAGCTATCGTCGAATCGAACCTCGAGGAGTACCCGGGAATGTTCCTCTCCAACCGCGATGGTGATGGCGTCCTCGATACGGAGTTTGCCCCCGTGCCCGATGTTGTCGAGCAGGGCGACTACAATATGTTGCAGGGCGTTGTCAAGAGTCGCAAGGAGCATATCGCCGAGTGTTACGGCGAGCGCACCTTCCCATGGCGCGGTGTCGTTATCGCGGAGGATGACAAGGCGCTGGTCGATAGCCGCTTGGTGTGGCTCTTGGCGGATGAGTGTCGCCTGGAGGATACGTCGTGGATTAAGCCCGGCAAGGTGGCATGGGAGTGGTGGAACGACTGGGGTTTGGAGGGTGTCGACTTTGAGGTTGGCATCAACAACCAAACGTATAAATACTATATCGACTTTGCCTCGCGCTACGGCATCGAGTATGTCATCTTGGATGAGGGGTGGTGCGTTAGGGGCACTGCCGACCTTATGCAGGTTGTCCCCGAGATAGATATTCGTGAGTTGGCGACCTATGCCGAGGAGCGCGGTGTGGGTCTTATCCTCTGGGCGGGATATTGGGCTATGCAGCGCGACATTGAGGGGTTGTGCAAGCACTACTCGGAGATGGGCATCAAGGGCTTCAAGGTCGACTTCCTCGATCGTGATGACCAGGCGATGGTGAGGTTTGTATACGACCTCGCAGAGATTGCGGCACGCTATGAGTTACTTGTTGACTATCACGGTGTTTATAAGCCTACGGGCTTGCAGCGCACCTACCCAAATGCTATTAACTTTGAGGGTGTGCATGGCCTGGAGACGATGAAGTGGCTCGGTGCGGAGCACGACCAGCTTAAGTACGATGTCACGATACCCTTTGTGCGTGCCTTGGCGGGGCCTATGGACTATACCCCGGGGGCTATGCGTAATGCCGATAGGGGTGAATATCGTCCTGACTACTCGCGCCCGATGAGTCAGGGTACGCGCTGTCACCAGCTGGCGATGTATGTTGTCTACGAGCAGCCGTTGGCTATGCTCTGCGACTCGCCCACGGCGTATGAGCGTGAGGTGGAATATACGCGCTTCCTTGCCGAGATACCGACGACGTGGGCCTCGCGCCGATGTCTGAGCGGAGAGATAGGCGAATATGTCGTTGTGGAGTGTGTTGCTGATGATGGCACGGTCTACATTGCGGGCCTTGCAGGAGGTGAGGGCCACAATGTGACGCTATCTCTCGACTTTATCCCCACGGAGGGTACGATCTATCGTGATAACCCTGCCGGTGGGTATATATGTGAGAGCTACACCTTCGAGGATGGTGGTGTGAATGTCGCCATGGCCCCCGGAGGAGGTTTTGTTTTGAAGTGTAAAAGAGCTAATATAGAGGATTGATTATGAAGCGACTCGTGTTAACAGTGTTGGCTGCAGCGCTGAGCCTGTGCGCTATGGCTACGGAGCCAACGAATTATACTAAATATGTCGACCCGTTTATCGGTACGGCCGACTACTCGGCCACGCACCCGGGGGCTGTCGTGCCACACGGTATGATGGCTGCCGTGCCCTTCAATGTTACGGGCTCGGAGCTCAACCGCTTCGATAAGGATAGCCGCTGGTGGAGTACACCCTACGATGTACGCAATGGATATAGTGTGGGCTTTGCACATGGTGCTCTGAGTGGTGTCGGCTGTCCGGAGCTGGGTGCAGTCATCACCATGGCAACCACGGGCGATGTCGAGGCGTGCCGCACGAAGCGTGGCTCGACGTATGTAGATGAGGTGGCGGAGCCGGGCTACTACGCTACGACATACACGCAGTTTGGTGTTCGTGCCGAGGCTACAGCCACGGAGCGTGCCTCGGTGGAGCGTTATACCTTTGCGGAGGGTGGCCAGGCTAACATCATCGTCGACCTCGGCACGGCACTCTCCAACGAGTCGGGAGCTATGCTTCGCCGTGTGAGCGACACGGAGATTGAGGGTATGCGCCTCTTGGGTACGTTCTGCTATACGAATCAGGCCGTCTTTCCCATATATTTTGTCGTGCGCCTCTCGCAGCCTGCCGAGCGCATACGCTACTGGAAGCTGCAACCCGAGATGACGGGTATCGAGGCGGCATGGTCGGGCGATAGTGGAGAGTATAAGGTGTACGAGCGCTACGGTCGCGAGATTATGGGTGACGATATTGGTGCCATCTTCTCGCTCGGCAACGTGGCTGCAGGTACGGAGGTAGAGGTTAAGGTCGGCATATCGTACACCTCTATCGAAAATGCGCGTAAGAACCTCGATGCGGAGGTTGGTGCCAAGAGTTTCGATAAGGTGCGTAGCGAGGCGCAGGCGCGATGGAACGAGATGCTCGGCCGCATACGTGTAGAAGGTGGCACGGAGGCAGATAAGACAATCTTCTATACGGCGCTATACCATGCACTGCTGCACCCGAATGTTGTGAGTGATGTCAATGGCGAATATCCTACCATGGAGTCGTCGGCAACGGGTGTTGCCACGGGTTATGAGCGCTATACGGTATTCTCGTTGTGGGACACCTACCGCAATGTACACCAGCTGCTTACGCTTGTATATCCCGAGGTGCAGAGCGATATGCTTAACTCCATGGTCGAGATGTCGAAGGAGTGGGGCTGGCTGCCACGCTGGGAGCTCTACGGTCGCGAGACCTTCACCATGGAGGGCGACCCCGCCATCCCTGTTATTGTCGACAGCTACCTCAAGGGTATTCGTGACTTCGACGTTGAGGCTGCCTATGCTGCGATGAAACGCTCAGCCACGACCGAGGGAAAGCATAATGTCATACGCCCCGATATAGACCCATACGTCGAGCGTGGATATATCCCCGTGGGACTCTTCGCACAGGATATGTCGGGCGACAACTCTGTCTCGCACGCCTTGGAGTACTACGTTGCGGATAATGCTCTTCAGACCTTCGCCCGCGAGATGGGCGACGAGGCTCTGGCCTGCGAGATGGAGCGTCGTGCCGGTGGCTGGCGTAACTACTACTCGAAGGCCGATGGTGCCATGCGACCCATAGGTGATGATGGCAACTATGTCGGAGAGTTTGACCCTACGGCGGGTGCTAACTTCTCCAATACCATAGGCTTCCATGAGGGCAGCTCGTGGAATTATACCTTCTTCGTGCCCCACGACATCGAGGGGTTGATAAAGGCTATGGGTGGCGCAAAGCGCTTCGTGGATAAGCTGCGTATGGTCTTTGATGAGGGCCATTACGACCCCACGAACGAGCCCGATATTGCCTACCCCTACCTCTTCAGCCGCGTGAAGGGTAGCGAGCACCTCACACAGAGGTATGTCAAGCAGCTTCTTGACGAGAACTACACCACCGCGCCCGACGGTTTGCCCGGTAACGACGACACGGGCACGATGTCTACGTGGGCTATATTCTCGATGATGGGCTTCTATCCCGACTGCCCGGGCGAGCCATACTATACGATAACCACGCCACGCTTCGAGCGTGTGGAGATAGATACCCGTGAGGGTGTGCTCACGATAGTGAAGCAGGGCGAGGGCGACTACATTGAGCCCAATGGCATAATGCTCGGCGACAAGCGCATCAAGCGCTATCGCATATCGCACGACGAACTGATGAAAGCAAAGGAACTAAAATTTAAAACATACTAATCTATGAGAACAACAAAACTACTACTACTTATGGTTGTCGCGGCCCTTGTTGCAGGCTGTTCGGAGACAACCCCCGAGCGCGACTATGCTGCTCTGGTAAATCCTAAGATTGGCTCTGGTGGTCACGGCCACGTATTCGTAGGTGCCAACGTCCCCTTTGGTATGACACAGGTGGGCCCCACAAGCATCTCACAGGAGTGGGACTGGTGCTCGGGCTACCACGACTCGGAGAATAGCGTCATAGGCTTCTCGCATACCCACCTCTCGGGTACGGGTTGTGGCGACCTCTTCGACATCACGCTCATGCCCGTCACGGGCGAGGTGACCTATGGTCGCGGACGTCTTGGCGACTACTCTACGGGCTTCTGGTCGGAGGCTGACCGCACGAGGGAGGTTGTCGAGCCGGGTTACTACGCTGTGCCCCTTACGCGCTACAATATCGTTGCCGAGATGACGGCTACGGAGCGTGGCGGTCTGCACCGCTACACCTTCCCTGCAAGTGAAGAGGCGGCTATCATCCTCGACCTCGTGCATGGTGGCTGCTGGGATCGCCCCGAGGATCTCTACGCTGAGGCTGTAGGCAATAACCGCGTGGAGGGTCACCGCCACAGCTATGGCTGGGCTAACTTCCAGAAGGTATACTTCGTTGCGGAGTTCTCTAAGCCCTTCGACTCTTTCGAGCCTATCGGCGAGGATAACTTCTACTATCGCCTGAACTTCAAGACCACCGAGGGTGAGCAGATAGGCGTTAAGGTGGCGCTCTCGTCGACAAGCATCGAGGGCGCACGAAAGAACTTCGATGCCGAGGTTAAGGATGCAGAGTTTGATGCTGTGTGCAAGGAGGCGTATAAGAAGTGGAACGACGAGATACGAAAGATACGCATCGAGGGTGCCACACCCGAGCAGGAGGAGATATTCTATACCGCGATGTACCACATGTACATTGCTCCGTCGCTCTTCTCGGATGTCGACGGCACATACCGTGGTGCCGACCAGGAGATTCATCAGAATCCCGGTCACGACACCTACACAACCTTCTCGTTGTGGGATACCTACCGCGCGAAGCTCCCGCTGATGACCATCACACACCCCGAGCGTATGGACGATGTCATCAATACGATGATTAATCTGTGCGACGAGCAGGGCTTCCTACCGATTTGGCACCTTTGGGGCTGGGATAATGGTTGTATGGTAGGCTCTCCGGGTATCATCGCTGTGTCGGATGCCGTAGCCAAGGGCATTGAGGGTGTCGATGCAGAGCGTGCATGGAAGGCTATACATAAGTCATATATGCACGACATGCGCGGTGGCAAGTATCGTAAGGAGTATGGCTATATGCCTAACGACCTTCAGGCCGAGTCTATAGCCCACGATATGGAGTTTGCCATAGCCGATGCTGCGGCTTTGGAGGTGGCTAATATGCTTGGCAAGAGCGAGGATGCCGCCTACCTCGAGAAGCGTAGCCACTCGTGGCTCAACTACTTCGACCACACTACGGGCTTTGTGCGCGGTAAGTCGTCTACGGGCCAGTGGCGCGAGGATTTTAATCCATTCAATGCTTCGCGTATAGCCAACGAGTACTGCGAGGGTAACGCTTGGCAGTATACATGGTTGGTGCCCCACGACCTCGACTTGTTGGTTGAGTGCTTCGGTAGCGTGGAGGCAACCATCGAGCGCCTCGACGGCCTCTTCACGGCAGACACGAAGATGGAGGGCGAGGATGTTACACCCGACATCTCGGGACTCATCGGACAATATGTCCACGGCAACGAGCCGAGCCACCATATCATATACTTCTACACGATGCTTGGCGAGCCCTGGAAGGGTGCCGACCGCCTCTACGAGGTTATGGATACTATGTACTCGACCGCTGTCGATGGTCTCTCGGGTAATGAGGATGTAGGCCAGATGTCGGCGTGGTACGTGATGTCGACACTCGGCTTCTACCCCGTGGAGCCCGCCTCGGGTAAGTATGTCCTTGGCGTGCCTATGGTCGCCCGCGCTGAGGTCGATGTCGAGGGTGGCATCTTTACCGTTGTGCGCGAGGGTTACACCGAGGAGGCTCGCTATGTGCAGAGCGTAGAGCTCAACGGCAAGCCCCTGGAGCGTAACTACATCACCCACGACGAGATTATCGCGGGTGGTGAGCTGAAGTTTGTGATGGGTACGGATAAGGTAAAGTGGTATTAAAGTGGCTGTGCGTGCAAGTACTTAATTTATAAGCGCTTGCACGCTGATGCTTAAATTAGTTGGTAAAAGTTGTACGATTTGAGCGAAAGTTTGTACATTTGCGCCGCAAAATTGGATTATTATATAGTGACGCTAACTGCTAAACTTATTTAACATTGTTTGGATATGGGTATTAAGATCTCATCTCGTGACATTCTTATCGGCATCAAGGAGTATTTCTTGATGACCTTCGGTATGTTCTGCTACGCCTTCGGCTGGCTTATCTGCGTTCTCCCCGCAGGTGGTATGGGTGGTGGTGCTGCAGGTTTGGCAACAATCATCAACGCCATCCTCCCTGCAAACATCGCATCGTTCTTTACCATCGGTACGCTGGTATTCATCATCAACGTCATACTCCTTGTCTTGGGTGTTATGATTGTTGGTTGGAAGTTCGGTATAAAGACCCTCTACTGTATCTTTACGATGTCTATCATGTTCAACATCGTTGAAGCCTCTGTTCCTCAGGACTTGATGGTTAAGATGATGGCAGAGGTTGATGCCAACAACTTGTTACTCGTTGTTGCGGGTGCTGCATCGTGCGGTCTGGGTATCGCCGTGGCATTTATGCAGGGAGGCTCGACAGGAGGTACCGACATTGTGGCGATGATCATCAATAAGTACCGCACCGTAAGCTACGGCCGCGTATTGCTTATGACCGACTGCGGTATCCTTATCTCGTCGCTCTTCTTAACTACGACAATCACCGTGTTGGGTAACGACATCGTCATCGAGCCCTTTTCGTCGTTGGCGTATGCCCGTGTGATCTACGGATTCATCATGATTGCCGTCATCGGCTACACCGTGGACTTCGTGCAGTCGGGCAACCAGCAATCTAACCAGATTCTTATCTTCAGCAAGGACTTTGAGCAGGTGGCCGAGGCTATCAACACCAAGGCTCACCGCGGTGCTACGCTTATCGACACTATGGGTTGGTACACAAAGACCCCCTCGAAGGCCGTTATGGTTGTATGCCGTAAGCGCGACACCTCGTCTATCCTGAAGCTCGTAAAGGAGGTAGACCCCAACGCCTTCCTCACGGTAGGCTCTGTTATGGGTGTCTATGGTCAGGGCTTCGATGCCCTCAATAAGGCGTAGACCCTGGGTCTAAGCCCTAAATAAGACTGCTGCGATGTTGTACGCACAGGTAGTTCTGCCCTTGGCGCAGCCTATGTATACCTTCTCGTTCGACGAGGGGCTGGCTGTGGGGGTGGGCGATGCTGTGGTTGTGCAATTTGGCAGCAGTCGTTTTTATACGGGCATAGTGTGGAGCATAAGCCCCACCAAGCCCGACTATCCGCGCATCAAACCTATACTGCGAAAGCTATACTCAGCGCCACTTCTAAGTACCGAGGCGCAGCGTCTGTGGGAGTGGATGGCGGAGTATTATATGTGTACCATAGGCGAGGTTATGCGTATGGCGCTACCCTCGTTGGCTAAGCCCTCGGCATCCTCCCTCGCGGAGCTCGATGAGCGTAGCATAGAGCCTCCCATGGAGAGCTTTGTGGCTCTTGGCGAGGCGCTGCGCACGGAGGAGGCCCTTGCCGAGTATGTAGCGTCACATGAGCGCCGTGCGCCACGCCGCACCCGACTCCTGGATAGCATCGCTCTTCTTGCTCTTGAATGTCGTAGCGAGGATGGCTTCGTGCCGCGCCGTCTGGTGGATGCCACGGCGGAGCAACTTGCCGACCTTCGGAGGCGCGGATTGATAGTCGCGGAGCAACGTGTGGTGACGCGCGACGGTGGTGGCGATAAGTTTCTGTTGCCCGTGCTGTCGGATGCTCAGCACCGAGCCCTGCAATCTATTCGTGCGGCTCATGACGAGGGTAGGGTGGCACTCCTGCATGGTGTCACGGGCTCGGGTAAGACGGAGATATATATCCACCTTATCGCCGAGCAGTTAGCCCGTGGTGGCGATGTGCTGGTGCTTGTCCCCGAGATAGTCATCACCTCGCAGCTCATTGAGCGCCTCGAGCGTATCTTCGAGGGTCGCACGACGACATACCATTCGCGTCTCACGCCCTTGCGTCGCGGGCAGACATTCCTGCGCCTGGCGTTGTCGTGTGGTGGCGAGCTTGTTGTAGGTGTCCGCTCGTCGCTATTTTTGCCACTGCATCGCGGGGCTCTTGTCATCGTCGACGAGGAGCACGATCCGAGCTATAAGCAGAGCGACATGCAGCCACGCTATAATGCCCGCGATGTGGCCGTAGTGATGGGTAAGATGCTTGGTGCGCGCGTATTGCTCGGTAGCGCCACACCTGCCCTCGAGAGCTATGTAAATGCTCTGAAGGGTAAGTATGCCTACGTGGAACTCACGGAGCGCTGGGGCCCAAGCATCCTCCCGGAGGTTGTCGTCTCGGACACGATACGTGCTGTTAAGCGTGGCGAGCGTAAGACTCACTTCAATTTCGATCTTTTGCGCCTTGTGCGTAGCTCGCTCGAGGCTGGCCAGCAGGCTATACTCTTCCAAAACCGACGTGGCTATGCCCCCTATATACAGTGTCGTACGTGTGGCTACTCGCCACGCTGCCCGCACTGCAACGTGACACTCACCGAGCACCGCACAACGCGACGTATGGAGTGCCACTATTGTGGCTATACGATGGAGCGCCCCACGGTATGTCCCAACTGCGAGACACAGGATATTACGACGATGGGCTTCGGCACGGAGAAGGTCGAGGAGGAGATTACGCGCCTCTTTCCCGAGGCACGTGTCGAGCGTCTCGATGGCGACACATCGACATCGGAGCGCGCCTTTAAGCGTATCGTCACGCGCTTCGAGCGTGGCGAGGCCGACATCCTCGTAGGCACGCAGATACTAACCAAGGGCTTCGACTTTGGCGGTGTTACGACCGTGGGCATCCTAAATGCCGACAATCTGCTCTCGACGCCCGATTTTCGCGCCTCGGAGCGTGCCTTCCAACTTATGATGCAGGTGGCGGGACGTGCCGGCAGGCGCAACGACCGTGGGCGCGTGGTAATACAGACGTCGCAGCCCAAACATCCTGTGATTCGATATGTCGCCTCGGGCGACTACCACGCCATGGCACGTGCCGAGCTCCACGAACGTGAGACCTTCTGTTACCCTCCCTATGCCCACCTTATACGACTACTCCTCAGCCATGAGGATTATGCCCTGTTGCGCTATGCCTCACATGCCCTTGCTGAGGCGCTGCGCAAGAGATTCGGTGCAAGGGTTATGGGGCCCGTGTCGGCGACTGTGGAGATGCTTCGCGGTGAGCATCGCAGCGAGATAATGCTTAAGATTGAGTCGGGAGCATCGCTGGCAAAGGCGCGACGACTGCTAAGGGAGGCGATGACGGTACTCGAGGATGATGCTAAGTATAAGAGTGTCAAGTTAAAGGTAGATGTCGATGCTTCGTAGGTTGTCTGCCGCTATAGGCTCACTCCTCTTTCCGCGGCGCTGTGTCGCGTGTGGTGAGTATCTGACGAAGGATATGCACGGTATATGTGTGCGTTGTCGCTACGAGATACCGCTCACGAACTACTGGAAGATGGCGGATAATCCCGTGAAGGAGCGCTTTGCGGGCATTGTACCTATTGCCGAGGGTTCGGCCCTCTTCTTCTACGCGGGGCATAGCCTCTGGCGCACCCTCGTCCACAAATTTAAGTATGGAGGTCACTGGCATATAGCACGCACCATGGGTCGCTGGTATGGCTCGGAGCTTCGTAGCTCGGGACGCTATGACGATGTGGATATTGTCGTGCCCATACCCCTGCACCCTGTGAAGATGCTTAGGCGCGGTTATAACCAGTCGGCATACGTCGCCGAGGGTATAGCCGAGGCTATGGGCCTGAGTGTTGTGCGCGGTGTCGTCTATCGTCGTAGGAATAACCCCTCGCAGGCGCGACGACATACAGCCGAGCGCTGGCAGAATATCGAGGGTCTCTTTGGCGTGCGCCACCCTGAGCGCCTGAGAGACAAACATATACTCTTGGTCGATGATGTGCTCACGACGGGCGCTACGATGACCGAGGCGATACGTTCCATCCTCGAGGCGGCGCCTGAGTGTCGTATTTCGGTGGCTACGCTGGCCGTCACGCGCCATATCACGCCGATACGTTAGCTCCCCACAATGTGTCTAAATACTCGGCCGAAGCGGTCGGTGGCAATAATAGTAATTTCGCTATTTTGCGTTGTGCGACGACAGCGGAAATAGTGCTTGTGCGGGTAGGCTGAGCGACGTAGACGTGCCATGATAATCTCGCTATAGTCGGCCTCCGTCTCGACGTAGTGCATATAGTCGGGATCGACAATTTCGATCTGCTCCATCTGTCCCATCATCACACCATCCTCAAGCCACTCCACGCGCCACATGCTGTCCCAGCCGATAATCTTGGCTACGACCCACTCCTCGTGCTCCGCAACAAGACCTTCATTCCACGCAACAATCTGATAATCTTTCTCTTCTCGTAAGATGCGGTGCTGCCACGACCATGCCCCGTTGCGCTCCTCGATGCAAAAGACGCCACGTGGCGTGCCATCGGAGCATAGTGGTGCAAACCATAGGTTGCCATTGACCTGAGCTACGCTATGTTCGATGATGCGTGGTGAGATGTCTGCCGTGGCATGACGGTGACGATGGCCGGTGATGAAGTGTAACTCTCTATCTCCTACAATATCAACTATTTCGTTGGCGTAGTCGAGCATTTCGCCCTTGCGGAAGTTCATCGCGGGGGCGTGCATTGCTATTGCTATGCGCTGCTCGGGGTCGACCCTGCGTATATCGCGACGCAGCCAGCGTAGCTGCTTGCGGTCGATGTCGATGGTGTAGTTGTCGTGGTCGCTGTAGCAGATGTTGTCGAGTGCCACAAAGTGGGTGTCGCCAAGCGTGAACGAGTAGTATCTGCGACCAAACACAGCCTCGTAATACCGCTCGGCAACGCGCTCATTGTTAGATATATCGGCAGGGTGGTCGTGGTTGCCAACAACGGCATAGAGGGGTACGCCGAGGCTCTCGAACATACGCTTTACGCGGGGCAAAAACTCCATGGTGTCCCATACGATGTCGCCCGTAAGGAGTATGGCTGTGGGGTAGCCCGTGGCGATGTACTCCTCGACGATGGTGCCGATGTGTGGGATTATATCCCTCTCGAGGCGCGTGATTTGCTCCTCGGTTTGGGGCTGAGGGTCGCCCACGACAATGAGGTTGAAGCCACGACCCTCGGCACGACAATCGATACACGGAAGGGTGGCGACGAGGAGTATGATGAGGAGTATTCGTCTCATAGGAATATGGTCTTTTTATCTTTTCTTAGCGTTCTCTTTAGCACCGTCGTTGGTGCTCAATATCGCTCGCAAAGATAGTGCATAGCAGAGAATTTGCAAGATGAGGACGATAAAAAGTTCGCGCACGTATACGCGAGGAACAAAAATTTTGCTATCTTTGCCGTCGTTACAGTAATTGAACTATGGAGAATTTTATTGTTTCAGCACGTAAGTACCGCCCCGCAACATTCGCTTCGGTTGTGGGACAGCGTCATATAACCTCGACACTGAAGAATGCCATTGAGCGCGGACAGCTTGCTCACGCCTACCTCTTCTGTGGGCCTCGAGGTGTCGGCAAGACCACCTGTGCGCGTATCTTCGCCAAGGCGATAAACTGTCTCAACCCGCAGGGTGGCGAGGCGTGCAACGAGTGCGAGTCGTGTCGCTCGTTCAACGAGGGACGCTCGTTGAATGTCCACGAGCTTGATGCTGCCTCGAACAACTCGGTCGACGATATTCGCAACCTTATCGAGCAGGTGCGCATCATCCCGCAGCAGGGTAGCTACTCGGTATTCGTTATCGACGAGGTACACATGCTCTCGGCGGCGGCGTTCAATGCCTTCCTCAAGACCCTTGAGGAGCCACCGCATCATGCTATATTTATCCTTGCGACAACCGAGAAGCACAAGATCATCCCCACGATACTCTCGCGATGTCAGATATACGACTTCAACCGCATAAAGGTCGAGGATGGCGTGGAGTATCTGCGCTATATCGCCCAGAAGGAGGGTGTTGAGGCTGATGACGAGGCGCTAAACCTGATAGCCCACAAGGCCGATGGAGGTATGCGCGATGCTCTGTCGATGTTCGACAAGGCGGTGTCGTTTTGTGGTGCTAAGCTCAACTATAAGGATGTGGCCACCACGCTCAATGTCCTCGACTACGACACCTACTTCAAGGCTACGGAGTTGCTCCTTGCGGGTAACTACATTGAGGCGCTCATGCTCTTCGACGATGTGCTTGCCCGTGGTTTCTCGCCACAGGTCTTCCTCGCAGGACTCAATGCCCACATGCGCGACCTGTTGATGGCTAAGGGGCCGGCAATATCGCTCGTGGAGTTTACGGGCACGCTGGTTGAGAGGTACAAGGCGCAGGCGGCGAAGTGCCACGAGGCCTTCCTCTTCGGGGCGATATCGCTCCTCACGGAGGCTGATGGTAAGATACGACAGTCGTCGAACCAACGATTGCTTGTTGAGCTGGGACTTATGAAGATTGCGGGTCTCGGCCAAAAAAAAAATGGTGAGGTAACATTCGACACCCTCGACATAGTCGTCGACCTCCCCGAGCTTGTGGCGCCGGTGCAAAATGCAGCGCCCACGCCCACGCCCCAGCCCGCAAGGGTTGAAATGGAGCCAAGAGTGGAACCTCAGCCGGTAAGGGTGGAACCGAGGATGGAGCCTCAGTCGGTAATGGTGGAACCAAGGGTGGAGCCTCAGCCTGCAAGGGTGGAGCCTCAGCCTGCAGCTAAGGCAGGGGTTGCATCGCAGAGTCGAGCTCCACGCCCCTCGAAGGCGACAATATCGCTCAGCGGTCTGTTAGGTGGCGAGGCAAAGACGGCCACGGAGCTTGCGGCAGAGGAGGTGGCTAAGAAGGCGGTGGTTGTGATAGACCCGCGTGCCGAGGAGAAGATAGCCTTGGCGAAGGAGAGGATGGTTGAGGTGCTTATGCACGACCGTCGTCGCTTTGTTGAGGCCTTCCAGGCGATGACCGTGGCGGGTAATGTGGTGACGCTGACGGTGCCCTCGGGCGAGCTCTACACCGAGATTATGCGCGACAAGAGCGAGTGGCAGCGATTCATCGCCAAGCATAGCGGCGCGGAGGGTCTCATCGAGCTAAACATCATCGTTAACGAGCAGATACGTGTGGCGCGCCCCATAACCCTCGAGGATAGGATGCGACACATGATAAAAAAGAATGAGCGTATTACGGAGATGATAGAGCGTTTGTCGCTTGACGTGGAGTAGGATTAAGGTGTTGATACTTTAACAGGTAAGGAGTAATTAATAGTAAATCAAAAATATAAAACACAGATGATTAAGGATTTTGTTCAGGAGCTCGAGTGGCGCGGCATGATTCACACTATTATGCCGGGAGCCAAGGAGCAGTTGCAGAAGGAGATGACTACGGCATATTTGGGCATCGACCCCACAGCCGACTCGCTACATATAGGTCACCTCGTGGGTGTGATGATTTTGAAGCACTTCCAGATGTGCGGACACCGCCCCATAGCCCTCATAGGTGGTGCTACGGGTATGATTGGCGACCCCTCGGGTAAGTCGCAGGAGCGTAACCTCCTCGACGAGGCTACGTTGCGCCACAATCAGGAGGCCATAAAGAATCAGCTGGCGAAGCTCATCGACTTCGACTCTACGGCCGAGAACCACGCCTTGTTGGTCAACAACTACGACTGGATGAAGGAGTTCTCGTTCCTCGACTTTGCGCGCGACATCGGCAAGTGCATCACGGTGAACTACATGATGGCCAAGGATTCGGTGAAGAAGCGCTTCAATGGCGAGGGTGACGGTATGTCGTTCACGGAGTTTACCTATCAGCTACTCCAGGGCTACGACTTCCTGCACCTCTACAACGAGTACAACTGCAAGGTGCAGCTCGGTGGCGCTGACCAGTGGGGTAACATAACGACAGGCACGGAGCTTATACGTCGTAAGCTGGGCAGCGAGGCTGAGGCCTTTGCCATCACCTGTCCGCTTATCACCAAGGCCGATGGTACGAAGTTTGGCAAGACCGAGAGCGGCAACGTATGGCTCGATGCGCGATATACATCGCCCTATAAGTTCTACCAGTTCTGGCTGAACGTGAGCGATGACGATGCTAAGCGCTACATCAAGATATTCACGCTTCTGGATCGCCAGACCATCGAGGCACTCATTGCCGAGCACGACGAGGCGCCCCACATGCGTGTGTTGCAGAAGCGCCTGGCCGAAGAGATAACGACGATGATACACTCGAAGGAGGAGCTGGAGAAGGCACAGGCGGCATCGAACATACTCTTTGGCAATGCCACATCCGAGGCTTTGCGCTCGTTGGACGAGGCGACACTGCTGCAGGTATTCGATGGTGTCCCGCAGTTTACCATAGCGCGCGACAACTTAGGAAAGCCCTTCATCGACATCGTTGCCGAGATATGCAAGGTGTTCCCCTCGAAGGGTGAGTGCCGCAAGATGGTGCAGGGTGGCGGTGTGCAGCTCAACAAGGAGAAGATCGTTGACGCCATGCGTCCCGTGATGGAGGGTGACCTCATCGCAGGCAAGTACCTGCTTGCGCAGCGTGGCAAGAAGAACTACTATCTCATCACCGTAGAGTAGGCCGTGGAGAAGATCTATACCATACGTCTTGAGGGCATCTATCTGCGTGCTTATCATGGTTGCTACGACCTTGAGCAGCAGGTGGGCAACCGCTTTCGCGTGGATATGGCCATACGCACGCCCCTGGGCGACCTCCCGACAACGGATGATGTCACCAGGGCGGTAAACTACCTCACCGTGTACGAGATTGTCGAGCGCACGATGCAACGCACGCAGCGTACCATCGAGGCGGCGGCATCGAACATCATCGCGGCGGTGAAGGAGGCCTTCCCCCAGATTGTGGAGGTGGAGTGTACGGTGGCAAAGATAGCCCCACCGCTGGGAGGTAAGATTGACAGCGTGAGTGTAACATTAATTGGTTGATAGCAGTTATGGCTAAAGATGCAACAAAACGTGGAGGCTTCGGTGGTAAGATTGCTGCCATCCTCGCAGCCGCAGGCTCGGCAATAGGCCTCGGCAACATCTGGCGTTTCCCATACATCACATCCGAGAATGGTGGTGGCGCCTTTATCCTCATATACCTCGGATGTATCCTCTTGTTGGGACTCCCGCTCCTTATCGCGGAGTTCTCGGTGGGTCACAACTCGAAGAGCAACCCCATAGATGCCTTCTCGAAGATACGTAGAGGCTGGGGGTGGCTGGGTGCTGCGGGGCTTGTCTCGGTATTCCTCATCATGGGCTACTACTTTGTAATATCGGGATGGACGCTGAACTACGCCATAGCCTCGGCTACGGATAGCATCGGTGGCAACTATGGCGCCTTCTTTGTCGAGTTTACCACGGCAACGTGGATGCCTCTATTGTTCACCTACATCTTCATCCTCGCCACCCACTTCATCATCATCGGTGGCGTGCAGGGAGGTATCGAGAAGGCATCAAAGATAATGATGCCACTATTGTTTGGCATCCTCATCGTCTTGGCGGTATACTCGTTGTGGTTGCCCGAGGGTCGCGAGGCGTTGGGTAACGTCTTCACGCCCGACTTCTCGAAGGTGTCGGGTAAGACCTTCCTCGACGCCATGGGTCAGGCATTCTTCACCCTATCGATAGGCATGGGTGCGATGCTCATCTATGGCTCCTACTTCAAGGAGGGCACGAAGCTCGCAGGCACGGCCATAAGTGTGGTGTCGCTCGATACGCTTGTGGCACTCACCGCGGCAGTCATCATCTTCTCGGCAGGCGTGGAGAACGAGAGTGGCATGCAGCTGGCCTTTGTGGCTATGCCTAAGGTCTTTGCGGCTATGCCCGCGGGAAACTTGTGGGCTACGCTCTTCTTCCTGCTCTTAGGCCTTGCGGCGCTATCCTCGACAATATCTATGCACGAGGCTGTGACGTCGTACTTCGTCGAGAAGCGCGGCATGTCGCGCACTAAGGGCGCGTGGATTGTCACCATCGGTGCCATGCTCTTGGCTACGGTAGCATCGCTGTCGTTGGGCGACTGGAGTGGCTTCACGGTGCTCGGCATGAATATATTTTCTCTCCTGGATACCTTCACAGCCATCGTCATGCTGCCACTCTTGGGCATCATGACCTCCATCTTTGTCGGCTGGGTGTGGAAGAAGGAGGATATGAAGGCGGAGCTCACGGCCGAGGGTGGTGTGGACAAGGCCACATACCCCGTTGTGCGCTTCCTGCTGAAGTGGGTATGCCCCGTGTTGGTGTCGGTGGTCTTTGTCTTCGGCATCATCGACTTTGTTAAGGGCTACACACACTCGGCCGAGGCTGAGGCTGAGGCTGTGGAGGTTGAGACGTTCGAGCTAAGCGTTGAGGGCATCGATGAGGATGTCACTCTCGCTGTCGACCACGAGAGCGTTATGCTCACCCCGGTAACAGAAAATTCTGATAACAACTAATAAACATTCAAACAATTATGGCTGATTTCATCTATCAGGAGCCGTTCCCCATTGAGGCGGATAAGACGGAGTATCGCCTTCTCACGAAGGATTATGTTAAGGTCGTAGAGTGCGACGGACGCAAAATATTGAAGGTAGACCCCAAGGGCTTGGAGTTGCTTGCTAAGGAGGCATACGGCGATGTGTCGTTCTACCTCCGTGCTTCGCACCTCCAGAAGCTCGCCAACATCCTCAAGGATCCCGAGGCTACGGATAACGATAAGTTCGTTGCCTACACCATGCTTATGAACCAGTGTGTCGCTGCCGAGGGCGAGCTGCCCACGTGCCAGGATACGGGTACGGCCATCTGTATAGGCCACAAGGGCGAGGATGTATACACGGGCGTAAACGATGCCGAGTGCATCTCGCGTGGTGTATACGAGACATACAAGGAGCGTAACCTCCGCTACTCGCAGGTTGTGCCCTTCACTATGACCGAGGAGAAGAACTCGGCAACAAACCTCCCTGCACAGATCGACATCTACGGTGGTCACCCGGGCATGGAGTACGAGTTCTTGTTCATCACCAAGGGTGGTGGCTCGGCAAATAAGACCTTCCTCTACCAGCAGACCAAGGCCCTCCTCAACGAGGAGTCGTTGACGAAGTTTATCAAGGAGCATATCCTCGATCTCGGCACGTCGGCATGTCCTCCCTACCACCTCGCAATATGTATCGGTGGCACCTCTGCCGAGATGTGTCTCTCGACCGTGAAGAAGGCCTCGGCGGGTTATCTCGACGAGCTCCCCACATCGGGCAATGAGGGTGGCCGTTGCTTCCGCGACCTCGAGTGGGAGGCTAAGGTCGAGAAGATATGCCAGGAGATAGGCCTCGGTGCTCAGTTTGGTGGTAAGTATTACGTTCACGATGTGCGTGTCATCCGCGCACCGCGCCATGCGGCATCATGCCCCGTGGCTATCGGTGTTAGCTGCTCGGCAGACCGTAACATTAAGGCTAAGATTACGCCCGAGGGTATCTTCCTCGAGAAGCTGGAGAAGAACCCTGCACGCTTCCTCCCCACTGAGGCTCCTGCGATGTCTCCCGCCGTGGATATAGACCTTGACGAGGGTATGGATAAGGTGCGCGAGATACTCTCGAAGTATCCCATCAAGACACGCCTTAACCTCAAGGGTACGCTCGTTGTTGCTCGCGACATCGCGCATGCACGCATCAAGCAGATGCTCGACGAGGGTAAGCCCATGCCCGACTACTTCAAGAACCACCCCGTATACTATGCCGGCCCCGCCAAGACACCCGCAGGCATGGCCTCAGGCTCATTTGGCCCGACAACGGCAGGACGTATGGACTCATACGTAGACCTCTTCCAGAAGGCTGGTGGCTCAATGGTTATGGTGGCTAAGGGCAACCGCTCGCAGCAGGTTACCGACGCCTGCAAGAACAACGGTGGCTTCTACCTCGGCTCTATAGGTGGCCCTGCAGCCATCCTCGCGAAGAACTCAATCAAGAAGGTTGAGGTTGTAGACTTCGAGGAGCTCGGCATGGAGGCTGTACGCAAGATCTACGTGGAGAACTTCCCGGCCTTCATCATTGTGGATGATAAGGGGAATGATTTTTTTGCTGACTTCGCCCATTAAAAGCGTATAGCAGGGCTATTTCGACCTCTTGCTTGCTGGTGAAATCCTCACATACGTTCGGTATGCTGCGGTTTCACCAGCGGCGACAAGAGGCCAAACTACCCCAACTCTCCGCTTTTAATCCCACTGCGGTAGCCCTATAGGAACTCATCGAGACTAATCGACCCCCATAGGAACGAGAACATATAGGAGTCCATAAGCGATGCTTACGCACGCTACAATAAAACGCCTGCCGAGGCGTTAAACAAGTATCGGAAAGGTATTAGACAGTTTTTGAAATGAAGGTATTATTCAGATTTATACTTGTTCTTGTGGCGCTCATATCATCTTCGGTGGCATGGGGACAGGTATCATTTACGGTGGATGCCCCGGCGCTCACGGCCTTAGGACAGCCCTTTCGTGTGGAGTTTTCGGTAGATGCCGAGCCCGAGCGTGACAGCTTCAAGGCCCCCTCGTTCGAGGGCTTCGAGGTGCTTGCGGGCCCCTCGGTATCTACGGGACACTCGATACAATTTGTAAACGGCAAGCAGTCGTCGAGCTACAACTGCTCCTATACATTCGTGCTACTGCCCTCAGAGAGTGGTACATACACCATAGGCAGCGCATCGATAAAGGTCGACGGCAAGAGCTACACAACAAAGCCCCTGCCCATAGAGGTCATCGCCGAGAAGGGTGGTGCGGGGAGCACTGAGCGTACCACGGAGCAGAGGCCTGAGAGTCGCATAGCCAAGGACGACATATTGCTCAAGCTCTTAGTCTCGGAGACGGAGGTGTACAAGGGCGAGTCGATACGTGCATGGCTGGTGCTCTACACGCGCGTGAACATCGACAGCATCGAGAGCCTCGACATGCCCTCGTTCGACGGCTTCTGGTCGCAGGAACTGACATTTGACAATACGCCCTCGCGCGAGCAGGTAAATGGCCGCGTATACGAGGCATACAAGATAAAGGAGTTGCTGCTATCGCCACAGCAGAGTGGTAAGATAGTGATTCCTGCCACGACGATGAGCCTCCTGGCGCAGGTCGTGGTGGAGGATAAGCGTCACTTCGACCCCATATTTGGTGGACGACAGATATACCACGTGCAGCGCGAGCTCAAGACGCAGCCCATAACCATCAACGTCAAGGAGTTTCCCGCGGGGGCACCCGCATCGTTCAATGGTGCCGTGGGTAGCTTCCGTCTCACGAGCCGTATGCCGCAGAGCGAGATTGAGAGTAACACCGCCGACCAGATGGAGATAACCATCACCGGAAGTGGCAACCTCAAGTTCATAGCGCCTCCCACACTCTCCCTCCCCGAGTCGTTCGAGAAGTACGACACGAAGGTTGTGGACAATGTCAAGCTCGCAGCCTCGGGAGCCTCGGGAAGCATAACATATACATACCCCTTTGTGGCACGCTCGGCGGGTGAGTTTCACATCGACCCGGTGCTCTTTAGCTACTTCGACCCTGCAACGGGGCAGTATCACACCCTCGCAACCGAGGCCGCGACGATAACCGTCACGGACGATGGCACCTCCGTAGCGGCACCCGTAGTTGGGGGCTATGCGGGCTTTGGGGGCACGATGCGACAGCTCGACCGCGACATACGATACATCCATACCGACAAGCTCCCGCGACGTGCTGCGGAGATGATGGTGCTCACGCCCCTATATTGGCTCGTGGTGGTGGCTATCGTGGCGTCGTTTGTCGTAGCCTACGTACTCCTTAGAAAGCGCATACGCGATAACCGCAATGTCGTGGCACGACGTATGAAGCGTGCCGATAAGGTTGCGGTGCAGCGCCTGCGTATGGCACAGCGCTCGATGGAGGGTGGCAACCGCCACGCCTTCTACGAGGAGATGCTGCGTGCGATGTGGGGGTATATAAGCGATAAGTTTAACATCCCTGTCTCGAACCTCACGAAGGAGACAATACGCGAGGTGTTGTATCGCCGAGGTGTTGCCGCCGATGTCGCCGAGCAGTTCTGCGAGATAATATCGCGCTCGGAGGAGGCGCAGTATGCACCCTCGACGGAGGGCGACATGGGCGAGGTATACGCCTTTGCTGCGGAGGTGATATCGAAGATTGAGGATGTAGTAAAGCGTTAGTAATATGAGATATATAGTAAAGATATTGACCCTTGTGGTGGTTGCGATGCTACCTGTGGTGGGTAGTGCTGCCGATGGTCGCACCACAGCAGAGGCGTGCTGGAAGGAGGGCATTGCCGCATACGAGGCGGGAGAGTATGGCCGCGCTGTGGAGAGCTTTGAGCGCATAGCGGAGCTCGGTGAGGTGTCGGCAGACCTCTACTACAACTTGGCGAATGCCTACTTCAAGCTCGGACAGCAGCATACGCCCGGCGAGTCGCGCCCCTTTGCCGATGGCGAGCTGGGGCGTGCTGTGCTTAACTACCATCGTGCGCTGAGGCTCAACCCTGCGATGGAGGATGCGCGCTACAACCTCGACATTGCCGTGGACTACACCAATGATACGGAGGCGGTGCCCGAGAACTTCGTCGTGACGCTATGGCGCTCGCTGCGCGATATGACCACGTCGAATGGCTGGGTGGTGGTGTCGCTCGTGGCGCTGGCGTTGACGCTGGCACTTGTGATGCTCTACCTCCTGGCGGAGCGTAGCGTGCTGCGCAAGGTGGGATTCTTCGCTGCCATACTCCTGGTTGTGGTCGTGGTGATGTCGGTGGCACTGGCCATCTCGAGTCGCACGGCTGTGGAGGGGGATGATCGCGGCGTGGTTGTCTACAACGCTACGACGACGGTACACGCCTCGCCCAATAGTGCCTCGAAGCGTATACGCGAGCCTATGCAGGGTGTTACGGTGAGGTTGCTACGCGAGCGTGGTGACTGGACAGAGATAGTGTTCAAGGATGGCGAGAAGGGGTGGATACGCACCTCGCATGTGGAGAAGATATAAGGCGTAGGCTATGTCGAGACTCTTGGATAATCTATGTAGCGAGCTGCAGCGCCTCCCGGGTGTGGGACGACGTACGGCGATGCGTCTGGCGATGCACATCCTCAAGATGGAGCCGGAGGTTGTCGATGGCCTCGCGCAGTCGATAGCGAGCTTTCGGCACGACATTCGCTACTGTCGTAGCTGTAACAACCTCTCGGATGGCGACCTATGTCCTATATGCAGCGATACGCGCCGCGATGCCTCGGTGGTGTGTGTCGTGGAGCAGGTGCAGGATCTGATGTCGATAGAGAATACGGGTCAGTACCGCGGTATGTACCACGTGCTTGGGGGTGTTATATCGCCAATGCAGGGCATAGGGCCCTCGGACTTGAAGATAGACCTGCTGTGCGACAAGCTGCTGGCGGGAGGCATCAAGGAGGTGATAATCGCAATATCGACATCGGTAGAGGGCGAGACGACACTCTTCTACATCCTCAGTCGCCTGCGTGCCTTCCCCGAGGTGAAGGTTACGACCATAGCCCGCGGCATAGGCTTCGGCGACGAGCTTGAGTATGTCGACGAGCTGACCATAACCCACGCCTTGGCCAACCGTCGCGAGGTGGCGAGGGAGTAGCTGCGGCCGGGTGGGTGTCGTTGGAGGCCACATCCCGTCGCTCCGTGGCTCGGGATGCTCATGGCGACCCCAAGACCCTCGGTGTGACATTTCGCCCCGCGGTTTAGGCGTTTCACCCTACAAAAGGGGGTATTCGTCGGTGGTGTGGCTCGGAAAATAAATTTTGGATTATCTTTGTGTTAGGAGATATTCACTTTAAATGTTTAAAGGTATGAAAAGATCACTTCGTATAATGGTATTGGCCCTCGCTGCTGTGGTGATGGGTGGCTGTACGGCAATGATGAATACGTCGTATGGATCGAGCGATCTCTATCGAACGAATAACCGTGTGGCTGTGGCCAATGAGCTCACGGCCAAGGCTGAGGCCGACAAGGCACGTGCCGAGGCACGCAGGGCCGAGTATGAGGCTCTCATCGCGCAGGCCGAGTATGAGGCTATGATGGAGGGTGACACCTTCTCGTCGGTGCTCGCCGACACCTATGAGAGTGCATACGCGCGACGTCTCTATGGCTTCACGTCGCCAACATACCGTATGCCCACGACATATTACGACCTGGCGATGAACGATGCCGTATTCTATGCCACGGCCTATGACCCTGCATTCTACAATGTGATGATCTCGGGCGACCAGGTATGGGTTGAGCCCAAGTATATCACCTCGATGTTCGGCTCGTGGGGTGCTACGAATCTATCCTTTGGACTCTACACCTCGCCATGGACTTATGGCTGGGTACACTACGCCAACCCCTTCTACTACTCGTGGTGGGGATATCCGCACTACTCGTGGTACGACTGGAATTGGACGATATGCTACAACCCCTACTATGGAGTCCACTGGCCCGGCTACTACCCCGGTTATTGGCCCGGCTACCCCGGATACTACCCCGGCTACCCCGGCTACTATCCGCCACGTCCGCCACACCATCGTCCCGATTACGTGCCACAGCGCCCCTCGAGGCCACACCACAACTACAACGGTAATGGTCATAGCCCCAGCTCGCGCTACACCTCGCCAACGTCGAACCGCAACTATGGCGGTGGCGACAGCCGTGGCAACAGCCGCTATCAGGGTGCCGTGAGTACGGGCATCAACGACCGCAGAACGGGAACGTCGACAGGTGTGAATGGCTCACGCGGCAATACGCGCAATAACAACACCTCAAACTATAGACCCGCGACTAACACGGGACGTAGCGATAACTTCCGCCCGACGACATACGACAATCGCAACAACACGTCGCGAGGTACGGTAAGCAATGGCGGCAGCTCGACAAACCGCGGAGGCTTCTCGGGCAGTGCCGGCTCGCGCTCGGGTGGTGGCGCCCGCACGGGAGGAAGCACCTCATCACGCAGATAACGATTGAACAGGGGGTATGGCGTAGTTGCGGCATACTCCTTGTTATGATAATAACGGTATAAAATATATGGCTATGAGAAAGATATATACGACGATTGTTGCCCTCGGTCTCGCCCTCGGCACACTCTCGGCACAGGGTGTGAACTTCGGAGGCACGACGCTCGACAACGACATCATACACTGGGGCGACCTCTACAACCTCAGCTTCACGACACGCAGCTATGGCACGGCACGATCTATGGCTATGGGCAATGCCTTTACGGCCTTGGGTGCCGATATGGTCTCGGCATCGATGAATCCCGCGGGCATAGGTATGTACCTCGAGAGCGATGTGAGCTTTACGCCTATGATGCAGTTCACCAAGAGCCCCACGGAGGGTGGCATGCCCTACTACAAGGAGGGCACGCCCAAGCACGCCCGCGAGTTCAACGACCACACCGAGCGCTTCGGCTTAGCCAGCGCAGGTGGCATCTTTAGCGTCTATCGCAGCACGCGGGCGCTCACCAACCTAAACATAGGCTTTGTGTACAACCGCATCGCCGACTTCAACCAGAATACGCTGAATGCCTCGTTTGGCAATGCTGCGACGAACTCTATGGCCAACGTCTACTGCACGCTGGCCGATGTCGACGGCCTGAAACCCAACAGTGAGGGACGCCTGCCCTTCGGCAACGACCCCTACCTTTGGGGTGCCACGGCAGCATATAAGAATGGCCTTATAAACTACAGCCAGGAGGATAAAGATTGGTATATCGACCGCATAGCAGGAAATGCTCTTATCGACCACTACTCGTCGGTGGAGACACGTGGCTCGATAGGGGAGTATGCCTTCACTGCGGGCTTCAACTTCATCGACCGCGTATATCTCGGTGTCTCGCTCGGACTTCAGGATGTGCGCTATCGTCGCAACGTATTCTATGGCGAGGGTTACAACTACCCCGACAACAACTACCCCTCGGCAACGGTATATCCCTACCAGCTCGAGTATATGAACTCGATGCAGCGCACCAGCATCTCGGGCTCGGGCTTCAACTTTAAGGTGGGCATCACGGCACGCCCTGTAGACTGGTTGCGCATAGGCGTGGCATACCATACGCCAACGTACTATACCCTCAATATGCGCTACGACATAGATATGTGGTCGGCGACATATAGCGCGGGCGACACCCCCGAGGACTACGACATAGGCAGCGATGGGTATATTTACGACGAGGCATACTCGGGCATCTGGGAGGACTCGGGAGGCTATGCGTGGCGCTTCCGCTCACCCTCACGCCTCCTTGCGGGCGTGGCCTTCACCCTCGCACAGCGCGTAATCCTCTCTGCCGACTACGAGCGTAGCTGGTACCAGACGACACATCTGCAATATGCACCCATCGACGTGGCGCACAACGAGTGGTTAGATGAATGTTTCCAGGGTAGTAATACTCTACGTGTAGGTGCCGAGGCCTATATTCTCCCCTTCCTGCCTGTGCGTGTGGGTTATATATGGAGTGGCTCAGCCCTACGTAAGGGCTACGAGGATGTGGTATTCACCCATCCCCTGCCTACCCGCGAGAGCATCATCACCGCAGGCTTCGGCCTTAAGTTCAACAATAACATATACCTCGACTTCGCATACCAGTATAGCAACACCCACTATACCCCCTTCCAGACCTTCTACGCTATCGACTCCTATGACCCCGAGCTCGATATCGAGAGCGATATCTTCTCGTTCCACACGATGCGACATAAGGCTGTTCTAACTCTCGGCTTCCGCTTTTAATTTGTTGTGATAAGGGGTCATTCTCGGCCTCTCAATCATCAGCCCGAATGGGAAATACGCTTAGTATGTCCCATCCGGGCTGATTTCATGTCGAGACCAAGCCTAACCCCTTCTGACAACAAATTGCGGGCTACCATGACGGCTGTTGTTGTGTGGGGAGTATAGGGAGTATAGGGAGTTTAGGGAGTTTAGGGAGTATAGGGAGTATAGGGAGTATGGGTAATATGGGTAGTATGGGTAGTTATCTGATAGCGCTTTACCCACTCTCCCCATTCTACCCACTCTACCCAGGCTCCCCATGACTGCGCTATTAGTTATAGGGAGTTTAGGGAGTTTAGGGAGTATAGGGAGTTATCTGTTAGCGCTTTACCCAATCTCCCCATTCTACCCACTCTACCCAGGCTCCCCATAACTGCGCTATTAGTTATAGGGAGTTTAGGGAGTTTAGGGAGTTTAGGGAATATAAGGAAAACGATAATTCACTAATTTCCCTAAATTCCTTAATCTCCCTAATTTCCCTACTCACTGCTCACTGCTCACTCCTCACTCCTCACTACTCATTGTTTTAAAACAAAGAGAGCACCCAAAATTGGATGCTCTCTGCTTTGTTGCGCCTGCCAAGGACTACTCCTCGGTTCTCTTCATGCGGCGCTCCTTGATGCGTGCCTTCTTACCTGTAAGGTCACGGAGGTAGTAGATACGTGCGCGACGTACTACACCGTACTTGTTCACCTCGATCTTGTCGATGTGGGGTGAGTAAAGAGGGAAGATACGCTCTACACCAACACCGTTAGATACCTTACGGATGGTGAACATCTTTGTGCGGCCGGTACCCTTAATCTGGATAACTACACCACGGAAGCTCTGCAAGCGCTCCTTGTTACCCTCGATGATACGGTACGTTACGGTGATAGTATCACCAGCACCAAACTTGGGCACATCCTGCTCGCCCTTCTCCCACATCTGCTCGTTCACGAGTCTGATCAATGCATCTTTGTTCATTGTTGCAACAAAATTTAAATGTTTATCGCTCAACATTATCGCTGCCTAAGCAGTACCATAACGGCTCCTCCGCCGATAATCCACATCCCGAGTTAGGCTTACGCCCCCTTGGTTGCACCCTGCTTATGCCCTATATAAGAGGTTGATACGGGGTGCAAAGATAGGTAAATAATTTTTCTAACACAAATATTTTGTAAAAAAAGAGGCTGAATAAAAAGTGTATTTTGTCGTTATGCTCGCCCTCAAAATGCTCATTTACGCCAAGTAAACTCCGCTTTTTCGGGCTTCGCAAGCCTAAAACTACATCTTTTTATTCAACCTCCTAACAAAAATGGGGATGACAAATTTACTTTTTAGTCATCCCCTCTTTACTAACTATATAGTCTCTATCCGAAGAGTTCTACATCGCTCTTCTCCGACGTGTTGATATAGTAAGCGGCCTCGGTAATCTTCTTCGCGGCATACTTGACATATATCTTCGCGGCGTTGAGGTAGTCGGTCTCGACCTCCGTAGCCTGGCGCAGCATGAGGTGCGAGATGAGGATGTAGCCCGCAATCTCTACCAGACGGCGCGAGTGAAGCTCCTTATAGCCGTTAGCCTCCTTGTCTATGCTCTCCACGCGCTCGACAACCTGCTCGTAGACCTTGCGTAGCTCCTCGAGCTGTGCTGCCATGGCTGCCGTAGCCTCTGAGCGGGGCTCCGCCTCGTAGCGAAGCATCTGCTCGAGGTATGTGCCCTTGGTCACGTGGTTGATGGCGGCAACCACCTGCAGCTGTGTCGTACCCTCGTAGATGTTCATGATGCGTGCATCGCGGTAGAGGCGCTCGCAGGCGTAGTCCTTCATATATCCCGAGCCACCATGTATCTGTATCGAGTCGTAGGCCACCTCGTTGGCATACTCCGAGGCAAACATCTTGGCCAAAGGTGTGAAGCCGTCGGCAAGGCGGTTGTAGAACTTCATCTCCTGGCGCTCCTCGGCCTCGAGTGAGCGGTCGTGAGAGATATGGGCAAGCTGCTTGTATATATCCACAAAGCGGGCAGTCTCGTAGAGCATGGCACGCGAGGCGAGGGTCTTAGCCTCCATGTTCTTGAGCATCTCGCGCACGGCAGCGAACTCGTTGATGGCCTTGCCAAACTGCTCACGCTCGGCGGCATACTTCAATGCCTCGCGGTAGGCAGCCTCGCAGAGACCCGTAGACTGTGCTGCGATACCCAGGCGTGCAGCGTTCATGAGGCTCATGACGTACTTTATGAGTCCCATCTTACGGTCGCCAACAAGCACCGCAGGGGCATTGTTGAACACCAGCTCGCATGTGGGTGAGCCCTTGATACCCAATTTGTTCTCTATGCGGCGCACCTTGACGCCACCATCGCGCTTGTCGTAGATGAGCATCGACAGACCGCGGGCATCCTTCGTGCCCTCCTCGGTACGTGCCAACACCAGCGATATGTCGCCGTCGCCATTTGTGATGAAGCGCTTGCAGCCGTTCAGGCGCCATACGCCGGCAGCCTCATCCCACGTGGCCTTGAGCATCACAGCGCCAAGGTCGGAGCCCGCATCGGGCTCGGTGAGGTCCATGGCGCAGGTCTCGCCTGCCGACACGCGGGGCAGGAACTTAGCCTTGATATCCTCCGTGGCGAACTCGTTGATGGTCTCGGCGCAGTCCTGCAAGCCCCAGATGTTCTCGAAGCCGGCATCGGCACGTGCCACCATCTCGTTAGCCATGGCGAAGCACGTAACGGGCATATTGAGACCTCCGAAGCGGCGGGGGAGGGTCATGCCTCCAAGGCCGGCAGCATTGAGAGCCTCGAGGTTGCGCACCGTGCCCGAGGCGTACTCCACATGGTCGTTAACGACACGTGGGCCCTCATGGTCGACACTCTCGGCATTTGCGGCGATAACCTCGCCACATACATCACCCACGATATCCAACACGCGGCGGTACGAGTCCAGAGCATCCTCCGCATCCTGGGGTGCATAGTCGTACTCCGCAGCATCGGCAAAGTTACGCTCCTTGAGCTCGATAATCCTCTTCATCAACGGATGTGAGAGGTGGTATTGTAGGTCTTTATTATCTGAAAAAAAGTTTGCCATAGCTTCGTTACTTTGAGTTCTGTTTGTAATACTTTATCATCTTGGGGATGACCTCCTCGACGCTACCCGTGATGGCGTAGTCGGCAATCTTCGTTATGGGCGCTGCGGGGTCGGTGTTGATAGATACGATCATCGCCGAGCCATCCATACCTGCCGTATGCTGTATCTGTCCCGAGATACCGCAGGCGATATATAGCTTGGGGCGCACCGTGACACCCGTCTGACCTATCTGACGCTCATGCTCCGTGAAGCCTGCATCGACAGCCGCACGTGAGGCTCCCACCTCGCCGCCGAGGACGTCGGCCAACTCGTGCACGAGCTTGAAGCCCTCCTTCGAGCCTACGCCGTAGCCTCCGGCCACGATGATAGAGGCACCCTTGATGTTTATCTTGCGCTCCTCGATGTGGCGCTCGACGATGCGCACAGCCAGATCCGTATCCTTAACCATAGGCTTCCAGTCGATGACCCTCACCTCGCCTTTGGCGGGTGTGGCGAGAGCCTCCTTGCGCATCACACCCTCGCGTACTGTTGCCATCTGCGGGCGGCACTCGGGGTTGACGATGGTGGCGATGATGTTACCTCCGAAGGCGGGGCGTATCTGGTAGAGCAACGAGTCGTACTCCTTGCCCGTCTTGGCATCCTTATGCTCGCCGATGACAAGCTCCGTGCAGTCGGCCGTAAGACCGCTGTGCAGTGCTGACGATACGCGCGGTGCAAAGTCGCGACCCACGGGCGTAGCGCCAAAGAGCGCAATCTGGGGCTTCTCCTTCTCGATAAGTCCCACCATTACGGCGGTGTGTGGCAGGGTGCGGAAGGGGGCAAAAATAGCGTCGTCGGCAACCCATACCGTGTCGGCGCCATACTTGGCCAACTCGGGAGCAAGAGCCTCGACATCCTTGCCTATAACCACCGCTTCGAGCTTCACGCCAAGCGTGTTGGCCAGCTCGCGGCCCTTAGTGAGGAGCTCCAACGACACGTCGGCAATCTCCCTATCCTCAATCTCGATATATACAAATACGTTATTCATAGTTCACATGTTTTTGAGGGGTTAACCGAGCGTGTGGCTCGCAATAAGCTCCTGCATGAGAGCCTCGATATCCTTGTCGTCGGCAGTGAGGCTCTTGGCCTCCTTGGCCTGGAATACGACATTCTCAATCTTCTTAACCTTCGTGGGCGAGCCGCTGAGACCGAGCTGTGCGGGGTCGGGGTCTACATCTGCTGCCGCGAACTCCACGATGTGGAGGTACGAGCGCTCGTCGATAAAGCTCTTACGCTTGTCGTCGGCTGTGGCGAGCTCCGATGTGGCAAGGGCATACTTATATTTCATCACGCGCTTGGCGTTGCGGGGGCGGCACTCCTTGGCCGAGGCGTTGACCGTGATTACGGCAGGAAGGGGCGATACTACAACCTCCGAGCCACGCTCCAAGCGGCGCTTTATGGTTATCTCCGTGTCGTTGATGGCGATGAGCTCCTCGGCGTATGTCACCTGCGGGAGGCCGAGCTTCTCGGCAACCTGGGGACCCACCTGCGCCGTGTCGCCATCGATAGCCTGACGGCCTGCAACGACAATGTCGGGGTTTATCTTGCGTAGTGCGCATGCCAAGGCGTATGACGTAGCCAAGGTATCCGAGCCTGCGAACTCCTTGCCTGAGAGGAGGTAGCCACCATCCGCACCACGGAACATAGCCTCGCGGATGACATCAGCAGCACGCTGGGGGCCCATGGTGAGCACGTGTACCGTGGCATTGCCTATCGTGTCCTTCATCTGTAGGGCCATCTCCAAGGCGTTCAAATCTTCGGGGTTGAAGATTGCAGCGAGGGCAGCGCGGTTGACCGTACCCTCGGCAGTCATAGCATCCTTGCCCACATTACGTGTGTCGGGCACCTGCTTTGCCATAACTACAATTTTTGTAACTCTTTCCATAATTGTTATTATTATGTTGTCAATCTCTTCTGTTTTGTGCGGTTAGGCGCGTCAAAGATACTCACTTTTGCCTAAATCGCCATAAGTTTTAATGCTTATTTTCTATGTTTTATCTTCAATGTGCAGAGCCTCAGGGCATTGCACTTTTTCTTTATTAGACTCTTTTGCCTATTCGTTGATGTCTACATTTATACGTCGGTAGCAGTTGAGTATGTTGTATGCTGCCACCTCGGGGCGAAAGCGTGTCACGTAGCTCTTGCCGCGCTGCTTCATCCTCTGGCGCAGGTCGTCGTCCGAGGCTACGAGCTCTATGGCCTCGGCGAGGCCTTTGGCGTCGTTGCTCTCGACATATATCGAGTTGGAGCCTCCCGCCTCCTCGTGCGATGTGCCACGCGAGGCGATGACGGGTGTTTGGGTTGTGAGTGCCTCGACGATGGATGTGGCGAAGCCCTCGTATAGCGACATCTGTACGTATGCCTCGGCGAGCGTGTATAGTGCCACGCGGTGGGGTGTTGTCGCGGGCTCGACGATATGCAGGCGGTGGGCTATGCCGAGCTCCTCGGCGTGTGCTTGGAGCACGGCGGTATAGGCTGTTGTGCGCGATGCCACCACCAGGTGTATGTCGTCGGCCGCCATCGTGAGGGCGTCGAGGATGATGGCTGTATTCTTGCGCTGATGCTGCGTGCCAGCGGTGAGGATGAAGCGCTCGGGGAGGGAGTAGCGCTCTCTCACGGCCGCGAGCTCCTCGGCATTGGGTGTTATGCTGTAGGCGCGGTCGCAGCCACGGTAGATGACGTCTATCCTGTCGCTGTCGATGCCGAAGGCCTCGATAATCTCCCTCTTGAGGCTCTCGCTGAGGGCTATGATGCGGTCGGCGCGTTTCAGCGACGAGAGGGTCATCAGGCGTCGCGTGGCGCTCTCCACGGGATTCTGAAATACCTTGGTGCTGAGGTAGTCGAGCGAGTGTACTGTGACCACGGAGCGTATGTTGCGGCGTCCGAGGCCGTAGGGTAGGTGTTCGTCGAGGCTGTGGTATAGCTCCACGTCGCCACGCTCGAGGTCGCGCCCTATGGCATAGAGCCTCCATAGCCACGCCATCTTGCGCCATAGACGCCCATCGGGGAGCATCGCCTCCACATTGTGGCGCAGGGCGAGGGCCTGGTAGTCGGCATTCGACGATAGGCTCTCGGCATAGAGACGGAAGTAACCGTGGCGCGGGCATGTCGCAGCCATCGCCTCGATGACATATCGCGAGTACGACGATAGCGCCGTATCGCCCTCGATGGCATGTCGGGCATCGAATCCTATGGTCACTGTTCGCTTCATAATATACGTATGTACGCGCACACGTATGCGCGCATTGCCACAAAGGTAATACTTTTTTCCGAAAATACGATATGTAATGGGGATTTAGTGCCGAAAGTGGCCCTTGCTTTTTTTAGAATGACGTGAGCGGTTATCCTGTACGCCAGAATAAAATTACTCACTCCTCACTCCTCACTCCTCATTGACAAAAAGTGGGCCTACCGAAAGATGTTCGACAGGTGACGAGTACCGCCGCCTCTCTTAGCAACAATACCCGCCACTCCGTGGAGCTGACGCCTATTGCCGCAATCCTTCGATAGGCCCTTCCAACCTAAAACTACTAACCTAATTGAACCTTAAAACTTCGCTGCAAAGGTAAGGGGTATTTTTTAAATAAACAAATAATTTACTAAAAAGTTTTAATAATTTTCTTAAGAATTTTAGATTGGGAGCTATGAACAATGAGTAGTGAGGAGTGAGCAGTGAGTAGTGAGTAGTGAGTAGTGGTTCTGGGTAGTATGGGTAGTATGGGTAGTTATGGGTAGTTATCTGTTAGCGCTCTACCCAATCTCCCCAGACTACCCACTCTACCCTGGCTCCACATAACTGCGCTATTAGTCATAGGGAATATAGGGAATTTAAGGAATTTAGGGAAATTAGTGAATTATCGTTTTCCCTAAACTCCCTAAACTCCCTAAACTCCCTAAACTCCCTATTAATTACTCACTACTCACTCCTCACTACTCACTACTCACTAAAATGGTGCATCATCGTCGTCCCAGGCTGCCATGCTCTGCTTGCAGCTCGGCTCTACGGGTATCTCGCTCTGCTGTGGCGGTGGAGTAACAGGAGTAACAGGAGTAACAGGTACCCCCACCCCTGTTACTCTGTTACTCTTGTTACTCTTGTTACTAAGGGAGTCAAAAGTCGCCACTAGGTTTCCCTTTTGGCATATAAAGCCGCGGTCGAGGTCGCGCTTAATCTTCATCTGCGCAGCCCTGTTGCTCACGCCTTGAAGCTCCATAATCTTCTTGACCAGCGTACTACGCTCGATAGTGCCACCGTACATATCCTCGAGTATGGCCACAACCTCGGGACGCCTATCCTCCTCTATGGAGGTTGGTATGTCGCATAGCTCGGGGATGCCCTCGTCGTTGATGGTGAAGGCGAAGCGCTCGAAGGGCTCATTACGGCAGTACTGAGGCTCGACAATCGAGGTGTCGCCGGCGCGGTGTACGAAGATTACCGTCTCGGCCTTGCGCAGCAGCGACGAGCCGAGGTGGCCACGTGCCTTGTCGCTACCAGGATTGGTGTGTAGTACACATATTATATGTGTCTGGGCCATCGTCGAGAGCGCCATGAGTTCCATGACCAGGGCATCGCTCTCCTCAAGGTCGTTGGTATTGCGCTGCAGGTCGGCAATGCCGTCGATGACGACGATGTCGTAGGGCATAAGGCTCATGGCATCGAGCATCCTCGCCTTACGCTCCGCGGGTGAGAGCTCACGTAGCGCCAATGTCGTAAGGCGTGGCTCGAAGCTGGAGCCTCCGAGCTTAGCGCCCGTCATCCTGCTTATGCGATCCACAACCTTGCGCACATGACGCTCACCCTGCTCGGTATCTACCCATAACACGTTAATGTTGTCACACTTATCAACATTAGCGAAGTTATTTATGCCCTTAAAGGGCATGGCCATGGCGGAGGCTACAAGAGCAGAGGCGAGAAATGTCTTTTTACTCTTCGCCTCGCCACAGATAGCCGATATGTTGCCTACGCTACATACGCAGCTATCATTAATGCTAATTAGTGGCTTTAGCTCTGGTAGCTGCTTCGTCATGTCGACGACGTAGGGGTGTATGCGCTCCTCGGCCATCTCTTGCTCCCACTTCTTTATGGCCTTCTCGAGCGATATGCCTGTTAAGGAGTTGAACTCCTCGGGCATGGGCTTGTGCTGCTTGGCAATCCTTATGCGACTGCTCAATGATTCATTTAGCATAATGATTAATATTTAAGATGTTATATATGTATGATTGACCGTGATGGCAGATGTGCCAGCCACGGTGCAAATATACATCATCAGAAGGCCGTTGTCAAGTATTTTAACTATAAATTTTTTCTATATTTTTTAGAAAGCGTGTAGGGCGGTAAGAGAGGCATAACGTAGAGCGCAGTTATGGGGAGCCTGGGTAGAGTGGGTAGAGTGGGTAGAATGGGTAAAGCGCTAACAGATAACTACCCATATTCCCCATACTACCCATACTCCCCATACTCCCCATATTCCCCATACTACCCATAACTAATAGCGCAATTATGGGGAGCCTGGGTAGAATGGGTAGAGTGGGTAGACTGGGTAAAGCGCTAACAGGTACTACCCATACTACCCATATTACCCACACTCCCCATACTACCCATAACTAAAAGCGCAGTTATGGGGAGCCTGGGTAGAGTGGGTAGACTGGGTAGAGCGCTAACAGATAACTACCCATATTCCCCACACTACCCATACTACCCATTAATTACTCACTACTCACTACTCACTACTCACTTAGTAACAGGAGTAACAAGAGTAACAGAGTAACAGGGGTGGGGGTACCTGTTACTCCTGTTACTCTTGTTACTCTTGTTACTCCTGTTACTCTTGTTACTCTTGTTACTCTTGTTACTCTTGTTACTCTTGTTACTCTTGTTACTCCTGTTACTCCTGTTACTCCTGTTACTCTTGTTACTCCTTATCGATAATAGTGCTTTCGTGTAGCAATTATTAATTTTTTTTCGTATCTTTGCGCCATTATATATATACAAGAGGTATAGATAGTTAAAAATCAAAATAAAAACACAACAATTATGGGAAGAGCATTTGAGTATCGCAAGGCGAGAAAGATGAAGCGCTGGGGACACATGGCGCGCGTATTTACGAAGATTGGCAAGGAGATAGAGATGGCAGTGAAGGCCTCGGGTCCCGACCCCGCATCGAACCTGCGCCTCCGTCTACTCATGCAGAACGCCAAGGCCGAGAATATGCCCAAGGAGAATGTCGAGCGTGCCATAAAGCGCGCTACGGACAAGGACTCGGCAGACTACAAGGAGATGATATACGAGGGTTATGGCCCTCACGGCATCGCCGTATTGGTGGAGACAGCCACGGACAACACCAACCGCACGGTGGCATCGGTGCGCATGTACTTCAACAAGTATGGCGGCACGCTCGGAACATCGGGCTCGGTAGGCTTCATGTTCGAGCATAAGTGCGTATTCAAGTTCAAGCCCACGGCGGGTGCCGACCTCGAGGAGATGGAGCTCGAGATGATTGACTTCGGTGTCGACGAGTTCTACGCCGAGGAGGGCGAGGTGACGGTATATGCCGCATACGAGTCTTTCGGCCAGATACAGACATGGATTGAGGCTAAGGGCTACGAGCTCGTCTCGGGTGAGGCCGTGCGCATACCCACAGACACCAAGGAGCTGAGCCCCGAGGAGCGCGAGGCGGTGAACAAGCTCATCGAGCACCTCGAGGAGGATGACGACGTGACAAACGTATACACCACAATGGCCGAGTCGGAGGATGACGACGCGGAGGAGTAGTAACAAACATTAATCACACGATAAAGGTAATGAGTAAGTTTCAAGAGTATAAGGGTTTAGACCTCGCAGGCGTGGCCGACGACGTGCTCAAGCGCTGGACCGAGGATGACACCTTCCACAAGAGCATAACGACACGCGAGGGTCACCCCACATTCGTATTCTACGAGGGTCCCCCCTCGGCAAACGGCACCCCGGGCATCCACCACGTGATGGCGCGTACCATCAAGGATGTATTCTGCCGCTTCAAGACACAGCAGGGCTACCTCGTACACCGCAAGGCGGGATGGGACACACACGGACTCCCCGTGGAGCTCGGCGTGGAGAAGAAGCTCGGCATAACAAAGGAGGATATAGGCAAGAAGATAACCATCGAGGAGTACAACCGCCAGTGCCGCGAGGCCGTGATGGAGTTCACCGACATCTGGGAGGACCTCACACGCAAGATGGGCTACTGGGTGAACATGGACGACCCCTATATCACCTACGACAACAAGTTTATCGAGACGCTATGGTGGCTCCTCAAGCAGCTCTACGACAAGAACCTCCTCTACAAGGGCTACACCATACAGCCCTACTCGCCCGCAGCGGGCACGGGACTCTCGACACACGAGCTCAACCAGCCGGGCTGCTACCGCGATGTTAAGGATACCACCTGCACGGCGCAGTTCCGCATCCTCGACCCCAAGGCCGAGATGGAGGGCTGGGGCACGCCCGTATTCCTTGCGTGGACGACAACACCGTGGACGCTACCCTCGAATACGGCACTCTGCGTAGGCCCCAAGATTGACTACGTGGCGGTGCGCACCTTCAACCCCTACACTGCAGAGAAGATTACGGCTGTCGTTGCTGAGCCTCTGTTGTACTCACTCTTCAACAAGAAGGCCGAGGGCATAGCCCTTAGCGAGTATAAGGCGGGCGATAAGCTCATACCCTTCGAGGTTGTGGGTAAGTGGCGTGGCACGGAGCTCGAGGGCATGCACTACGAGCAGCTCTTGCCGTGGGTTAAGCCCGTGGAGGCTGACGAGAAGGGCAACTGGAAGGAGGCCTCGGCCAAGGCCTTCCGCGTAATCCTCGGCGACTATGTGACGACGGAGGATGGTACGGGTATAGTACACATCGCGCCCACGTTTGGTGCCGACGATGCCTTCGTGGCACGTCAGGCAGGCATACCGTCGCTCTTCATGATAAACAAGCGCGGTGAGACACGCCCCATGGTCGACTTTGCGGGTAAGTTCTACCTCAAGGCCGAGCTCGACGATGCGTTTGTTAAGGAGTGCGTAGATGGCGCCTATGACGAGTATGAGGGACGCTTCGTGAAGAACGCCTACGACCCGCAGTTCACCGTCGATGGTCGCTACGACGAGAAGGCTGCGCAGGCTGCCGAGAACCTCGACATATACATCTCGCTCAAGCTCAAGGAGGCAAACAAGGCGTTCAAGATTGAGAAGCACACGCACAACTATCCCCACTGCTGGAGAACGGATAAGCCCGTGTTGTACTACCCCTTGGATTCGTGGTTCATACGTACCACGGCGCTCCGCGAGCGTATGATGGAGCTCAACAAGACCATCTACTGGAAGCCCGAGTCTACGGGCACGGGACGCTTCGGCAAGTGGCTCGAGAATATCAACGACTGGAACCTCTCGCGCTCGCGCTTCTGGGGCACGCCGCTACCCATCTGGGCTACGGAGGATAGAACGGAGCTTAAGTGTATAGGCTCTGTCGAGGAGCTCATCGCTGAGATTGAGAAGGCTGTTGCTGCCGGCGTTATGGCCGAGAACCCATATAAGAACTTCAAGGTGGGCGATATGTCTAAGGAGAACTACTCGACCGAGAACATCGACCTCCACCGCCCCTATGTCGACAGCATCGTCTTGGTGTCGTCGAAGGGTGAGCCTATGCGTCGTGAGCCCGACCTCATCGACGTATGGTTCGACTCGGGAGCCATGCCCTACGCTCAGGTACACTACCCCTTCGAGAATAAGGAGGGCTTCGACCAGATATACCCCGCGGACTTCATCGCCGAGGGTGTCGACCAGACACGCGGATGGTTCTACACGTTGCACGCCATCGCCACGATGTTGTTCGACTCTGTGGCGTTCAAGAACATCATCTCTAACGGCCTCGTGTTGGACAAGAACGGCAATAAGATGTCTAAGCGTCTGGGTAATGCCGTAGACCCCTTCGAGGTGCTTAAGAAGTATGGTGCCGATGCTACGCGCTGGTATATGATATCTAACTCGCAGCCGTGGGACAACCTCAAGTTCGATGTCGACGGTGTCGACGAGTGCCGCCGTAAGTTCTTCGGCACGCTCTACAACACCTACTCGTTCTTCGCCCTCTATGCCAACATCGACGGCTTCACGGGCAAGGAGCAGGAGATTCCCGTTGCTTCGCGCCCCGAGATTGACCGCTGGATACTCTCGGAGCTCAACTCTATGGTTCGCGATGTCACCGCCTACCTCGAGGACTACGACCCCACACCTGCGGCACGCCGCATCGATGGCTTCGTGGGCGAGCTGCTCTCGAACTGGTATGTGCGCCTCAACCGTAAGCGCTTCTGGGGTGGCACGATGACCGAGGATAAGCTCGCAGCATATCAGACGCTCTACACATGTCTGGAGACCGTGGCTATGGCCGCTGCGCCCATCGCTCCGTTCCTCACCGACCGCATATTCACGGATCTCAATGCCGTGAGTGGCCGCCATACGGAGTCGAGCGTACACCTCGCGGAGTACCCCACATGCAACGAGGCACTCATCGACGCGGAGCTCGAGGCTATGATGTCGTTGGCACAGCGCACATCATCGATGGTCTTGGCACTACGTCGTAAGGTCAACATCAAGGTGCGCCAGCCGTTGCAGAAGATTATCATCCCCGTCTTGGATAAGACCATGGCTAAGCATATCGAGGCGGTGCGCCCGCTCATCATGAACGAGGTGAATGTTAAGGACATAGAGCTTATCTCGGATACCACGGGCATCATCACCAAGCGCATAAAGCTCAACTTCAAGACCTTCTGCCAGCGCTATGCACAGCTTGCGAAGGCCATGTCGGCACTTGTCGCCACGTTTACGCAGGAGCAGATTGCCGCTATCGAGGCAAATGCCGAGACCGTTCTCGAGGTTGCGGGCCAGCAGGTCACCGTCACGGCTGCCGACTTCGACATCACGAGCGAGGATATGCCCGGATGGTTGGTGTCATCGGAGGGTAAGCTCACCGTGGCCTTGGATATAACCATCAGCGAGGAGCTTCGCCGTGAGGGTGTCGCCCGCGAGCTTGTCAACCGCATACAGAACATACGTAAGGATTCGGGCTTCGAGGTTACGGATAAGATACGTGTGGAGATTGAGGCCACCGCAGCTACGACTACGGCAGTTGAGAGCTTCGCCGAGTATATCGCACAGCAGACGTTAGCATTGGATGTCAAGGCTGTTGCCGCACCCCAGGGCGCGTTTGTTGTCGACAGCGACCTCGACGACGAGCCTCTGAAGATTGCCGTCACCAAGGCGTAAGGCGCAATTATAAGGAGCCTGGGTAGAGTAGGGAATTTAGGGAATTTAGGGAAATTAGGGAGATTAGTGAATTATCGTTTTCCTTATATTCCCTAAACTCTCTAAACTCCCTAAACTCCCTATTCCCCCGAGTAACGCGAGTAACGGCAGTAACGGATACACCACCCCGTTACTGCCGTTACTCCGTTACTATTACCCATACTCCCCATATTCCCCACTCTCCCCACACCACAAAAGCAAAGGGATGACTAACAAATTAGCCATCCCTTTGCTTTTATCACACTCCTCACCCAATTACCTGCGGGCGTTCTTTGCCTCGATGCACTCTGTGGCGTGGGGCACACGCAGGAGACGCTCACGCGGGATTAGCTTTCCTGTGGTCTTACAGATGCCGTAGGTCTTATTCTTGATGCGCACAAGTGCCATCTCGAGGTTACGGATAAACTTAGCCTGACGCTGTGCGAGCGAGCCATACTCCTCGCGTGAGAGTGTCGTGGCGCCCTCCTCCATAACCTTGAATGTGGGCGACGAATCCTCAGTGTCGTTCTCGTTGCTCGTAGCCGTGCGCAACATATCGTAGTCGGCACGCGCCGATGCCAATTTCTGCTCTATCAACACGCGGAACTCTTCGAGCTCAGCATCGTTGTAACGGGTCTTCTCCTCTGCCATAATCGTAGCGTTTTAGTACGGTTATACACTTATATTAAGCGAAGATACGCAAAAATAATGACACATGCAAATATTCTTATAAAAAAAGCATAAAAAGAGAGTGAATAAAAAGTGTATTTTGTCGTTACGCTTGCCCTCAAAATGCTCATTTACGCCAAGTAAACTCCGCTTTTTCGGGCTTCGCAAGCCTAAAACTACATCTTTTTATTCACTCTCTTGAGTATCAGGGGCTGACCAAGTTACTTTTTAGTCAGCCCCTTATCCTATCTAGCAACAGTGGCTGTTGACAAGATTACACCCTTGCGCGCAGGAAGCCTATGCCGAAGCGCTCAACGGCAGCACGCTCCAAATCCTCGCGGACACTCGGGTCGGCGATAGATATGAGCAGCTTGGCACGCTCCGCAAGTGACTTGTTACGCAGGTAGACGATGCCGTGCTCCGTAGCGATATACTGCGCCTGGAAGCGTGTAGTAACGACACCCGCGCCCTTTGTCAGCGTGGGCACAATCTTCGATATGCCCTTGTTTGTTATCGAGGGTAGCGCTATGAAGCACTTGCCACCCTCGGAGAGAGCACCGCCATACATAAAGTCGTGCTGGCCACCCACGCCCGAGAAGATACGCTCGCCGATACTATCGGCGCATATCTGGCCCGTGAGGTCTATCTCTATTGCCGAGTTCACGGCCATGACGCGGGGGTTCTGACGTATGTTCTGCGGGTCGTTCGTCCACGCCACATCGCGGATGACAACATCGCGGTTGCCGTCGAGGTAGTCGTAGAGGCGCTGGCTACCGAGGCAGAGGCATGCTACCGACTGTCCGGGGTATATCTTCTTCAACGAGTTGTCGATGATGCCCTTCTGGATGAGGGGCACGACACCATCGGTCATCGCCTCGGTATGTAGGCCGAGGTGCTTGTGGTTGTGCAACGCATCGAGCACAGCATTGGGTATGCCACCCACGCCTATCTGCAATGTAGCGCCATCGGGAATCTCCGAGGCTATATAGTTACCTATGGCACGCTCCACCTCGTTGGGTATCACCGTGGGCACCTCGACAAGAGGCTCATCGCCACGTACCATGGCATCAATCTTCGAGACATGGATTACGGGGTCACCGAAGGTGCGAGGCATATACTTGTTCACCTGCGCGATGATTGTCTTTGAGCACTCCACAGCCGAGAATGCGAGGTCGGCAGATACGCCATACGAGCAGTAGCCCTCCTCGTCGGGCTCCGACACGTTGAGCAGCGTGACATCGAGGGGCACCTGTCCCGAGCGGAAGAGGAAGGGTATCTCGCCCAGGAAGGCGGGTATTGTCTGCGCCACACCCTCCTTTATGGCGTTACGCAGGTTGTTGGCGACGAAGAAGCTCAGGGGCTCAAACGAGTCGCGCAACTCGGCCTTGGCATAGGGGGCATCGAAGCGACCGATGGCAAATGCCGTGTATACCTTCACGTCGCGAAGCTCCGCAGCGCGGTCGGTCATCGCCTGCACCAGCACTTCGGGTATAGATGTCGAGCCTTGGATATATACCGCATCGCCCGATTTGATAAGTTTCACGGCCTCAGCCGCACTTACTAACTTCATAAGCAGTTGTATTGTTTTAAATAGGGCTGTCCAAGTTATTGTCGGGCAGCCCAATATTTACTCTATTAATAGTCTTGACTAAACAGACGCAATCGCTTGTCGAGCTCGTCGTACTGATAGTCCGATATCATCGACACGCAGCCACGCAGACCCTCGCGCGTACTTCCCGTGGGTGCCAGCGTGATGGCCGAGATGCCGTAGTATATGAGCTTGTTGATAAGCTGCTCGCCCGTCATATCCTTATATCCGAAGGTGAAGAAGAAGCCATCCGACACATCCTTGTCGCAATCCTTGTCGTAGACGATATGGAAGCCGTTCTTTACCATTATCTCCTTCACGCGCTCGGCACGACGTGCATATTCGCGTGTGTGCTCCACGTAGTTGAGCTTGCCGTCGCTTGCTGCGCGGAACATCGCCGCAAGAGCATACTGTGCCGAGTGTGGCACGCCCGACGAGAGGACGTAGAGGATGTTGAAGATGAAGTTACGACGGAACTGTCCATCGTTGCCATACTTCTTCGCGAAGCCCTCGTAGCAACGCTCCGCAAGTGCGGGGTTGAATGCCACCACGGCGATACGCTGACCGGCATACGAGAACATCTTTGAGCCCGACAAGAGGTGCAGGCAGTTGTTCGTATAGCGGGCAACAGAGGGCTGATAGGGAGGCTCGAAGGGCACAGACCTATCCTCGCGGAAGTCCATGTTGAGGTAGGCGAGGTCCTCGACGACGATGACGTCGTACTTCGTAGCAAGGCGGCCGATGATCTCGAGCTCCTCCTCCGTGAGACACATCCACGTGGGGTTGTTGGGATTCGAGTATATCATACCGCTTATGCGACCCTCGGATAGTATCTCCTCGAGCTTAGCCTCGAGCGCCTTGCCGCGGTAGTCGATGACGTCGAACGACTCGTAGCGCACGCCCTGCACCTTGCACTGCGACTTCTGCACGGGGAAGCCGGGGTCGATGAAGAGTATGGTGTCGCGATCCTCACGCATCTGCGTGAGTGCCATAAATGTGGCAAACGCACCCTGCATGGAGCCCACCGTGGGCACGAAGCACATGGGCGGGATGTCGAGGTTGATGAAGGCCTTTACGAAGCGCGATGCCTCCTTCGTCAGCGGCTCGATACCCGTAATCAGGGGGTACTTCGAGCCTACGCCCGCAAGCAACGCCTCATGCTCCGCCTCGATGCCTATCTGCTCTGCGGGGAGGCCGGGCTCGCCAATCTCCATGCGTATATACTCCACGCCGGTCTTGGCCTCGATGTCCTTCACCACGCTCACAAACTGGCGTATAGATGCTGCACCGAGCTCCTTGGCATTGCGTAGGCCGTTGGCGATGCAGATGTTATCTACGGTCTGCTTATCTAATGGACGCTCCATAGCTTACTTCTTTATAGAGTTATCGTAACCGGCACGTACGGCTGCGAGGTTCTTCTCGATGACCTCCTCGCCCTTGCGTGCAAAGATGCGGCGTATGCCTGCCTCGATCTTCTCGAACTCGATGTCGAGCATAGGTATGGCGGCACCCAGGAGCACCATGTTTGCTGCCTGCAGCGGAGCACCGGCATCCTTGGCTAACTGCTCAACGTTGAGCGACACGCAGTTGGGCAATGCCGCGAGGTGCTTGTTGAGCTCCTCCATGTCGGGGTAGTTGGGGATGTTCACAAAGGGGACGTTCGACGTCACCACCCAGCCATCCTTCTTCAGGTACTCTAAGTAGCGCAATGCCTCCATGGGCTCCAACGAGATGATGATGTCGGCACCACCCTTGGCGATGAGATCCGAGGCGATAGGCTCGGTAGAGAGACGGAGGTTACTCTGCACGTCGCCACCACGCTGGCTCATGCCGTGAACCTCGGCCTGCTTGATGTTCCAACCCTCGGCCATGGCAGCCTCGCCGATGACCGTGGCAATCGACAGAATACCCTGTCCGCCGACGCCAGCCAAAATGATATCTTTCTTCATAGCTTTTTCCTGTTTATTTGTTAGCATTTGCGGACATTACTCCTTCTTAGCGGCTGCTGCGCGTGCCTTGGCGTGGCGCTTAGCCGTCTGTATACACTCGCGACGAGGTATTACCACCGATACACCCTTGTACTCGATCTCCTCGCGCAGGATGTTCTTTATCTCCTCCATATTCTTCGGCAGGGGCACAACGACACGTACATGGTCGGGGTGAACACCCACGCCACGGCATATATCCTCTATCTTACCCGTACCTGCCGAGTTCTGACCTCCGGTCATACCCGTTGTGAGGTTGTCCGAGATGACAACTACGACGTTGGCGTTAGAGTTCACGCAGTCCAACAGACCGGTGATGCCCGAGTGCGTGAATGTAGAGTCGCCAATGACGGCAAATGAGGGGAACTGACCGGCATCCGAGGCACCCTTGGCCATCGTTATCGAGGCACCCATCTCCACACATGCGTGTAGTGCCTGGAAGGGAGGCAACGCACCGAGCGTGTAGCAGCCGATGTCGCCAAAGATGCGGGGATTCTCATACTCGGCAGCCACCTCGTTCAGCGCCTTGTACATATCTCTGTGGCCGCAACCCTGACACAAGGCGGGTGGACGTGCCACGACGATGTCGTCCGCAGCGAGGTTCTCGAGAGCCTCCATGCCGAGGGCCTTACGTACCGTGTCGGGCGTGAGCTCGCCTACGCGGTTGAGATCGCCCGTGAGACGACCCTTGACCTCCACGGTTGAGGGCACGATGGCACGCACCATCTCCTCCACTACGGGCTGACCCTCCTCCATCACGAGAATCTCCTTAGCGCCATCCTCGACCATCTTCTCGATGAGCGCCACGGGCAGAGGATACTGCGACACCTTGAGCACGCTGCGCTCCTCGTGGTTAGCTACATTCTCCATATAGTAGTTGTACGCGATACCCGTGCAGATGACACCGCGCTCGGGCGTGGTACCCTTGCGGTAGAAGTTGAACTTAGACTCTACGGCAGCCTTCTGGAGGTCGTCCTGCTGAGCGAGGAGCTCGACATAACGCTTCTTGGCGAAGGCGGGCAACAGAATCCAGCGACGCACATCCTCCGGACGCTTGATGTCGTTCTGCTTGCGTGGCTCGTCGGTGAGTGTCACCACGGCACGCGAGTGCGCCATACGTGTTGTCACACGCATAAGTACGGGGAGCTTCACACTCTCCGAGAGCTCGAAGGCTGCACGTGTCATGTCGTAAGCCTCCTGCTGCGATGAGGGCTCGAAGATGGGCATCATGGCAAACTTACCATAGAAGCGCGAGTCCTGCTCGTTCTGCGACGAGTGCATCGAGGGGTCGTCGGCAGCAACAACCACAAGACCGCCGTTTACGCCCGTCATTGCCGAGTTAACAAAGGGGTCGGCAGCAACGTTCATGCCCACATGCTTCATACACACAAGCGCGCGCTTGCCCATGTACGACATACCGAGAGCACCCTCCATTGCGGTCTTCTCGTTTGTAGCCCAGCGGCAGAAGATCTTGTCAGCAGCCTCGCCGCGCTTCTCCTCGCGCAGCTGAATGAACTCCGTAATTTCGGTTGACGGCGTACCGGGATAAGCGTAAACACCCGACAGACCAGCGTCGATGGCGGCCTGAGCAATAGCCTCGTCACCGAGAAGTAATCTTTTCATATCGTTTATTGTTTTAGGTTTGTATTGTTACTTTAAGTTTAAAATGTTGCACTTCGTATAACTACCTATATATATTTAGGCAGTTACGCATCTTCAAAGTTACGAACAATTTTCCATACCACGAAATTTTTAGCCCGAAATTTTACGCTTTGCACCTCTTGATGTGTTGTTTCTTGCTCATTAGCATTTTGTTTTGCATCTTCCTTAGACAAAGAAATGTTGTTTAAGACGAAGAGACGAGGGGGCGAAGGGACAAAGGGGACTTAGGGGAGTATAGGTAGTATAGGTAGTATAGGTAGCGTGGGTAGCGTGGGTAGCGTGGGTAGTTATGGGTAGTTATGGGTAGTTATGGGTAGTGTGGGTAGGGTGGGAAGTGTGGGTAGTGTGGGGAGTGTGGTGAGCGTGGGTAGTATGGGTAGCGAGGGTAGAG
>JAFWYM010000041.1 GCA_017517705.1 Alistipes sp.
CCTATTTGCTCCAATACCATAATTTTTAGCAATTGATTTGACCGAGTAACCGTCTTCGAGCATCCTCATATATTTGAGTAATGCTACATAATCGTGTTTTTTGCGCATAAAGAAACCCCAAAAGTTTTTTGTCCAAACTTTCGGGGTCACTTCAATACTCAAGAGAGTGAATAAAAAGATGTAGTTTTAGGCCTGCGAAGCCCGAAAAAGCGGAGTTTACTTGGCGTAAATGAGCATTTTGAGGGCGAGCGTAACGCAGAAATACACTTTTTATTCACTCTCATCTGCGTCGCTACTTAACATCCAATTGCACACACTCGATGCCCACCTTACGCAGCAAGTCTATGCCGTCGTCGTTGCGATAGGGGTCGGCATATACCACACGACGGATACCCGCCTGGATGATAAGCTTGGCACACTCTATGCAAGGCGATGCCGTGACATACAGCGTCGAGCCATCGCAGTTATTCGCGCTCTTGGCCACCTTGGTGATGGCATTGGCCTCGGCATGCAGAACGTATGGTTTAGTCTTACCCATATCGTCCTCACATATATTCTCGAAGCCCGCGGGCGTGCCATTATAGCCATCCGAGATAATCATCTTATCCTTGACAAGCAACGCACCCACCTTGCGGCGTACACAGTACGAGTTTTCGGCCCATACGCGTGCCATCTGCAGGTAGCGTATGTCGAACTGACGTTGTTTTTGCTCTTTATATCCCACTGCAGTAGTCGTTTAGTGGTTATGCCATCTTACCGTGGCAGTGCTTATACTTCTTACCCGAGCCACAGGGACAAGGATCGTTGCGACCCACCGACTTATCCACCTTTATGGGCGCCGTCTTGCCACGCTCGCCCTGACCCGCAGCTGCTGCTGCCGCCATACGCGATGCCTGAAGCTTGTTAACATCGATCTTCGACTTCTGCTCGCGCGCCTGCTGCATAGCATCGGGGTTATTCTCCTTGACGGGAAGGTATGCCTTATTCAGGAGTGCCAAGACATCACGGTTGATATCCTCCAACATCTTCGAGAAGAGCTGGAACGACTCGAGCTTATATATCAAGAGCGGATCCTTCTGCTCATACGTGGCATTCTGCACGCTCTGACGCAGGTCATCCATCTCGCGAAGATGCTCACGCCAAGCATCGTCGATGGTAGTAAACAGCGCCACCTTTGCAAAGACGCGATATATCTCCGCACAGTCCGTATCCTTACACTTCTGCAACTCCACAGGGATGGTGTAGCGCAGGCGTCCATCGGTAAAGGGGAAGGCCATACGTACCGCCATATTATCCTTGTGTGCCTCGTATATCTTGGTCATCGTGGGACGTACAATATCGGCAAAGGCCTTAGACTTACGCTCATATAGGTCGGTAAGGTCACGTGCGATAACCTCAATAAGCTCCTTGGGCTTCATTGCTGCATACTGCTCCTCGATGAGCGTAGTGTCGAGTGCCACCTCGCGCAAGAGGTCGTACTTGAACTCCTCGAACGAGCAACCCTCGTGTGCCTCAACGAACTTGATGGCATAGTCGTAGCGCAGGTTGTTAAGGTCGATGTCGATACGCTCGCCATAGAGAGCATGGCGACGACGCGTATATATAACCTCACGCTGCGAGTTCATCACATCGTCGTACTCCAACAGGCGCTTACGCACACCAAAGTGATTCTCCTCAACCTTCTTCTGTGCTCGTTCAATGGCACTTGTCATCATGCCCGCCTGGATGACCTCACCCTCCTGGATGCCCATCTTATCCATAAGCTTAGCGATACGATCCGAGCCAAAGAGACGCATCAACTTATCCTCCAACGACACGAAGAACTGCGACGAGCCGGGGTCTCCCTGACGTCCTGCACGACCACGTAGCTGACGGTCTACACGACGGCTCTCGTGACGCTCCGTACCTATGATGGCAAGACCACCACGCTCCTTAACCTCGGGTGTGAGCTTGATATCGGTACCACGACCCGCCATATTCGTAGCGATGGTCACCTGACCGCTGCGTCCCGCCTCGGCAACAATCTGCGCCTCGAGTTGGTGCTGCTTAGCATTCAACACGTTATGCTTGATACCGCGAAGCTTGAGCATACGGCTCAAGAGCTCCGAGATCTCCACCGACGTGGTACCCACCAACACGGGGCGACCTTCGGCTACGAGCTTCTCGATCTCGGCAATAACAGCATTATACTTCTCGCGCTCGGTCTTATATACCAAGTCCTCGCGGTCGTCGCGTATAACCTTGCGGTTTGTGGGGATGACGACAACGTCGAGCTTATATATACTCCAGAACTCCGACGACTCGGTCTCCGCCGTACCCGTCATACCCGCAAGTTTGTGGTACATACGGAAGTAGTTCTGAAGGGTGATAGTTGCGAATGTCTGTGTAGCATCCTCCACCTTGACATTCTCCTTAGCCTCGATAGCCTGGTGCAGACCATCCGAGTAGCGACGACCCTCCATGATACGTCCCGTCTGCTCGTCGACAATCTTAACCTTGTTATCTATGAGGACATACTCCACCTCCTTCTCGAACATAAAGTAAGCCTTCAAGAGCTGATTCATCGTGTGCACACGCTCAGCCTTGATGGCATAGTCGCTAAGGAGCTCATCCTTCTTCTGTGCTCGCTCCTCGGGCGTAAGCTCCTTGTTACCCTCCAACTCGGCAATGCAGGCACCAATGTCGGGCAAGACAAAGAAGCCCTCCTCGTTGAAGCGCTTAGATGCCACCTCATGACCCTTATCCGTAAGAATCAACGAGTTCATCTTTTCGTCGTGAACAACGAAGTTGTCGTCCGTAATCTCGTGCATACGCTTCTCGTTGTCCTGCATGTAGAAGTTCTCGGTCTTCTGGAGCAGCACCTTAACACCGGGCTCCGAGAGGAACTTAATGAGGGCCTTATACTTAGGCATAGCCTTATGCGCACGCAACAACAGCTTACCAGCCTCCTCCTGCTTACCCTCGTTGTAGAGACGCTTAGCCTCAGCTACATCGGCCGACGACATCTTACTCTGAAGGTCGTAGATATACTTTGCCGAGGGCTGGAACTCAGCGAAGAGCTGGTCGCCACCCTTAGGCACGGGGCCCGAGATGATAAGCGGCGTACGAGCATCGTCGATCAATACCGAGTCGACCTCATCGACAATGGCAAAGTGGTGTTTGCGCTGCACGAGGTCCTTAGGCTGCGAGGCCATATTGTCGCGCAGGTAGTCGAAGCCGAACTCATTGTTCGTACCAAAGGTAATATCGGCATTGTATGCCTTGCGGCGCTCCGGAGAGTTGGGGCGCGTGTTATCGATACATGCCACCGAGAGGCCGTGGAACTGATACATCGGGCCCATCCACTCGGCATCACGGCGTGCCAGATAGTCGTTCACCGTCACCACGTGTACACCCTTATGCGCAAGGGCATTGAGGAATACGGGCAACGTAGCTACGAGGGTCTTACCCTCACCCGTGGCCATCTCGGCAATGCGGCCCTTATGCAATACTACGCCACCGAAGAGCTGCACGTCGTAGTGTACCATATCCCACTTTATGACGTTACCTCCCGCAGTCCACTCGCTGCTATATATCGCCTTGTCGTCCTCGATGCGCACCAGATCCTGACGCTCGGCAGCAAGGTCGCGGTCGAAGTCGTTGGCCGTAACCACCACCTCATCATTCTCTGCAAAGCGACGTGCCGTATCCTTCATTATGGCGAAGGCCTCGGGGAGAATCTCTTCGAGCTTCTGCTCAATCTTCTCGTCGATACGCTTCGTCGTGTCGTCTATCTCCTTCGAGATGCGCTCCTTATCCTTAAGCGATGTCTCGGGGCGCTCCAAGAGTTCCTTGTTTTTGACGATGCTCTGCTCGTCGGCAGCGATATAGTCGGCAATAGCCTTGCTCAGCGCTGCAGAGCGGGCACGCAGCTCGTCATTCGTAAGCTTCGCGATAGAGGGATATACCGCCTTGATCTTCTCCACATAGGGGATAATCTCCTTACGATCCTTGTCGGCCTTAGAGCCGAAGAATAGCTTGATAACCTTTGATAAAATATCCATAATATTAGTCTATATTTCTTCGTCTATATTCCAATAATATATATAACGCGCAAAGATAATACTTTTTTTCGAGTTTTAATTAGTAATTACTAATTAGTAGTGAGTAATTAGCACTTTTTGGCACTGCGCACACAACAAAAAAGAGGACAACTATAAAATAGTCACCCTCTCCCACTAAAAAAAATACATTACTTTCGGAAGTGCTTAATACATTTTGAAAGCGTTTTATTCCTCAGTTTGCTTATCGGTGCATCGGCGGACGGCCAAAGGCGTGACCTCCCGACTTGACATCCATACCCTCGTACTTCGATATATCCTTCGACGCATTCTTACCGAAGAAGCGAAGGTTGTAGTTGAACTGCACGGTAAAGTAACGACCGATGGTGCTATTCCACGCATTCTGCGTATATCCGCTACCCACGGTGCGCACGAATGCCGTATTCTCATTCAGTATATCGTTCACACCGATGAGCACCTCGCCCTGCTGATTCTTAAAGAGTTTCTTGCCGAGGTATAAGTTGCAAAGGAGATAATCCTCGTTGTAGTTATCCGTGAAGCCTATATACTGGTTGTAGTTCACGGCAGCCGTGAGCGTAAAGCCCTTCCAGAATACCCACTTAAGAGTTCCGGATGCCGTATGGCTGAAGTACTGATTATTATCGCGTGTACGCGCGAGAGTCTGCTTAGCCTCATTGTAGGCACCATCCCACTGTATCGTGAAGTCGATATTCTCCGAGATGTTGCTACCGAGCGATAGGCGTGCATCGTAGCCGAGGTTGCTCGTGATATTCGTCTGGTCATTAATCTTCGAGGGTGTACGCGACCAGTTCACGCCCGCCATAACATTAAGGTTACACTTTATGGGCGCAATGGGGAAGCCATAGCTAATATGCGTACGAATGGTTGCATAGCCATTCATATTCTCGTAGGTAGAGTACTGCAAGGGGTTGTACTCCTGGCCATCGATGGTGATTGTCGCGGGATTATACGTGATGCTCTGACCCACGTAGTCCTGCGTGAGCTGTGTCGAGAACATCCACATAAAGGTGCGGCCCTTCTCAATATTCGAGCGCACGTAGTGGAAGTTAATGCGATGGTTGTACGACGACCTGAGGTTGGGGTTACCCTTCGAGATATACTGGGCATTCGACACATCGTAAATATCCTGAAGATTACGCACATCGGGGTTGTGGGTGTAGGAGTTGATAAACACGCGGATGGTATTCTGCGGGTTGAATGCCACATTACCCATCACGAAGTATGTCACGTGGTCGAAGCCACGCTTGATATTCTCGCCCTTAACCATACCATCGAGCGTAGAGTGCTGATAGTAGACGTTGGCAATGAAGGTGTTACGATCCTTCGCATATCGGAAACCGGGGCCCACTCTATGTTCCATGCTACGGCTGTCGGTAAGGCTCGAGAGCGACATATCGGGCATAAGCCCCTCAATGCTATAGTCGGCACCCGTGATATATGCCGTCTTTTCGATCTCCTGATCCTCATAGTCGAAGCGATACTGCATACTCACCTGTGCATTCTTCGCCACGGGCTCCGTATATGTAACATTGGCGTTTATGTCGGTCTCGCCCTGCGGAGCTAACGAGCTGACATAGCGGAGCGTAGGATAGTAGACACCCTCCTGCTCGTATGTCGAGAGTGTAGAGTAGCTATTTGTCCATGAGCGTGGCGTGTTGCGTATCGAGTAGCGGCCATCCACCGTAAGCGTACGTCCCGCCTTGCCTAACTTCACGCGGTACTGCAAGAACTCGCTGAAGCGGAATGCACGCGACGAGCCCTCCGAGCCGTTGTACAACACATCGTATGGCAGTCCCTTCTCCTCGGCAGTCTCGCCCGAGAGCTCGCCATACTGCTGGCTGTAGGGATTGTTACCCTGAGCACTAAAGTTCGTGCGCGACATAAGCGACATATTCTTGTTTATATTCCAGTCGAGGCGCAAGTTAAGACGATGGTTGAAGTTGTCTGTCTCCGACTCGCCCATCTGGATGAGGTCGTCGTCGGGCGACGGACTCTCGTACCACTTCTCTATGACGCTGCGGTTTTTCGTATTCGTTTGATTAAAGAAGTACGAGCCGTTGAGCTTGACCTTATCGTCCTCGCCCCAGGCATCCGAGTACTGCACACCTATCGAGCCCACTTTTGCCACACCACTCTGCGGGCGCACCATATAACTTCCTACACCACGACCACGGCCTGGGCCACCGCCACTGCCACCCGTAACACCGAGGATATCCTCGAACGAGAAGTTCTGCTGGTTGACGTTGTTCAAGAGGCCGATGACCGAAACACGACTCGAGCCGTGGAAGAGGTTGACATTTCCGCCGATGTTATACTTATGATGCGATGTCACACTACCAATCTCAGGCTGGTAGATACCATCATTCTGGAATGCGAGGTCGGGGGCACCGCCATCGGTGTCGGGCTGATAGCCGTAGCCACCGTAGAGCTTACCAAAGACACCCTGGCGCATATTCTCGCGTGTGACGATGTTGATGGCCTTGTAACCCTCGCCATCATCCATACCCGAGAACTCGGCATTATCCGAGAGTTTATTGAATACCTCCACGCGGTCGACAGCCTGCGCCGGGAGAGAGTTGAGTGCCGTAGATACATCCTCGCCGAAAAACTCCTTGCCATCGACAAATATCTTCTTCACCTGCTCGCCCTGAGCCTCCACCGTACCATTCGAGATGGTTATACCGGGCATCTTCTTCAACAGGCCCTCAACATCGGCATCGGCTGCCACCTTAAATGCTGCAGCATTATATGCTACAGTGTCGCCATTCTGCGACGTGCGCAGCGCCTGCACCTCCTTAACCACAGCCTCGATAGCCACAGCCTCGGGCTTGAGCTCCAACGTGCCAAGCTGAACAGTGCCGGCAACCTTCACCTTATGATTCTGTGTTGTATAGCCGATGAACGTGATGTTTACGTCGTAGTTGCCCGCAGCAAGACCTGTGACCGTAACTAAGCCTTTTGCACCTGACACCGAGTGTTTACGTCGCGCACCATCCTCCGACACCACCTCCATGATGGCACCAATGATACCATCCTTCGTATCCGCATCGATAATCGTCGCCGTAATCTTACCCGACTGCGCCATCGCGGGAATCACCACAGATAGCATCATTATAATAGCAAGTAACCTTTTCATCTATCTTTTTTATTTTCTCTCGTTACACATTTTTCAGCGTGCTAAAATAATACTATTATTTTATAATTGGCACATTACGTCGGTGAATCGCCCAAAAATGGGTGTCAGTTGCCCGACACCCACACTTTCACACTACAAATCATAGCTCACGGGGACTATCTGCGACCATTATGTCGGCCCTCATTGTGGTCGTTGCCACGCCCCTTGCCACGGTCGTTGTTGCCTCTGCCATCGCGATTATGCCCCCTATCCTTAGGGTTGTGACGATGGTCGCGATAGCACTTACCATCACCACGATGGTGCGCTTTGTGCATCTTTAGGTGGTGCGGCTTTGGATGACAACAAGCATCACACCCAAAAGCAATATGCGCACGGCACTCGGGGCATAGCGCCATATGTATCATCTCGGCATAGGGCAACGGCTTCCTCTCCCCGAAGTTGACATCTATCTTCACACGTCCCGGCCCACGATCATTAGCCTCAGCGCCACTCATTGCCATAGCGTTACCCACCATCATCACCGATAATGCGAGGGTCAAAACCATCATCTTCTTCATAACGCAATCGTTTTAGAGTTTGTACTTTGCATCAGCATCTACGCTGCGCAGGATAACTATTGTTTCCTGATACAAAGGTACAACCCTCCACATCGATTTGTGCTTGCAGGGTCGTTGAAACGCCCTCTCCCAGAGTTGAAACAGCCTTTAGTCTCGGTGAACAGACTGTAGCCACTGCTTAAATTCGGGCACACGAGCCTTCGATATTATTATACGCTCGGGGGCCTCGATAGTGAGATTTAACGCCAGACGACTGCCAAACCACACGGCTATATCCTTCACCGCACGGCGCGAGACGATGAACTGGCGGTTGGCACGGAAGAAGCGCTCGGATGATAGTTGCTGAGAGAGAGCCTCGAGGCTCTTATCCACGGGGTATGTCACACCATCGAGCGTCGTGAGCGTCACACGCTCGGCAAAGGTGTAGAAGAAGGCCACGTTCTCCATATCTACGGGGATAATCTTATCCTTGTAGCGCACAAGCATAGTCCTCAACGCTCCGTCATCGCTCTCCTCGACCATCTTGCCTATGCGTTCACGCTCGGTGCTACGCTCCACAGCCGTGAGACGCTGGAGCTTATCGAGGGCACGCTGCAGGTCATCCTCCTTGAAGGGCTTCAACAGATAGTCTATGCTATTGACCTTGAAGGCCTCGATGGCATACTCGTCATAAGCGGTGGTAAATATAATGGGAATATTGATATCCACGCTGCGGAATATGCGGAATGACTCGCCATCGGCAAGGTGTATGTCCATAAAGACCACATCGGCATCGACACCCCTCGAGAAGAACTCTACGCTCTCCTCCACCGACTCCAACACGGCAATAACCTCCGCGTCGGGCATAACATTCGATAACATTGCACGAAGATTCACGGCAGCAGCCGTCTCATCCTCAACGATAACAACCTTTCTCATCACTTCTTAACGGAATTATCTAACGGCATACGCACCACGAAGCGCTCCGCCTCATCAACTATCTCTATCGTGTGACCTGTGATTATCTGCCAACGACTCTTGAGGTTCTCGAGACCTATGCCTGTCGAGGGCTCAACATCGAGCTTTGGGTGTTTGGGGTTCTCTATCTCGAGCACACTACCCACAGTGCGTATTGTTACGTGTAACGGATTTTTCGTCGTTATACTATTGTGTTTTACGGCATTGCCAATAAGTGGTTGCAACGAGAGTGCCGGCAGAGTCCAGTTGTTGTACGCAGGGTCGATGTCGAAGTTGAAGAATAGCTTGTCGGCATAGCGTATCTTGAACAGATAGGCATAAGCCTCGGCAAAGGCTATCTCATCCTTTAGTGTCGTTGTGCTGCTTTGGCCATTTTGTATTATATAGCGGAAGGTATATGATAGCTGGTCGATGTACTCGAGCGCACGCTTATGGTCGTGCTCACGCACCAACATGGCGAGGGAGTTCAGCGAGTTGAAGAAGAAGTGGGGGTTTATCTGTCCCACAAGCATATTGTATCGTGTAGCGAGGTTCTCGGTCTTGAGGCGCTCGTTTTCTACGGCCATAGTCTGTTGCTGGCGCATAAGCAGATATATGCGAGCGTAGAGTATCGTCACCGCCAACATAAAGAGACACTTGGTGAGCACGATGAGATAGACGTTGTTGTGTGGCTGCGCCTGGAAGAAAAAGACGATACGCATAAAGCCCTGCTTGAAGTCCACAACAGGGGCAAAGTATATGCCTATGACTGAGAGGAGCACGACACAAAGTACACGACGAGCAAAGATACCGTTTGTGATGTTGCCACCACGCGGCAGTCGCGTGAGAATCATAATCATCAGGAACGACACGATGGCGTAGTAGAGTATCTGCCATACAAACTCCACGGTACGACTCGGACGGTCGTATATGGCGTCGAAGTCGAACTTCTCGCCATTACGCTCGTATATCTCGTCGAGACGCGGGTGTGCCGCCTGCATCTGCCACTCCGAGTATGTGTCACCTCTAAGCTTGCGAGTGCTAAAGTGCAGATGGTCGCCCTCGAGGAGCTTCATCGTGTGTACCTGCCATGCCGAGACATATATGCTGTCTTGCTGCTCGCAGTCGCATACGATATATCCATGTAAGTCGGGCGTGAGATGTAGCGTGCCGGTGCTGTGTTCGGCAATGCGACCATCATCGTCACCACGCTGATTCATACCCTGCTCCGTGATTATCGGCATGAGCAGATATGAGAAGTTGATAACGAGGCTCAACACCACGGCTATCATCAGATGTAGGCCTATGCTTGTCTTGAACTTACGCATCTTACTGGTAGTTATAGTAGTGAGTGGTGAGTAGTGAGTAGTGAGTAATTTTTAAGGTACGAGTACGAGCATAACGACAAAATACACTTTTTATTCAACCTAATTGCTGAGATAGTTCGTTAGCGGAAGCAGATGCTGCCTTGTCACGCCCACAATTTGTTGTCAAAAGGTAGTAGATGCAACGCTCGGCGAATTTCGAGGCGATGGTAATGTCTAAAAAGTAAGTTTGTCATCCCGTTTTGTTAGGAGGTTGAATAAAAAGATGTAGTTTTAGGCCTGCGAAGCCCGAAAAAGCGGAGTTTACTTGGCGTAAATGAGCATTTTGAGGGCGAGCATAACGACAAAATACACTTTTTATTCAGCCTCATTGACGAGATAATTCATTAGCGGCAGCAGATGCTGCCTTTTCTCTCCCCTAATTTGTTGTCAAAAGGTAGTAGATGCAACGCTCGGCGAATTTCGAGGCGATGGGCTGTACTATGGCGTACTGCCCATTGACGAGATAATTCGTTAGCGGTAGCAGATGCTGCCTTTTCACAACAAATTCACAACAAATTAATACCAAGAGGCGTACTTACGATAATCCCTGGCGGTACGCTTGATGATCTCCTCGCGCTGCTCGGGGGTGACATCCTTAACCTTCTTGGCGGGGACACCGGCATAGACAGAGTTAGGCTCGAGTATCTGCTTCGAGAGGACAAGAGCGTTGGCAGCAACAATACATCCTGTGCCCACGACGGCATTGTCGAGGATGGTGGCACCCATACCTATGAGGCAGTCATCCTCGATGGTAGCACCATGGATGATGGCGTTATGACCTACAGATACGTAGTTGCCGATATGTGTCTGCGAGGGGTTCTTAGAGCCATCGTAGAGGGTGTGGATGACAGCGCCATCCTGAATGTTTGTGTGGTTGCCGATGGTTATGGCGTTGACATCGCCACGTAGCACCGCATTGTACCATATCGAGCAGTTCTCGCCAATCTTCACATTACCGATGATGGTGGCGGTCTCAGCCAACCATGTGTCGTTACCTATCTCGGGCGTATAGCCACGTACTTCTCTTACTAAAGCCATAATTATTTATGTTCTAATGATTTATACTCGTTCCAAAGTGCATCCATCTCCTTAAGAGTCATATCGTGGAGTGTGACACCGCGCTCCTCGGCACGGCTCTCGATATACTCGAAGCGACGGATAAACTTCTTGTTGGTGCGCTCCAGGGCACCCTCGGGGTCTATGCCATAGAGGCGGCAGGCGTTGATGAGTGCAAAGAAGAGGTCGCCCATCTCATCCGTGAGGCGCTCTCTATCCTTAGCCTCGAGCTCCACATCTACCTCGGCAAGCTCCTCCTTGACCTTATCCCACACGTCCTCCTTATGCTCCCAGTCGAAGCCCGTGGCTGCTGCTTTCTCGCCAATACGGTAGGCCTTGACCATTGCCGGGAGCGACACGGGCACACCACCGAGTGTACCGCTCTTACGTCTCTTCTTGCGGAGCTTCAGCGCCTCCCAGTTCTGCTTAACCTCCTCGGGGGTGTCGGCATGGATGTCGCCATAGACATGCGGATGGCGATAGATGAGCTTGTCGCATACGCCATTAGCTACGTCGGTATAGTTGAAGGCACCAGCCTCCGCGCCAAGCTTCGAGTAGAAGACAACGTGTAGAAGCAGGTCACCAAGCTCCTCCTTGATGCCCTCCATGTTCTTGTCGGTGATGGCATCGGCGAGCTCGTAGGTCTCCTCGATGGTGTTATTGCGCAGCGTGTCGAAGGTCTGCTCCCTATCCCAGGGGCACTCGGCACGCAGTCTATCCATCACATCTAACAGTCGGGTTGTGGCCTTCTCGGCCTCGAGTCTTTCCATATCTATTTCAGGGTTTTACGTTTAATATTTCGGAAGGGGAGCTTAAGCACACCGAAGAATGCCTCGCCAAATATTCCCGACGACATCTTCGAGGTGCCAGCCTCACGGTCGATGAAGATTATCGACACCTCACCGAGGGTGAAGCCGAGCGTCCATGCCGTATACTTCATCTCTATCTGGAAGCCGTAGCCATTCATCGCCACCCTGTCGAAGTCGATGGCGGCGAGCACCTCGCGACGGTAGCCCACAAAGCCTGCGGTGGCATCATACACGGGCATACGTGTCACCGTGCGCACATACTTCGATGCGAAGTAGGACATCAGCAGTCGGCCCATAGGCCAGTTAACGACATTCACACCCTTAGAGTAGCGCGAGCCTATGGCAACATCCTGCTGCTCGAGCATAGCATCGAGGCGTGGCAGGTCGTCGGGGTTATGCGAGAAGTCGCAGTCCATCTCGAAGATGCGGTCGTAGCCCCTCGCGAGAGCGAACTTAAAGCCCGCGATGTATGCCGTGCCGAGGCCCAGCTTACCGCTACGCTCGATGAGGTGGAGCCTATCACCGTATGTGGCCTGCTCCTCAGCCACGAGGGCTGCGGTGCCATCGGGCGAGCCATCGTCGACAATCAGGAGGTCGTACTGCTGCTCCATAGCCATAAGTCGGCGTATCATCCTCACGACATTCTCCTTCTCGTTGTATGTCGGTATTATTATCAGTCGTCTCATCACATCATCTTTTTAAACTCACGTCGTCCACAGAGGTAACGAAGAACAATTGAAAATGGGTATATACCCTCGGCACGTCGCTTGCGTACCACGGCCTTGCGCTTGGCCGCAAGCCCACGATGCCATGCGATGAATGTAGCCCATGCCCTAACTATCGCCCACGCCTTATGCGGATGGAGCGTGATGAGGTAGCCCAACGCCTCAGCCATATCTGTTAGGGGGCGTGCTACGGCAACAACGCAGCGTTGCATCGTCGTCGAGCACTTATATAACATTGCCAGGTTGTTACGGTGGTTGAGATATATCTTGAACGACGACACGGGGAGCGTGCCACCACCGAGGTGGTAGACCTTAGACTTAGGCTCCACCATTATGCGCCATCCCGCCAGCTGCATACGCCACTGAAGGTCTATCTCCTCCATATGTGCAAAGAACTCCTCGTCAAAGCCACCCATGGCGTGAAACACATCGCTACGGCAACACATCGCTGCGCCCGAGGCCCAGAATATATCGCGACAGTCGTCATACTGCCCCTCGTCACGCTCCACCCTCGACATTATGCGGCCACGACAAAAGGGGTAGCCCAAATAGTCGATAAAGCCACCCGCAGCACCGGCATACTCGAACTCGTCACGACGGCTATCGGAGAGTAGCTTGGGTGCCACAACAGCCACATCGGGCTCAGCATCGAGGCGTGCCACAAGAGGCTGCCACCACCCTGCCGTGACCTCCACATCGGAGTTTAGCAGGAGGTAGTACTCCGCCTCAATCTCTCTGAGTGCCCGGTTATAGCCCCCCGCAAAGCCATAGTTGCGGTCGAGACGCACAACACGCACATCGGGGTAGTTCATACGTAGCCATACCAACGAGTCGTCCGTCGAGCCATTATCCGCGACGACAACCTCCGCATCGCCCGTGGTGTGCGCCACGACACTCGGCAGGTAGCGCTCCAGATGGCTACGGCCATTCCAGTTAAGTATCACTACGCTAAGTCGCATACTACTCCTCGTCCTCCTCACTCTCCTGTTCGCGAGCCTTGGGATCGTAGCCCGCAACGACAATCACAAACTCGCCTTTGGGCTCATGCTCGCGGAAGTGCTCCAACACCTCGCTCACCGTGCCACGCACCGTTTCCTCAAACTTCTTGGTTATCTCCCTCACCACAGCCACACGACGCTCCTGACCAAAGGTCTCGGCAAGCTGCTCCAAGCACTTTACTACGCGGTATGGCGACTCGTAGAGCACTATCGTGCGTGTCTCCGTGGCAAGCTCCTCGAGGCGCTTCATGCGACCCTTCTTCTGCGGGAGGAAGCCCTCGAAGCAGAACTTATCGCATGGGAAGCCACTCTGCACCACGGCAGGGATGAGGGCTGTAGCACCCGGGAGGGTTACAACCTCGATGTCGCGTTCCACGCACTTGCGCACGAGCAAGAATCCGGGGTCGGAAATTCCGGGTGTGCCGGCATCCGAGACAAGGGCGACATCGTGACCCGCTGCTATCGACTCTGCTACGCGCTCGACGGTGGCATGCTCGTTGAACTTATGGTGCGAGTGCATGGGCTTCTCGATGCCGAGGTGGCGCAACAGATGCGATGTCGTGCGTGTGTCCTCGGCGAGTATGAAGTCCACCTCGCGAAGTGTATTTATGGCTCTGAGGGTTATATCCTCGAGGTTGCCTATGGGCGTGGGTACAACGTATAACTTTGCCATACTATGCCAATTTACGCTCTAAGAGCGATACTAAGAGCTTTGCACCCTCCGAGTCGGGATTCCATCGGAAGTTTTCGACGATATATATCATACACTCATCGAGGTCGTCGAACTCATTGAGCGTATCTATCGTATCCTCATATCTTGCGGCATCGCCACCAAAGAGGTCGCGAATCATCAGAAACTTATCGTTGAGACCTATCGCCTTGCGTAGGTCGCTTATGCGGTTGAACTGCGGTGTCGCGGTCTCCTCCGCCGCCATCTTGTCGCCAAGCACCTTCACACCACTACCCAAAACATCGGCCAAGCGCTTTGGTGCCTCGGCAGCTGCTGGCTCCGCAGGGCGCACAGGCTCAGATGGGGTCTCAGCTGCAGTCTCAGTTGCAGTCTCGGGCGCTACGGCTGCGGGCTCTGCCACATACTCTGGCACAACCTCCTCGGCTATAGGCTCTGCGGGCGTGGTCGGAGTGTTGTAGAGGGCTATCATCTTGCGTCCCGACTTTGTTCTTACGGGGATGTCCTCAATATCGAATAACCCACCACCTATCTTTGGCTCGGGCGTAGGCTCGGGTGCAGGCTCGGGTGCAATATCATCGGCTGTGATGCCGAGGATGGCATCGATATCCAAGGCATCATCGAAAGCATCGCCAACATCGCTATGGCTATCCTCGACGCTCTCCTCGGCACTCTCCTCGCTCTGCTCCTCGTTCTCCTCAACCGCGGGCGTCTCTACCCTCTCCACCGTGGGTACTACGATAGCGACCTTAGGCTCGGTTTGGGGCTCGCAGTCGAGAACATCGTCGTAAAGACGTCGCAGCTCCTCGAGGGCCATATCTCGTTCTATACGTGAGAAGCCACCCTCGCGCTTCCAACCGTCGACCATTGATGTCAGTCGTGACAATCTATCCTCAATCCTTTTCAGTTCCATACTCCGTAAATATATGTATATATAACGTATCAAAGGTAGTAAAAAATTGTTAAATCGCCAAAAATATAAACAAAACTGCCCAACCTCCACGGAGATTGGGCAGTGTATCATCGAATCGACACCACTACTCGGCATAGGTAATCTGCGCCTGGTAGATGTAGGTATTACAAGCAATCGCGAAATCCTTAGCAGTCATAACTACACAAGGTGCAGATGTTGTAAGCGTCAAATTAGCATTGTGCTTTACAAGAGGAGTATCAGGTACAGCACCCGAAAAATCGCTCACATAGCCAATTGTCGCTACAGCCCCACTCTCTGTTGCCGATGAGTTTCGCGTGCCTACATACGCATAACTCGTGGTGTAACTTCCCAAAGACGTCGCATTTGTACTTGCCGCAATTGCAGAGGTTACCGACGTATCTCCAGGCACCTTAAACTCGGGCGAAATTATACAACCAAGTACATCTCTAAATAAACTGCCATCCACCTGAAGCGATGTGCCTTTATCCGAAATTTTGGTATACTTCCAATCCGAGTAGTCCTTTGAGCGCCAGTCGGCGTGGTAGGGAAGACCCGTGATATGCACCGTCTGAGGTGCGCTCTTATAAATATGGCCATCCTTAGTCTTGATATATGACTCTACCTTATACTCCTTCCACGACGACACTGTCACACTTGCGGGTGTGAAACTCTTGGTTGCGGTATCGAGCGTTGCAGCGTATGCTGTGCCATCGACAAGAACACCAGCCTCGGCAATCATTGCATTCTGCACGTTGGCATAGCTCGAAGCGTTGGGGAAGTAGATGACGTTATTAGCGCAGCCGTTGGCTGTTGCAGCCTGACCTGCAGTATAGTAGCTATATGAGGTCATAGGCTCGCCAAGCGCCACCGTGGGCACAGACCATGCGATATCCACACGTGTGGTTGTACCACGCTCGAAGACCTTGCCGTTATAAGCCTTGGAGCACACGTTGTTGTTAACATCCGTGAGGCTGATGATATAACCCTCCGACATATCGAGGTCGGCAGGAAGGCGGAAGAAGAAACCCTCGGCATTAGGCTTCTCAACAACAAGAGCCGCAACCGTAGCACCATACGTCACAGCATCGGTGTCGAAGTTATAGGTAAACTGCGACGTCACAGCAGCACCAGTGAAGCTCTTAAACTCGGCACTCTTAAGCTCCTGGGCACCACTGACAGCGACGTGAAGCAGTGCATTCAAGGGGCGGAATGACATCTGCAAACCTGCGATGCCACACTCCTCGGCCTTAGCCACAAGGAGAGCCACATCCTCACCCTGCTGCTGGGCATAGTTCATCGTGATAGTTCCATTGCTCACGTTCATATCGGGGTATACGGCATAGTAGGTGTCGATGTCGGCAACAGCAGCACCACTACCCTCGAAGCGCACATCGCTCTTTCCCGATGTTGTGGCAGAGAGTGTAGCCTTCATGCCGCGCTCCGACTCAAGGCGTATAACGTCGCCCTCGACCCAGCTTACGTCGGTGAACTTCTCGCCCGCAACCGCCACACGTGTTGCGTCCACAACAATCGAGGCCTCGAGAGCGAGTGTCTCGTTGTTTACATTTACAATGGGCTCGTCGGTACCCTGACAACCCACCATCGCAGCAATAGCCGCCAAAGAGAACAAAATCTTTTTCATAGTCTTAAACATAGTGAATTGTTCGTAATTACTCCATCTCTGAGCCCTCGCCACCATCGCCATAGTCGCTACCATCGCCGATGCCCGAGAGAGCAAAACCGCACTCCACAGCAATCTCCAAAACCTCCACCTCGGGAGCTACATAGAAATCTACTCTTAACATATCTTTTGTGTTTATATTATGCTATTTCAAACTAATCATTCCATAGGAAACGACGCGCAAAGTTATTGATTGTTAGTGCTTCCGCAAAGAAAAAAAATCATTTTTCAACGAATAACTCCATTTTTAAAATATAGCATTTTTAGCCGTGTTGATATTGGTTATTTTATATGTAATATTGGTTATACAAAAAGCCCGACCTCAAATGAGATCGGGCAAGATATCATACCAGAGCGACACTACTTGTTGCCGTAGCCTACAGTAAGACTATAGACATAGGTGGCAGCTGTGGCTGTACTATTGCTATTATGTAGCTCAATTGATGCATTCGATGCCGACATCACAGCAGTCCTATTAGAACAACTATGAGTTTGCTGCTCGGCACCATTGGTTGTTGTATAACTATAAACGTCACTACCTGAGATACTCAATGTCAATGTAGTGTTTTTTCTCGAATCCACAGGTCTACCAAAAATATATGAAAGACTACCCGTACCAACAGACATAAATGAACCATCTAACTTAACATTAACATTTGTTGGCAATTTAAAGTCTGACTTTGTAATGCTTGAAGCACCAGTATTCATACTGCTACCCAATGCATTTCCAATTCGAACAGCATTACTTTCTCCCCATTTAACATCCTTATACTCCTCCCATGTACCATCGTTAGCCGATACATTAAGCGTGTAGGGAAGGCCAGTGATATAGAGCGTAGCCTCAGACTCGATGGTGCCGTGCTCCTTGGTTACGATATATGCCTTGACATTGTGGCTGCCGTTGGCTGCCGTGACATTCGACATAGAGAAGCTCTTAGTCGACTTATTCCAGTTCACCTGACCGGCTGCCGAGCTATACTTCGTGCTGCCGACATAGAAGCCAACCTCCGAGACAAAGGCGTTCTGTATGCCTGCATAGGTCGAAGCACAGTCGCCAGTGAAGTAGATGAGGTTGTTGGCACATGTATTAGCCGTAGCAGGCTGATCAAGCAGGTAGTAGCTATACGACGTCTTAGCACCGAGTGTTACCGAGGGCTGCGACCACGCGATATTGACGCGCGTAGTCGTGCCACGCTCGAAGGTCTTGCCGTTATAAGCCTTGGAGCACACGTTGTTATTGGCATCCGTAAGGCGCACGATATAGCCTGCAGACATATCGAGATTAGCGGGGAGTGAGAAGAAGAAACCCTCAGCTGCGGGGTTCTCTATAACGTACGACGCAACCTCGCCATCGGTATGAACAGCATCATCCGCAAATGAGTATGAGAAACTCTGAGGAAGGAGTGTGCCATCAAAGGTCATAAACTCAGCCTTAGCGATGGTAGCACCATCAACGGCAACGTGTAGGAGCGCGTTGATAGGCTTGAATGCCATATCGATGCTACCCTTTGCAACACCCTCGGCCTTAGCAGCAAGTATGGCAGCATCGCTACCGCTCTGCGCAGCAAGGTCGAACGTTGAGACGCCATCGCTAATCTCCACAGCGGGATAGATAGCGTAGAATGTGTCGGTGTCGGCAGCAAAAGAGCCCTCACCCTCAAAACGAACATTGTCGCCCGCCTCGGTAGCAGCAAGCGTGGCCTTCGTGCCGGCAACAGAAGCGAGGGTTACGTTGTCGCCCTGCTCCCACTTGACGTCCGTAAACTCATTACCCCCCACGGTAACACGTGTATCCGAGAGGTCAATAGAGGCATTGATAGCTATAGCCTCCGTAATCTGTGAATCTGCGATGGGCGCATCCTTGGCACAACCCACCATAGCGGCCATAGCCGCCAAAGAAAATAGAATCTTCTTCATAGCTTAAAATTAGTGAATTGTTAAAGACTTAGTCCATCTCTGAACCTTCGCCGCCATCGCCATAGTCGCCACCATCGACGATACCCGAGAGAGCGAAACCGCACTCAACTGCGATTTCCAAAATCTCTACCTCGGGGGATGTGTAGAGTAATTTTTTCATTTGTCAGTTATGTTATGTTTGTATATCTTCTTTCCACGCCTCGCGCATTATGCGTGCACGCGAGCAAAAATACGCGACAAAGGTAATTTATTTTTTTTCGCGGGCAATGACAAATTCAATAAACCGGCTGATTTTGATAGCATAAACCCAACTGAAAGTCGAGTGCCGTGAGGGCAGCAAGGATGGAGGTTGGTGTTTGTGATTATCCACAGCGAAAGGTGTACTGGTATACTTTTATATACCCGTAAGAGTGTGGGGAGTATGGGGAATGAGGGGAGTATAGGGAGTATAGTGAGTATGGGGAGTGTGGGGAGTGTGGGGAGTATGGGGAGTGTGGGTAATAATGATACCCAATCTACCCAGTCTACCCAATCTACCCAATCTACCCAGTCTACCCAATCTACCCAATCTACCCAATCTACCCAATCTACCCAGTCTACCCATAGCGCTAACATAAAATTTCTTGTCAGAAGGGGTTAGGCTTGGTCTCGACATGAAATCAGCCCGGATGGGACATACTCGGCGTATTTCCCATTCGGGCTGATGATTGAGAGGCCGAGAATGGCCCCTTATCACAAGAAATTTGTTGTCAGAAGGGTGCCGAGTGCTACACTCGGCAAAAATGCCACCGATGGGTAGTACTTGAGGTACGTCCCATTGGTGGCATTTTTTGTTAGGGGCCGCAATCGACCTCTTATCACAAGAAATTACATGAAGTTGATAGTATAAGTAAGGTCATCCATACAGATGTATAAGGGTGTATTTGCCCCATACTCGCCGACATCGGTGGTCTCGATGCGGACACGGAGACCGGTGAGCTCGCCACGGAGGGCAGAGATGTCGAAGGCATCCCAATTGGTGGCGACGAAGCGCTTGCCATCGCGGTAGTCGACGACATAGCAGTCGACACTCTCACCCTCACTACCATCGCCAAGGAGGGCAGTGAAGATGACCTTGAGGTAATCGCCATCGGTAAAGGCGCGAGCAAAGGTATTTACATCCTCATCGGTGATGGACTTATAGGTGTAGGTGGTGAGGTTAAGGCGCACGGTGGTAAACTGATAATCACCGCGATAGTGGCATAAGATGTCGCAAGGCTCGTTATAGCTGTCGTAGTAGTACACGAGGAAGCTATTACCAGAGGCCGCCTTGGTATTATATACGCCATACTGGTTGTTAGGCGTGCCATCCTCCATATCGAAGCATTTAGAGTGCGCAAAGCCACCCCAATAGCTATACTCCTCGTTGTAGAAGTGCTCAAACTTGAGGTAGTCGTTGCGATAACCGAGGGCGTAATCCTCATCCGCAGAGATGGCCGTCTCGAAGCTCTCGACAGCCGAGTAGGAATTAACACCACCATTCTGCTCATCAGCATCAAAAGCACAACCGACAAGGAGTGCGGGCAGTAAAATAGAAAATACTCTCTTCATCAATTTAAATATTTGTGTTTTCACTATTTAACTATAGAAACGACACTACATCGTAGGCGCGATAGGCAGACTTATCCCAACGTCGTAGCTCTGCATCAGCGGACTTCATGCTTAGGAGCACGCGGACGATGTCGCCATCGTAATTGTAGCGCACGGCAAGAGGGCGTACAGCACCTGTGGCATCGCGCCTCAAGGTGAGCTCTATATCGGTGATGCCGATATCCTCGCGAGGCACAAGCGATATAACCACCTCGCCACCATTCTCTGCGACAATGTCGGAATGAAACTCCTCGGTAGCGAAGCTAAAGGCGTTAGTAGGGTTGGTGAGAATGTCGTGCGACGTGAGGTCTACCCTATCGATAGTCACCTCCTTACGCTCGTTATTAACCTCATAGCGCAGCTTGCCATCGCTATACACCTCCATCAATCCCAACGACAGATAGTAACCATCGCCATCGACCATAAAGATGCCATTAAGCTCCTCGGCAATGCCCTCGTCGCTACCCACCTCTACCACGGCACCCATAGTATAGCGCGTGCCGAGGCTCTTATTGAGCGCCTCGATCCACACGTCGGCACTCTGTGCCGAGAGCGTGGCGACAGATAGCACCAAGCCTACAAAAGTAAGGATTATCTTATTACTCATTACTCACTACTCATTACTAATTGTTTACTCAACACCCAGCTCCTGAAGCTTAGCCTCCAACGATGGGAGGTCGTAGAAGCGTATCTCGCGCGCCTTGGAGCCTATCTGCGGGCCTACGATGCCGGCACGCTCGAGTTGCAGCATGATACGTCCTGCGCGGTTGAAGCCCACCTCGAAGTTACGCTGAATCATCGAGGTTGAGATTATGCCATTGGCCACAGCCTCGCGAGCAATCTCCGCGAACTTGGGGTCATACTTCTGCGGAGCACTCGACTCCTCGCTGCCGAAGTTAGGCATATCGCCACCAGCCTCGGGGGTATAGTCCGGGAGGTTGTATGCCGAGGTGTAGCCCTGCTGTGCTCCGATATGGTTTACGATGCGCTCGACATCGGGGGTATCGACAAAGGCACACTGGATACGTATAGGCTCGCCACCGCTGAGGAACAGCATATCGCCACGGCCGATAAGCTGATTAGCGCCCGGCTGGTCGATGATGGTGCGCGAGTCGGTCATCTGCATAACACGGAAGGCGATACGCGCAGGGAAGTTGGCCTTGATACCACCCGTGATGACCTTGACGTCGGGGCGCTGCGTAGCAACAATAAGGTGGATACCCACGGCACGAGCCTTCTGTGCAAGGCGCATAACGGGGGTCTCGACCTCCTTAGCCGTCATGATAAGGTCGGCGAACTCGTCGATGATGACAACGATATATGGCAAGAAACGGTGGCCATTGTCGGGGTTGAGCTGGCGGTGAAGGAACTTATCGTTATACTCGACGATATTCTTCGCTGCAGCCCTCTTACACAGCTCCAAGCGTGTAGCCATCTCCGTACATAGGGCATTGAGCGTATATACCGCCTTCTTGGGGTCGGTGACGATAGACTCATCCTCCGACTCCATCTTTGCCAGGAAGTGCTTCTCGAGCTTGTTATATAGCGAGAACTCCACCATCTTGGGGTCTATCAACACGAACTTAAGCTCCGCGGGGTGCTTGCGGTAGAGCAGCGACGTGATGATGGCATTCAAGCCGACAGACTTACCCTGACCCGTAGCACCGGCAACCAGCAGGTGCGGCATCTTAGCAAGGTCGAAGGTGTAGTTCTCGTTCTGTATCGTGCGACCGATGACCACGGGGAGCTCGGCACGCATCGTCTGAAACTCCTCGGAGCATATCGACGAGTACATCGACACCGTCTGCTTCGTCTGGTTCGGAACCTCGATACCCACAGTACCCCTACCCGGGATGGGGGCGATGATACGCACGCTCTGCGCCTTGAGGTTCTGCGCAAGGTCGTCCTCAAGGCCTCGTATGCGGGCAATCTTAACGCTCGGATCCTGCACAATCTCGTAGAGCGTGACAGTGGGGCCCACGGTTGCCGTCATCGAGATAATCGGTATATGGAAGTTGTTGAGCGTCTCGCGTATGCGCTCCTTATTCTCGAAGATCTCAGCCTCGTTGATGACCTTCTCGCTCTTATAGTCGCTAAGCAACGAGGGCATAGGTGCCTCGTAGTGCGCAATGTCGAGCATTGGGTCGTAGAGGTCGTTGTCGATATCCTTCTCGTCGACCTCCTTGACATTGTTGGCGATGACCTTAACAACAAGCGAGTCATCGACATCCTCTCTCTCGTCATCGGCCTTCGGAGTCTCATCCTCGACACCCAGCACCTTGTTCACATCCAGCGGATTAGTGAGCACCTCATCCTCAGGGCCCTGCATATTGTCACCATTCAACGGAGGCGTCAACTCGCCATCGTTGGGGTTTTCTTGAGTGAGAGGCCCGGTGGTAAATAGTTCCTCCTCGGGTTGTTTGGTATCCTCGGGTGCAGCAGGCACAGGTGCCACCTCGCGATTATCATCCCCCGCTATAGCGTCGGCATCGTCCTGAGCCTCCTCGCGGGCACCATCCATCGCCTCCTCGCGCTTACGGCGCACAAGGTCGAAGGCACGACGTGTTGCCGTGGTAATGCCCCCCGCAACCTGACCACCGGCCGTGTCGACAACCTGCAGAAAGTTACGATTTATAAGCAGGCCCGTAAGTATCCAACCCGCAATGATGACCAAGAGTGTGCCGATGGAGCCGATAGATATGCTAAGCGTAGCATCCAACGCAACGCCATACTCACCACCAAGACCCGAGCCAAAGATTCCCCACTTCGTGCCAAAGATATAGCCGAGGGTCAACGAGCCGAGCACAAGAACAAAGGCATAGATAAGCACAAAGCGATGCAGACGCAGAGGCTTATAGCGGAAGAGGCGCCAGCCAATGATGGTGATAACGATGGGTATGATGAGAGCAAAGAGGCCGAAGCCATCGCCCACAAGCATATTAGCCACATTGGCGCCACCCTCACCACATATATTTCGGAACTCGGGGGTGCTCATAGGCCTGCCCACCTCCTGGAGTGCGCTCATATCCTGCTTCCAGAAGAAGAGGTAGGAGAGTATCGAGCAGAAGATGAAGGCACCAACAAGCATCAGCACAAAGCCCGAGACAAGTCGCACGTTATCCCACGTCGACAACTCGCCACCGTTATCCTTAGCCGCCCGCGTGCGACCCTTTGTCTTTTTATCTTTTGCCATAATATAAATCTCTAATTACAACGTATCATCACTTGCTAATATTTTCTCGGCCTTAAGCTCGAGCCTACGGCGATACTCCTCGCCGGCGAAGCTCAGGAAACGATGCCGAGGTGCATTATCCTCCGCAGCGGCAATGTCGTAACGCTCCAAGAGCCACTTCACACGTCGTGCTACAGCCTCGCCCGAGTCGACGATGTCGATATCGCGGTCTCCTATAACCTCGCGTATATGAGGCTTAAGGAAGGGATAGTGCGTGCATCCAAGGACTATCTTATCAATACCACTGTCCACAATAGGGCCGACAACACGGCGTACAGCCGCCAGCGCCTCAGCACTACCCTCTCTATCCTCCTCGACAAGCTCCACGAAGCCCTCGCCGACAATCTTAACAACATCTACACCCTCGGCATAGCGCATGGCCGTGGCAAGAAACATATCGCTCGAGAGGCTATGTTGCGTTGCCAACACTGCGATACGTCGCGTGCGCGAGGTCTGGCACGCAGGCTTCACCGCAGGCTCCAAGCCCACGATGGGCATATCGCTCCAATGCTCGCGTAGTGCCCCCACTGCTGCCGTGGTTGCCGTATTACACCCCACGACGACCATCTTTACGCCCTCACGAACAAGGCGCTCAACAGCCTCAAAAGCAAAGGCCTCAATATCCTCACGCGAGCGACCACCATAGGGGCAGTTCTTGCCATCACCGAGGTATATGAGCGACTCCGACGGTAAGAGTCGGCGCAGCTCACGCCACACCGAGAGGCCACCAAAGCCCGAGTCGTAGACACCTATGGGTGCATTGTTCATACCTATCGATTTATTGCGTTTGCTATATACTCCACAACATCGTCGTCGTGCATCGTCGTGCAGTCTATCGTCATCTTAGCTGCGGCATAGTATGGCTCGCGCAGAGCCATCTGCTCGTGCATAAACCGCAGAAGCTCCTCATCGCTCTTGCCACGAAACATAGGTCGCTTCTGGCGGCCATACTCCGAGAGCCGCGCAAGTATCTGCTCGGGGCTGCGACGCAGATATATCGTCGTGCCACACTCATTCAAGCGCGACATATTATCGCCCCACGTGGGAAGCCCTCCACCCGTAGCAACGACAACATCCCCCTCGCACTCCACGATAGCCTCAACAGCCATACGCTCCGAACGACGAAAATACTCCTCACCCTCGTAGTGAAAGATGTCGGCAATGGTAGCCCCAACCATCTGCTCAACACGCTTGTCGGTATCGACATAACCGATAGCGAGGCGACGCGCTAAGCGTTTGCCGAGAGAGCTCTTGCCGGAGCCGGCATATCCAACCAAGAAGAGTATCATCCCTTAGAAGAGGTTTAGTTGTGATGGCGAGAAGTTAGCATCGCCAACCTCCTCGCGCTTATCGTAGTCTACGTTAGGGTCGGCCTTAATCTCCTTACCTACGATATCATCCATATCTATCACATCCATCTGCTCGTCGGTCACATCATCGGCTATATCATCATCCAACTCCTCCGAATCATCCGGCTCCTCGGGCTCGACGAACTGCAACGATGCCACCTCGTAGGTTGTGATACGCTTACCCTTAGCACGATGGCTCTTGACGGCTATAAACTCATCCACATCGATGGTCTCCTCCGCGCGCTGAGCGTGCTGGCCACCAAATGTCACTACGAGCTTAGCACCCGCACGGTAGGTAATAGCCTCGAAGCGCATAGGTGCGCCCTCCTCCAAGAAGTACTGTGTCTTATCGCCCGTCTCGAGCTGGAAGCGCTTCATGTAGTAGTAGTTCTGCTCGCCATCGTAGTAGCACAACGCATATACCCTATCAGCAACGAAGCGCTCAACACGGATGGTGTCGTCGGGGAAGTGCTGCTGCACATCGAAGCCCGTGATGTAGTACTGGTTCTTGGCTGTCCACACGACAATCTTATCCTCGCCCTTGAACTCGCCAAGCAGCACGCCACGGCCATCGGTATTCAGGCGGCGCACATCCTCGTCGTACCATATATTCTGGCCGCCGAGTGTCGAAGCACCCTTCTCCTTGAGCACAATCTTATTAATCGGGTAGCGCGTAACGAGGTTACCCACGCTCTGACGTCCCTTTATCGCGAGGGTCGAGAGGTCGAGGTCTATGATGCACTTCTTCAGGCGTGCCCTCGGACGCAGATATATCTTGAGCACCTCGGCCTCACCATTGGGGTTCACCGAGAGGTATATCAGCTCACTCTTTGCCGTGCCCTTCGTAAGGTCGTACTCCTTATCGCGCGTGATGGACTTTATGGCACAACGCTTCATCATAATGGCGCCACCACGACCATCGCGGTAGAGCATATTATATATCGTGCGCTCGTCGTTACGCTTATATATACCTATATAATATATATTCTTGTCGAAGAACGCCTTCTCCGTAATCTTCGTAATCTTATAACGACCATCCTTCAGGATGATAATCACATCGTCGAGGTTCGAGCAGTCGCACACAAACTCCGAGTCCTTCATGCTCTTGCCATAGCCGAAGAAGCCCTCAGCCCTATCGACATAGAGCTTGGCGTTTGACGATGCCACCTTCCACGCCTCGATGGTGTCGAACTCGCGAATCTCTGTTCTACGCTCCTTGCCCTCGCCATACTTGGCCTTGATGCGCTCGAAGTAGGCAATGGTGTAGTCGGTGAGGTGGTCGATGTCGTGCTTCGTACTCTTTATATCGCGCTCTATCTGCTTAATCTCATTGTCGGCCTTTTCCGAGTCGTAGCGCGAGATACGTATGAACTTCAACTCCGTGAGGCGCTGGACATCCTCCAACGTAACCTCCCTCCTAAGCTGCGACTTGAAGGGGTCGAGGCCCTTATCCACAGCCTCGTATGCAGCCTCGCGTGTACGACAGCCCTCGATGAGCTGATAGAGCTTATTCTCGATAAAGATACGCTCCAGTGATGCTGCATGCCACGCCTCGTTCAACTCCTCGAGTTTAATCTCCAGCTCCTTGCCAAGCAGTCCCTTAGTATGGTCGGTAGAGTAACGCAAGATGTCGCTCACGCCCATAAACACGGGCTTGTTGTCGACAATAACGCAAGCATTAGGCGAGATGCTTACCTCGCAGTCGGTAAAGGCGTAGAGTGCATCTATGGTCTTATCCGACGACTCGTCGGCCGCAACCTGAATGACAATCTCGACCTTCTCGGCCGTGTTATCATCGACCTTCTTAATCTTTATCTTACCCTTATCGTTAGCCTTGATAATAGACTCCTTTATCGACTCCGAGGTTGTGGTGTAGGGTATCTCCGTTATTGCCAACGTACGCTTATCTATCTTCGAGATACGTGCGCGCACCCTCACCGAGCCACCACGCAGGCCATCGTTATAGTTGCTCGCATCCATGATGCCTCCCGTCTGGAAGTCGGGGACAAGCATGAAATCCTCACCACGAAGGTAGGCGATGGAGGCATTGATAAGCTCCACAAAGTTGTGAGGCAGAATCTTCGAGGCCAAGCCCACAGCGATACCATCGGCACCCTGAGCCAGGAGCAGCGGGAACTTAACAGGAAGTGTCACAGGCTCCTCCTTACGGCCATCGTATGCCAACATCCACTCCGTAGTCTTCTTATTATAGACGACATCCAAGGCAAACTTCGAGAGTCGAGCCTCGATATAACGCGCTGCGGCAGCCTCATCACCCGTGAGGATGTTACCCCAGTTACCCTGCATATCGATAAGCAGACCCTTCTGTCCGAGCTGCACCAACGCATCCTTAATCGAGGCATCGCCATGAGGGTGGTACTGCATAGCCTGACCCACGACATTAGCCACCTTATTGAAGCGACCATCCTCCACACACTTCATCGCGTGAAGTATGCGGCGCTGCACAGGCTTAAGTCCATCGGCCAAGTGCGGAACTGCACGCTCCAAGATAACGTACGAGGCGTAGTCCAAGAACCAATTCTTGTACATACCCGTAAGTCGGCGCACGTTGTCGTCGGCCGAGGTTAGCTGGTCGTACTTGCCCTTGGCCACATCTGCCACATCGTCACCACCATCCTGAGGCTCCAACCGTGGCTCCTCAACCTCCAATATATCCTTGTTATCCTCCATTAATTAAGCATTTTCAGGTTTTCGATAATGTCCTCCTCCACACGTAGGTTGCCAACAATAAAGTCCTTACGATCGGGCGTATTCTTACCCATGTAGAAGTCCAAGAGGTCGTGTATAGGGTCGTCCTTCGTAAGGCGCACCTTATCCAGGCGCATACCCTCACCGATAAACTCCTTGAACTCCGCAGCCGAGATCTCACCAAGACCCTTGAAGCGCGTAATCTCTGCCTGAGCACCGCACCTCTTGACTGCCGCCTGACGCTCCTCGTCGTTATAGCAGTAGTGCGTCTCCTTCTTGTTACGCACGCGGAACAGCGGGGTCTGCAATATGTAGAGGTGACCCATGCGTATAACCTCGGGGAAGAATTGCAGGAAGAACGACGTGAGCAAGAGACGAATGTGCATACCGTCGACATCGGCATCCGTAGCGATGATAACCTTATTGTAACGCAGGTTATCCATATCCTCCTCGATGTTTAGCGCCGCCTGCAGCAGGTTAAACTCCTCATTCTCGTACACCACACGCTTCGTGAGGCCATAGCAGTTGAGTGGCTTACCACGCAACGAGAAGACGGCCTGCGTGCGCGGGTCGCGACTCGAGGTTATTGAGCCCGAGGCCGAGTTACCCTCGGTGATAAATATCATCGTCTGGTCGGCGAGGTCGCTTTTGTCGGTATAGTGTATCTTACAGTCGCGCAGCTTCTTATTATTCAGCGACACCTTCTTTGCAGCCTCCCTTGCCTTCTTCTGCACACCCGAAATAGCCTTACGCTCCTTCTCGTTCTCGACGATCTTTTTTTGCAGCGTCTGCGCCACCTCGGGATGCTTATGCAGGTAGTTATCCAAGTTCGTAGAGAGGAAGTCGCCCACAAACTGTCGCATCGTAACGCCCGCCTCCTTATCCTTCGAGCCGAGCTTTGTCTTGGTCTGCGACTCGAAGATAGGATCATCGACACGCACCGAGATGGCTGCGATAATCGACGTGCGTATATCCGACGGGTCGTAGTCCTTATGGTAAAACTCCTTGATGGTCTTTGCTATAGCCTCGCGGAAGGCTGCCTGATGCGTACCTCCCTGCGGCGTATACTGACCATTGACAAACGAGTAGTATGCCTCACCATAGCCGTTGCCGTGGGTGATGACAACCTCTATATCCTCGCCCGAGATATGCACCGGAGCATAGAGAGGCTCGTTCGATAGGTTGTCGTTGACCAAGTCCAAAAGGCCATTTTTAGATGTGTACGACGTACCGTTGAGAACAACCGTAAGGCCGAGGTTCAGATAGGTGTAGTTCTTGACCATCTGCTCCACGTACTCCATGTTGTAGGCGTAGTCGCCAAAGACCTCGCGGTCGACGACAAACTCCACGTAGGTACCATTCTGCTCCGCAACACCGCTCTCGGCTCTATCTGTCTGCTCCAGACCCTGAGAGAAGGTCACCGTGCGAGCCTCGCCCTCGCGCACCGAGCGTGCGAGGAAGTGGCTCGAGAGCATATTCACAGCCTTCACACCGACACCATTCAATCCCACGGTCTTCTTGAAGGCATCACCGCCATACTTACCTCCCGTGTTCATCTTACTCACGGCATCAGCCAACGCCTCTAACGGAATACCACGACCATAGTCCCTCACCGACACCCTATCGCCATCAATACTTATCTCTATGCGCTTGCCGGCACCCATGATAAACTCGTCGATGGAGTTATCCACAACCTCCTTGAGGAGCACGTAGATACCATCATCGGCCTGCGTTCCGTCGCCGAGCTTTCCGATATACATACCGGGACGTAGGCGTATATGCTCACGTGGCGATAGTGTGACTATCGCATCCTTGCCATATGCGGCTGTTGACATATTCTGCTCTGCCATATATCTCTCTACTCTCTCTACTTGTTTCTGCGTATCTCGGCCAACGTCTCCACCATCGTGTCATGAACATCGGCCATAACCTCCTTTATCGGGCGCTCCTCCACCTCAGCAGCCGAGATTGGGGGTAATACACGAATCGTTATCTTGTTGCGCCAATTCATCAGCCACCCCTTGCGCACCATCGTATTCGTGCCATCGAGAACAATGGGGAGGATGGGCACACCCGCATCCTTGGCGAGGATGAAGGCTCCGGCCTTGAAGTTGTGAATCTCGCCATCCTTCGAGCGCGTACCTTCGGGGAAGATAGATACCGAGGCACCCTTCTGAAGCCACTCCTTACCCCTATCGTGTACCAGCTGCATCGCCTCCTTGGCACTGGCACGGTTGATGACGATGTCGCCGTGAGCAAAGAGCAGACGGCCAACGATAGGTATGCGATATACCTCCTTCTTCGATACCCACTTGAACACAAGAGGGAGGTTGTATATACAGATGATGTCAACCATAGAGTTGTGGTTGAGAACCATCACATACGCCTGCTTGGGGTCGATATTCTCCGCTCCTATCACCTCGCGCTTCATAAATGGCGGCAAGCCGAAGATTACGTCGGTAATCCACTTCGAGAGGGTGTGTACCACACAGCGCTTCTTATCGAAGGGATAGCATACCACAAGGGCGATAAACGAGGCCACGTATAAGACCAATGCCACCGCTAAACATACAAGGTAATAGAGAATAGTTAACATAATAAACGTCGTTAGAATCTTACAAATTATTCAATTTGCAAATGTACGTATTTTTCTCGAAATAATGCGCAAAATGGAGGGGTAAAAAAATAAAAAAAAGTAATTAGAGAAATTAGGGAATTTAGAGTAATATTCGATACGCTTTACCCTAAACTCCCTAAACTCCCGAAATTCCCGAAATTCCCTAAATTCCCTAATCTCACTACGACTGCGCCCTCAAGCGCGATAGAGAAGTGCTACGCGTTTATTCCTTAACTCCCACGTCGATGGTGAGACCCAGCAACTGAAGACGCTCACGAAGCTTGGGGAGCTCCTCGTCCATAAACTTCTGGCGTTCGAGCTGGCGTATATGCTCCTTGGCACCCTCGGAGACGAAGAAGCCGATGCCTCGACGGTTGAAGATGACACCGTCGGCCTCGAGGCGCTCGTAGCTACGCATCACGGTGTTGGGGTTAACACCCACGGAGGCGGCCATCTCCCTCACCGACATCACGCGCTCACCCTCGGCCCACTCGCCGGAGAGTACTCGCATGGCTATAAGTTCGTATATCTGTCGCCATATAGGCTTCTCCTCTGAAAACTGCATCATAACGCTTACATCTTTATTTCACGGGAACGTACACATACCCTACCACCTCATTTGACGACGGCGCAGAGCCCAATAGCTTAGAGCATACAACATCACGGGAATGAGTATAAACACAACCGCAGCCACATCCTCATCGAAATTTATCGACTCTAAGACATAGGGATCGACATTCATCAAGACATGTACCCCGATACGCGCGACGATGCCAATAAACAGGACAAAGCCGATAAAAGTGCCGAGGTATGCCACAAAGAGGCTACGACGCGCTACAATATTGAGCAACAACGACATCGACGTTACAATCTGCACAAAGACATATAGCTGCCATTGCAAGAAGGTGTCGCTGATCATCTCGCTTAGTACAACCACTAAATCGGCATCCGTATAGCTAAACGGGTAGACTATGGCCACGCCGAACAGCGCCGTGATGGCAGCAAATAGTGGGAAGCCTACGGCAAGGTTACAGAGCATAAATGTCATGCGCTCCTCGTTAGATACGGGCAGCGAGCACTCCATAACTTTGGTGCCACGATGGCGCATGGCGTAGGTCGTGCGCAGCGCATAGGCGATGCCTCCGAGGGTATATATAGCCGTGGATATACCGATGACATAATATGCATCGCGCGACAATATGCCAAACAGCACAGGTATAGCGACACACACAAGAAATAGCGACAAGTAATTCTTCGTCTGCGAGGTGTAGTGGTAGCGAGCATACTGCGCGACCCTACCAAGTGAATAAGCGCTCATACTACTTCACGTTTTTAGTGTTAGCAAATATTGCAGCCACAGCATCGCGGTTTGCTACCGTGGCGTTGAACAGAAGTTCTATATTTAGTGGCGTGTCAGCATCGGCATCGTTGACCATAACAGAGATATCTCCCGCTATGGTACGCTCCGCGTAGAGAACCTCATCGCCCACCTCGGCCTTGCCAAACTTCAGGCGGCGCGTAATCTCCGATGTCGAGGCATTGAGTACCACGCCCCTCTGGTCGAGTATGACGATGTTATCCAAGAGCTGCTCCACGTCAGCCACTTGGTGCGTCGATATCACCACCATACGGCTATCGTCGACATACGAGGCCAAGAGGCGTCGAAAGATACTCTTCGATGGTATGTCGAGGCCGTTTGTAGGCTCGTCCAAGAGGAGCATCTCTACATTGCACGCCAGCGCAAAGGCTATGTATGCCTTCTTACGCTGACCCATAGACATCGAGTGCAACCGCTGCGTAGTATTCACGCCAAGCTCCTCGGCATAGCAGCGCATCTGTCCCATATCGAAGCGGGGATAGAAGGGTGATGTTATCTTTGCGAAGCACTCAAGCGAGATGTTCGGGAGGTCGAACTCCTCGGGGATGATCATCAGGCGCTCGAAGGTCGCGGGGCAACGTCTATGCGGGTCTGTACCACCAACCGATACACTACCACGCTGGGGGCGCATAATACCACAAAAGATCTTCAATAGCGTTGTCTTGCCTATGCCGTTGCAACCCAAGAGGCCATGGATATGCCCCCTGTCCAACTCGAGCGTTATGTCGTTAAGCACGACACGATGCGACGAGTAGCCAAATGTGAGGTTCTTTGTCGTAATCATACTCTTTGCATTTGTCCGTTAAATAATTCGAAATAACCGAAACAGTGTATTAGCCTATTAATACACTGCAAAGGTAAAGATTATTTTTATACTTGCAAATTTTTAGGTGTATATTTTTTAACGAAAGTAGTAACATACATCTCCTACGCGCGTGCATTATAATATGTATAGAAAATTTATTGCAAAATTTTCACTCTACAATTTGCTAATTGAAATATTTGGTATATATTTGCAGTGTATTAGTAATGTAATACACCAAAACGGGATTAGCCAGCATATACGCAACGACAAAAAAAAGATTACCGACAATGTTACAAAACGAGCAATATAAGCGTTATATATACAAACTTTCGCCCCGACGAAAAAAAATTGCAAAAAAATTTGGTGGGGGGGGGAAATGCTTATCTTTGTAGCAAGAAAGGTGCAAATGAGAAAAACATATAAACAACAAAGTGTTATGAGACGATTTCAAAATATGCTGATTGTAGGCCTCGCCCTAATCATCGGCATAAGCACGGCCGCAGCGCAGCGTCACACGCTGAGTGGTCGCGTGGAGGGCAGCAACAACGAGCCTATAGCCTATGCCACGGTGGTAGCCCTCAAGGATGGCGTTCAGGCTGCAGGTGGTGCCACAAACAGCGAGGGAACATTCTCCCTGAGCCTCGCAACGGGGAGATACACGCTAAACGTAAGTTACATAGGTTACGATAGCGTAGTGCGTGAGGTGGAGGTGACAACATCCACCGACATAGGCATCATCACGCTCACAAGCAACGACACCGCCATAGACGAGGTGGTCGTGACGGCACAGCTCATACGTCGCGAGGCCGACCGCTTCGTTGTCGACATCGCCAACTCGCCCATAGCCCTCGGTAAGGATGGCGAGGAGCTACTCAAGAGCGCCCCGGGCGTGTGGATTCAGGACGACAAAATATCGATAAACGGCTCTTCGGGCTCGAAGGTATACCTCAACGACCGCGAGGTGAAGCTCGACGATGCACAGCTCATAGCCTACCTCCGCTCGCTGCGTGCCGACGACATTCAGAAGATAGAGGTCATACCGCAGTCGGGTGCCGACTACGACGCCTCATCCTCGGGTGGCATAATCAAGATAACGACAAAGCGCCGCATAGACTCCGGACTTATGGGCTCGGCATCGCTTGTGGTAAACGGCATGCAGGGTGGCTACAACGTGATGCCCTCGCTATCGCTCAACTACAATCAGGGTAAGGTCAACGCCTATGGTCGCGTGTGGGCAGGAACAAACGGACAGAAGTTTACCTCCGAGGAGCACACCGACTACACCTCGGGCACGGTGATAGATGCAGAGACGACGATGGACGAGCAGTCGGTATGGGCCGGAGGTAATGCCGGTATTATCTACGACATCACCGACAAGCACTCGGTAGGTGCCGAGTTTCAGTACAACTACTGGGGACACAACGGCGAGACCGACACGTGGACGGAGCGCAGCCTCGCGGGCATAGCCTCGCGCAGCGATGGTACGTATGACGACCGTGGCCACAGCCGCATGATGACAGCAACGCTGAACTACATATACAAGCTCGACAATGTAGGCTCAACGCTCAAGTTCATTGGCGACTACACCGACTCGAAGTCGCCGAGCCGTACCAACTACTTCGACACGAACTACCTCCTCGTCACGCCCGACGTTAAGCGCGACTCGACATATCGTTATGCTGCCGAGAGCCACTATCAGATGGCCACGGCAACCGTAGCCCTCGAGAAGGTATTATCGAAGAAGGTGTCGTTGAAGGGAGGTCTTAAGTACACCTTCAACACCAACAACAACGAGGCAGACTACGAGTACCTCAAAAACAATATCTGGCTACCCAACACCGTGCAGAGCTACGACATAGGCTACACCGAGAACATAGGCGCCGCCTACGCCATAGCCACAGCATACCTCGGGCGCTGGAGCCTCGTGGGAGGTCTCCGTGGCGAGTATACATCGTTCCGCTCCGAGGATAACGAGGTCAAGCAGAATTATTTTGACCTCTTCCCCAATGCCAACGTGTCGTATGCGCTGAAGGCCGACGGCAGCTACTCTATCGTGGCGCAGTACTCGCGCACAATATCGCGACCCTCGTTCTGGGCGCTGTCACCCAACGAGACGAAGATCTCGGAGTACATGATACAGCGCGGTAACCCCAACCTTAAGCCCTCGTACAACAACAGCGTATCTATCACAGCGGTACTCAAATACAAGTACTCGATAACGCTCGGCATGCAGATAATGCAGAACGCCATCAATCAGGCTACGCTTGTCGACAAGGATAACCCCGAGTTGCTCATCCTCCAGACCATCAACTTCCCCACACTCAATAACTACTACGCCTCGGTGAACCTCCCCTTCCAGTTCACCAAGTGGTGGCAGGCGAACTTCAACCTCATGGCGATGTATATGGGTCAGCGCATATACCCCGACGAGCCTGTAAGACATATATTCATGGCTACGGCAAATGGTCAGATGTCGTTCACGCTACCCAAGAACTTCTTCATCGAGCTCGACGGCATGTATATGCACGGCGCACAGGTGGGTAACACACGCATCGGCGACATGGGTAACCTCAACCTCGCCCTCAAGAAGCGCATGCTCGACAACAAGCTCACGCTAACGCTCGGAGCGCAGAACCTCATACCTACGAAGCAGCGTATATATATCAACGAGGCCGACTTCGAGCGCAAGATGGTCGTCAACCAGCCGTGGCAGCGCCTCGGTGTTAAGTTTAGCGTCTCGTACAACTTCAACTCGGGCAAGCAGTTCCGTGCCCGCAGCGTGGAGAGCGGCTCGGCAGAGGATCGCAGCCGACTCGGAGGTGGCAACAATAACTAACGAATTAGTAATTAGTAGTGAGCAGTGAGTAATGAGTAATCAATGAATTAATTAAATAACTATTTCCTTTTATGAAACGTATTGCTTATATTCTTTTGGCAACTATTGGTATGGTAGCGTGTAGTGTGATGGAGTTTGCTAAGGGCGAGGTCATCGAGAAGAGTTTTACCATCAGTGGCGAGGTTAATGGCATTGCTGTGTCGGATGGTTTCGACGTAGTCGTAGACCCCACGATGCCACGTGGCGAGGTGCGCGTGATTACACACACCGACGTGATGGATAATGTCGACATCGAGGTGGTGGGCACAACACTCAATATCGACCTAAACAATTGGGCTCTACGAGCCATGACACTCAAGGTGAAAGTCCCCGCCTACGACTTCAACGCCATAGCCGTATCGGGAGGTGTCGACTTTGAGTGGCACGACTGCACAGTGGCATCGCTTAGCGTGGCAGCCTCGGGAGGTAGCGACGTGGAGATTACCGCCAATAGCGAGGAGATAAACATAGCCACCTCGGGAGGTGCCGACGTAGAGATAGATGGCAGCTGCAAGCACCTCACAATCACTGCCTCGGGAGGCTCGGATGTAGATGCCTCTAAACTTCGCGCCGAGGATGTCGAGGTAACAACCTCGGGAGGTGCCGACGTGGATGTATACGCAACAAATTCGCTCAAGGCACACGCCTCGGGAGGCTCGGATGTGCGCTACGGTGGCAACCCCACGACAAAGGATATCAAAGAGAGCGGAGGCGCAGACATCAAGCCCGCGAAATAGCGACACCACATAAGCATTGAGAGTGACGGATAGTGTAATTTTTGCATTGTCCGTCATTTTTTGCACGCAAAAAGAGATAACGTCAGCTAAATTTTATTACCTTTGTATAATTATACAAAGTGATGAGACGAACACTATTTCAAAATATGCTCAGGCTCTTGCCGGCAGAGAGCTCGCATAGGGTACGCATGGTGCTCCTCGGACTTGTGGGCAAGATACCCATGGGTAAGTGGTGGCTTAAGGTGTGTCACGCGCCATCGCGTAAGCTCGACCTCGAGCGCGAGGTCTTTGGCGTACACTTCCGCAACCCTATAGGCATTGCCGCAGGCTTCGACCCCAATGGCGATAGGCTCAAGGAGTTAGCAGCCACGGGCTTCGGCTTCGTGGAGATAGGCTCCGTGGTGCCCCGCCCGCAGCCCGGCACACCGCGTCCACGACTAAGGCGGCTGCGCAAGGTTGACTCGCTGCTCGACAACTCGGGATACCCGAGTCGTGGTCTGGAGTACGTTCTCGACAACGTACGCAAGCGCACGAAGCATACGCGCGACATTGTCATAGGGTGCAACATAGGTAAACTCACAGCAACACATCCCGACGATATATCGAAAGAGTACCTCCGCGTATTCCGCAACATGTATCAGTATGTCGACTTCTTCGTGATAAATGCAGCGTGCAACACCGCCTCGAAGCGCTACGTGCCACGCTCACGCGAGGAGCTTCTCGCCCTTGTCGAGCCACTCTTCGAGTTTCGACGCGGACAGCTGGACTACCGTCCGATACTGCTCAAGATATCGCCCGACCTCAGCACCGAGGAGATAGACACGGTCGTAGACATACTCATCGAGACACCATTAGATGGCATCGAGGCTGTTGCCGGTTCGTTCGACATGGAGTCGTCGCGCGAGGGTGCCATTACGGGAGCGATGCTCACCGACCGCGCCATAGATATAGTGCGCTACGTGGCCGAGCGCTCCGAGCACAACTACCCCATTATCGGCACCGGAGGCATGATGACCGAGGAGGATGTGAAGCGCATGATGGAAGCGGGCGCCTCGCTCGTGGCACTCAACACGGGCATACGCGAGAATGGCATACGTCTACTACGCCGTGCCGCAAAGGCGATAGCCACACCTAAACAGAATAGCGATGAAAGCAACGGTAATAACCATAGGTGACGAAATACTCATCGGCCAGATTGTCGACACCAACACAGCATCCATTGCCCGCAAGCTAAACAATGTGGGTATCACAATAATCGAGAAGGTATCCGTGGGTGACACTCGGGAGGAGATTGTCGCGACCGTCGAGCGTGCTATGGAGCGCTCGGAGGTTGTCATCATCACCGGAGGCCTCGGCCCCACGAAGGACGACATCACAAAGCATACGCTCGCAAGCATATTTAACAGCGAGCTGTGCTACAACGAGACTGAGGGCGAGCACGTACGTAAGCTATTGGAGCGACGTGGCATAGCCTTTACCGACCTTAACCGCGCTCAGGCGATGCTCCCGGAGTGTTGCACCGTGCTACACAACGCCCATGGCACAGCCCCGGGCATGTGGTTCGACACGGAACGCGGTGGCGTGGTGATAGCGCTCCCGGGCGTACCCTTCGAGATGGAGCACCTCATGGAGGATGAGGTTGTGCCACGTCTCAAGTCTCGCTTCGAGCTTAAGAGCATCGTACACCTCACGCTCATAACGCGCGGCATACCCGAGTCGATACTTGCCGAGCGCATAGCAGCGTGGGAAGATGCCCTGCCGCGATATATGCACCTTGCATACCTCCCCGCACCCAATGTGGTGAGGCTGCGTCTCTCGGCATACGATGTCGACGAGGAGGTGGCACGCGCAGAGATGGGGGCAGAATTAGAGAAACTCAATGCCATCATCGGCGATAACATCGTAGGCATGGAGGGCGCAACACTCGAGGAGCGCGTACACGAGATGCTCGTAGCGCGTGGCCTTAAGCTTGCCGTGGCGGAGAGCTGCACTGGAGGAGTGATAGCCTCGAAGTTCACGGCAATGCCCGGAGCCTCGGCCTACTTCATGGCGGGCATTGTAGCCTACTCCAACGAGGCGAAGCACGACATCCTCGGCGTGAGCAACGAGAGCCTCGCAAGATATGGTGCCGTGAGTGAGCAGGTGGCGATAGAGATGGCCGAGGGCGCACGTCGCACGACAGGTGCCGACTACGCCATAGCCACAACAGGCATCGCAGGCCCCACGGGAGGCAGTGCCGAGAAGCCCGTAGGTACGGTATGGATGGCCGTGGCAACGCCCACAAGGAGATTTGCCATAATGCGCAACTCGGGCACAGACCGTGGTCAGATAACAAGCCGTGCATCGGCATACGCCATAGAGCTACTATACAACGAACTAAAAACCAATGAATTATGATACGTTCAATCTTAGACACTGACCTTTACAAATTCACCACGTCGTATGCCTACTTCAAGCTCTACCCACAGGCTATAGGCACCTTCACCTTCAACGACCGCGCAAAGACGGAGTACGACGACGACTTTCTCGAGGACCTCAAGGCCGAGCTCAAGGCCTTGGAGCGCATAGCACTCTCGGACGACGAGTTCCGCTACATGAACGAGAATTGCAAATATATCCCGCAGAACTACTTCGAGTGGCTCACGGGCTTTAGATTCGACGCCTCGAAGATAAACGTATGGCTCGATGAGGAGCGCCACCTACAGATAAACGTCACGGACTACATGTATAAGGTTACGTTGTACGAGATACCCATCCTCGCCACCGTATCGGAGCTCTACCACCTGCGCAACAGCTACGACGCCGATGCTATGATCGAGCGCCTGGAGAAGAAGGAGCAGATTGCCCGCGACAACAACCTCCTATTCTCGGACTTCGGCACGCGCCGCCGCTTCTCGTACGACGTGCAGAGGATGGTCGTGAAACATCTGAAGAACAACCCCTGCGGATGTGCCGGCACGTCAAACTGCCACCTCGCCATGGAGCTTGGCATGAAGATGATAGGCACCTACCCGCACGAGCTGCCCATGTTCATCGCAGCGGTAAATGGTGGCCCGCGAAATGCCAACTACCTGACGATGGAGGACTGGGTGAAGGTCTACGACGGCTACCTCGGCACAGCGCTCACGGACAGCTTCGGCTCGGAGGTATTCTTCAACAACTTCTCGAAGAAGCACGCCTGCCTCTTCGACGGTGTGCGCCACGACTCGGGCGACCCTATAGCCTTTATCGACCTCGCAATTAACAGATATAAGGAGCTCGGCATCGACCCCATGACTAAGAGCATCGTATTTAGCGACTCGCTCAACTTCGAGAAGTGCGTGGAGATTAAGAAGGCGTGCGAGGGACGCATCAAGTGTATGTTCGGCATCGGCACAAACCTAACGTGCGACACGGGCCACGCCTCGTGCAATATCGTTATGAAGCTATCATCATGCCAGATTAACTCGCGCAAGCCCAAGGAGTTGTGCGTGAAGCTCTCGGATGTCGAGGGCAAGGAGATGGGCGATCCGGAGGAGGTTAAGGTATACCGCTACCTGCTCCGCAACCAGGGCAAGCGCAACGACTAACACGACACTAAGAGTAACACCGCAACAAACATAGGCTATAATGAAGACGATTGAAGAGTATCTATCGCCCGAGATAGATATAGTGGAGGTATATGTCGAGCGAGGCTTCGACAACTCGATGGAGGATCCTAACATTAACGACGAAATAGAGTGGTAGTCATGAGAAGGATTCTAACCATGATACTCGCCGCGACGGTATGCGTGGCGTGTATGGAGACATCTATCGACGAGGCCAGCAACGTCAACGCTGGTAAAAAGTATCTCTACGCCACGTTCGAGGAGGATACACGCGTGGAGCTTAACGAGAATATGAAGAACGTATGGACGGCAGGCGACCAGATTGTGCGCTATGGCACCGACACTTTTGACTTGTGGACATTCGATGGCGAGACGGGCGACCGCAGTGGCAGATTTGTAGAGTATGGAAAATTTCAGATGACCTTGGGCTACGACTTCGGTGACCTCTACTACGCACTCTACTCCTTCCACAACTATGTAGGTGTAGGATTCTACAACACCGGCGAGCCCGCCATATTCTTCAATGTGCAGGGAACGCAAAAGTATAAGAAGGGCACCTACGACCCCGAAAGCAACATCATGTTTGGCGTGAGCGACAACGGAACAAACTTCTCGTTCCGCAACCTTATGAGCTATCTTCGTCTGAGCATCACCGGTGACAAGGTGGTATCTCACATCACCCTCAAAGGCAACAACAACGAAAACCTTAACGGCTCGATGTATGCCAAGTACGACGATGTGAATTACCTCACATGGTATGATAACATATCGCAGGTGACAACGCTCGATTGTGGCGATGGCGTGGTGCTCACAGACGAGCCTACGCACTTCTACTTCACACTGCCACCCATGACATTTGCCAGCGGTATAAACCTAACCATATACTTTACCGACGGCACCGTATTCCCCAAGAGCACGATAAAGCCCATAACCATCGCACGTAATACCATTCAGCCGATGGCCACATTCGATACGGGTGGCGATACGGAGTGGCAGACGATAACGATAAAGCACCATGGCGACCGTGTGAGCACACCCTATTTCGGAGGTGAAACATCGATGTCGGGTATTATCTACTGGGGCGATGGATATATGAGCGACATAATCACCGCACAGTCGTACGTCTACAACGACAACCTCGGGGAGCACACCATAATAATCAAGGGTCAGAATATCAACACATTCCACCTCGAAAACTGTGAGGGAGTGAGCGAGATAGACTTCTCGGAATTTTAGTTAAGAGCAAATGAGAATGACGCTATGAGAAAGATACACATACTATTGGTAATGCTTCTAAGCTCGGTATCGCTATATGCCGAGCCTATAGGCGAGAATAGGGCACGACAGATAGCCGAGGATTTCTTCTTCACACACGCCACACGTGCTATGACATACACACCTATAGCCCTCGAGTGGGCGGGCAATGCCATAGATGAGGCCTCGGTTACGGGTAGCGACCTGGATAATGCACTTCTATATATATATACGCGCGGTGAACGTGAGGGCTTCGTGGTGGTTGCCGGTGACAGCAACATAGAGCCAATCATCGCATACTCGTTCGATACGACGCTCGACACATCGGATATGGCCGAGGCGACACGCGCCATCCTTGATGCGTGGTGCCGACAGGTGCAGAGTGCTCGCGAGAATGCCCGCCCCATAAGTGGTGACACACGTACCACAACGCGCAACACGGATAATCTTTTGTACGACACCGCACTATGGAACCAGAGCGAGCCCTATAATCGCGAGGCCCCGATATACGATGGCTATCGCTCGGTAACGGGCTGTGTGGCAACAGCCTTGGCTATCTTATGCTACTACAATCGCTGGCCTCAGAAGGGCGTGGGAACAACACCTGAATATAGCTACGAGGACTCCAACCATGTGATACGCACAGTGCCCGAGAATAAACTCGGACGCAGCTACGACTACGACAACATGCTTTTTGACTATAACAACGGTTATACCGAGGAGCAAGCCAATGCTGTAGCGGCACTAATGAAGGATCTTGGCACCGCCGTGCAGATGATGTACTACTACACGGAGTCAGGTGCCTTCAATAACAATGTCTTACCGGCACTCATCAACCACTTCGACTACTCGCGAGGTATGGTGTTTGAGTGGCGCTACTCCTACTCCGACGACGAGTGGCACGAGATGATGCGCGAGAATCTACGTAACTATGGCCCGACATACTACAGCGGGCAGACTGCTGCAGGAGGTCACGCCTTCGTCATCGATGGCTACGACCCCAACGACTTCTTCCACTTCAACTTTGGCTGGGGTGGCGCAGGAAATGGCTACTACCGCTACCCCAATATGAACTTCTACGAGTGGCAGGGCGCCGTGCTGAACCTCGAGCCGGGCAATGATAGCGCACCCTATCGCGACAAACTGCTACTCTACTACGACTACGAAACCGACCCTAACACGGGTGAGATTACGACACTGTATCAAAGCATAACGACCGATGCCGCAAAGTACGAGACGGGACTACCCTTCAATGTAATATACAATACGACACTCAACGACGGCGTAACACCCTACAACGGCGATATACGCCTTGTGCTCTGCTCCAAGAGTGGCAAGGTGAAGGAGGTGCTTAGCACACAGCATATAGATGGGTTGCACGTGGGTTATATCAATCGTGCGAGCCAAGAGCAGGTGACAATAACCTCGGCCATTGAGTTAGGCGATCGCCTTAGGGTGCAGTACAAGCAACAATACTACGACGAGTGGACGTGGGCACGTAGATATGCCGAAGATGTCAGCTACGACGATGTGGTGGTATGTGCCACAGCCGAGGAGATAGCCAAGGAGCTTACCATCTGGTATTACAAACAAGAGCACATCCTCTTAATAAACACGATGATGCCACTACATATGTGTGTCTACGACGCCACGGATGCGCTGATTCAGGAGGACTACATACCCATGCAGTACAATTATACCATCGACACATCGGCTATGTCGGGCAGCTACGTCTTTACCTTCTCGCTCGGTAGCGACCCCTACAAGATAACCATAAAATTTTAGCGATAGCGCACAATAATGTGGGGATGACTAAAAAGTAATTTTGTCATCCCCGTTTTGTTAAGAGGTTGAATAAAAAGATGTAGTTTTAGGCTTGCGAAGCCCGAAAAAGCGGAGTTTACTTGGCGTAAATGAGCATTTTGAGGGCAAGCATAACGACAAAATACACTTTTTATTCAGCCTCATTTATATGGTTTATAAGGTAAAATGTGTCGAGATATATTTTGCAGAATAAAAAATATTGACTATCTTTGTGCGCTTTTGTGCCGCGGTGGCACTAAAGTTAAAAAATAAGAGACAATGAAAGTTTGTGAAATCACTGGAAAGGTAGCGATGGTGGGTAACAATGTTTCTCACTCGCACATCCGCACAAAGCGTAAGTTCTCGCCCAACTTGAGAACAAAGCGTTTCTGGTCGGAGGAGGAGGGCCGCTGGATCACATTGAAGGTTTCGGCTGCCGGCATCAAAACAATCAACAAGAAGGGTCTTGCAGCAGCACTTCGTGAGGCTAAGGCCGCAAAGAAGGTTTACTAAAAAAAGCTAACAGAAAATGGCAAAGAAAGGTAACAGAGTGCAGGTGATCCTCGAGTGCACAGAGCAGAAGGAGAGCGGCGTTGCAGGTATGTCACGCTACATCACCACAAAGAACAAGAAGAATACTCCCGACCGTTTGGAGCGTAAGAAGTACAATCCTTACTTGAAGCGAGTAACTTTACACCGTGAGATTAAGTAATTTTAACAAGTAGGTAAAGTATGGCAAAGAAAGTAGTTGCAACCCTTAAGACGGGTACTGCCAAGAAGTACACAAAGTGCATCAAGATGGTTAAGTCGGAGAAGACCGGTGCTTACGTGTTCCAGACACAGAACATCTTGGACGACGAGGAGATTAAGAACTTCTTCGCACAGAAATAATTTGGATTAGCTTCCCTCGGGAACTAATACTAAAGGCGACCAATCGGTCGCCTTTGGTGTTTTTATATAGCAATAAGTAAATACTACTCTTTAGCAAACTATACGACTCAATAGAGTTAATAAAAGGTGTGGTTATAGATTGGGTACTACCCATATTACACATATTACCCTTACTACCCATATTACCCTTACTATCCATGCTCAGATGCTTCGACTATGCTCAGCATGACAATTGCGCCTCGTTCTCTTCACGTGTCATTACATCCCACAATGCTACACGACGCTACACGACGCAATACCGTATCACGGGTATTATTTTTAATACCCGTGATGTTTATTCGCTTTCGTACTCTATACGCACCGCACCACTCCAGATGCTTCGACTACGCTCAGCATGACAACTTCGTCTCGTTCTCGTCACTCGCTCATACGCCCCACGACGCCCTACCGCATTACGGGTATTATTTTTAATACCCGTGATGTTTATTCGCGTTCGCACTCCATGCGCATCGCATCACAGCAGATGCTTCGACTACGCTCAGCATGACAACTTCGCCTCGTTCTCGTCACTCGCTCATACGCCCCACGACGCCCTACCGCATTGCGGGTATTAAAAATAATACCCGTGATGTTTAGGAGGGGGGGTATGGTGGGGTACGGTATGGTGTGTGGTGGGGCGCGGTGGGGTGCTATGTGACACTGTGTCATCCTGAGCGGAGCGTAAGCGTAGTCGAAGAATCTGGTAATTAAAGACGAAAGAGACGTAGTGACGAAGAGACGAAAGAGAAGGTTTTAATTTTCCCCTTCGTCGCCTCGTCCTTTCGTCATTATTGGGTATTGGGGACTACCCACACTACCTATAACTAATAGCGCAGTCATGGGGAGCATAGGGAGCCAGGGTAGATTGGGTAGCCTGGGTAAAGCGTTATCAGATAATTACACGTACTACTCATATTACCCTTACTACCAATGCTCAGATGCTTCGACTGCGCTCAGCATGACAACTGCGTGCTTGCCCTCCGTCTTGCGGGTATTAAAAATAATACCCGTGATGTTTAGGAGGGGGCTATAGGGGGGAATGAGTTCCTACTGGGCACTTTGTCATCCTGAGCGGAGCGTAAGCGTAGTCGAAGGATCTGAATGAGGAGAGAAAGGGTGATACGGGTAGTGTGGGTGGTACACAGCATACCCAATCTACCCAACGATCACAATCGACAGCTACAATGAAAGGGCTGACTAAGAAGTAACTTAGTCAGCCCCTGATACTCAAGAGAGTAAATAAAAAGATGTAGTTTTAGGCCTGCGAAGCCCGAAAAAGCGGAGTTTACTTGGCGTAAATGAGCATTTTGAGGGCGAGCGTAACGCAGAAATACACTTTTTATTCACTCTCTTATAGGGGGCGACGTGGCCCCATATCACACGTGATTTACAACGCCTTGTTCAAGAACTCAACGAACTTGTCGATGTCGGTGTCGTAGCCACGAGGGCCTGCCAAGACGGTCTCACCATCGGGAGCAAGCAAGATATAGCCGGGCTGTGCGTTAACACCCCAACGCTCCTGAGCAAAGGCGGCATTGACAGAGCCCAGGCGTTTGCCACCCTCGATCTTTGTCATATCGTCGACATAGAGGGCGCAGATAACGAAGTCGTCGCGAAGCATAGGCAACACGCGGTCGTTGCTCCATACCATAGTCTCCATCTCGCGGCAGTTGTTACAAGCGTGGCCCGTAACATCCACGAAGATAGGCTTATTCTGGCGCTTAGCCTCCTCAACAGCCTCCTCGAAGTCGAAGTGACCCTCAAGCTGGTGGGGCAAGTGCAAGAAGTCGGCATACTTCTTACCGGCATTGACATTCTCAACACGTCCATTCACCTGGTAATCCTGAGTACTCATAGGAGGAATGTAGCCAGAGATGGCATTCAGCGGAGCACCCCACATACCGGGGATCATATATACTACGAACGAGAACACGCCGATAGCCAACGTGAGGCGGAATACCGACACGTGCTCAACCTTATCGTCGTGAGCAAAGCGAAGCTTGCCAAGGAGGTAGAAGCCCAAGAGCGAGAATACAACAATCCAGATGGCGAGGTATGTCTCACGGTCGAGCAAGCCCCAGTGCATAGTCTGGTCTGCCGTCATCAAGAACTTCAAACCGAGGGCTACCTCGATGAAACCGAGGACAACCTTCACAGAGTTCAACCAACCACCGCTCTTAGGCAGGTTCTTAAGCAACGAGGGGAACCAAGCAAGGACGGTAAAGGGAAGTGCAAAGGCCACGGCAAAAGCCGTCATCGTGATGATAGGCATCCATACACCACCGCTCGTCGAGCTGATGATAACAGAACCTACGATAGGACCAGTACATGAGAACGATACCAACACAAGCGTCAAAGCCATAAAGAAGATACCGATCAAGCCACCCTTATCTGCACCGGCATCACTCTTGTTAACGAGCGACGAGGGCAACGTGATCTCAAAGGCACCGAGGAACGATGCTGCGAAGACCATGAAGATGACGAAGAAGATAAGGTTGGGAATCCAGTGTGTACCGATAGCGTTGAAGATATCGCCCGCAACGTTTGTACCAAAGGCATTAGAGAGAAGCACGAGCACAGCGATGGGCAACACGTAGAGGGCAACGATGAAGAAGCCATACATGAAGGCACGGAAGCGACCCTGTGCGGGTGACTGCGAGCCCTTAACGAAGAACGACACGGTCATAGGAACCATGGGGAACACGCAGGGTGTCAACAACGCTGCGAAGCCCCAGAGGATAGCCTGGATGATAGAGCTCCAATCAAGATTACCGCCCTCGGCAGTAGGCTCTGCTGCCTCAACAGCAGCAACACCGGGCATAGCGATAGTGAACTCGGCGATGTTCGACGTACACTGATTACCCTCGTCGGTACATATCGTGGCGTTAATGTAACCCTCGACATTCTCACCCTCCGAAGCCTTAATCTTAAGCACGTAGACGGCCTGATTGTGATAGATGTACGACACACCGAACTCATCGGCATGCTCCTCGCACTCAAGAGGCTCGACAACATCGCCTACAACCTCGTTGTTCTCAAACTCAATCTGCGGTGCAGAGAACATATCCTTCATTGCATAGCCGTGGTAGCCCTCCTTAATCACGCCATCGAACGTAATTGAGTAGACACCATCCTCCTCGGTCTCTTCGGCTGTGATAGTCCACTCTGCATTGGGGCTATCGGCATTGCCACCTACCTTCAAGGTAGTTTTCTCACTTGCCGCCTCCTGGGCGAAGGCCGCTAAGGGCAACATAAGTGCTAACGTGAGCACCATTGTCTTAAATAGTTTTCTCATAAATTAATAGTTTAGATATTTATTGTTGTTTACTCTTCACTATCCATCTCGGGCTCGGCAAAGAAGTCGCCATCAGTGATGGTGCCCTCAGTACGGCCGTCCCATATCTTATATCGTGAGGGCGACACTCCGACCCTCTGTTTGAAATACTTGCCGAAGAATGACTGCGACGCGAAGTTGAGCTTTATGGCTATTTCGCGGATGCTCAGTCCCGAGTACTTCAGTAGTCGCTTAGCCTCGTATACCACAGCCTCGTCGATAAGCTTCGAGGCGTTGCGACCGCTCTTCTTCTTGAGTATCAGCGACAGATACTTGGGTGTGATGCCCATCTTCTGCGCGTAGAACTCCACGCTACGCTCCGTCGAGCAGTGCTCGCGTAGTAGCGCAAGGAAGCGGTTGAAGAGCTCGTCGGTGCGGTTGCTCACAGCGCCATTGCCGGGGAGGCTATGCTGCTGCAGGATGCCCATAACGTAGTGGAACATCGCCGCAAAGAGCGAGCTTATGATCTTCTCGCGCGAGGCCGTGGGGGCATAGTCGCACAATACCGAGCGCATGAGCTTCGAGATGTCGTGTATGTATGCCGCCTCGGCAGGCTCCACCTGAACACAAGGCTCGTCCAAGAAACCGTGATAGATCGAAATCAAGTCCTGCGTGTCGACATGTATGCTGTTGAGATATTGACGCGAGTAGGTTATCATATATCCCGACGAACGTATCGAGGCCTTCACCTGCTCGATAACGGTATTCTCGTTGAAGATAAAGAGCGTATTGGGACGCAACTCGTGCATCTTGCCATTTATCTTTATCTTAGCAGTACCACTTACCGTCACACCTATCGACACTCCCTGAATAAGCGCCGTAAGGTCGTCAAGCTCACGAAACATAACCAGCGGAGTGATAACCATATCCTCCGAGTAGTATGCCGTCTCGAATCGCGACTTAAGCTTGTCTATCGAGGCTCGCTTAATACCATCCTGTTTCATCTATCCTCCTATTTTTATTCTTGGGTTTGCTTTTTTCTTTTAACATGCTTCACTCGGCCCTCTCACCGCAGCAACAATCACTCAGACCCTCACCTCATGCCGTCTCAACAACAATCACTCGGTTCCTCACCTCAGCAGCACTCACTCGGCCCTCTTTAGCAACGCACCCTGAGGGCTCGATGTTCGCACTTAACCGCAAGCGGGAAGTGCGGGCCCTGCTGGCCATCCACATCTGTCGGCTCGTCATACAGAGCCTCAATGTTTAGTTCCCTTGCCGAGAACGACCTCACAGCCTCGGGCTCACCGCCAAGTAAGTAGCGTATCATGCTACCACAGGCACGCATAACATTGCGACGCTCGAGGAGCAATACATCCAAACGCCCATCATCGAGGCGTGCTCCGCGCGCCAGGCGGAAGCGCCCCGCTGTCTCGCCATTGAACACAAGACACATCAGCACATCGCTCTCGAAGCTCTCGCCATCGGCCGTAACCTTCAGACGTATCGGGTGCATCTTTACGAGGTCACGCATACCTACCCACAAATACGCCATCTTACCAAACCTACGCTTAGCCTCATCGGGCGTATGCTGCGACGTTGTCGTGAGCACACCAAAGCTGAGCACGTTGACGAACTTCACGCCATTCACATCACCACAATCAACCCTACGCTCACTGCCCTCAGCAATCTTACGTGCTGCCAGCACCACATCTAACGGCATACGCAGCGCACCGGCAAGGTCATTCGCCGTACCTGTAGGTATTATTCCTATGGGTATATCCACCCCTCGCTCTCGCATGGCGTTGACAACATAATTTACCGTGCCGTCACCGCCACATACCACAACCAAGTCGACATCGGCCTCACCTTCAAAGGGGTCTTTGTCAAAGGCTATACGCTTAGCGTGTACCACTATATCTCTACGGGCGAAGACCTCAACAATCTCCCCAAGGCGATACACTATCGTTCTACGCCCCGACATTACATTATATAGCAGCAATGCCTTCATCGTGCAGCACTTCATGCTAATAAAACGCCTCGCTACACTCCACACGATAGCCCTCGCCATCGGCATAGATGAAGTAGTAGCGCCAGCCGTAGTCGCGCTCACACGCCTCGGCAAGAGCGAGTGTAGCCTCCTGCGAGCCCATAGCCATAAACATCGTCGCCGCAGCATCGGCCTCGGCACACGTGGGCGCCACAACCGTCACCGACAACAACTCGCTCACGACGCTATATCCCGTTACGGGGTCTATCGTGTGCGCCACCTTGCTGCCATCCTCCGCGAGGTAGAAGCGGCGGTAGTTTCCCGACGTGGCCACAGCCTCATCCTCGAGCGTGATAATCTTCTCGAGCGAGTCCTGCGCCATATTCCCATCATACGGTGTCTCTATGCCCACACTCCAGGCGTAGCCCCTATCGTTTACACCCTTAGCACGCACCTCGCCACCTATGTTTACCATATAGTTAGCTATGCCCATAGCCTCAAGCTCTTCAGCCACAAGGTCTACGGTGTAGCCCTTGGCTATAGAGTTAAGATCTATCTCCACACGGCTGTCACCCTTTACCAAACGACCATCCTCCACCGCTATCATGTCGTAGCCCACGAACTCCAACAACGAGTCGACATTGGGAGCGGCATCCCTCCATTCGCGGCCGAAGCCCCAAGCATCCGTCAACGGCTTAATGGTTATATCGTACGCCCCACCACTGAGCACCGAGAAGCGCTCGGCCAACTCGATGTTGCGTATGATGTGCCTGTCTAAGGAATCGGTCTCGTTGCGGTTGACACGCGAGAGCAACGACTCGGGGTGGAATATCGACATCGAAGCCTTGGCCTCTTCATCCACACGGCGAACTACCTTTACAATCTCCGTCTCCGAGCGGTCGGTGCAACACTTCACCTGCACAGAGGTACCGAGAGCCTGGCCACGCACCTCGACATATCGCTCCACACGGCCATCACACGAGGTAGCCATCATCATTATCGCCACAAAGGCCACAATCCACATATACTTAAGCACTCTCACGGTCATTGATAACTATGTTATATTCGACGAGCAAAGGTAGTAAAAAATCACAATTTTCTACCATCTTTACCATAAAAATTAGCAGAGGATGGGTAAAATAGTTGAATACACATTTACATATTATAATTAATATTGCTACGCGAGAAGGCCAATGTCGCCTTTTCTATAACCACATTAATATGATTAAAGAACATTTTACAATTAACACCCTGAAACACCCGAGTCAATAGGATAAAATAATTCGACAAAATAATAACAAAATTGCTCTTTTTCTTAGAAAAAGGTATTGTGGATTTCAAAAATTGACGTATCTTTGCCGCACGCTCCGGCAGGATCTAAGGTAAGGATGATCTGTCGTGGAGTGGAACCAGGGGCGTGATCCTCGGGAAACAGGAAGGACACGCACCATAAAACCTTAATTTTTATGTATTTGACACCTGAGAAGAAGCAGGAGTTGTTTGGCCAGTACGGCAAGTCTACAACCGACACGGGTTCACCCGAGAGCCAGATCGCGTTATTCACCTACCGTATCAACCACCTTACCGAGCACATGAAGAGCAACCGCCACGATTTCGGTACGCAGCGTTCGTTGTTGCGTCTCGTAGGTAAGCGTCGTAAGTTGCTTATGTACTTGAAGGAGGTTGATATCGAGCGTTACCGCGCAATCATCAAGACTCTTAACCTCCGTAAATAGTACGGATGTGCAGCAAATGAAGGCGACATTAAGGTGTTGCCTTCATTTACACTTGAAAATTTATTTTGGCGAAATATATTTGACGACATTTTTAGAGGATTTTTTAAGATTTTTATGGAAGCTAACAAGTTGTACAATGCTGTACAGAAGACAATCACGCTGGCTGATGGTCGCGAGATTATGATCGAGACAGGCAAGCTCGCAAAGCAGGCCGACGGCTCGGTGGTTGTACGTATGGGCGACACGATGCTCTTGGGTACCGTTGTTGCCGCCAAGGATGCAAAGGAGGGAACCGACTTTATGCCCTTGCAGGTAGAATACAAGGAGAAGTATGCTTCGTGTGGCCGTTTCCCCGGTGGCTTTATGAAGCGCGAGGGTAAGGCTGGCGACTCGGAGATTTTGGTAGCACGCTTGATTGACCGTGCGTTGCGCCCCCTCTTCCCCGCAGACTACCACGCTGAGGTATTCGTTACCGTAAACCTTATCTCGGCAGAGAAAGATATTCAGCCCGATGCACTTGCAGGTCTTGCTGCCTCAGCAGCGTTGGCCGTATCGGACATTCCGTTTGGAGGCCCCATCTCGGAGGTACGTGTAGCACGTATCGGTGGCGAGTACGTCATCAACCCGGGCTTTGAGGCTATGAAGGATGCCGACCTTGACATCATGGTCGGTGGTACTATCGACAACATTTTGATGGTCGAGGGTGAGATGAAGGAGGTATCTGAGGAGGTTATGCTCGGTGCCATCATGTTCGCTCACGAGGAGATTAAGAAGCACTGCGCCGTACAGATCGAGCTCATGAAGGAGCTCGGCAAGGATGTTAAGCGCGAGTACTGCCACGAGACTAACGACGAGGAGCTCCGCCAGACCATCATCAGCGAGCTCTACGACAAGGCTTATGCCATCGCTACGAGCGGCACGATGAAGCACGAGCGCTCGGATGCCTTCGATGCTTTGGAGGCTGAGTTCGCATCACGCTATACGGAGGAGGAGCTCGAGGAGAAGGCTCCGCTTATCCACAAGTACTTCCACGACGACGTGCAGAAGAAGGCTATGCGTAACATGATTCTCGACGAGGGCAAGCGTCTTGATGGCCGCCGTACCGACGAGATTCGTCCTATCTGGTGCGAGGTCGGCTACCTCCCCTGCGCTCACGGCTCGGCAATCTTCACACGTGGTGAGACACAGTCGCTCACGACCGTGACGCTCGGCACGAAGCTCGACGAGAAGATGAAGGACGAGGTTTTGGTTCAGGGCAGCGAGCAGTTCGTACTGCACTACAACTTCCCTCCCTTCTCTACAGGTGAGGCACGTCCCGCACGTGGTCTCAGCCGCCGCGAGATTGGCCACGGTCACCTTGCATGGCGTGCGTTGAAGCCCATGGTACCGCTGGGCGAGGAGAACCCCTACGCTGTGCGCGTAGTATCAGATATCTTGGAGTCTAACGGCTCGTCATCAATGGCTACGGTATGTGCAGGTACGCTTGCACTCATGGATGCCGGTGTTAAGCTCCGCAAGCCCGTGTCGGGTATTGCCATGGGTCTTATCTCAGACTCGGAGACAGGCCGTTGGGCTGTGTTGTCGGACATCCTTGGCGACGAGGACCACTTGGGCGACATGGACTTCAAGGTAACGGGTACGCGCGACGGTATCACCGCCACGCAGATGGATATCAAGGTTGACGGCCTCTCATACGAGGTGTTGGCCAAGGCTTTGGAGCAGGCACGTCAGGGTCGCCTCCACATCCTCGACAAGCTCGTTGAGACTATCGCCGAGCCTCGTGAGGACTACAAGCCCTTCGTTCCCCGCATCGTGCAGATTACCATTCCTCAGGAGTTCATCGGCGCTGTTATCGGCCCCGGTGGTAAGGTTATTCAGGAGATTCAGAAGACCACGGGTACCACTATCACCATCACGGAGGTTGACGAGAAGGGCATCGTCGACATCTTCGGCCAGGATAAGGAGGCGTTGGATGGTGCTTTGGCTCGCATCAAGGCTATCGTTGCCGTTCCGGAGATTGGCGAGACCTACAACGGTAAGATTCGCTCTATCGTAGACTTCGGTGCCTTTGTAGAGATTCTTCCCGGCAAGGATGCTCTTCTTCACATCTCGGAGATCGACTATAAGCGCTTCGAGACCATGGAGGAGACAGGTCTTAAGGAGGGCGATATGATTGAGGTTAAGCTCATCGCCAAGGATCAGAAGACGGGTAAGCTTAAGCTCTCGCGCAAGGCATTGTTGCCCAAGCCCGAGGGCTGGGTTGAGCGTGAGCCCCGTGAGCGCAAGCCCCGTGAGGCTGGCGAGCGTCGCGAGCAGCGCGGACCTCGTCGCGAGCGCCACTAATAGAGTGCAGACGTCGGGCGGCAGCACATATATATAATAAAGTACTGTCGCCAGACGTTAACAATAGCAAACAGAAAACCAATAAATTTATTTACTAACAAACTTTTTAATACGTATGAAAAATCTTTTCAAAGTGAGCGCAATGCTCGCCGTAGTGGTTTTGACCCTCACTGGTTGTAACTGCTTCACAAAGATGGCTAAGAACAAGGATGATGTAAAGCTCACCTGCACACCCGAGGTTTTGGTGTTGAATAATGGCAAGGTAGAGGCTGATATCACCGTTACTTTCCCCGTTAAGTATTACAATGCTAAGGCTGTAGTAAAGGTTACTCCCGTTATCGTATTCGAGGGTGGGGAGGTAGCAGGTGCTACACAGTACTTCCAGGGTACTAAGGTTGACGACAACTACACTGTTATTGACCAGAAGATGGGTGGCGAGTACACTATGCACGTATCGTTCCCTTACGATGAGCGTATGGAGTGCAGCGAGTTGCAGCTCCGCGCTGAGATCAAGTGCCCCTCTGGCAAGTGCAAGGAGTTTACATTGGTAAACCTCAACAATGGTGCTATACCCACAAAGGAGGAGGCTGCTATTTTGGCTGCCGGTGGTGCTGAGGCTGACGCTTTGAAGCGCACATTTGGTCTCACTATCGCTCAGGGTGTCAACACCTTGCAGAAGGATATCGACTTCGCTGACGCTATGCAGAACATGGCATCGGGCTACAAGAACGTAATCACTGAGGTTACACGTGCCGACTATAAGTATGCTATCAACTCGTCATCACTCTCTCGCAAGGCTCAGACTACTGACGAGCTCACAGCATTCCAGCAGAAGGCTGCCGAGCAGAAGGATAACGACCGCATCAAGCAGAACATCTACATCAACGGCTACGCTTCACCCGATGGCCCCGAGAAGTTCAACGACAAGCTTTCAGCTGCTCGTAGCGAGTCAGGTAAGAAGGCTGCCGAGAAGCTCTTGAAGGAGATCGGTCTTCCCCTCGACGCTGCATCATACGGCGAGGACTGGGAGGGCTTCAAGGAGCTCGTTGCTGCTTCAAACATCGAGAACAAGGAGCTTATCATCTCAGTACTCAACAGCTTCGAGTCATCATCGGAGCGTGAGGCACAGATCAAGAATATGAGCCAGGTATTCGACGTTTTGAAGGATGAGATTCTTCCTCAGTTACGTCGTGCGCAGCTTGTAAACAGCTCGGACATCACAGGTAAGACTGACGAGGAGATGATCGCCTTGGTTCGCGAGGGTAAGTTCGACCAGCTCGACGAGAAGGAGATGCTTCACATCGCCTCTACCGGCAAGCTCGGCTTGGAGGACACCATCATCACCTTGGAGGCTGCCGCTAAGGAGTATGCTTCGGTTACCGCTTACAACAACCTCGGTGTTGCTTATGCTGAGGCAGGTGAGGGCGTTAAGGCTGCCGAGGCCTTCAACAAGGCTGTAAACGCTGGTGGTAGCGCTACGGAGATCAACAACAACCTTGCGCTTGTTAACCTTATGAATGGTAACACTGAGGCTGCTAAGGCTTACACCGTAAATGCATCGAAGGAGACTAAGGCTCTTGCCGCTGCTGCTGAGGGTAACTACGCTGCAGCACAGTCGCAGCTCGAGGGCTACAACGCAGCTGTTGCCGCTACGATGAACGCAGATTACACTGCTGCTAAGCAGTTTATCGCTAAGGATGCTTCAGCTGAGGCTGACTACTTGCGTGCCGTTATCGCTACTAAGCAGGGCGATATGGAGGCTGCTACTGCCGAGCTTAAGAGCGCCATCTCTAAGGACGGTTCTTTGGCTGAGCGTTGCAAGAAGGATGTTAACCTCCGTGGTTACATCGGCAAGGAGATAGTTCTCTAATCTGCGACTAAACACAAAACTCTGGGGCTGTCCTTAAAGGGCAGCCCTATTTTTATCGTGCAAACCCATTTTTTTTTCAATTATTTCGCATAGTTGTATTCAAATTAATTAATTTTTATTATCTTCGCAACGTGATTTAGTGTGTAGTATGAGCTATGGGGATTGCCGGAGATTGCATCGTTGTAGATACTCAGAGGCATGGTTAAATGGACAACTTACAATTTTTATTTTTTTTAATAACTAACAAACAAAAAACAATGAAAAAGATCTTTTCTTTGATGGTAGCTTGCGCAGCTATGTTTGCGTTTGCTGCATGTGAGGGGGGTTCAGAGGACACCGACAAGGGTAACAATGGCGGTGGCGAGAAGGCCGCTCTTGCTACTCCCGTACTCACAGTTACGGATGTTACTAGCACAAGCTTCGTAGTAACATGGGAGGCTGTAGAGAATGCAGCCAGCTATATGGTAAACGATGGTGAGAAGAACAACACTATCACCGAGACCAGCTTCAAGATGGAGAAGCTTAACGCCGGTAAGTACACGGTTAAGGTTATGGCTATTCCCGCGTCAGATTCTAACTATAGCAATTCAGCTTGGGCATCTATTTCTGAGATAGTTACCGGTCTTACTCCTGAGGAGGCTGCTTCATGGGTAACATACTCTGTTGCTCTACCCACAGAGGCTGATGCTGCTAATCACAAGTATCCTTTCAATAGCTTCTTCCAGACAATTAAGGGTACCGGCATTGCAGACATCCGTTACGTGGTAACTACAGATATGCAGAGTGATGCAAGCGAGGTTATTTCAAATGGCTATATCTCTGACGACAAGGAGCTTGAAGCTGCAAATAGTGATGCGGGACTTGTTATGCCTTGGAGCGTCAACCCTCAGACAGAGTACCGCGCAATCGCACAGGTGACAAACGGTGATGGCCTGTATGTATACTTCGACGAAAAGATTACGACAGAGGCAGCGCCCGCGCAGCACCCCGAGCTCGCATTGTGGGTTGGCGAGTGGACTGCAAGCGTCAAGGAGGTTTTCTCTTGGGAGTACACTGTTAACGGTGAATTTGACAGCGAAGAGAATAAAGAAAATGATGACAAGATAAATACAACATCTAAGACTCAGGATAAGTCATTCAAGGTTAGAATTGAGGCTATGCCTGATTTAGCATTCAACGCTGTTGCAATCTACGGAATGACGGAGATTGAGTTGGTAGATGCAGAGGAAAACGTTATTGAGATACCCGCATTTGGTCAGATTGACGCTTTCGGTTACCTTAATATTATTAATGGTATGCAGGTGGGCGATCTTGGAGGTGGCTACACAGCAGAATGGCTCTGCTTCTGCGAAAGTGATGGCCAATTGGTACCTGTACTTGGCCAATACATTACTCACTATCTTGAGATAGACGAGAATAAGAATGTAACCACATATAGTATGGGTGGTGGTACATTATCAGAAGGAAATGAATTTACCGCATACTCAATGGATGTTTATGGTATTAACAGACAGTCAAATCAAATGGTACCCCTTTATAATTTCGATGCGGAGCACCTCGTATTTGACGTACCTGCAGGCCCCATCACTATGGTTCCTTATGTAGGTACTGATGATGACACCACTGGTGGTAATGAGGATAATACTACAGAGGAGCCTGAGACTCAGTCTTTCAGCACGGGTATGAATTTCAAGTCATTCCCTGTATATATGGCATCAGCTCAGAGTGTAGTTGTCAAGATGTAATCTTGAATAATCCTTATACTTATGGCGTGATAGTTTCGGCTATCACGCTTTTTTGTTATTTGTGGAGAATGAAGAGAGACTGGAGGCAAACACCGCGGAAAACGGAAAATGCCGAAACTCATATTAACTAATAGGAGCTTATTTTTGATAAGATACTATGAGCCTCTTAGGGTTTATAAAGGCTACCATCTCTCGCTACACGAGACGGAAGAGGCGGAAGAGGCGGAAGAGGCGGAAGAGGCGGAAGAGGCGGAAGAGGCGGAAGAGGCGGAAGAGGCGGAAGAGGCGGGAGAGGCGGGAGAGCGGGAGAGACTGCAGCCCAGCCTACGCTCATATTCGCACCACCATACTATTGCGGGTATTATTTTTAATACCCGAGTTACTTTATGCTCAACTCCACAACTATACACTGTTTCTACCGCATTGCGGGTATTATTTTTAATACCCGCGATGTTTAGGGGCTATATATTCCTGTAGGCGATCTGTCATCCTGAGCGGAGCATAAGCGCAGTCGAAGGATCTGATAGAGACGAAAGAAGCATAGTAATAGCATGCACCTACACCTACACCTACACTCGCAGCGCCATACACCAGATGCTTCGACTATGCTCAGCATGACAACTACGCCCTCCCCTAAGCTCTTGCGGGTATATAAAAGTATACCCGCAACCACATCACAAACACCCTCTCTCTCACCCCTACCGCATTGCGGGTATTATTTTTAATACCCGTGATGTTGAGGGGGCATTGTAGACCACTATGTCATCCTGAACGTAGTGAAGGATCTCTAAAAGAGGTAAGAGACGATAACGACCTTGCGAGCAGATGCTTCGGCTTCGCTCAGCATGACATTGCATATGGCACAACGTATTTCTTGTCAGAAGGGGGTAGATTTGGCCTATCACAAAAGAAAAGTCCTCGGGATAGTACTAAACCGTACAGCCCGAGGACTCTTAATTTTAGGGATGGGTCGAAGATAACCCCTTATCACAACAAATTACGAATTAGAAGTATTTGATATCCTTATCCTCAATTGCTGAAATAAGATTATTCGCTGCTGATGATGCTCCAATGCGGAAGAGATCGGTGGTAAGCCACTCGGGGCCCAATACCTCCTCAACGATAGTGTAGTATAGAGCAGCATCCTCGGGCGTACGCACGCCACCTGCAGCCTTAAAGCCCACCTTACGACCCGTCATATTGTAGTAGTCCTTGATGGCGTGACACATAACAAAGGCCGCCTCGGGCGTTGCTGCAACATCTATCTTGCCTGTCGATGTCTTAACGAAGTCGGCACCTGCGAACATAGAGACAAGCGATGCTCGACGTATAAGCTCGGGGGTCTTGAGCGCTCCCGACTCGATGATGACCTTCAGGACAACATCCTTAGCCTCCTCCCTGAGAACCTCGACCTCACTGGCAGCCTCGGCCTCGTGGCCGGCAAGCATCATACCCGGGCTGAGGACTATATCCACCTCGTCGGCGCCATTCTCAATGGCCATAGCCACCTCCAAGGCCTTAACCTCGATGAAGCTCTGCGACGCGGGGAAGGCTCCCGCAACACTCGTGATGCGCATAGGCGTGCCGTCGACTTCCAAGCCTACGGTCTCAACGAAGGGAGGATATACACATATAGAGGCCACATTGGGGATGTGGGGATACTTCTCGTAGAAGTCTACAGCCTTACGCACAAAGGCCTGAACCGACTCTCGAGAGTCGTTGCACGACAGTGTCGTAAGGTCGATGGCCGAATAGCAGAACTTGTATACATCAACATTACCATTACGGTTTGCCGCCATCTTAATCTTAGCAACCTCCTTAGCCACCTGCGCCTCGCTATGTGCCGGTGCATATTTCTCTAACTCTCTAACGTAGTCCATAGTGGGAACACCTTAAAATTACTTTTGTAATCACAAATATATACATTTTTCCCGACATACGCAAACGACAAGCCTATTTTATCACTCCCGACATAATAAAAAAGGAGGCTGGCAACAATTGCCAGCCCCATAACGGTTAGTAATACAGCGGTTATTACTTAGCATACGACACCGAGCGTGTCTCGCGGATGACGGTGATCTTCACCTGACCTGGGTAGGTCATCTCATCCTGAATCTTCTTGGCTATGTCGTGCGACAATGCCTCCGACTCCTGATCCGAGAGCTTATCGGCGCCAACAATCACGCGCAACTCACGACCCGCCTGTATAGCGTAGGTCTTAACAACGCCGGGGTACGAGAGGGCGATACCCTCCATCTCCTTAAGGCGCTTGATGTACGACTCAACAACCTCACGACGAGCACCGGGGCGAGCACCCGAGATGGCATCGCACACCTGGATGATGGGGGCTATGAGCGATGTCATCTCCACCTCATCGTGGTGAGCACCAATGGCGTTACATACGTCGGGCTTCTCCTTATACTTCTCCGCGAGCTTCATACCGATGATTGCATGTGGCAACTCGGGCTCGTCGTCGGGCACCTTGCCTATATCGTGCAGGAGACCTGCGCGACGTGCCGCCTTGGGGTTGAGGCCGAGCTCTGCGGCCATAATGCCTGCGAGGTTTGCTGTCTCACGTGCGTGCTGCAAGAGGTTCTGGCCATACGACGAGCGGTACTTCATCTTACCGATAAGGCGTATAAGCTCGGGGTGGAGGCCATGGATGCCGAGGTCGATAGTGGTACGCTTACCCACCTCGACGATCTCCTCCTCGATCTGCTTCTTAACCTTAGCCACAACCTCCTCGATACGTGCGGGGTGAATACGGCCATCGGTCACAAGCTGGTGGAGTGCCAGGCGGGCAATCTCCCTACGTACAGGGTCGAAGCCCGAGAGGATGATAGCCTCAGGGGTGTCGTCGACGATAATCTCTATGCCCGTGGCAGCCTCCAAGGCGCGGATATTGCGACCCTCACGGCCGATGATGCGACCCTTAACCTCGTCCGACTCGATATTGAATACCGTGACAGCATTCTCAATGGCGGTCTCCGTCGCAACCCTCTGTATCGAGGCCACGACAATACGCTTAGCCTCCTTCGTAGCCGAGAGCTTAGCCTCCTCGATGGTCTCCGTGATGAAGGCCTGAGCTTCGGCCTTAGCCTCACTCTTCATATTCTCAATAAGGACATTCTTAGCCTCCTCAGAGCTCATGCCCGAGATCTGCTCGAGGCGTACATTCTGCTCCTTGATGACGGCAGCGAGCTCCTCCTTGCGTGTCTCCACACTCTGGAACTGCACGTCGAGCTGCTCCTTGCGCTTGTCGTAGTCGGCAGACTTCTTATCCAACTCGCGCTCCTTATGCTGGAGGTTTGCCTCGAGCTGCTTGGCACGCTGCTCGCTCTGCTGCAGTTTCTGGTTGCGCTCATTAACCTGACGGTCGTGGTCGCTCTTAAGCTGGATGAACTTCTCCTTAGCCTGCAACATCTTCTCCTTCTTTATCATTTCGCCGTCAGCCTCTGCCTTTGCGACAATGGCCTTTGCGCGTGCCTTGGCGGCAAAGTAGGCAGCACAGCCACCCACAATGGCACCAACCACAACACCGACGATTATCCAAATAGATTCCATACTGAATTTGGTGTTATTATATTGTTAGTAAAAGTTTTAAAATGTTTCAAAAAAAAACCGCAGAGACTCCTTAATTTGTTTGACGAATCCTTCGATAAGTCATAGGTGGGGCTCCGAGGCACGCAACAGTCCACTGGTGGCGACTGAGCACCACACCCCGAGGGGTTGAGGCCTTGTTTTGTGACACTACTCGAGAGTTGTCCCAATGTAATAAAAATTGTACAGATCGCAAAGCTTTTAAGGAATCTATGCGGGATAGATCTTTGTATGTAAAGAACCTACGACACTCTCCAAGGGGTGCCATCCTTCACGTGGCAAATATCGCGCCTGAGGCCTTAGGCCTTGACATATTTGCGTATCATCTGCTCTATGGCACGCAACTCCTCGACATCGTCGTCGCCCAGCGCAGCACTCTGCTCCGTGGTGAGGGCGAGTATCGAGTATCGTAGTGCCGCCATCGCAAGACGATCCTGGATATCGAACTTGGGAATACGTGCGTACTCCGTTATCTTCTCGTTAAGTCGCTTTGCCGCAACGCGGTAAAGCTCCTCGTTAGCCGCATCGATGGTCATAGGATAGCTTCTGCCGGCTATCGATATCGTTATCTTAACCTTACCCTCTGCCATCACTGCTAACTATTTTCCTGTTCGTGTTTTATTGCTGCTATACAACGGTCAACCTCCCGCAATAAACTGTTGACACGCTGTCGCGCACGCTCCACATTACCCTCCGAGCCACGCATAACGGCCGAAAGTTCAGCACTCTTAAGGCGTGCATCGAGACTACGCACCTGCTCCTCCAAACGGCGCTTCTCGCCCATCAACGTGTCGCGCTCCACAGTGAGCTCGCGACACTCCCGAGCAATACGACGGTGGTCCTCAATAAGTCTCTCCACCTCCGCGCGCAGTCGTTTGATTATATCCTTATCGGCCATAGTCTCCGTAATGTCTGCTATACGCTGTTGTTTTACACTTCAAAGATATATATTTTTCGCTAAATATCAAAATTTTCGTCCAAAAAACTACTTCTTCACTACGCGAGCATAGAGGTCGTAATCCTCGCAGTCGACAATATCAACATCGTAGAAACGACCACGATAGAGGCGCCTACCGTCGCTATCGACGATGATCTCCTGATCCACCTCCGGCGAGTCATACTCCGAGCGACCAATGTAGTAGTCGCCCTCCTTGCGGTCGATGATAACACGCATACGGCCACCTATGCGCTTGGCGTTGTTCTCCAACGACAGGCGCTCCTGAAGTCGCATAATCCTATCCACGCGGTCGTGCTTGACATCCTCCGGGACATCATCCTTAAGGCGTGTGGCCGAGTACGTACCCTCCTCCTCCGAGTAAGGAAAGACACCGAGGCGGTCGAAGCGCACCTCGCGCACAAACTCCAGCAACTCCGCAAAGTCATCCTCCGTCTCGCCCGGGTAGCCGACAAGGAGTGTCGTGCGAAGTGCTATATCGGGTATCGCCTTGCGCAGCTTAGCGATAAGAGCCAATGCCTCAGCCTTGGTATGGCGGCGCTTCATGGCTGCAAGTTGGTTATCCGAGATATGCTGGAAGGGAATATCGAGGTAGTGACATATCTTCTTCTGGCGCGCCATGACCTCAATAACCTCCTCGGGGAAGTCCGTCGGATAGGCATAGTGGAGGCGTATCCACTCAATGCCCTCGATCTCACACAGGCGCTCCAGGAGCTCGCCTATCTTACGCTCACCATAGAGGTCGACACCGTAGTATGTCGTATCCTGAGCTATGACCATAAGCTCCTTGACGCCCTTTGCTGCCAACTTCTCGGCCTCGGCAACGAGCTCCTCCATGGGTACCGAGTGGTGACGACCACGGATGAGAGGTATGGCGCAGTAGCCACACATCCAGTTGCACCCCTCCGAAATCTTGAGATAGGCGTAGTGCGACGGTGTAGATAGCTCGCGGTCGGTCTCCTGCTCCTTACGATACTTCGCACCGAGGCGCTCGACAATACCCGCCCAGTCGTTAACACCGAAGAAGTCGTCCACCTCGGGGAGCTCGGGGCGTAGCTCATCGGCATAACGCTGCGAGAGGCAACCAACGACGAAGAGCTCCTCAATCTTTCCCGCCTCCTTAAGCTGTGCTGCGCTGAGGATGGTATCTATCGACTCCTGCTTGGCATCACCTATAAAGCCACAGGTGTTGATGACAACGACGTCGGCATCCGTCTTGTCGCTATCGAAGGCTATCTTATACCCCATGGCTGCAAGCTGCGCAGCCAAGTGCTCCGAGTCAACCGTATTCTTCGAGCAACCGAGGGTTATGATGTTTATCTTCTTCACGCCACTACTTGTTTGATTCACCGAACAATGCGCGCACAAACTCCTTGCGATCGAACATCTTTAGCTGGTCGATACCCTCACCGATGCCTATATATCGCACGGGGATATGGAAGCGGTCGCTTATGCCTATAACCACGCCACCCTTTGCCGTGCCATCGAGCTTCGTGATTGTCAGCGACGTCACCTGCGTAGCCTCGGTAAACTGCTTGGCCTGCTCAAAGGCATTCTGTCCCGTCGAGCCATCCAACACAAGCATAACCTCATGCGGAGCGTCGGGGATGACCTTCGACATCACATTACGTATCTTGGTAAGCTCCTTCATAAGGCCCACCTTGTTGTGCAGACGCCCTGCCGTGTCTATGAGCACCACATCGGCACCGTTTGCCACCGCTGAGCGCAGCGTATCGTAGGCTACAGACGCGGGATCGGAGCCCATCTCCTGACGTATCATCGTAGCACCGGCACGCTCAGCCCATACACCCAGCTGATCGATGGCCGCAGCACGGAATGTGTCGGCAGCACCGATATATACCTTACGTCCCGCCTTGGTGAGTTGTGCCGCAAGCTTACCTATTGTCGTGGTCTTGCCTGCACCATTAACACCCACGACCATGAGCACATAGGGCATACCCTCCTTAACCTCGATGCCGAAGTCCTCGGTCGAGCGGTGCGACTCCTCCATGAGCGAGGCTATCTCATCGCGCAGGATAGAGTGAAGCTCCTCCGTGTTCATATACTTATCGCGGGCTACGCGCTCCTCGATGGCCCGTATAATCTTCACCGTGGTATCTACGCCCACATCCGAGGTTATAAGCACCTCCTCAAGGTCGTCCAACACGTCGGCATCCACCGTCGTGCGACCCGCTATGGCGCGCTTGAGCTTACCGAAGAATCCCTCCTTGGTCTTCTCCAAGCCAGCCTCAAGCTCCTTACGCTCAGCCTCGACCTCGGCCTTGGCCTCCTCAGCCTCACGTGCTGTCTGAGCCTCAACCTCCTCGGGCGTGAGCGTGGCATCAATCTTAGGTTCCTCTACCTTCTTCTTTTTAAATAGATCGAAAAATCCCATACGTATTATTAAGTTTTAGTTATTATTCTTCGTATAATAAATACTTACGTCTCAGCTCTTTAAACTCTGCAACATCGTCCCTCCAGCACGCCTCTATCTCCTCTGCCGAGGCTCCCGACATAATCATGCGGCGCACATAGCTCACACCGATAAGTTTCTCGAACATAGGCGTAAAGAACTCTTCGCCCATATTCAGGTCGCGGTAGGCGTCAATGACATATTCCAGATTAACACCCTCGCGCCATATATCCTCGTTGGCAACACCGCGCAAATCGACACCATAGCACACCTTGCCGTTATGTGGAGGATTCTTCGATCCGGCATTGGGCACGGGCGTAAACGCAAAGTCGCGTCCCTTCATGTCGGGGTGACCATATATCTCGAAGGGGGCCTCCGTGCCACGCCCCATACCTACTACCGTACCTTCGAACAAGCATGTCGAGGGGTAGAGATATATGCTATGCTGCGTAGGCAGATTGGGTGATGGCGCTATAGGCAGGGTGTAGTGTGTCGCGTGGTCATAATTACGACACTTTACCACCGTGAGCTTGGCAGCCTTAGCCCACCCCTCACCTATGGCCATACGTGCAATCTCGCCCATGGTGAGGCCGTGAACAACGGGTATGGGCAACCACCCCACGCCCGACTTATACTTCATATCGAGCGTCGGGCCATCGACATAGTGGCCGTTGGGATTGGGCCTATCCAAGACGATGACCTCGCGACCAAAGTCGGCACAGGCATCCACCATCCTAAGCATAGATATATAATAGGTATAGAACCTCAGTCCCACATCCTGCATATCTACCACAAGCACGTCGAACGAACGCATGACGTCATCTGCCGGGCGCTGCGTATTGCCGTTATATAACGATAGGATGGGTATTCCCGTTTTGCTGTCTACCCCATTTTCGACCTTCGCCCCCGCCTCTACCGAGCCACGGAAGCCATGTTCCGGGGCGAAGATGCCAATGATGTTGATACCCTCGCGGTGCATCATGTCGACGATGTGTTCACTCTCGGAGTACATCGCCGTATGGTTTGCAAGAATGGCTACACGTGCCCCGCGCAGCAAAGGCATATACGTAGCCGTGTCGGTAGCACCCACCAACACCTCCTCCTCTACTTGAGAGTCGACGTCACGCCCCACAGCACGACCACCGCAGGCGGTGAGTGCTATAGCCACGATGAGTATGTATAATTGTCTAAACATCAGTATTGCAATAGGTACTCCTTGATAAATCCATCGATGTCGCCATCCATCACCGCATCGACATTCGATGTCTGATATCCCGTGCGGTGATCCTTCACACGACGGTCGTCGAAGACGTAGCTGCGTATCTGCGAGCCCCACTCTATGCGTTTCTTCGTCGCCTCCAACGCCTGCTGCATAGCCATACGCTTATCCAACTCCCTCTGGTAGAGCTTCGAGCGTAGTATGCGCATAGCATTCTCGCGATTCATAAGCTGCGAGCGTGTCTCCATATTCTCGATAAGGAACTCTACGGGCTCTCCCGTGTCGGCATCCTTGCCGTGATAGCGCAGACGTACGGCCGTCTCCACCTTGTTCACATTCTGACCTCCCGCGCCACTCGAGCGGAAGGTGTCCCACTCGTAGTCCGCCGGCGAGATGTTTATCTCTATGGTGTCGTCAACGGCAGGTGCTATGAACACCGAGGCGAATGTCGTCTGACGCTTATTGTTGGCATTGAAGGGTGAGAGGCGCACCATGCGGTGAACACCACTCTCGCTACGCAGGTAGCCATAGGCATACTCACCCTCGAACTCCAGCGTACACGACTTCACTCCCACCTCGTCGCCCGCCTGATAGTTGGCGACCTTCACGGTGTAGCCATGTGCCTCGCCCCAGCGCGTATACATGCGCATGAGCATCGCGGCCCAATCCAATGCCTCCGTACCCCCGGCACCGGCATTGATGTCCATGATAGCTCCCAGCCTATCCTCCGTGCCCGAGAGCATCTGTTTAAGCTCGAGCTTCTCGACCATCTCCACCGCCAGGCGATGCTGCTCCTCGGCCTCCTCCTCCGTGATGACGCCCTCTGTCACAAAGTCGGGTACAAGGTCGAGGTCGGCAACCGTGCGTGCTGCCGCCTCGTAGCCGTCGATAACAGCTCTAATGTCGGCCACCCTCTTCAGTTGCTTGCGTGCCGCATCGGGGTCGTCCCAGAAGTTAGGCTCCTCGGTACGCTCCTGCTCGTTTTGTAGGTCTATGCGACGTTGCTCGATGTCGATGGATAGTTCGAGCTTCGCCACACGCGCCTTAAGTTCGTTTATCTGCTCTGTAGATACCATTCTACAATTGTTTTCTTTAGTAAAGATCCTTCACTTTGTTCAGGATGACATACGGGGCCAACCCCAATTTGTTGCGAGAAGGCATTAGATACAACGCTCAGCGAATTTCGAGGCGATGGGCTGTACTAAACCGTACTGCCCATTGCTGAGATAATTCGTTAGCGGCTGTTATCACTCCCGCAATTTGTTGCGAGAAGGCATTAGATACAACGCTCGGCGAATTTCGAGGCGATGGGCTGTACTAAACCGTACTGCCCATTGACGAGATAATTCGTTAGCGGCTGTTATCACTCCCGCAATTTGTTGCGAGAAGGCATTAGATACAACGCTCGGCGAATTTCGAGGCGATGGGCTGTACTAAACCGTACTGCCCATTGCCAAGATAATTCGTTAGCGGCAGTAGATGATGCCTTATCACAACAAATTACTCTATCTCCCAATCATAACCATCCTTACGATCCTTAACACGTATGCCTATAGCTGTAAGGTTGTCGCGAATCTTGTCTGATGTAGCCCAATCTTTGGCTGCCTTGGCCTCCATACGCATATTGAGGAGCATCTCGACAAGGGGTGATACCATATCTTTGCCTCCTGTCTCGGCAGCCTTCTCGTTACGTAGGCCGAGGATGTCGAAGACATAGCGGTTGACGATAGCTCGCAAGGTCTCAAGGTCGGTGGCAGTAAATGTCTGCGTTCCCTCGGCTGCCTGATTGATGATGCGCACCCAATCGAAGAGCGCAGAGATGACCATAGGCGAGTTAAGGTCGTCGGCCATAGCCTCACGGCAGCGACGCTCAAGCTCCGCGACATCTGATGTTGACTTATCCGCAGGCTTAATCTTCGCGAGGGTGTCGACAGCCTTCATAAGACGATCCAAGCCCTTCTCGGCCGCCTGCAACGCCTCATTTGAGAAGTCGAGGGTCGAGCGGTAGTGGGCCTGAAGCACGAAGAAACGTATGGTCATAGGCGTATATGCCTGCTCGAGGATGGGATGTGAGCCCGTGAAGAGCTGCTCGAGGGTGATGAAGTTACCCAGCGACTTACCCATCTTCTGACCGTTGATGGTAATCATGTTGTTGTGTACCCAGTAGCGTGCCGAGTCCTTGCCGAGAGCCGCAGTTGACTGTGCAATCTCGCACTCATGGTGCGGGAACATAAGATCCATACCACCACCGTGGATGTCGAACTGCTCGCCGAGATACTTGGTGCTCATCGCCGAGCACTCCATGTGCCAGCCGGGGAAGCCATCGCTCCAGGGCGAGGGCCAACGCATGATATGCTCGGGCGAAGCCTTCTTCCATAGGGCGAAGTCGAACGAGTGGTGCTTATCGCTCTGACCATCGAGCTCGCGCGTGTTCGTGACGATGTCGTCAAGGTTACGTCCCGAGAGACGACCATAATGGTGGTCTTTGTTATACTTCTCGACATCGAAGTAGATAGAGCCATTGCTCTCGTAGGCATAGCCCGCATCGAGGATGCGCTTAACCATCTCTATCTGCTCGATGATATGTCCCGAGGCGTGGGGCTCGATTGAGGGCGACTTAACGCCAAGCTCGCGCATGGCATCGCGGTAACGCTCGGTGTAGTAGTGCGCAATCTCCATAGGCTCGAGCTGCTCGAGGCGCGCCTTCTTAGCAATCTTATCCTCGCCATCGTCGGCATCCTGCTCGAGGTGACCCACGTCGGTGATGTTACGCACGTAGCGCACCTTATAGCCCAACGACTGGAGGTAGCGATACAGCAGGTCAAACGTAACGGCCGGGCGGGCATGTCCGAGGTGCGGATCGCCATATACCGTGGGGCCGCAGACATACATACCCACGTGTTCGGGGTTTATAGGCTCAAACGTCTCCTTACGACGTGTGAGGGTGTTGTACAAAACAATCTTTTCCATATCTATTCAAGTTTATCGTTTATCTCAATTTACCGTATATCTCAAGTATCTCATACTGGGCATCACCCGAGAGGAATGTCTCGATATCTGCGAGGTAGGGGGCCTCACTATCCCTGCCTGCGATGTAGCGCGTAGGAGGCAGCGAGCTGTATATCTCGTAGAGGTTGCATATATGTCCCTCAACGAGTGCCATCTGCGGGTCGTCGATGCTCGAAGGCGTGAGACGCTTGATGGCATTGAGGTATGACACAACGAGCTCGTCGAAGATTAGCGGCTCAGTGACCAGAGGACGCTCCGTGTCACCATTAGCCACCCAGTCGAAGCTGCCGGCAAGGAGGTGGCTCGTGTCGAGCGTCTCGACGATGTCGAGCATGGCGTTATACAACTCCTCGCTGATGATGGGCGAGAAGGTATCGTAGCGCGCAAACTGCAGGTAGTAGCGCACCCACTCGCCACGGCTCTTGATATACTGCGCAGCAAGCACATCGCCCTTGCGGTAGCACTCCTCGGCACGTGTGAAGAACTCATCGCTGAGGAGTAAGTTCTCATCCACCGACGAGGTGTCCAGACCGCGATGTATCGCCGTAGACTGAAGCTCGGCGGCAGCATCCGAGAGGTTGTAGAAGTAGAGGAAGTCGTCGCCATCATGCTCCACAGTAACGCTCATATCAAGCATCTTATTGAATGTATCCACGGCCTCAACCAACTCATCCGTAGCAAGCATAAGGTAGTAGTTCGCAACGGTATAGTAGCCACGGATATAGGGCTGGGTGTTGCTATGCGAGAAGCCCACCTTCTTCGAGGGTAGCACCTCAAGGCCTCGATCCAAGAGTGCCTCGGCACGCTCCACATCCTCACGCTCGCCACGTTGCAGGTAGGCCGTAGCTACGCGCGTAAAATTCTCCCTGAGGCGTGCTGCCGAGGTGTTGAAGCGGTAGAAGTAATCCACCAGGACATCCTTATCTGCGAGGTTACCATAATAGAGAGGCTCGCGCTCGCCCTCCTCGCCCATATACATGGGGTAGAGCTTGTCGGCATCGAGGTAGCCCACCTCCGAGCCACTCCTATAGCGTGTCATGATGGGCACGAAGGTATAGCTGTAACCATCGAAACGCGCATAGTCCACAATGCCGTAGTCCTTCATAAGGTGCGACTGTGTGAACGACAGCGGACGCTCCCAGTTGAAGTGAGCAAAGAGGTCGAGCATCATAAGGTGATCCTTCGTGAGCACCGACTTGCCCTCCAGGCTGATGTATACCTCGTCGACGATGCGCTCGCGATCCTTCTCCTCGACTATGCCCGCGGCGATAGCCCTATCCTTATCTACAGGTATGGCGTAGCGCTTGGCACTAAGGATATAGTCGGCATCGATGCCATCGAAGAAGCTATCCACCTTGGGACGAAGGCGGCCAACCATTGTATAATCCTCGGCACGCTCCTGGCGCGGGATAATATCGCCCTCGGCCAAGAGGTGCATACGTCCATTGTTGATGACAAGCGTCATGGGCTCGTCCGAGATAAAGAGCCTTATGGCATCCTCGAGGTAGAGCGTGGCATCGGCAATGGTGTCGTTCAACTGCCAGTACTCCTCCATCGTGTCGTAGTCGGCCATAAAGCGCTCGTCGGCAACGATAGCCTCAAAGAGGTCGTAGGCCATGACGTAGCGTGCATAGGCGTCGTAGAACGCCTCCGATGAGGTGTCACCCGCCGCAACACACTGCTCGATAAAGGGCTGATACTCCTCGATGGTATTCTGCGCATCCGATATTTTAGCATTTATATCGCCATAATAACCACGGACAACCTGCTGACGACCGGCAGCATCGGTATAACGTATCGTGTATATCTCGTCATTCTCGATGCGTCGGCGCTCGCCACGCAGCCTGCGCGCCTGGTCGGTATCGAGAACCTCCATAACATCGGCAACGACAACCCAGTCGTTGACGAAGCTATACTTCGTCGAGGGGATGGTAAAGGGAACGCCATCGGCATCGTTCGATGCCAACTTCATCTGGTCGATATACCACTCGCCACCGAGGTACGACGAGTTCATCACCTTGACATCGGGGCGCACGCCCTCGACCTCCTGGCAGTACCACAGCGGGAAGGTGTCGTTGTCGCCAAAGTTTATGATGATGCCATTCTCGGGCACGGTATTGAGGTAGTTGCGGCCGATGTCACGCGCCATGTATCGTCCCGAGCGGTCGTGGTCATCCCAATTCTCCGCAGCAAGCACCGTGGGGACACTCGCGCCCATGACGACAGCCACCACGGCAGTCGCCATAGCGCTCCTACGTCCCGAGAGTCGCAGTGCGCGTGCTGCCGAGCCCAGCAGGTCGCCAATGGCCATGACACCCAAGCCCAACCATATCGAGAAGGCATAGAAGGCTCCGGCATATACGTAGTCACGCTCACGTGGCTCGTTGGGCGCCGTGTTGAAGTAGACGACAAGGGCAATACCCATCATCACAAAGAGTAGCATCACGACGATAAAGTTACGCCAGTCGGTATTTAACTGGTAGATAAGGCCGAGAAGACCCAAAAGCAACGGCAGGAAGAAGTAGGTGTTGTGCGCAGGGTTATCCTTAACATCCGAGGGCAGGGCGCTCTGCGGGCCCGCGAAGAGCTCGTCGATGAAGTCGATGCCCGAGATCCAACCGCCATGCAGATATATGCGATTTGCGGGGTCGGCCTGCAGCTGCTCGTCATCCTGACGTCCCACGAAGTTCCACATAAAGTAGCGCCAGAACATATCACCCATCTGGTAGCCAAGGAAGTAGTTTACATCCTCCCATGCTGTGGGCTCGTACCATACGCCTACGGCATCATCCTCGCAGCGCACCGTGGGGAGACCATCTTCGAGGGCTATCCAGTCCGCCTCGTAGTTGTCGCGGCGCGAGTAGTGCCACATGCGCGGCATAAAGCGGTTTGCCGACGAGGGGTACTTGTATCCATCGAAAAATTCACGCTCCTCGTACTTCCCCGTCTCGGGGTTGAGCCACATCATGCTCTTGGTCTCATAGTCGCCCGTAGGAATATAGTAGTCTTCCGACGTGTAATCACCGTTGCTCACCACCATAGCCAGGGGCTTAGCCGAATAATAGGGGCCGTAGAGCAGAGGTCTATTACCATACTGATCGCGGTTGAGGAGGCTGAGCAACATGTGCGGAGTCGCCGGGTTATTAGAGTTCATCGGCGGGTTGGCCGTAGCACGTATCGTCACCGAAGCATACGACGAGAAGCCTATGAGTATCACTGTCACCGAGAGCACCACGGCATTAAGCACGCGGTAGCCTCGGCGGTGCGTGAAGAGCACCAGCGCAGCCAACGCAGCGAATACCGCAAAGACAAAAAACACCATACCTACATTCACGGGCAAGCCGAGGCTGTTGACCGCAAACGTGTCGACAGCGGCACCGAGAGCCACAGTGTAGGGGATGATAATGCCGTTAATGGCGCCCAGGATAAGCAGCGACACAACAAGCGCAAGAGCCATCTTAAGGATGTAGTCCCACGCCGTGCGATACTCATAGCGGCGGAAAAACCATATCATCACAAGCGCCGGTATGGTCAATAGGTTGAGGATATGCACACCTATCGAGAGACCCATAAGGTAGGCGATGAGTATTATCCAGCGCATCGACGTGTGTCTGTCGGCATTCTCCTCCCACTTGAGCATGAGCCATACGACCAGCGCCGTGAACATCGACGACAGGGCGTATACCTCACCCTCGACAGCCGAAAACCAGAATGTGTCGGTGTAGGCATACGACAATGCACCCACAGCACCGGCGCCAAGGATTAACACCATGTGGCCGAGCGAGATATTAGCACCATCACCACCGCGTGTTATGCGACGTGCAAGGTGCGTTATAGTCCAGAAGAGAAACAAGATACAGAATCCCGACGCGAGGCAGTTCATAGCATTTATCATCACGGGGACATCCTCAGGCGAGGGTGCCAAGAGTGAGGCTAATCGCGCCAGCATCATGAAGAGGGGCGCTCCGGGCGGGTGTCCCACCTCGAGCTTATACGACGTTGCGATGAACTCGCTGCAGTCCCACAGACTCGTTGTGGGCTCCATGGTCATCAGGTATGAGAGCGTGGCGATAAAGAATACCGCCCAGCCCACGATGTTGTTCCATAGTTTGAATCTATTCTTCTCTTGCATCATATCGCTTTTCCGATTTTAATCCGCAAATATAATAATATTTGCCCGATAAACGAAGCTTTCGACCATATTATTTTACCGCATCCATTATCGCCAATATGGTACGCCTTCACCGAAATGAGATTCCACATTTCGCTTTTAGACCAATATTATACTATTTGTCGCACATAATAGCCCTATTGCCACGTGATTTTTTTCACATTTTACGGGTATCGAGTGTTGCTGTTTCGAGAAAATATGCTACATTTGTAATCACTTGAAAGCAAATAACCGAACACTAAATGTGCTCAAATTCTACATATTCTAATTCGGCACTCCTCGCCAAACATTCGGGGGGGGGATTTTGCGCTTATTATCAAGTAGTTATCATAAGATAACAAGTCTTCAACATTGTCCCATATTACTAATATGCCCGCTACGCACGCGTAATGGGCCAGGGCTCAATTACCCATTGGCGTCGCACCCCACAACCGACGCCCTACACTTCGAGCCCACGGTTAAAGCGGAGTATATCAACAAAAAAATATCAACTCACATTTTATTAACATTTAACACTTTTAAGTTATGAGAAAATTTTTAGCTTTAGCGGCACTCGTGCTCGGCGTAGCAGCGTGCCAGACAGAGCCTGAAGGTCTCAACGTAACGGTAGGTGGCGAGATTGACGCAGTTGTCAACGTA
>JAFWYM010000042.1 GCA_017517705.1 Alistipes sp.
CGATAGTCTTGCAAAGTGCGACGACTGATTTTCAAGCGTTGCGATAACTCCCTGTCGGTCAAATAGTGTTCGCCACCCAATAGCGGTTGATTCTCATCTGCCATCGTTGCGGCATCTTTGGCGATGCGGTCAAGTTCTGAGAATAGACCGCGCATCCACTCGTGTTTGTGCGTGATAACTTCGTTACTCATAGGCATAGAATTTTATAAGTTAAACATCATTTTCAAAAAGTCGCTCCACATCTTCGGGGCGATAGTATATGCGGTTGTTTATCTTAGAGTGAGGCAACCGCCCACAATCCCGAAGGGTTTGCAATGTGCGAGGACTAATCTTCAATGCCTGACAGACATCTTGATTGTCCATCCAATCGCTCATACGCCTGCTACTATGCTGGCGGTTAATACTATCCATTCGTTTAACGAACTGCCCGAGGCGCAACACAAACTCCTCAAAGGTCTTTTTCTCAATGCTGATAATCTCCATAACTATTTCATATTTACATTAAACATTCGATTGTTTCACGAACCCACTATCGCTCGGCAAAGCATGTAAACTCCCTTTGCCCTCGCTTACTCGTGGCTTTCTGAATGCTAAGTAGAAACAAAAAATAATACGTTCTACAATCCTGACATAACGTGTCCTCAAGTGTCATTAGATTGCATTTTGGAGCGACTTCAGATGCTTGAAAGATTATTGGTTGGTCATATGGTCACATTATCTGTTGGTTGGTCATAACAGACCATATGACCAGTCATTTCCACACGGGCTAATTATTGAGCTAAAAAGAAGGGTATGTCTAATAATTTCCAGGCACTGGAAATTTATGTTCAAGCGAACATAGCAAGTTGTGTTTTGGGGCGCCCGAAATGTTTTCAGCGCCCCAAAACGACCTATTGGTATCCTACCCACCAAAGTAGGGCGGAAATTGTGTGTTTAATAATTCGATATTACCTTATGTGGAAATAAAAAAGTATTGAGACTTTATACTCAAATCACAATTAATTACTACCTTTATACAAAATTTCAACTACTATGGCTAAACTCAATACAACAGATATCGGTTTTGAAGATCAGATTTGGAAGGCGGCGGACAAGATGCGCGGTAACCTTGACGCTTCGGAGTATAAATCCGTGGTGCTTGGTCTTATCTTTTTGAAGTATATTTCGGATAAGTTCGAGGCTCGCTACCAGGCACTTGTCGATGAGGGCGAGGGCTTTGAGGAGGATAAGGACGAGTACACCGCCGAGAATATCTTCTATGTCCCTACGGAGGCGCGTTGGTCGGTTATCGCAGCTGGGGCTCAGGGTCTTTTGATTAGTCTTGGTTATACACCTTAAAGCAATTGAGGCTGAATAAAAAGTCTATTTTGTCGTTAGGCTCGCCTTCAAAATGCTCATTTACGCTTTAGTAAACTCCGCTTTTTCAGGCTTCGCCAGCCTAAAACTACATCTTTTTATTCAACCTCCTAACAGAATGGGGATGACAAATTTAATTTTTAGAGTAATGATGCCAAAAGCAGTGACCGGCCAGGGGTATCCCAGCCGGTCACTACTTTATAGGGGGTCATACCCCTTCGAACGATTCTACCACTCGCCACCGTCAACATTACCCTCGAAGCCAATCTCAATCTTCTCCTGGTCGGGCGAAGTGTTGAGCGTAACGACAAAGGTATGCTGGTGTCCTGGGCGTAGCGAGATAGAGTCCTCGAGGAGATATGCTATACCATCGATTGTTATCTCGACAAGTGGTGTGACGCGCTCGATAAACTGAGGCACGACGATAGCGTCGAATGTCACAGCATCCACCTGACGCATCTTAATAGTCTTATTCTCGCTGTAGATATGACGCTCCAGAGAACCTATGGTCCAATCTACCTGTGCTGTAGTAGCGGTATTGTAGAGCTTGACGCTGATATTCTCGGGCAGCTCACCCTCGAACTTAGGGCCCTTCTCGACCTTAACCACCACGCGCGACATCATATGGCGGAATGCAAGGTATACCGCGCCATCCTCTTTTGTCTTGCGCTCGGCCTTTGCCCACATCAGGTCGGCAGCCTCGTAGCCACCCTCGACACTCTGGTCAAGGGGCAAGTCGAAGCGTATATCCTTTACTCCCGTAAGCTCCTGACGAGGATATATGCCGTAGAAGTCACAGGCATTCTTGCTCCAATATAGTGGGCGTTCTGAGGTCCACTCGGTGCCGTTGTAGGTCATAGCCTCGTTGTTGAGGTAGTTACCACCCAGCTGCAGCTCAGCTACGCTCTCGCCGCTGTACTCTACGGCATAGAGGCCCATCACGTCGTCCACTTCGAACTCGGTGAGTGTAGCACGCGCAGCTCCTGGCATCGATGCCTCGACACGAATCTCGTTTGAGTAGGTCTCAGTAGCGGGTATCTGCTGAGCCTCCTTGTTGCACGCTGCGGCCACCAATGCCACAGCTGCGAAAGATATTAGTCGTTTCATTGTGTTTCTGTTTTTAATGAATGATACATCAACTGCTACTACTTGAGCTGAGGTTTCTCGCCCATATACTTAGGATGCATCTGCTTCGAAGCACTTGCAACGTTGAGTATAGGGCTGTCAATCATCAGGCTCTGCACCTCGGGGGCTACAGGGCCAGCGTTGAGGTTATCGTTGGCATAGAAGTCGTCGAGTGAGAACTCCTCGCCAGCTATAGCCTTTATGCGCTCGACCATTGCCTGGCGCGAGATAGCCGAGAAGTAAGGTATGTTGTTGTTCATACACGATGCCGACTCCGAGCGATAGATACCGCGAGTGTGGAAGTAACCGCCCTCATACATATCTACGCGTGCGCTGTATGTTGGGTGGAATATTAGGTGACTCCACTCTACTGTGTGCATATCGGCATCTGTCGACATATTGCGATACCAACCACGAGCCTTGGCCGCGTTGAACTCTTCGAGGTGGCTGCAGCAGTTGCAGTCGCACGACTGGATAAAGGCGTTGTGGTAGATATACTCGTCGCCGAGCTTACCGAATCCGTGACCACCAGCCTCGTGCTGTACGATACCGCGGAAGTCGTATGGATAGGCGTCGGCCGACATAGGACAGATAGCTATTGCCGAGCCATCGCCCCACATATAGCATATGCCGCCATAGTCCTGCGTATTCTCTATCATCACTACGAGTGTCTCGTTGAGGTTATCCTCGTTTACGGTCTCGGCCTTCATAGCATACTCGTAGGTAGCCTTTGTGTCAGGCGTGATACCCTCGAGCGAGTACTGCGAGCCGAACTTGGCATCCTTAATGGTATTTACCGTACCCATACCCGAGTCAGCCGACATACCTACTACGGTGTAGACGTTGAAGTAGTCGCGATATGTTGTGTATGGCTCTACGGCGAAGTAGTAAGCTATAGCCTTGTTTATGCCATCGATGTACTTGCCCATCGCTATGTCGCGAGCATCGAAGCAGTCGCCCATAAAGACGATATTTACGCCATTGCCCTTCGAGGCAGTCTGGTTAACAATCACCTGGCCATCGGCCACGTCGCTATCGTACTGCTGTACCGATATTGTCGAGCGATAGTCCTTACCCTCGAGGAGGAATACCACGTCGCCAATACGTCCTGTGTGCTTGTCGTATGTCGATTTTGTGCCGTCGCGCAATAGCTCGAACTCAACGGCCTCGCTCTTGTCCATCTCCGATACGGTTATCGTCACCTCGGTCTTACCTACGCCCGACATTGGCGATACTGTTACCCACTCTGGGCAGCTATCTACGCTCCACTGCGACTCGCCATTAGGTGTGCGGAGGAGGTATGTCATCGAGTGCTCGGCATTTAGCACGCGCATCTCTGTGCGCGATATCGAGAAGTCGTAGTGTGCCGATATACGACGGAAGTCGCTCCAGCCTGATGCAGTCTGATACTTAGCCACTGCCGACTCTGGCACCTCAAGCGTAAAGTTATCCTTTGCTACACCATTGAAGGCTCCCGTACCCACAATTGGAGGCGTTGTTGCATTGCAAGTAATCTTCGATAGGCCGTAGCAGTTCACAAAAGCATTCTGACCTATTACTGTCAAACTCTTTGGCAACACAACCTCTGGGAGTGTGCTGCAACCTTGGAAAGCTCCACTCTCATAATTCCAACCAGAAGACAATGTAATTAAACCTTCAGGAAATACAACAGGTTCACATAGACGTGAATTGGATGCGAATGCTGCATTTTCAATCTTTATCAATTCACTACCCTCTTCAAAAATCAATGATGAAAATTGACAACCAGAAAAACAAGAAGATGGTATAATCTGAATATATTTAGGGATAACCAACTCTCCTTGGAACTTACAACTACCAAACGCTCTTTCTCCAAGTTCTTTCAAAGATTTTGGCAAAACCAACCTTCCACTTAGGCCTTTACAAATATCAAAAGCTCCAGATCCAATTTTTTCAACACTCTCTGGGATTATTAGATCTCCAGTAAAACCTGAGCAACCTCTAAAACAATCGGATGAAATCTCCTTTAACTTAGATGGCAAAGACAAGTTACCAGATAACATTGAACAACCCCAGAAACACATAGAACCCATTCTCTCCAAACTCTCTGGAAGTGAGAGCGTTCCAGCAAGAGATGAACAAGTACTAAACGCACTACCACCCAACACCTTGATATTGTGAGGCAGCTGCAATGAGGTGATATTAGTGTTTGCGAATGCCGAGCTACCAATCTCAGTAACATCGTTAGGGATTATCAAGGCACCTGAAAGGAGTGTACCGTTAAAGGCACTGCTACCAATCTTAGTAACTACCTCGGGGAATACAAAGTAGACAAGGGTTGTACGGCCGCCAAATGCACCATCAGGAATCTCGTTAGCATTACCATATGGTTCAGAAGAGCTCCAGCTAACTATATTCTTATCGGGGTAGCGGTCACGAACAGCCTGATGACGCTCCTCAGAGGTTGCAGGCATCTCTCCAGGGATATATACATATCTCCAGTTACTTTCCCCTTCGAAAAGAACCTGATAACGCCAAGATGCCACAATCTCCGACTCCTTAAGGTTTACAGCTTGCAGAATCTCCATCTTATCGCGCATAAATTGGAAATCCGAAGCGCAAATCTGGCCCGTAACCTTGAGGTTTTTAATCTTCGCAGGGTTCTTGCCATCGGCCTTAATCTTTGTCTCCAGAGTACCAGCCTCGTCGAGGTGAGCGACATAATACTGGCGTGCCTCGCCACCGTGCGTATCGGGGTCAGCAATCCACGGGGTAATCTCGGTATTAGTCAACACAAACTCATACTCGCCAGTAGCCACCTTACGGTTGATAGTGATGGTGAACTTATGCGACTTACCAGACTCGTAGGTGAAGACATCGTTACGCTTGAAACGATGGGTGATGCCATCGACAGTGAGCGTGAAGAGTGCATTCAAAGCCTCGACACTCTGAGGTACAACAACAGCACGCATAGTGCCATCAGAAGATGGCATCATAAGGATGCCCTCCTGCTCGACCTCGCCCACGGCTGTAACCTCGCCAGTGGCAAGGTCTATCGTAGCCTTGCGTGTGGTGTTCGACACCATAGCCGACTTCGTTAGCAGCGAAAACTCGCCCTCGGCAAAGCCTGTACCCTCTTTGAAGATAACATTGGCACAAGCCATACGGTGGTAGAAGGTCATCCTCACACGCTGCTCGCTCGGTGCGACGTTCTCAACCTTGCCCCACAAGAAATCCGATGCAGCATAACCACCATTGTTGGCCTGGTCCTGCTTAATCTCGAACTCGTAGGCCGAGACACTCTCTGGATGAGCATAGGGGTAGTAACCATAAAGGTCGATGTTGGTCTCGGCATCCTTGTAGTATACCGATCCAGACGATGACCACGAATTGTTGGCCTCGTCGTAGGTGTACTTGGCATTGTCTACCTGGTTACCCTCGTCGTAGAGAGTACCTTTGTCGGCATTGTCATTACTGTAGTTTACGCCATAGAGACCTATCTGGTCGCCATCGCAGAAACCACCATCATCAACACGAGTGAGATACTCCTGAGAGATATCGCCCGTAAGGTTGATGGAAAACACTCCGTCGGGGGTGGGCACGGGGGCGTGCACCTCGACATCGGCCGTACAGCCTGCCAAAGCAAGCAGCGTAAGACCGAATAAATACTTAGTTTTCATAATAACAGTGTTGTGTATGTTAGTTTTTTCGTTGTTCGTTCGTTGTAGCTTGCGCGAGGAATGTTTCAGAGAGTTTTCAGAGAGATAGAGAGGCTTGAGCATTTACATCGTAGTCGCTTACAAGTAACTCATCCAAACTAATTTTAACTCATATGAGATTCCCACGGTCGCAACGCTCCCTCGGAATGAACGTTCCAGACCTTTATTATATATAGGTATACGATTAGTCAGCGATGCCGCCGTAATCCTCTTCGTCCTCATCCCACTCGCCAACACCTACGTTAACGCCATTGTTAATCTTGTTGATGGTGATGGTGAACTTAGCACGCTTGTTCGACTTAAGAGTGATATCCTTGCCTGCCTTAAAGGTGTAGGTAACACCCAAAATCTCGATGGTGACAAGCTCGGTATCGGTAGCGATAGTCTGTGGGACGATAAGTGCGCGGTAGTGGTCCTCCATAGCATAAGGAGCAACCGACACACGATCGCCATTAGCCGAAACAGCACCAGTAGCAAGGCTAAAGTCGGCATTGACCATAACGTTGTGGATATACACCTTCTTATCGGCAGCAGCAAGACTCTCCTCGGTAAAGCCCTTACCCGGCTTGAGGTAGATGGCCATATTTGCCATAACGTGGTTAGTGGTGATAGCCACAGCCTCCTCGGTAGGAGACACGTACTCAACCTTACCCCACAAGAACTCCGAAGCCTTGTAGCCCTCGAGCGACGACTGGTCGCCACGAACACTTATAGGACGACTATCTTTGTCGTACAGACCATCGTTATAGGGATAGTAGCAGTAGAAGGTAGCCTGGGTGTGCTGATCGGCCCAGTAGATAGGCGTGTCGGGAGTCCACGTGCCGTTGCCATCATAGCTAAAGCCCATATTGTCGACGTGGTTGCCAGTAGTCTGAAGATCGTGTGGTGTGTTAACAACATAGAGGCCAACTTTGTCACCTGCCTCGTAGCCAGCATCGGTGACACGTGTACCGAGGTCCATCGAAATCGTGATGGGCAGCTGCTCAGACTCTGGAGAGTCGACCTGTGTGATGGTGATAGGCTCGGTACAGCCCACCATCATAAGTGCCAAAGCACCTAAAGAGTAGATAAGTTTTCGCATTGTAGTGTATGTTTTTAGTTTGTGTTTGTGTCGTACACAATAATAGCGCTCAACGGACGCCATTAGTAGGCATCGCCGCCAAAGTCATCTTCCTCTTCCTCCCACTCGCCTACGACGAAACCCTCACTTGCAATGAAACCCTCCTCTACGCATATGTAGAGGACTTCAACCTCGGGCGCAAGGTAGTTGGTATGGTGTGAAAACGACATAGTTATAAATAGTTTTATAGTCTCAAAGTGTGAGAATAGACCAATTAATGCAAGGATAGACACACTTTGACACTACAAATATATAAAAAAATCCCGTAACAGCCACTCTTTTTATGAATTATTTCAGCAAGAATAAGAAAAATTCAGGAAAATTTCTTTAGAAATTCTGTGGATGGGTAACTTTTTAACCGTATCTTTAGGTAAAATAAAATGAGTTATGAAACTTGACTTAATACACATCACCACTCACTCCGAAGAGATCTTCTACAGACTCCGATGGGGAGAATGTATCCACTGTCCAGAGTGTGGATCAGTTCACATCTACAATCCAGAGGCGGGTCAGTTACACATCTGTGCTGACTGTGATCATCGATTCAGTGATACGAGTGGTACTGCTTTCCACTCAACCAAACTCCCATTGGTGAAATGGATAATAGCGATATATATGTTCTGCACCCAGTCGGAACCTAGTCGGCACCCAGTTGATATAAGGGTGTACAAGTTAGTGCATAAGTTGTGTACAAGCTAATTTAATGATACTACCATGCAAGTGACCATGCAAGTTCCCAAGTCGTGAAACCTGTTTATAATAGGTTAAACTATCAAGAATTTCTTTACAATTCAATTGCTGATACATTTGATTTCTCAAAAATTTGGGACATGTCTCACTTTTTTAAATTAGACCTGCGACTAAAAACTAATCAAACGCGCAAAGTTACACTCAACCTATCATAAGATAAAGAAAAAGTATTATCTTTGCATATTATATAATATGTTACGGTTATGGCAAAGAGAACGATGGGGACTAAATTACCCCGAAAGTTGGAGCAGAAAATGCAGGTTGTTGGCGAGCAGATAAAGCTTGCTCGCTTGCGTCGTAATTTGAGCGTTGCACAGGTTGCTGAGCGTGCTACTTGTTCGCCACTTACGGTATCACGCATAGAGAAAGGCGTGCCCACGGTAGCGATTGGCATCTATCTGCGTGTGTTGTATGCCTTGCAACTTGATGATGACATTCTCTCTTTAGCAAAGGATGATGAACTCGGCAGGGCGTTGCAAGATATGAATTTGCCCCAGCGTGAAAGGGCATCTAAAAAGGAGTAATGTGCTATGAA
>JAFWYM010000047.1 GCA_017517705.1 Alistipes sp.
AACATGTGCTGGGCTGCCGCATCGTCGAATATGATTCAGTGGTTCCAGGATCGCTATAAGGCTGCCGGCAAGACGCTACCCGCAGGTGCTACCGATGGCCCGGGTGTCACCACGTATGGCAAATATGGAGCTTATGAGTTGGAGCTTATGAACGTCTTCCACTCGCAGTGGGACAACTCGCGCGGTGGACACATGAGTGAGTCTATTCCATGGTACTTCGAGGGTGTATTGAACGGTGGCGAGTATGCATCGCCGGGCTCGCAGGCAGTGCCCAAGACCGCAGGTGGCTTCTGGAAGAGCATCTGGGCTACAGAGGTATACCCCAACATATACCACGGATATGACAAGATCGTCGTTCCCGGTACCATCGAATATCTCGACACATACATTACGGTGTTCAACAACTACTATCTCTGGGGCAATGGCTCGGATCTCGTAGGCAAGGAGCGTCTAAAGTTCTTCTCAGACCTTGTAGTCGAGGCTTTCGAGCATGGTATGGCAGGTCTTACTATTAACCTCGGTGCTACTCTTGCAGCTGCGAGCCACGCTGTGACACTTTGGGGCTACGAGATTGATAATGCCACAGGGTTAGTGACACGCTTGTGGATTACCGACTCGGACGATTTGGCATCGGAGCCTAAGACACAGCTCCTGAACGAGTATAGCGTATCTATCGACGAGGGTAGGTCGCCCGTCAAGCTCACCGGCGATACACGCTATGGCGTTTGCTACATAGTAGAGATTCATCCCTTCTCGGGTTACGGCTCTGCAGAGTAGAAGAAGGAACGGGAGAATATCAGGGACTGGCTAAGTTACTTTTAGTCAGTCCCTCATTTTTTTTTCAATAGACATAGTGCTACTATCGTTTTAATGAAAAAAAGTGTTATCTTTGCCTTCGGTTAGGAAAACACTTAAAACACATACAATAATGGGAAGATTTTATTCACTTATAACCCTTGCGGTGGTAACACTCTTCGCAGCATGCGAGAGCGCCGAAGAGCAAACACCCACAAACCGTCTTAACATCACCTCGAGCAACATGGTAGAGGTTGCTGCCGAGGGCGAGATTGTGGCTATAACCTACAGCATCAACAACCCTATCGCGGGTGTGGATGTGACAACAAACATCGTCGAAGGCAAGGAGGCCATCGAGAAGATCACCACACCCACAACGGGAGTAATACTTGTCGAGGTTAAGACTAACACCACAGCATCTAAGCGTATGGCTATCATCAATGTTAACTACGACAAAGAGAGTGCATCTATAGTTATCAACCAGGCCGCCGGCAGTGGTAATAACGACGGTGGCAATGATGGAGGCAACGATGATGGCAACGATGATGGCAACCAGAACGACCCTACAGATGGACAGGAGAAGGAGGCTAAGACGACGCTTACCGGTGACTTGGTGTTCACATTCACCGATACCCCCGTTGTTAAGTGGGTATACGAGGGCGACTGGTGGCAGACGGGCTACTCGAACTACACAATCAAGCTGATGAACAAGCCCACCGAGACCTTCACAAGCCACTACCTACAGCTCGACATCATCGCCGATAATACGAGCAACGATGGAGATTTCGACGGCAAGTACACAATAGCATACACACCCAACAAGAATGTCGCTATGGCTGGCTTCGTCGATAATCAAAGTCACACGATAGGCTGCTGGTATTGCGAGTATGGTGGCGGTAGCGATGTCGTTGGCCTCAAAGGCTACGCCATGCTTATCAAGGGTAGCGTGGAGATAACGAACAATGGCAACGGCACACATACGGTGAAGGTTGATGCCTACGACTGCAACGACAACCGCATAACCTGCGACTGGAGTGGCGAGATTGTAGAGAGCAGTTTTTAACCTCTATCTATAAGAATATACGGGGGTGCTGAGGGTATCGGCATCCCCGTAGTTTTTTCGGGTGCCACGCAAATGAGCGTCATAGACGGGAAGGATGAAGGTTATCCATCTAATCTGCATATTACCATAGGAGGCTTAGGAGCCCTAATAGTCGGGGTTAAGCCATGCCGAGAATGGCCAGAAAAATAATTCTAATTGCTCACTCCTAATTAGAATTTGAAAAAAAGTTGTATCTTTGTGCGATTATAGGCTTTCGAAAGACTAAAAACAACAATATATGAACGTATCGTACAACTGGCTAAAGCGTTACATCGACACAGACCTGTCGGCTGAGCGCATAGCCGAAATACTCACAGAGCTCGGCCTCGAGGTCGAGGAGTTCGAGAAGATTGAGACAATAAAGGGCGGACTTAAGGGCGTTGTCGTAGGCGAGGTGCTCACCTGCGAGGATCATCCCGACTCAGACCACCTGCACATAACCACCGTAGACGTCGGCGCCGAGGCACCGCTACAGATTGTGTGTGGCGCAGCAAACTGCCGCAAGGGGTTGAAGGTCATGTGTGCCACGGTGGGTGCTGTGCTCTACCCTATCGACTCGGACGAGGAGTTCAAGATTAAGCGTAGCAAGATTCGTGGCGTAGAGTCGCTCGGCATGCTCTGTGCCGAGGATGAGCTCGGCATAGGTCGCAACCATGAGGGCATCATGGAGCTCCCGGCAGATGCCGTAGTGGGTACCTCTGCCAAGGAGTACTTGGGCATCGCCGACGACTACCTCATAGGCATAGGTCTCACACCTAACCGCGTAGATGCAGCCTCGCACATAGGCGTGGCACGCGACCTCGTGGCATATCTTCGTAGCCGTGGCGAGAACGTCACGCTCAACCTACCCTCGGTAGATAATTTCGCCGTAGACAACACCTCACGCACGATAGGCGTGGAGGTAGTAAACAGCGAGGCAGCACCCCGCTATGCCGGCATAACCGTCAGCGGATGTAAGATAGCACCCTCGCCCGAGTGGATGCAGAACGAGCTACGTGCTGCGGGTATCAACCCCAAGAACAACCTCGTAGACATCACCAACTATGTGCTCTTCGAGCTCGGACAGCCGCTGCATGCCTTCGATGCCGACAAGATTGAGGGTGGCAAGATTGTAGTACGCTCGGCCGTGGAGGGCGAGAAGTTCGTAACGCTCGATGGCGTGGAGCGCACGCTCACGGCTGCCGATCTCATGATATGCTCGGCAGAGCGACCCATGTGTATCGCAGGTGTATACGGTGGCCTCGACTCGGGCATCACTGACGACACGGTGAACGTATTTATCGAGAGCGCCTACTTCCACCCCGTATGGGTGCGCAAGACGGCCAAGCGCTTCGGTCTAAATACCGATGCCTCGTTCCGCTTCGAGCGTGGCATAGACCCCAACATGCAGGTATATGCACTCAAACGTGCCGCGATGCTCATGAAGGAGCTCGCAGGTGGCACCATAACATCTGAGATTATAGACATCAACCCCACACCTGCCTCACACTTCGAGTTCGACTTCTCGTTGGAGCGTGCCCGCAAGCTCATAGGCAAGGATATACCCGAGGATACGTTTATGACAATCCTCGAGGCTCTCGACGTCGAGGTGCGCGGTCGCGAGGGCGAGGTATTGCATGTCGCAGTGCCCCCCTATCGTGTTGATGTGCAGCGCGAGGCCGACCTTGTGGAGGATGTACTCCGCGTGTATGGCTACAACAACATCGAGGTGTCGGATCACGTGAACTCAACGCTGTCGTATGCTCCGAAGCCCGACAAGGCACGCCTACAGAACATCGCCTCGGACTTCCTCGCAGCTAACGGCTACACCGAGATTATGTCTAACTCGCTGACAAAGGGGGCATATTATGAGGGTTGCACGTCGTACCCCGCAGAGCGCTGCGTGAAGATTCTCAATCCCCTATCGCAGGACCTCAACGTCATGCGCCAGACGCTTATGTTCAACGCCTTGGAGGCTGTAGAGCTCAACGTCAACCGCCGCAATGCCAACCTTCGTATGTTCGAGGTGGGCAACTGCTACGCCTACGCCGAGGAGAAGGCCTCGGAGGATAACACCCTCGCCAAATATGAGGAGAACTACCGCATAGGCATCACCGTCACGGGCCTCCACACGCAGTTGGCGTGGAACACTAAGGCTGAGCAATCGTCATTCTTCACCCTTAGAGGCATGGTCGAGCGACTTCTGAAGCGCTTTGGCATCGACATCTACGCATTGCAGTCCGAGAGCTTAGACTCCGACCTCTATGCCGATGCTATTGTCTACAAGCAGGGTCCCAAGGAGGTGCTGCGCATGGGTGTAGTATCGCCCATCGTGCGTAAGAAGTTCGACATCAAGCAGGAGGTATACTTCGCAGAGATAGACTTCGACCAGCTCGTTAAGATGACCAAGAAGGCAAAGGTGCAGTTCAAGGAGCTCTCGAAGTTCCCCGAGGTTAAGCGCGACTTGGCACTTCTTGTGAACAAGAGTGTTACATTCTCTGAGCTACGCGCCATAGCCTTCGCTACGGAGAAGAAACTACTGAAGTCGGTATCGCTCTTCGATGTATACGAGGGCGACAAGCTCCCCGAGGGCAAGAAGTCGTATGCCCTGAGCTTCATACTCGAGGATAAGAACCAGACACTTACGGATAAGCAGATTGAGCGCACGATGGCCAACCTCCAGACACAGCTGGAGCAGAAGGCCGGCGCCGAGGTGCGTAAGTAACAGTGTATATAACAAGTAAGAGAGCACTACAGCCACAAGACTATCCTTTTTCGGCGGTGAATGATGTTTCACCGCCGAATTTGTTTATTTACAATCTGTTGAATTCTTAAATTGTGAAACGACTTTTAGTGCAAAAATCGCTTAGCCCCTATTCTTCTTTTGTTGTATAGTCTTCTATGTAGTCTATAAATAAAGTGTAAATAATCACCCCTACTATCTAATCACCTTTTGTGAATAGGCGAGAGGTGATTTTACTATTTTATACGAACAAGACCCCGCAAGAGTGATGTCATTTGCGAAAAAGTTTCTAACTTTGTAGTGTCGCGTAAGCGGCATACATATTCGATGAAAGTGTTTTCGCTTTTATCATTAACGAGAAATCTGGAAAATTTCACAACTAAAAGGATAACGACAGCACTCATTTCTTGTATAGTTATGTGGCTATGTCCTTCTTGGCATACACCCCATACTATCCAAGTGTGGGGTCTTGTAATCGTTTATTTTTAGTTGGGCATTCCAGAGCCTCTCGTTAGATAAACGGAAGTCAGCTCCACACTTTCTTTGTTTATAATAATCGCCCGTTTGGAGTTGATGGCAAGTACGTCTTTACATTATGGTTCGTGTACAAATTAAAAATGAGGTGCCTAAAAATCGAATAGAAGATTGGCAACTGTGTTTTCAGAAATGTATCTACAATTACGATGATGGAACCACCGAAGAGGGGTTTCGTTTTATTTGGCGTCGACCAAATGGTTCTTTGCAAGCCGCGCGAGGACAAGCTCGCATTCCATCAAAGTGTGCAATGGATTACCTATTAAAACAAGCAGCTGAGGAAGGATGGTATAAATAATCAAACAAAATTATAATCATATGAAAAAAATGCTTTTACTCTGTGTTGTAGTAACTTGTTGCAACATCAGCCATGCTCAGTTGAATATGGGAGGACAAATAAAAGAACAACTTCAAGTAAAGAATGAGTTGCAAGTATTGGGCAAGCCCGAAGAGCTGAATTACCTATTTACTCCTTTGGATAGCATTAAATTTCATACGAATGATCCAAAGTTTAAGTGGAATGATAATATCGCTGGATATAAAGTTTATTATACAGGTAAGGAAATAGGCTTTACTGCTATGGGAGTGACTTTTAGTAGATTAACAGGGCCTCGGAAAATCATCAACAATAGAATATATCTGTGTGAAAATCCAGCAGATTCCACTATTTGTTTTAAGGAATTGCCTGTTGATTATTACGAAGTTGTTGGTATAATAAGATATAAGGAACAAGCGAGTATGTACATAGAAAGGTTCAATCAACTTAAATTGATAAAAAACCCAGATTTGTTAAATAGAGATAAAGATATATTGTCGAAATTTATTCTATATATGCAGGACGAGGCGGGATTAATATCTGTTTCTGATTTTGAGAGAGATGTAAAAGTGTATAACAAGAACCCTGAATTTTACGAAAATTTATTTTACGTTATCCAGTCATCCACTTCCCCTGAGATATACTATATGCCAAAGTCTGAATACACAGATGCCGTTGAAGGTAGGTCGGTATCAATCAACGAAGCTCAGCGAATAAAACAAGTCAGAGGAGAAAAGGCATATCTCGATATCACTACCGATTTGTGCTACTGCTTTGGTGATGTATGGGGAAACAATGGAGCATTTATTTCTATGCCATACTATGATTTTATTGTCAATAATCTTAAAGAGAAGAATGTATCTATATGGCTACAAGGCAATGCTTTTGAAGATTATGCAACCAATGTGCTTATTGACAATGTCTTCAAGGATAATTTCAATCCTCGTAGCCTTGGCATGCATGACTCTCTGACCAAAGATGATTTTAGTATTTCTGCTATTGCTAAATGTGTGGATATTTTTGTTCATGACGATTTTCAAATTTGTGGCTTATTTGAAGTAAATGGCAGTAAATTCACTCTGCCAATAGGTGATGTTAGTAAGAAATATGTACCATTAAATATTCCTCACGATCATTATACTACTACTAGCTACAATCTCCCATTTTTTTATTTGGACAAACGCACTCATACATATAGCTATTATGGGTGTATTATTGCAGAGAATACGATAAAAGATATTGTTTATTTATTTAATGAGGCGGAGTTGTTAGCTGCCCAAAAACAAGCACAGGCAGAAGCCGAGAGGAAACGAATTGAAGCCGAACGTGCTAAACTTAGAGCAGAGGAGGAGGCTAGACAT
>JAFWYM010000043.1 GCA_017517705.1 Alistipes sp.
ATATGCGCACCTCGTTCAACGCCTACAACGACACCTATGGTGCTGCATCACTGAGCAAGGAGCACACATACGACATTGCAGCCTACACCGACGCTACCGGTGAGAAGACTCTGTTTACTGACTACTTCTTCGCCAATAACGACATCCTTCACTTCGAGATGCTTGTAAAGGAGTCTGATGGCAGCAAGATTGCTGAGCGTGTATTCAACACCGACATCAACGTTAAGCGCAACTTCCTCACCACATTGAAGGGTGCTATCCTTACTGATGGTGGCAAGGTTAACGTAGAGGTGCAGCCCGGCTTGGGTGGCTCTGAAAACCCCGATATTGACTACACCGTTATCACTTCGGGCGCAGAGCTTATCAATGCCATCAACAATGGCGGTAGCTATATGGTAGGAAAGGATATCTATGTATCGTCACCTGTAGCCTCTACACTGGCTCTAACACGTGCTGGCGAGGCTACTGGCAAGGTTTCTACCATCAACCTCAACGGTTACACTATCACTATAGAGAACAAGACAAATGAGGCTCTTGCTACTGTTAATGCTGGTAACACACTCTTCATTGAGAGTGGTCTTGGTGGTGGTAAGATAGTTCTTGCAGAGGGTAGTACAGCTTCTTTCATCAAGAATGAGGGTAACGTAATTCTCACAAGTGGTGAGATTAAGAATGAGTCTACAGAAGCACCTGTTGTTGCTGGTACTATCGTTGTAAACGAGGATGCAGTACTAACCGATAACAAGGTAGCGGAGGAGAACAGAATTACTGTTAGCGAAGAGAATGATGGCTGGTTGGCAAATGTTCTTGCGAACGGTGGTACATACGTATTCACAGCTGATATGACATCTGATCAAATTAAGATTACTGCTACTGCTCCCGTTGTTCTCGATGGTAATGGCTATACATTCACTTACACTGGTTCAGACCGTGCTATCGAGATTCCATCAAATGCAACAAATGCAAATGTTACTATCAAGAACCTTAACATTGCTTTTGGTGCAAGCTACTGCCAACGTGGTATCAATTTCAATGTAACTAATGGTACTCTTACTATCGACAATGTGAAGGTTAGCGAGAATGGCGGTTACGCTACTTATGCTATCAATCTTCCTGGTTCATCAGACGAGGCAAATGTTACCATCAAGAACTCATACCTCCGCGGTAACATCGCTTTGAATGTTTGGGGCGAGAATATGGTAATTAACGCTACAAATACCGAGTTTGTTAGCGCTGATAACAACGAGGTTGAGGATTATGCAGCAATCAGTCTTAATAATGATGGTGCAACCAATGCAGATGGTACAATTGTAAATATCAAAGGTGGTCGCATCGTTGCACTTGATCAGGATGGCAACGAATCTTATGCTGTTCGCAACTCTACAATGACAGGTGTTGTAAACATTAGTGAGTCTGAAGTTATTGGTACTATATTAAATCCAGTGGCTGCAGTTATTTATGAGGGCTATAACGAATTCTACTCATGCAGTACACTTCAGGAGGCAATCGATCAAGTATGCAAGGATAACAATGGTTCAGTTCGTTTGATTAAGAATATCACTATTGAGGAGCCTATAACTATCCCAGCTGATGAGACGATTGTTATTGACCTCAATGATAAGACTCTTTCTGGCACTATGCCTAAAAGCGTTGGTCACGTCGTAGAGAACCTTGGTACTCTTACAATTAAGAACGGTACTATCTCTTCAACTGGTGCTAATGGTGGTTCTGCACTCTATAATGCAGGTACATTGACAGTGGAGAATGCGACAATCAATGGTTCATCAATTCGCGAAAACGAAGGCTGGCCATCATACCCCATTAACAACTATAGCTCAATGACTGTTACAAACTCTACCATTAACGGTTATCAGGGTGCTATTGCTGGTAATGCGGCTGGTACAACAACTGTAAACAACTGTACTATTAACAAGGAGTACCTCAACACATCTAGCCACGTATTCTATATCAACCACACTGATGCTAAAGTTATCGTAAATGGTGGTACATATACTCATAAGGGTATGGATGGTTCACTTGCTTATGTTAGCAAGGGTGAAATCATCGTAAACGACGGTACCTTCAATGCTCAGGATGGTGGCTATGGCATGGCACCTCTTACAAATGGTAGGGTGACTATCAATGGTGGTACATTCAACGCTGGTTTATTGAACTGGGGTGGTTCAATCGTAGTCACTGGCGGTACATTCAAGGCTGATCCTACCTCTTACCTTGCTGATGGCTATTATGCAAGTAAGAATGGCAACTACTATGAAGTAAAAGAGGGTTCACTAGTATCAGACGCAGAGGCTCTTGCTGCAGCATTCAATAAGGGTGGAGATATTATTCTAAACGCAAACATCACTGTTGACGAGACTATCGTTCTCGCTGAGGGTAAAACTGCTGTCCTTGACCTTAATGGTAAGACTATCTCACATAACGATGAGGCAAATCAGTATGCTATCAATAACCATGGCACCCTTACCATCAAGGATAGCAATGGTAATGGCTCTATCAATGCTCGAGGTATCTACAATGGTTATGGCAATGGCGGAGATAACACCGCAACTGCAACAATCATAGTTGAAAGTGGTACAATTAACGCTAAGGGTACAAATGGTGGTGCTGCAATCTTTAACTATGGCGTTGCTGAGATTAAGGGTGGTACATTTACATCAATTGGTGGTTACTCGCTAAATAATCAGCAAGGTTCAAGTATGGTGGTATCTGCAGGGGTAACTGCGAATAATGGTATTTATGCTTCTGGGGCGACTCTCACTGTTGATGGAGGACAGATTAGTGGTAACAGAAGTGGTTGTCATGTTGTATACTGCTGGAATACAACAGCTACATTCAATGGTGGTGAATTCTACAATAATAACTCAGGAAACTCAACTATCATGGGCGCGGGTACTTCTAATGTAACAATCAAAGGTGGTACTTATGGTATTAAGGATGGTCGAGTTCCAGGCGATGGTAACACTTGGACATCGTGCCTACTCGATACACAGAATAGCGCTACAATGACAATTGATAATGGTACTTTTAATGGTGGTTTCCGTGTTCAAGCTGGTACATCAGCCACTATTAACGGTGGATCATTCAATGATTGCTATGGTAGCAACTATAATATTTCTGGAACGGTAGCAGTTAAAGGTGGAACTTACACTGACGCAACTGCAGTCGCGTTTGCTAAGAAGTACATTGCTGAAGGCTACGAGATGGATGCTAATGGCCAGGTAGTGGCGAAGTAGTCAGCATATACAACACTACGCAACACTAAGTTTTTTATGCTTTCACAGATTTGTTAATTAGTGTTGCTAAAGAGGAGCCCCGTCTGCAGTTTTAGGGGCTCCTCTAACTTTTTGGTAATGGTGCAAAAGTGACGCATTTGCATCATTACCTTTTTTTTTAGAAATGATGCTCGCGGATAAGCACGGCGCATCTTAGCGCTACAAGTCTACATTACTCTTAATCCTCGCAAGGCCCGCGCGTGTCATAGGCGTAGCGCCCGCCATAGCAGAAAACTCCTCATCGGACATATCCAGCCAAGCCCGAGCATCGAGCACCGTGGGGTCGAAGAGTGGGTCGAAGAGTGGGTTGGCATGCAGCGGTGCGCGGCGGTTATATGGACAGACCGTCTGGCAAGCATCGCAGCCAAAAATCCAGCCATCGAGGGTGATAGCCTCATTGGCACCCTCGCGCTCGATAGTACGACACGAGATGCAGCGGCGGGTGTCAACACTGCGATTCTCCATAATAGCGCCATTAGGGCACGCCTCAATACAGCGACGGCATGCACCACACCCTACACCCTCCATAGGGCGGTCGTACTCGTCGACAACATCGTCGATAACAAGCTCGCCAAGCAGCAGCATAGAGCCATACTCAGGGGTCACAAGGAGCGAGTTACGGCCAATCCACCCCAAGCCCGCACGCACGGCATGGCTCTTCTCCGCCAAGGGTGCCGAGTCGGTGAAGGCGCGGAAACGCATATCCTTAGAGTGCTCCCTAAGTCGCTCGGCAAGAGCACGAAGCATATCCTTGATAGTAAGGTGATAGTCGCGAGCAAGAGCATACGATGCAATCTTCGTGCTACACCCCTCGGCATAGCCTCGGCTATATGGCGAGAGGTACGAAACAGCACAAACGACCACACTTCGCGCACCCTCGACCAAAAGCCCCGCATCGAAGCGCTTATCGACATTACGCTCGAGGTATTCGAGGGTAGAGTGACAACCACGCAACAACCACTCATTGAAGCCCTTACGCTCAGCATCAAGAGGCTGCGCAGCGACCACACCAACAAGGTCGAAACCTACCTCTCGGGCTGCATTTATTATAATATTCCGCTCAATCATTGAAAAATATTTGTGGCAAAATTAACAAATTTTAATAAATAATTGGTAACTTGCACCCGATTTGTAGAACAAATCATTAACCTAAACAGTACAATTATGACGTTTACCACTATTTATGAGGTAGTTAAGCACAGCGTAGAGAAGTTCTCGGAGCGCATCGCCTTCTCGATGATTGGCGGCGAGGATGTCTCGTACAAGGAGGTGGGTGAGCGCGTGGAGAAGGTGCAGGATATGCTTCTCGATGCCGGTGTTGGCGCCGGCGACAAGGTGGCAATCCTCAGCAGCAGTATGCCCAACTGGGGCGTATCGTACTTCGCCGTGACATCTGCCGGTATGATTGCCGTGCCCATACTTCCTGACTTTACAAGCGAAGAGCTCGCCCTGATAATTGCCCACTCCGAAGCCAAGGCTATCCTCGTATCGGATAAGCTCTACACCAAGCTGTCGAAAGAGACAGTCGAGAGATTCAATATCGTGATACGTACCAAGGGCCTGAATGTCATCTCGCAGCGTGTCACCGAGCGCGCCGAGAAGCGCATCCCCGAACCCGACGACATCGCAGCCATCATCTACACCTCGGGAACAACATCGAAGCCCAAGGGTGTGATGCTCACGCACTACAACATCGCGATGCAGCTATCTATAATACCCCCATTGTTCGACTACAACGAGGAGGATGTCTTGCTATCCATACTACCCCTCTCGCACACATACGAGTGTACTCTCGGTATGATTTACCCCTTCTCGCGTGGCGCACACATACACTACATGGATCGCCCACCTACCGCCTCGGCACTCATGCCCGCATTGGCACAGGTGCGCCCCACGGTCATCGCCTCGGTGCCACTCATCATGGAGAAGGTATATGCCGGCAAGGTGCGCCCCACATTCCAGAAGAATGCGTTGCTACGCACGCTCTACGGATGGAATTGGTCGCGCAAGTTGCTACATAAGGTTGCAGGCAAGCAACTCAAGAAGCTCTTTGGCGGTCGCATGCGCCTCTTCGCCATCGGCGGTGCCAAGTTCGACGCTGAGGCCGAGCGTTTCTTGCTCGAGGCCGGCTTCCCCTACGGTATCGGCTACGGCCTCACAGAGACAGCACCCCTTATTGCCGGTGCTGTGGGCAAGATGGTGCGCGTGGGCTCTACGGGCCCCTCGCTCCCCGATGTGCAGATACGCCTCGACGACGTAAATCCCGACACAGGACAGGGCGAGATTGTCGTTAAGACACCCTGCTGCATGAGGGGATATTACAAAAATGAGGAGGCCACACGTGCCGTATTCACCGAGGATGGATGGTTCCGCACGGGCGACCTTGGCGCCATAACAGAGGACGGATGGATATACATCAAGGGACGCTTGAAGAATATGATTGTCGGCCCCTCGGGCGAGAATATATATCCCGAGGATATCGAGGAGGTGCTCAACAGCAACCGCTTCGTTGCCGAGTCGGTAGTCACCGAGGAGGATGGCAAGCTCATAGCCCTCGTCTACTTCGACACCACAGCCCTCGAGGAGGCCTACGACGAGTTTAAGTTCAAGGTGTCGTCGAGCAAGGAGCAGGTAGCCCTGAAGATGGAGGAGATAAAGAAGGAGGTTATGGAGTACGTAAACTCTAAGGTTAACCGCTTCTCGAAGATCACGAAGGTGGTGGATAACGAGGGCGAGTTCGAGAAGACCCCCACGAAGAAGATACGTCGCTTCGTCTACGACCGCCGCAATAAGGGCAGTAAACCCGAGGAGGACAAGAAGTAACCGCCACACTCACACTACGATCAAAGAGGCCGACTAAAAAGTCCGTAAGGACTATAGTCGGCCTCATTTATAGGTCACGAGCTCAATCATACTTCAAGGTACAAAACAACAAAGGTCACCTTTTGGTGGCCTTTGTCGCTTTGAGCTGTTGACGAGGCTTGAACTCGTGGGTGCTGATGCACCCATAGGGTAATATTTACAAACCACCCAAACCCTCCTTTGATAAGGAGGGCTTTGAGGTCACGAGTTCAATCTATCCCTCACCTACAAAAAGCAAGCGTCACCTAAAGGCAACGCTTGCTTTTCGTGAGCTGTTGACGAGGCTTGAACTCGTGGGTGCTGATGCACCCATAGGGTTATATTTACAATCCTCCCAAACCCTCCTTTGATAAGGAGGGCTTTAGAGGTCACGAGCTCAACCATACTTCAAGGTACAAAACAACAAAGGCCACCTTTTGGTGACCTTTGTCGCTTTGAGCTGTTGACGAGGCTTGAACTCGTGGGTGCTGATGCACCCATAGGGTTATATTTACAATCCTCCCAAACCCTCCTTTGATAAGGAGGGCTTTAGAGGTCACGAGTTCAATCTATCCCTCACCTACGAAAAACAAGCGTCACCTAAAGGCAACGCTTGCTTTTCGTGAGCTGTTGACGAGGCTTGAACTCGTGACCTCTTCCTTACCAAGGAAGTGCTCTACCACTGAGCTACAACAGCATTAATAAACCCCACTCCTATGAAAGAGCCCACAAAAGTACACAAGATTTTTTAATCTGCAAACTTTTTTGGATAAAAAGTATATCATCAATGTCCTTTTTCATATTTCAGTGCTATAGCTGCACCTATATTACGAAGATTACGATAGGCCGTATCGCGTTGCAGGGCCTCCGTGAGAGGCATACCGTCGGGCGTGGCGGCATATATGGCAGCGAAGCCCGCATGTTCAAGCTCCTCGCACCACGCAACACTACCACCAACAGCGACACAGCGAACATCATGGCGCCGAGCACTACGCAGCACGCCCGAGGGGGCCTTACCCATGACGGTCTGCATATCAACGCGCCCCTCGCCCGTAACGACAAGGTCGGCATCCTCGACAAGGGCATCGAAGCCCACGAGGTCGAGGACAAGGTCGATACCCGACATAGGAGTGACGTCGAGCAGCGCGCGGAGGCCAAAGGCCGTACCTCCCGCAGCTCCCATGCCGCGCTCAGCGGAGTAGTCCTCGCCAACATGTCGCGCAACGGTAGCAGCAAAGTGGCGCATGGCCCTATCCAAGCGCGCGACATCGCCATCCGTGGCGCCCTTTTGTCGCGCGTAGACCTCGGCAGCACCACGCACACCGCAGAGCGGGTTATCCACATCGACAGCAACAGCGACATCCACGCCAGCGAGCATCGTGGCATCACCGACAATCTGTTCCGCATGTTCGAGGATATCTATCGTGGTGGTAAGCTCCTCGCCATCGCCACTGAAAAAGCGGTAGCCCAAGGCGCGGAGAAGTCCCGTGGCGCAGTCGTTCGTAGCACTACCGCCAAGGCCGAGGAGTATCCTGCGGCAGCCACGATGCACAGCATCCGCAACCATGACACCCGAGCCAAAGGTGTCCGCGACAAGAGGGTTACGCTCCGACTCCGTAAGCAGCGTGATGCCACTGGCCGAGGCGAGGGCTATGACTGCCATATCCCCATTAATGGTATATTGTGCCTCGACAGGGCGATGCAGAGGGTCGTACGTGCTTGTCGTGACACGTCGGCCACCGACACACTCCGACAAGCCCTCACCTCCATCCGAGATAGGAACGGTGACGATGTCGGCATCCGCATAGACATCACGAAAACCACGCGCGAAGGCCTCATTGGCCTCGCGAGCGCTGAGCGACCCCTTGAACGAGTCGAAGGCTACAATAACACGCATAATTGCTCCGATATAAATTTAGCACTCAAAGATACGACGAAAAGCGGAAAAATGCTACCTTTGTAGGGTATAATCGTTATTTATATATGAAGAGCATAGCAATTATCGCTGCGGCACTGCTCATCGCAGGGTGTACCGAGAAGCAGCACATTGACCCTCGTTACGATGAGGGTGTATCTCAAGAGCTTGCCACATGGCGCAAGAAGACAATCGGCGACCTGGCCTACGACCTGCACTTCGACATCCCCGAGGATAGGGGTAGTGCTGTGACGGGCACGGTGGAGATATGCTTCACGCTCGACGATAAGCAGGAGGTGATAATCGACTTCCGCGAGCCCGCAACAAGCATACGCAGCCTAACAGCCAATGGCGCGACATGCGACTACCGCGTAGCCAAGGAGCATATCATCATCCCCGCAGCGGCAACAACACGTGGCAAGAACACCATAGCTATAGCATTTCGCGCGGGCGACCAGTCGCTAAACCGCAACGACGACTATCTCTACACCCTCCTTGTGCCCGACCGCGCACGCACGCTCTTCCCGCTCTTCGACCAGCCCGACATGAAAGCCTCGTTCACGCTGAGCCTCACACTTCCAGATAGTTGGGTGGCAGTGTCGAACAGTACCGTGGCCGAAAGCACCACAACAGCAGGACGACAGCATATATCGTTCCTGCCGACGGAGCCCCTGAGCAGCTACCTCTTCTCCTTCGTTGCCGGCAAGCTCGACATGGCGACATACAGCGACACGAAGCGCACGATACACGCCTATCATCGCGAGACAGACCCCAAGCGCATAGCGCAGCTCGACGAGATATTCCACCAAGTGGTGGCATCGCTCGAGTGGTTGGAGGAGTACACGGGCATAGATTACCCCTTCTCGAAGTACGACCTTGTGATGCTCCCCGGCTTTCAATATGGCGGCATGGAGCATACGGGCGCTACGCTCTACAATGCGGGGCAGATGTTCCTCGGCGACAACCCCACGCTCGATGAGGAGCTGCGACGTACCAAGCTCATAGCCCACGAAACGGCACACATGTGGTTTGGCGACTACGTGACGATGCGTTGGTTTGACGATGTGTGGACGAAGGAGGTATTTGCCAACTACTTCGCTGCACGCATGACAGAGCCTCTATATCCAGATGTAAATCACCGTCTTAACAGGCTTAAGAGCTACACCATGGCATCGCTCTCGGAGGATCGCACCGCAGGAACAACGTCGATACGCCAGGAGCTCGACAACCTACAGAATGCTGGTCTCATATATGGCCAGATAATATACAATAAGGCTCCTATCGTCATGGAGATGATGGTCGACATCATGGGCGAGGAGGCCTTCCGTCGGGGTATTCACGACTACCTCACGACATACGCCTATGGCAACGCCACGTGGCCCGAACTTATAGCCATCCTCGACGGCTACACGCCGCACGACCTCGCCACCTTCAGCGAGGTATGGGTACACAGCAAGGGTATGCCCCACATAACCTTTAGGCGAGAGGGCGAGAGGCTATGTGTCACACAGCACGACATCTATGGTCGTGGCCTTGTATGGCAAGAGAGCTTCGAGTGTCGCGCCATTATGGCCGATGGCAGTGTGAGCAATATAGATGTACGGCTCGAAAGCGCACAACAGCACTACGACCTCCCCGAAGGTGTTGTTGCCCTCCTTCCCAACAGCGATGGGCGCGGCTATGGTCTCTTCATCCCCGACGAGGCATCTATGGCATGGATTGTCGACAACCTCGCGACAATATACGATGACACCACACGTGAGTCGCTTATCATCACCCTCAACGAGTGTTACCACTGGGGACTCTTGGATGGCAGCACATGGCTGCAACTCCTCATACGCACTCTCCCCACGGAGCATAATGTCCTCATAGCCTCGACAATGTGCAACCTCCTCACCTCGCCCATGCTTCGCACGGCGACAGCCGAGGATGAGGCGACACTCTTAGACATTGCCGAGCATCACGCGCTCCCATCGTGCCGACGTCAGCTGCTTACCACCCTATCGCACACCATACGCTCGCTTGAGGCAACAGAACACCTCTACGACATCTGGAGCGAGGGTAAGCACCCCGAACTCAACGAGATGGACTACATGTCTATGGCGCTGGAGCTCGCCGTACGCATGCCCTCGGAGCGCGACAACATAATTGCCACGCAGCGCGAGCGCCTTACGAACCCCGATCGCATACGACAATTTGACTACGTGGCACGAGCGACAATAGCCGATAGTGCTGCATTAGATGCCCTCTTTGCGGAGCTCTGCGAGCCCGAGAATCGTCGCACCGAGCCGTGGGCAGCATCCGCCCTTGCGCTCATAAGCCACCCCTTACGCGCCAAGCAGAGCGCTAAATATATACGCACGGGGTTGGAGGAGCTACGCGAGGTGCAACGCACGGGCGACATCTTCTTCCCGCGCAACTGGGCGGGGGCACTACTCCGTGGCCACGTAAATGGCGAGGCTCGCAACGAGGTGGAGCGCTTTCTCGACGACAACGCCGACTACCCCACACTCCTACGCAACAAGATACTTCAAGCTGCGGAGATGATGCCCACAACGCAATATTAATTATTGAAGAGTAATTGATATTCGAAAAAAAATACTACCTTTGTAGCCGTAAAATTTTGCCGCCACGGTTGGCGGCTATAAACAGAGGATATTATGAATAATACTTTGGTTGTTGTCGGCGCACAGTGGGGCGACGAGGGTAAGGGGAAGATTACCGACTTCTATGCCGGTAATGCCGATGTCGTAGTACGTCACCAGGGAGGTAATAATGCCGGTCATACCATCGTCTTCGACGGCAAGAAATTCGCACTGCAGTCAATACCTTCGGGTGTATTTAACCCGCACATTATAAACGTTATGGCCAACGGTATGGTCATCAACCCCGTATCGCTCATCGAGGAGTTGGAGCGCCTTCATAGTGCCGGCATCACGGACTATAAGCTCTTTATCTCGGATCGTGCGGCATGTGTCATGCCCTACCACTCGATGCTCGACGGAGCATACGAGGAGCTCAAGGGTGGTCGCAAGATTGGCACAACGAAGAAGGGCATAGGTCCGGCATATACCGACAAGTATAGTCGTGTAGGCATACGTATCGGTGACCTCCTGAACAAGGAGTACTTTGCCGAGCGCCTAAGGGATGCTCTGGCACAGAAGAACATCGAGCTCAAGGCCCTCGGCATGGAGCCTTGCGACTTCGACACCATATACAATCAGTATGTCGCTCTTGGCGAGCGTCTGAAGCCCATGATATGCGACACGTCGGTGTTGCTAAACCGCCTTATCGAAGAGGGCAAGAAGGTGTTGTTCGAGGGTGCTCAGGGTGTTATGCTCTGCATCGACCACGGCACATACCCCTTTGTTACATCGTCGAGCCCCACAGCGGCAAGCGTGCCTGTGAATACGGGTATCGCTCCGCGCTACATAAATAACGTGATGGGCGTAGCCAAGGCCTACACCACACGTGTGGGTGAGGGCCCTTTCCCCACGGAGCTCTTCGACGAGCGTGCCGACTATATCCGCGAGCGTGGCCACGAGTATGGCACAGTGACGGGACGTCCCCGCAGAGTGGGTTGGTTAGATACCGTAGTACTCAACCACGTACGACGCATAAGTGGTCTTAACTACCTATCGCTGATGCTCTTCGACGTACTCACGGGTGTCGATAAGATTCGCATCTGCACAGGCTATAAGCTCGACGGCAAGGCCATAGACTACGTTCCCTCGACCATCGCGGAGCTCGAGCGCGTGGAGGCTGAGTATATAGAGATGGATGGCTGGACGGAGGATATCACCGCCATAAAGAGCTACGACGAGCTTCCCGCAAATGCCAAGGCATACATCGCCAAGCTCGAGGAGCTTACACGCACCGAGGTTGCCGTAGTATCGGTAGGCCCCGACCGCGAGCAAACAATCATCCGCAAGGCTATATTTTAGGGTTGCGAACATAGTATAATGACAAGGGGCTGACTAAAAAGTAACTTAGTCAGCCCCTGATACAATGTAAAAATTTATTATCATGAAACGCTTAATTTTATCACTACTTCTTTTATTATCGGTATATGGTTTTGCAACAGCTCAGCAGGCCGAGGGTTATCCTCGAGCCGAGTGGGACAAGGCAACAGCCATCTTAATGCACACCCCCGGTCAAGAACTTTTTGATGGTGTGATACATCCTTCGGCGGGTTTGTTCGAGAATTATTTTGATGTTGATAAGGCAGCATCCGAGCATCGTGGTTATATCAAGGCTCTCGAGAATAATGGTATCAAGGTGTATACCGTAGAACAGTTGTTGAGCGAAGCTCCTATTGAAAAATTGCGTGAGCAAGCCATGAATGTTCTCAAGTATGATGTGTCAAACATTCCTAATGCCGATTTGGTAGAAAACGACAATTACCGAATGAAGATTATCAACGAGATGTCGCGTGCCGACTTGGTACGTTGTATCTTGTTGCAACCCACGGTTACACTCTATGCAACCGACAACAATACTGGTGTAGAGGCTGTGTACACTCATAGACCCTTGATGAACTTGTATTTTACTCGTGACCAAAGTGTTACAACTCCTCGTGGACATATCATTTGCCAAATGAACTCTACACAGCGTGCTCCCGAGACTTCTATAATATCTATCTGTTACGAGCAGCTGGGTGTGAAACCTATCCTCAACATAACAGGCAATGGACGTCTTGAGGGTGGCGATTATATACCTGCAGGCAATGTCTCTTTTATAGGTTGCGGTATGCGCACCAATATAGAAGCTATCAAGCAAATCATGGATGCCGACGCCTTTGGTCATGATACTATTGCTGTAGTCAATGACCACAAATGGTGGCAAATGCAAATGCACCTCGATACATACTTCAATATTATCGATAAGGATTTGTGTACATTGGTGGAGAGTCGCTTGTATGCCAAGGAAGGTGATCCTGAGTGGGTTACTGTCGACCTATATACTCGTCGTCCCGGTGAGAAGGAGTATACGCTTGCACAAAAGGATGTTCCCTTTGTACAATATCTCAAGGATAGCGGTTATACCATCATCCCCATCAAGGTAGAAGACGAGTTGCACTATGCCAACAACTA
>JAFWYM010000001.1 GCA_017517705.1 Alistipes sp.
GGGCCTACACCCGGGCCACCGCCGCCGTGAGGCATAGCGAAGGTCTTGTGGAGGTTGAGGTGGCAGACATCAGCTCCGATGTATCCTGGGGTGGTGAGACCCACCTGTGCATTCATATTCGCACCATCCATATATACCTGACCACCAGCATCATGCACAGCATCTACGATGTCGCGGATGCGGCTCTCGAAGACACCGTGTGTCGATGGGTATGTAACCATCAAGCCACAGAGCTCCGAAGCGTGCTCCTCGGCCTTCTTCTTCAAGTCCTCAACGTCGATGTTACCATTCTCGTCGCACGCCACGATGACGATCTTCATGCCCGCCATAGCTGCCGACGCAGGGTTGGTGCCGTGTGCCGACGAGGGGATGAGGATGATGTTACGGTAGCCCTGACCACGGCTCTGGTGGTAGGCGCGAATCATCATAAGGCCTGTGTACTCACCCGCAGCACCCGAGTTGGGCTGGAGCGTACAGCCGGCAAAGCCCGTGATTGTGGCGAGGTAACCCTCGAGGTTGGCGATAAGCTCGCGGTAGCCCTCGGTTTGATCCGCAGGAGCAAAGGGGTGTACGTTCTGGAAGCCGGCCAACGACAAGGGCTGCATGAGCTGTGCAGCATTAAGCTTCATGGTACATGAGCCGAGCGAGATCATTGAGTTCATCAACGAGATGTCGCGCAACTCGAGGCGCTTGATGTAACGCATCATCTCGGTCTCGGTGCGGTAGGCGTTAAATACATGCTCGGTGAAGAAGTCGCTCTCGCGCTTAACCTCGGCAGCAATCTGTGCCGTCTCAACACGCTTAACGGCCTTAGCCTTCTTGCCACGTGCCTCGGCGAATATCTCGACAACGGTCTGAAGCTCCGCATCGGTAGTGACCTCGTCGAACGACATGCGCACGCAGTCGTCTGCGGGGTAGAACATGTTGATGCCACGCGCAAGGGCTGCATCCTGGATTACCGAAGCCTCTGCCTCGACCTCCAACGTATCAAACGTATTCTTGGTGCGCACCACATAACCCAAAGCCTCGAGAGCCTCCTTGACCGTAACGGCAGCAGTGTGGGCATTGAGTGCTGCGCGCTGCAAGCCCTCCTTACCATTATATATACAGTAGAAGCCTACCATCGACGCCATAAGTGCCTGTGCCGTACAGATGTTCGACGTGGCCTTCTCGCGCTTGATATGCTGCTCACGCATCTGGAGCGACATACGTAGCGCCCTATTTCCGAGGCGGTCTACCGATACGCCGATGATACGACCGGGCATCTGACGCTTGTAGCTGTCGCGCGTAGCCATATATCCTGCGCTGGGGCCACCAAAGCCCATAGGACAGCCAAGGCGCTGCGATGTACCCACAGCAATATCGGCACCCCACTCTGCGGGAGCCTTCAGGAGTGCCAACGAGAGGAGGTCGGCAGCGGCCGTAACGAGAGCACCTGCCTCGTGAGCCTTCGTAGCGAAGGCGGCATAATCGCGCACCTCACCATTAGCTGCGGGGTACTGAACAACAGCACCAAACTCCTTGCCCGTAAACTCGTATGTAGCGAAGTCGTCGCGGATGATCTCAATGCCGAAGGGCTCCGAGCGTGTGAGAAGCACGTCGAGCGTCTGCGGGAAGATATTCTCGTCGACGAAGAGCTGGTTGCGGCCCTGCTTCACGGCCTCGCGCGAGCGCAAGGCGTACATCATAAGCATAGCCTCGGCCGTAGCCGTAGCCTCGTCCAAGAGCGAGCAGTTAGCCACCTCCATGCCCGTGAGCGAGAGGATGGCAGTCTGGAAGTTGAGCAGAGCCTCCAAACGACCCTGCGAGATCTCAGCCTGATAGGGAGTATACGATGTATACCATGCGGGATTCTCGAATACGTTACGCGACACCACGGCGGGCACGGCATTGGGATAGTAGCCCATACCGATGAACGAACGCAACGTGCGGTTCTTAGATGCAAGCTCCGCGATATGCGCAGCATACTCATACTCGCTCATCGCCTCGGGGAGGTCGAGAGCCTTCTTAAGGCGGATATTCTGGGGGATAACCTGCTGAAGAAGCTCCTCAACCGAAGCTACGCCAATGGTTGCAAGCATCTGCTGCAAATCATCCTTAGAGTTTAGACCGGTGTGGCGGTCTACAAAGCTGTCAAAGGTTTTCATTACTCTTAATGTTTATTAGTTGTTTTGGTTTTATGTTATCTGCGATTAGTATTTAAATGAGCTGCCACCAATAAACTCTCTAAGGAGTGAGGTGGGCGGTATCTCGTCGGGAGCTATGGGCACGAAGTTATCGAGGAACTTGAGCATACGTCGCGCCTCGGCATACTCGGGAACAGTGTCGGGCACCTCGCGCAACACGGGCTCGGCAATAGCACGGAGAACAGATATCTCATAGAAGAGCGACGAGTTGAACATCACGTTGGCATTCTCCTGATACGGAAAGATATGTCGCTCCTCGCCACGGCGCACCGAGGGCCACATCGAGAGTGTTCGCAGCGCATCGTTACCACGTGTGGCATTGTCGCGGATGGTGCGGCGCAGCATGCGGTTATCGGTTGTGGGTATGCGCGAGAAGTTATCCATAGCCACGGAGGTGAAGCACGAGATGTATATCTTAAACTTCTGGCCATCGGCAATACCGGGCGTAAGGCGCGGGTTGAGAGCGTGGATACCCTCGAGGATGAGTATCGAGCGTGGGCCGAGCTGCAACGGCTTATCGTGCCACTGGCGCTTGCCCGAGATAAAGTCGTAACGCGGAATTTCGACACTCTCGCCACTGGCAAGACGGCGCAGGTGGTCGTTCAACGTCTCAAGGTCTATAGCCTCAAGAGCCTCAAAGTCGGGCTTGCCATCCTCGCCCAGAGGTGTCTTATTGCGGTCGACAAAGTAGTCGTCGAGGGCTATGAGCACAGGGTCGAGACCCAAGACGCGAAGCTGCACACCGAGGCGCTTCGAGAATGTCGTCTTGCCACTCGACGAGGGGCCCGAGATCAGAGCCATACGCACACCGCGCTCGGCATTGGCCTCGGTGATGGCACGGGCGATGGATGCTATCTTATTCTCGTGGAAGGCCTCGGCAATCTTTATCAGCTCCGAGGCATCGCCCTCCATGACACGACGATTGAGGTCGCCCACCGTGGGCACACCCATGATATCTATCCAGCGCTGATACTCGTGGAAGATGTCGAACATCTTGTCGTGGTGAATGGCCGTGGTTAGCTGCTCGGGGTTACTACGCGAGGGTAGTGCCACGTAGAATCCGTTGTAGTAGGGCATAATATCGAAGCGCGACACATAGGCCGTAGAGGGAGCCAGAGCACCGTAGAAGTAGCCCGGCATATCGCCGAGGTAGTTGACCGTGCGATAGAGGTGCGGGCGCGTGTTGATAAGCTCGAGCCTATCGTCGAAGCCGTATGCGGCATACTCCTTGGCCACATCCTCCGCAAGACGCTTCTGGCGCGTGATGGGGAGGTTGCGCGCTACGACATCCTCCATGCGCAGCTTAAGCAATGCCGCATCCTCCACCGTAAGGGGCACACTATCGTCGTACTCGGCATAGAAGCCGTTACCCAAAGAGTGACGTATGCGCAACTTACGCTTAGGGAAGAGCTCCAACGACGCCTTCTGCATAACGAACGAGAGCGTACGCTGATATACCCTATAACCCTCGTAATGGCGCATATCGAAGAACTCAACCGTGACGGGCTTATATATGCGGTAGCTGAGCTCCTTATATTGGTTGTTGACCCTCGCAGCAAGCATAGGATAGGGCTGCTCCAAGCCCGCTGAATGTAGCACCTCCATAAGCGTTGAGCCCATCTCCACGCTGATGGTAGTGCCATTATTCTCCAAACGTAATTCCACAGTATGAGCCATCTATTTCTCTTTTTTAATAATTTTGTGTGTAAAGATAGTAATTTTTTGTAACTTTGAAGCAATTTAACACGATAACTTATGCAAAAAATATCATTTTTTCTCTCTACATTGTTCCTCGTGGCGCTCCTTGCGGGATGCAACAAAGCTAACGACAGAGGCCACATATATATTATCTCGACAAATGACATACACGCCACGATTGATGCTATGCCTCAGTTGGCTACCATCGTCAAGGAGTATGAGGCCAAGGGCGAGGTCATCCTCGTCGACTCGGGCGACCGCGTGACAGGAAATGCCTATGTCGATGATGCCACAGAGCCCGGCATACCCATCATCGAGTTGATGAACGAGGTGGGCTACGACGTAGCCACACTCGGCAACCACGAGTTCGACAAGGGCCGCGAGGTGCTCTACGCTATGCTCGAAGCATCAGACTTCGAGTGGGTGTGCTCGAACATGACCGACCTCACGGGTGACATACGCATAAAGCCATACACCACCATTACCATCGAGGACATAGAGCTATGCTTCGCAGGCGTCGTCGATACCGACGGTGGAGGTCACCCGCTGGGAGGCGAGAGCTCGTACGTGGACTTTTCATTCACGCGCGACATAGACACCGCCTATGAGCTATGCGCAACACTCCCCGAGAGCGACTTCGTAGTGCTCCTCTCGCATATGGGTCTTGACGTCGATCGTCGCTTAGCCGAGCGTGGCACCACGTACGACTGGATCGTAGGAGGCCATAGCCACGACATCTGCGGCGAATACGTCAACAACACCTACATATCGCAGAACAACAAGAATATACGCTATGTTACAGTAGCCGACATAACATACCATAAGGGGTCTATCGAGAGCGTCAAATACGAGCAGTTAAAGATGGCCGACAAGGCCACAGACAAGGAGGTTGCCGCGATGGTTGCGCAGCTCAAACTTAGCGACCCCGCGCTTAACACCGTCGAGGCCATAGCCCTGAGCCCCGCAACGAAGGAGGGGGTATCCAACTTTACGATAGATGCCCTGGCTACGTACCCCTACCCCGAGGATTTTGTGCCCGAGATTACCTTCTACCACTATGGTGGCGTGCGCATCGACGGCTTCGCGGGTGACATCAAGCGCGTAGACATCCTCAACAACGATCCCTTCATTTCGACGATATATATCGGCGAAATGACCCCTGCCGAGATCGAGCGTTTCATCTTGGAGAAATACAACAACGGCACGCCCGAGAATCCCGATAAGGAGTCGCACTACCCCTACTTCCGCTCCGACTTAGAGTATACCATACTCCTGGAGGATGAACCCTCGGAGGGCCCCGATGCCATAGATATCATCCACAACCTCGAGCCGCGCAGCTACCGTGTGGCGATGTGTAACTACGTTGCCGAGAACTATATCGACAAGGATTTGGTTGCATCACACCTACACAACACGGGCATCACCGTGCGCGAGGCTATGTTGCGCTACGCCCGCACCTTCGGCAAGGGGGGCTACACGCCCGACAACGAGTGTCACCAGCACGAGGTGCGCGCCTCGGAGCTAAAGTAATAAAGGAGATGTTAGAGAGTTGTTTCCAGAGTGAGCTTATCGAGGCGGGGTGTGACGAGGCGGGACGTGGATGTCTTGCCGGCTCAGTATTTGCCGCTGCGGTGATCCTGCCACCCGACTTCCACCATCCGCTTCTGAACGATTCGAAGCAGATGACCGAGCGTCGTCGCAACATCCTCCGCGAGATTATCGAGCGCGAGGCCATAGCCTGGCATGTCGAGGAGGTCATAGCCGAGCGCATCGACAAGATAAACATCCTCAACGCCTCAATCGAGGGTATGAACCTCTCCATCAAGGCTCTTAGACCACAACCCGAGTATGTCATCATCGACGGCAACCGCTTTCATACCGACCTCAACATACCGTGGCGCACCATCGTAAAGGGCGATGGCAAGTATGCCAACATCGCGGCAGCCTCGGTACTGGCCAAGACTCACCGCGACGAGTATATGATGCGTTTAGCTGCGGAGTATCCCGCCTATGGCTGGGACAGAAACAAGGGCTACCCTACACGCGAACATCGCCTCGCAATACGACAATATGGGCTCACACCCTACCATCGTCTCTCATTCAACACCGCACCTGAGCAGTTAGAGCTATTTTAGGCTACCTGAGCAGTGTGCTGCGACCAACGTTCAACACTACGCTATCGCGCATACTCCCAATGGGGTCTATAGCCGTGACAACGACACGTCCCTGAAGCAGCAGCGAGTCGGCACGATAGTGTCCCTCGGCAACGCGACGCACACGCACCGTATCGCCATCGATCAAAACCGTAGGCTCCCCCTCCGAGCTGTAGACATCTATCGTCTGTGCCATATTACGACGCTCCGACCAGCGGTGCTCCTTGATGTAGAGCGTAGGCTTCGTATCGTTCCAGAGTGTGCGATAGAGGTAGTAGGCATCCTTCATCGTTGTGTGGTCGTGGGCAACGACACCCGACTGGTTAAGACCCTCCGTACGACGCGCCGAGGCGTAGTCGAACATCGAGCTAAGCCATATACCCCAGAAGATATCGGCCTCGTTGATGATGTCGACATAGCGCTCGTGCATATATGTCTGGCGACGCTCGGGGTGGTGTCGCGTGCCACGCTGCGCGCGCTCTATCTTCTCGGTGCGATGCTCCGTATTTCCCTCCTCGCCATAACATACACCATAGCGCATAGCGCTCCACGCCTCGTTCGACGACAGCTGACGGCACCAAACCGCAACATCCTCCACCGAGCCCTTCATATATCCCACATTCTGACGGAAGACGATAAGGTCGGTGATGAAGTTTATCTCGCCATCGCTGCCACTCAATCCCACCGTGGGACGCGAGGGATCGAGGCTGTGGGCACGCTCGTTGAGCTCGCGCACATAGCCTACGACATCGTCACCACGCTGCCATACCTGCTCGAAGAGTCCCCACATAACAACCGAGGGGTGGTTCATATTCTGCGCCACGATCTCCTCGAGCTGCTTCAAGCCATTCTCGCGGAAGGCCGGCGAGGGGTAGTAGCATATATCCGAGAACGAGACGGGCGAACGGCTAAAGGGCACATCTACCCACACCAAGAGGCCATCCCTGTCGCAGCGATCGTAGAGGTGCTGGTCGTGAGGGCCATATATCGAGCGTAGGGCATTAGCACCCATATCGGCGATAATATCGAGATCGGCATCCATATCGGCCTTCGAGAGCGCCACACCCTTAAACCCTCTATCGTGCGCCACATTGACACCGCGCACGGCAATAGGCACACCATTGATACACAACCTATTGTCATCACTTATGGATATATCTCTGAAGCCTGTCTCGAGCGTAACGACATCCTCCGGATTGCGGGCATCGCCGAGTGTCACCTCCACCGTGTAGAGCGTAGGCGAGGCGGGGCTCCAAAGCTGGGGGTTGTTAAACTCGAAGGGGAGCTCTATGGGGCGTCCCTCAACGAGTTTAGCGTTGCGTATAATATGGTGGTCAACCTCATAGCCATCGCCACCCACGATGCGCATCATAACCGAGGTGTGGTCGAGGTTCGGCGCCGAGACATAGAGGCGCACAACGCCCTTAGCCACATCCTCCGTGACGCTCTGTGGCACGACATATACGCCATCGCTCGAGAGGTGCAGTGGCGAGATGATATTCTCGCCCGTAACCAGCAGGTCGACATCGCGATAGATGCCGCCCGCGAGGTTCATATCGGTCGACACGGGGAGCACGTCGCTACGCATAGCATTCGATGCCACCACGCGCAGGTAGTTGTCGGCACCAAACCTAACCTTATCCGTAATCTCAAACGTGAATGCCGTGAAGCCACCCTCGTGCGAGCCTACATAGCTGCCATTGACAAAGACGTCGGCCACGCTCTGCACGGCGCCAAAGCGCAGGAAGAGACGCTTGCCTCTCCACACCTCGGGGATGTATAGCTCGCGCGTATAGTTTGCCGCCGTGCGCTCATAGTCGCCCTCCACCACATCGCTATTCCACGTGTGGGGCAACGACACGACACGAGCATCGGTAGCATCGGCATCGGCTGCATAATAAAACCGCCAATTGTCGTTTAAGTTATACGTAGCTCGCGTGGGCTCCGCAGCAGATGCTGCGAGCGAGAGAAGAAGCACCCAGAGGGTAAGTATTATCGTTCGTTTGCACATGGTAATTACAATTTATGGTGGCAAAGATACGAATAAAGAGATTTTTTTCGTATCTTCGTGCAAAATTATTAACTCATATTTATACTTAAGACTATGATTATCGACATTATCCTTTTAGTTGTAGCCATCTTCGCTCTCGTTATGGGCTGGCGTCGCGGCTTTGTCGTGCAGCTCTGCCAGCTTATCGGCCTCTACTTCGCTATCCTCATAGCTCCTGAGTTTGCCGGCACCGTTGGTGCTAACTTTAGCAACGACCCCGGTGTGGCATACATCATAGGCTTCGCCATCATCATCCTTTGTGCGTGGTTACTAATATGGATTGTGGCACCACTGTTGCGTAAGATTCTCTTCTGGGAGATCCTTCGCAAGATAGACTCTATCTTAGGCTTGGCCCTCGCATTTGTTACGTTCCTAATCATCACCTCGGTAGGTTGCTCGGTATTCGACACCGCAAATATTGGCGAGGTGCGTGCCGAGAAGATTCTGGCTCTCGGAGCCAGCGGGCTCAGTGCCGAGGAGTTCGAGGAGTATGCCGAGAAGATCAATAGCAAGGATCCCACGGTGCGCGACTGCTTTGAGTCGAAATACATAGACTTCAAGACATTGGATAGTTCTATACTCTTCCACCCCTTCGTGTCGATGGGCGAGGCTCTCTGCCCCGGCCTTGAGGATTTCAAGGAGAATATGGTAGAGTTAGCCATAAACTTAGCATCCAACGATGAGTCAAGATCGTAGAGATAGTATCGAGGGCATCGTCATAAGCGCGACGGGCAGTTGGTATGAGGTGGCCACCGAACGTGGCCGCCTCAACTGTCGCATACGTGGTCGTCTGCGCCTCAAGGGTGTGCGCTCGACAAATCCCGTGGTCGTGGGCGACCGTGTCGTTGTCGAGCCCGATGGCGACAGTAGCGCCATCGTTGCCATCGTGCCACGTCGCAACTACGTCATACGCCGCGCCTCGAACCTCTCGAAAGAGTCGCACATCATCGCGGCAAATGTCGATCGCGCACTCCTTATCGTCACGCTCCACTCACCCGCGACACCCAAGGAGTTTGTCGACCGCTTTCTCGTCACGTGCGAGGCATACAAGGTGCCCGTCAGCATCGTCCTCGGCAAGGCCGACACGCTCACGGGCGAGGCGGAGGCGGAGGCTGCCGAGTTTTCGGCCATATACCGCGATGCGGGATATGAGGTTTTGCGCCTGTCGTCCACCACGGGCGAGGGTGTCGAAGAGATACGCTCACTCCTTACCGACCACACAACGCTTGTGGCGGGCAACTCGGGCGTGGGTAAGTCGACACTCGTGAGGGCCATAGACCCCACGCTCGACATACGCACGGGCGACATCTCCGAGAGCCATCATAAGGGCAAGCATACCACCACATTCTCGACGATGTACCCCATAGCCGGAGGATACATTATAGACACCCCCGGAATTAAGGGCTTCGGCCTTATCGACATCGATGGCAAGGAGCTATGCCGCTACTTCCCCGAGATGATGCGTCTTGCCCCCGAGTGCCGCTTCTACAACTGCACACATACGCACGAGCCGGGTTGCGCCGTGCAGGAGGCCGTAAAGGAGGGGCGCGTGGCATGGTCGCGCTACGATAGTTACCTGAAAATATTGGACGAAGATGACAAATATCGCAAGTAGACTACGCACCGAGGAGCATAGCGAAGCATGGCTCCGCGAGCGCCTCGACTACATGACACAGTTTATCACCGAGGAGCGCAAGGAGGTGCTCAACCGCACCGTCGAGAGCCGCACGCACTACATGCGCATCCTCACCGAGAATATGTTCCACCCGCAGAACGCCAGCGCCATCATGCGCCACTGCGAGGCCTTCGGCATACAGCAGATACACACCGTCGAGGATAGGTGTAAATTCGACCCCTCGGTAAACATCGTGCGTGGCACGGAGAAGTGGGTCGATGTCGAGCACCACGAGACCACGGCCGAGGCTCTTGCAGCACTCAAGGCCGAGGGCTACCGCATCGTGGCAACAACACCCCACCGCTGTAGCGCGACACCCGAGAGTTTCGATGTGACGAAGGGTAAATTTGTCCTTGTCTTCGGCACGGAGCATGCGGGCATCTCGGACGAGGTCATAGCCGCTGCCGACGACTTCCTCATGATACCCATGTGCGGCATGGTCGAGAGCCTCAACGTCTCGGCCTCAGCAGCCATACTTATATACATGCTCTCGGAGCGCATACGCCAGCAGGTCGAGGGCTGGCAGCTAAGCGACTACGACAAGCTAAAACTCCTCACACGCTGGACAATGTCCTCCGTGCGCGACTTCGAGGGTATCCTCCGCCGCGCCGAGCGTAACGGTAAACTATCCGTCGAATATTAACTTTTATGATACTACGTAAACAATTTTTGGAGCATGTGGGGCAGACATCGCCCTCGCCTATGATGATTGAGGTGGAGCGCGCCGAGGGCACGTTCTTCTACACTCCCGAGGGCAAGCGTTATTTCGACCTCGTGGCGGGCGTGTCGGTGAGCAACGTGGGACATGCCAACCCCGACGTTATACGTGCCGTGCAGGAGCAAGCGGCCGACTACATGCACGTCATGGTCTATGGCGAGATGGTCGAGCGACCACAGGTGGAGTATGCCCGCCTTATCGCCGAGTTGCTTCCCGGACAGCTCGACTGCGTATACTTTGTCAACTCGGGTGCCGAGGCTGTGGAGGTGGCCCTGAAGCTCGCAAAACGCTATACCGGTCGCACGGAGCTTATATCCATGCGTCGCGCCTACCACGGCTCGACACATGGCGCCATGTCGATGATGGGAACACCCGAGGGCGAGGAGTGGAAGGCTGAATTTAGACCCCTTCTCCCCGATGTCAAGTCCATAAGATTCAACTCCTTCGACGACCTTAACGACATCACCGAGCGCACCGCGGGTGTGCTCTGCGAGGTTATTCAGGGGGAGGCGGGCGTGAGGCTCCCCGACCCCGCATGGCTACGCGCCCTACGTGCCCGCTGCACGGAGGTGGGAGCGCTCCTTATCTTTGACGAGATACAGACAGGCATGGGGCGCACGGGCGCAATGTTCGCCTCGACGAAGTACGACATCACACCCGATGTGGTATGTTTAGCTAAGGCCTTTGGTGGCGGCATGCCCCTCGGTGGCGTAGCGGCAAATAGACAAATATTAAACTCATTTACTCATAACCCCTGCCTCGGACATATCACCACATTTGGTGGTCATCCCGTATGTTGTGCCGCAGGTCTTGCAGCACTCAAATACCTCATCGACAACAACATTGTCGAGAACGTAGAGCATAAGGGAGCGATATTCGAGGAGCGACTAAGCAAGCATCCCCGCATATTGGAAATTCGTCGCTCGGGACTTTTATTAGCCTTGGAACTCGGCAAGGCCGAATACCTCTACCGCCTGATGGAGATTTTCAAGGAGGAGGGCATCATGAGCGACTGGTTCCTCTACTGCGACACGGCATTCCGCATCTCGCCGCCGCTAACCATCACGGAGGCCGAAATCGAGGAGTGCTGCACCATCATCGAGCGCTCGTTAGATAGATTGTAGGAGTATTGTCCGTTTACCAATGATTTATAACGTCATACATTTCTACACCATGTCATTACGAGTCACTAACACTCTGCACGTGCAACAATTCGATAATTGACAACTCTGCGTGGCGATTTTATTTGCCTTACGCTACTTTGCAAAACATTGCCGATATTCAGCGCATCTACTGAATATCGGCATTTTATTCCATATTATTAAATGTTTTAGCAATTTATTTCATCCTAAATTTAGTCTCAGTACGCGATATACTCTCATATATTACATTTCCGTTTTCATCATAGCTAGTTGACGTGCTTGTTTCATATCGTATGTCACCAGACGATGAGTAGGTGCACTCTACCTTGAGTGTGCTGGACGTATAACGCTTTCCATTGCTATAAATATATCCTTCTGAGACATATCCTGTCATACGGTCATTATTGTCGTAACTATACTTTACTGTACCACTAATCTCGCCGTCAGCACCATATTGGGTTATAGTGTCCACTTGCGGTTGACAATAGCACTTTGTTTGTTGTGCATTTGAGTTATCATTATCATCACTGTTACCGCTATTACCCGAATTATTAGGCGAAGAATCGACATTGGAGTCGATGATATTATCCTCTTCATTGGCACAAGCCTGAATTCCCACACTAATAGTAACACCAAGTACAAAGGCAAAAAGCGCCACACTTAATTTTTTAATCATAGCTTAATCGTTTTGTGCGATTCAATGTCTGAATCGCGGTTAAAATCATTGAGTTTCACAAATATACTCACATTTTTTCAACTTTGCAAATTTATTGTGCTCAGAACTTCGCCATAGGCGAGCAAGACGCAGTCTTGCCACAAGCCCCTCCTTTGTCAAAGGCAGGGGTTTGGGGTGGAATGTAAATATATTCTTCTTTTATTCTTACAAATTGCGGATGATATTATTAGCCTTGGGCGCCATCATTGATGGCATTTTGGATTATGAAGTACCTCGGCAAATTCATTTACGAAGGTATCTTCATAATCCAAAATATAGAGCATCGCTCGCCCAAGGCTAAGAACGAGAATATGTTTACGACAAAATAGCCTAATTATACACTCTTTGTTTGTAGGTTTAGTATATTTATACTAACTTTGTCGCGATATGCGCATATTTGAATAAGTGCGCAGCACTGACAATGTTAGAGAAGTTAGCAAAACAGACAGCGATATATGGCATAAGCACGATAGTGGTCAGGTTTCTGAACTATCTGCTTACACCCTACTATACCCGCATCTTTGACCAAGGCGAGTATGGCATAGTTACGGACATATACGCCTTGATACCCTTTGCATTGGTGCTTCTCTCGATGGGCATGGAGTCGAGCTACTTCCGCTTCACCACACGTGCCGAGGAGGAGGGTGGCGACGTCGCCCGAGGCAAGCGCAAGGTGTTTGCCACAACGTGGGGTGTGACATCGCTAAATGCTGTCATATTCTTCCTCGTCGTATGGCTTCTCAATGCCCCGATATCGAGGGCTATGGGCGCAGCATACGTTCTACATCCCGAGTATGTCACCATCGTGGCCGCCATCGTCATGGTCGACGTGTGGACGATGATACCCTTCTCGCGCCTTAGGGAGCAGGGACGTGCCATGCACTTCGTCGTGCTCAAGGCCCTCAGCGTGTTACTCAACGTGGGGCTCGCCATAGGCTTCGGCATCGCGGGGCTCTATGCCACGCCATTTGGTGTAGGGTGGGTGCTCATCGCCAACCTCATAGCGAGCATCATAACCCTCGTGGCGCTGCTACCCTCGACCGACGGCATCCTCCCGCGCATAGATGGTGCCCTCCTAAGAAAGATATTCGTCTACTCCGTGCCGTTGCTTATAAGCGGCATTGCGGGCACGGCAAACGAGTTTATCGACCGTCAGATGATCAAGTACCTCACGCCCGGGGGCGAGGAGGTGGCCATGGCCGAGCTCGGTGTCTATGGTGCCATAGTCAAGATTGCCGTGGTGATGACACTCTTCACGCAGATGTACCGCTTGGCGGCAGAGCCATTCTTCCTCTCGGGATTTAAGAAGGAGGAGTTCAAGGAGGCAAATGCCGCATCGATGAAGTACTTCGTGATGGCATCGATGGTCATCTTCCTCGGCATCGTGCTCTTCCGCGACCTCTTCGCACTGATTGTCGGCCGCGACTTCCGCGAGGGCATAGACATCCTCCCCATAGTCCTTGCCTCGAACGTCATGGCGGGCGTGTGGTTCAACCTCTCGTTCTGGTACAAGAGGGAGGAGAAGACGAAGTATGCCGCCTATATCACCTTCCTCGGCCTGGCCGTGACCATAGCCCTCAGCTTCGTGCTCGTACCCAAGATGGGCTACCGCGGAGCGGCATGGGTGAGGCTTGTGGCGGAGGCCGCGATGGTCGTATGGAGCTATACGCTGTGCCGCAAGCACTACCCCATACCCTACGACCTGAAGCGCATGGGCGAATATGTGATGCTCACAGCCGCGATATACTGCACGTCGGAGTATGCCTTTAGCGGTGTCGACGACAACATGCACACGGCACTGAATGTGTTACTCTTTATGGTAGCTATAGCCTATGCCGTATGGCGCGAGAAGATAGATGTCAAAGGGCTCGTAAGGGCTGCAATAGGTAAGTTTAAGCGATGAGATTTCAAGATATCATAGGTCACGAGGAGCTCAAGCGCCGCCTCGCACAGCAGGTAGATGCCGGCCGTGTGAGCCACGCGCAACTATTCACCGGCGAGGCAGGATATGGCACACTGCCCTTGGCGCTGGCATACGTGCAGTACCTCTTCTGCCCCAACCGTCATGCGGGCGACTCGTGTGGCGAGTGCCCCTCATGCCGACAGATTGCCGACCTTGCTCACCCCGACCTTCACTGGGTATTTCCGGTGAACAAACGCGAGAAGAAGAGCGGCGAGGCCGTCGTGAGCGACATGTTCCTCGACAAGTGGCGCGAGATATGGCACCATAAGGAGGGCATCTTCTCTGCCGACGAGTGGTATTCGATGCTCGACCTCGGCAAGACGATGAAGGGACTCATCACCGCCAAGGAGTCGGAGGAGATAATCCGCAAGTTGCAGTTCAAGAGTTTCTCGTCGCCATACAAGGCGATGATCATCTGGCTGCCCGAGGCCATGAACCAGGAGGCAGCAAATAAGATACTCAAAATCCTCGAGGAGCCATGGGATAAGACCCTCTTCATCCTTGTCTCGGAGCATCCCGAGCTGTTGCTGCAGACCATAACGTCACGCACACAGGAGGTCTCGGTAGGGCGCATCGACATCCCCACGCTCGAGGGCATAGCACGTGCTGAGGGTAGGGGCGAGGGCGAGGCCCGCAACATGGCACGCCTGGCCGGAGGCTCCATATTGGAGCTCAGGGAGCTTATGCGTGGCGAGACGGACGAGAGCCGCGCGCAGTCGTTCGAGCTCTTCACACGCCTCATGCGCCTCGGGTACAACGACAAGCATCTCGAGCTCTTCGAGTGGGCCGACGACATGACGGCACTAACACGCGAGGGACAGCGTCAGTTCTTCCTCCATGCCGTGCGCCTGCTGCGCGAGAGCTACATGCTCCACGCGGGCCTCGGCTCGATAAGCTACCTCTGGGGCGAGGAGGAGAAGTTCTGCCGCAACTTCGCCCCATATATCGGCAACCAGAATATCGAGATTCTGATCGAGGAGATTGAGCGTGCCATGGCGCAGATAATGCAGAATGGCTCGCCACGCATAGTATTCACACACTTCGCCCTCGCGGTGTCGAAGCAGATAAACAGATTGTAACAATGGCTACGGAGGTGACACTGCTATTAGGCTCTAACGACATTGAGGCTGCCACGATTGTAGAGCGCGCCACGGGCATCATCGACATTGCGGTGGGAGACGTAATACGTAGGTCGCAGGACTACACGAGCGAGCCCTACGGCTTTAGTGCCGAGCGAGGTTTCGTAAACCGCGCCGTGGTCATTGCCACGGAGTGCGATGCCTACGAGGTGCTGCGACGCATAAACCTCATCGAGGCGCTGCTTGGTCGCGACAGAGAGGAGGAGGCACGCATAAAGAGGGAGCGAGAAGAGGATTATGCCTCACGACCGATAGACATAGACATAATTTTCTACGGCACGGAGACGTTTGATGATGAGAGGCTCACGATACCCTACCACTTCCTCGCGGAGCGTGGCTATGCTCTCAGCCCCGTGGCAGAGGTCGTGCCCGATTTTAAGCATCCGGCGTTGGCTTTGACACCGCGGGCGATGCTCGAAAATATAAAAGCGTAAATGACTGATTATGAAAAGACTAATTTATATAGGCGTTATTGTGACCCTCGCGGCTGTGCTCACAGGCTGCTTCAAGGATGAGAAGCAGGGCACGTGCATGCACATCGCGCTATACTCGCAGAATGTAGCCGACGACCCCATAATGAAATGCACCTCCGACATCGAGGCGTACGCCTTCAAAGTAACCAAAGGCAGCAAGTGGGAGGTCTCGACATGGGAGGATGCCCTCGCGCACTGCATAACGAACAAGGATAATAAGTCGGAGCAGCTCACCGAGCCCGACATCTACGGCAGCTACGACCCCGAGGCGGAGTTTCAGGTGACATTCGAGCTATGGGCGCACTTCACCTTCCTCGTAATCGTGGATAAGACCAACAAGATATACGCCACGCGCCTATACGAGACACCGATGAACCTCCCCGCGATGGAGACATACCTACACCTCTATGCGTGGCGTAAGTCGGGCGCAGCAAATGGATGGGATGTAACAAACCCCTTCCCCGATGAGGCACGCGAACCCCTTGTCCCCGTAGAGCCCGAGCCTACGCCCGATGATGGCACAGAGGAGCCTACACCTGAAGAGTAACGACAACAGAGAGCGATGAGAACAAAAGCAAGCATAGCAAAGCGCATAACAACGACACTATCTGCAGCGATAGTGCTCCTCTTCGGAGCGGCACTGCTAACGAAGTGCGCCTCGACAATGACACCGACGGGAGGCCCCAAGGATACCATACCCCCGGTGATTGTATTTATGGATCCCGACAACTTCACGACAAACATCGACACGCTGCATCCGCCGAAGATATATGTCGAGTTCAACGAGTATGTCCAGATTAAAGATCAGCAGAAGGAGCTCTACACCTCGCCGGCAATGAAGAAGAAGCCGTCGGTAGTACGCCGTGGTCGTGGCATCGTCGTGACTATAAAAGATACGCTCCGCCCCAATACCACGTATGCCATAAACTTCGGCTCGTCGATACAGGACAACAACGAGTCGAACCCGCTACACGCCATGCGCTACGTATTCTCCACGGGCGATGAGATCGACTCGATGTATATGTCGGGATATACGGCCGACTCTTACAAGGCCGACTCGGTCAGCAAGTCGTTTATCTACTTCTTCATCGCCGACTCTGTGGAGACGCCCTCGGAGTGGGACTCGACGATGTTTAAGTACAAGCCGCACGTCATAGCACGTGCCGAGAACAATGGTATCTTCATCGCCCAGAACCTCAAGCCCGTGGACTACCGCATATATGCCTTCGAGGATACCAACAACAACATGGAGTATGAGCCCTCGGTAGACCAGATAGGCTTCCTCGACTCGACGTACAACCCCTCGACGATGCCCGGCTTCAGCATCTGGTTCGACTCGTTGCGCCACTACCCCTCGGCCGACCCGCAGCTATACTTCCGCATGTTCAAGGATCGTAAGTTTGCGCGCCACAACCTCAGTGGCCAGGAGCGCGTAAACCGCCACAAGGCGATACTATACTTCGGTGCCCCCAACCCCGACGTGAAGGAGATACTCTTCGACTCGATACCCTCGGATAGGGTTATCTACGACCCCCAGACCGTGGGTAAGGATACCGTGGCACTATGGTTCGACGTCGCCCCCGAGGAGCTTCCCGACACCATCAAGGGTACGATACGATATATAAAGCACGACTCGCTGAACAACCTCGTGGAGTCTACCGACAAGCTACGCCTGGCGTGGGTGAAGGTCGAGACGAAGGAGGAGCGCGAGGAGCGCGAGCGTATCGACAAGGAGCGCGAAAAGGCCCTCAAGGCGGGTGCCGACTGGCAGGAGCCCGAGGTGCCCAATCCCTTTAAGCTATCGATACCCACATCGGGCGAATTTCATAAGGATAAGCACGTAGACCTCGAGTTCGACTTCCCGCTAACGAAATTCGACACCGCTGCGATAACGCTCAAGATGACGACGGAGGAGATCACCGAGCCCCAGGATGTGTCGTACCGATTTATCCAGGACACGTTAAACCGCCGTAAGTTCCAGCTACGTGCCGACTGGCAGCCCTTAGCAAAGTACGAGTTGCTGATACCTGCGGGTGTCTTTGCGAACGTGGCACAGGAGCAGAACGACACGATAAAGTGCTCGTATACGGGTGCCAACCCCGAGAAGTTTGCGAAGGTGAACATAAACGTCAAGAGCACCAACAACCGCGCACGCTACATTCTGCAGCTGACCAACGCTCAGGGCAGAACGCAGAAGGAGATACGCAACGCCACGGCAGGAAACTACACGATGGAGTTTGTCACACCGGGCGACGTGATGCTCCGCGTGGTGGAGGATCTCAACGGCAATGGCAAGTGGGATACGGGCGACATGGTCATCATGCGTCAGCCCGAGCGCACGGAGATATATAAGAACGAGGAGGGCTTGGAAACAATAGCCACGAAGGAGAACTGGGAGTTCGACATCGAGGTGGATATGGATAAGCTCTTCGCACCGATAACGATGGAGTCGGTAATAAAGATGCTCAACGACCGCGAGGATGAGCGCCTCAAGAAGCTCGCCGAGGAGATGGCCAAGAAGCGCAAGGAGAATGCCAACAAGAACAACAACCAAAACTCGGGTATGGGCTTTGGCGGCATGGGTGGCATGGGTGGCCTCGGAGGCAACAGCGGCATGGGCGGCTTTGGCGGCTCAGGCGGAGGACGCTCGGGTGGCGGCCTCAACGGCAACCAAACATTCGGACGATAGTTATGAGACGAGAACATAAGATAATAGTGCGTGTAGCACTGCTACTGGTGGTAATGGCGACACTCTCGACGCGCGTTACAGCGCAGCACACCCTGACACTCACGGGAGGTACGGGCGTGGCAACAGCGCGCTTCTACCCCTCAGAGGTGACGAAGTGGATGTGGGGCTCGGAGACCTTCGGCCTCTCGTGGCGCTTCTACAGCGAGAAGCCCCGCTTTGTGGGCGCCATAGGTATCGACCTTGAGTATATGGAGCGTGGCTTCAACTTCGGCTACGCCTACTCGTCGGAGTATATCGACACGCCCGATGGCGACAAGAAGGAGAAGCGTACATACTACTTCTACAACCGCAAGGTAAATACCCTGATGCTACCCCTCGTGTGGCAGCCACACTTCTACGTGGCACGCAACCGCTTAAGGATATTTATCGAGGCGGCGGTGGTATTCTCCTACAACCTCTCGTCGCACTACGAGTACTTAGACAATCGCTACCCCGCAGGCAAGTACGAGTGGAAGGTGCCGCGCGACAACCGCTTTGGCTATGGACTCTCGGGAGGCTTAGGCTTCGCAGTGCTGGTACACCAGGTGGAGATAGGCCTGAAGGCTAAGTATAACTTCGGCTACTCCGACATCATGAAGAACCGAAACAAGTACTACTCCAACTCTACCGATGGCCGCGAGAACCCCTTCTACTACACGCCACTACGTTCGCCCTTGGACAACATCAACGTGATGCTTACGGTGGGCTGGCGCTTCAACAAGCGAGGCTTCGACGAGTGGTTCGTCGTACGCAAGAAGAGGGAGAAGAGGCTCGACAGCTTCAACTTCTCCGCACAGACGGGTGCTAATAGCAGCTCCAACAACTCGAGCGGAGGACGTCAGGGTACAGGACGACGTTAGTCCCTCAGACAACGAAAGATATAAACATTAAAACACTATACGATGGATTCAACAAGACAGCAGAAGATAGCACGACAGATTCAGCGCGACATCGCCGAGATATTCCAGAAGGAGCTGGCAGACACGCTACGTGGCAAGCTCGTGACGGTGACAATAGTGCGCGTATCTCCCGACTTGGCATACGCAAAGATATATATCAGCGTCTTCCCCTTCGAGCAGTGCAATGCCGTACTCGAGGCAATAAAGGAGAAGGCGTGGTTTGTACGCAAGCTCCTCGGAGCACGCATACGCAACCAGCTGAAGATCGTCCCCGAGTTGGAGTTCTTCATCGACGACTCGCTCGAGTATATCGAGAATATCGACAACCTGCTTAAGTAGTAGCCGCGGGGTGATGATGCTCTGGAGTACGTTTGCACGACGCTATATGTTCTCACCGAAATCACATTCGGTGATTAACATTATTGCCTTCGTGAGCCTCATAGCTGTAGCTGTACCCACGGCCGCGATGATTATCCTCCTGGCTATGTTCGCCGGCCTTAGTGGCACCATCGACGAGCTCTCGACAGCCAAGAGTGCCGACATAGAGGTCGTGGCCAAGCGTGGAGGCACCATTGCTGAGGATGATGCCATGCGTGCAAAGATAGCCTCCGTAGAGGGTGTAGATCACGTGGCGGAATATATCGAGCAGAGCGTGATAGCCACCTCCGCAGGGCGACGCTTGCCTATAATCCTGCGTGGCGTGGATGACGAGTACTTCGACGTCATCCCCGTGGAGCAATATATGCAGTATGGTCGCGTGACATCCATAGGTGCTGGCGACATAATCCTTGGCGCGGCACTCTCGGGCTCATTGGGGGCCTACGGCATAGGCACGGAGATAGAGCTCTATGCCCTAAACCGCAAGCAGATATCGACGCTGCTGCCCACAAGCGGCATATCGCGCCTCGCAACACGCCTCGGAGGTGTTGTAAACGCCAATGCCGAGATCAATGGCTCGCTGGCAATAACCGATATCGGTCGCGTGCAGCGCCTGCTTAACTACGACGGCCGCATAACGGCACTCGCCATAGATGTGAGCCCCACCGCCGACATCGACGCTGTGGAGCGTAGCATCGAAGCAATCGTCGAGAGGGAGCTCGACGTAGTAACGCGCCAGGAGCAAGATGCCTCGATGAATGCGATACTTAGGATGGAGAAGTTCGCCATAGTGCTCATAGGTCTGATGATAGCCCTTGTTGCCACCTTTGCCATCGTAGGCTCGGTGGTGATGCTCATCACGGAGAAGGAGCGCGACATAGCGACACTGCGCGCCATAGGTGCCAAGCAGAGTCTCATACGCAACATCTTCGTCGGCGAGGGTATGCTACTGACACTCACGGGCGTACTCCTCGGCACGCTGATAGGCGTAGCCATAGCCCTCGGACAGAAGTACTACGGATGGGTAACCATCCCGGGGAATAATATACTCGAGAGCTACCCCGTGGATATTGTAGCAACGGACGTAGTGATGGTCGTCGTCGCCGTCACGCTCATCGGCTGGGCTGTGTCGATGCTTACGGTAAGAGCCAAACTTAAAATGCGATTATAATAATATGAAGATACTCAGACATATAGCCATCGTGGTGGCCTCCGCAGTCGCCATCGTAGGATGCTCGGGGCCCAAGGAGATTCCCGACAAGGATCTTATAAACATCTTCCACGATGCCTACCTCGCCAATGCCTATATGGCGGAGGCGGGCATTCGCGAGGACTCGCTGCAGCTCTACGAGCCCATATTCAAGCGCTATGGCTACACCATGGCCGACCTCCAGCATACGCTCATGACCTTCAACGAGCGTAAGAGTGCCATGCTCAGCGATATTATGAGTGCCGTGCATCGCAGACTCGATGCCGAGGCTGACATTGAAGCTAAGAAGATGGTCGTGCTCGACACCATCGACAACCTCGCCAAGCGAACATATACACGCACGATATACTCCGATACGCTCATTCGCGCAAAGCGCATGCGCGACACAACGAAGCTACGCATCACCATCGAGGATATAGTGCCTGCGGAGTATACCGTAACCTTCGACTACCTTATCGACTCGCTCGACGAGAACCTCAACTCGCGCGTCGAGGTATACCTCCTGCGTAGCGACTCAACACAGACATCGCGCTACACGCTTATGCTCAGCCGCCACCGCGAGGGTAAATACTCGCGTAAGTTCACGGCCGACACCTCGCACCGCAAGCTATACATCAATATGTACTACCACCCGCATAACGAGGAGTCTAAGTTACCCGATATTACGATACGTAACTTCAAGATTGTGCGCGTGTTACCCACGGAGACATCTGTCGATAGCCTATACTACGACCAGCTAAACCTCAACATCATTAATCATGAGCTGATGACGGGATTTACGGCTGACACCATCCTCCGCAGGGAGACAGAGATAATCACCCCCGACAGCATCCAACACGATGAAACGCAGGATAGCCTCGCACTACGCGCTGATAGATAGTCGCTTAGAGCGCAACATCATCGTCGAGGTGGAGGATAGCGGCCGTATCTCCGCCATAGAACGCACAGAGGATATAGACCGCTGTGCAGGCGTGGAGTTCTACCCCGGCATCCTTATCCCCGCGATGATCAATGCACACAGCCACCTGGAGCTTGCCTACCTTCGTGGCGCCATTGCCGAGGGTAGCGGCTTTGCAGGCTTTGCCCGCGCCATAGGTCAGGTGCGCGGCAACTACACGCCCGAGGAGCGCATCCACGCTGCCGAGGTTGCCGATGCACGCATGTGGGAGGAGGGCATCGCTGCTGTTATGGACATCGCCAACGACGACCTTGTGATGGATGTTAAGCGTCGCTCGAAGATAGAGTATCACACACTATTCGAGCACTTTGGCATCAACAATAACGATGTGGAGCGCTTAGAGTCTCTAACCAAGAGGTACCCCTTAAGCTCGGTGACACCCCACTCGACATACTCCGTGAACGACAGCTCCTACCGTAGGATCGCCACAACAGGCCAAGCGCCACTCTCCATCCACTTCGAGGAGTCGGACGATGAGCGCGCGCTATATCGCCACGAGGGATCGCTATGGGAGTGGTATGAGCGTATGGGCTGGGAGTGCGACTTTCTTGACTACGGCACACCCGCAGCACGCATCGTAGCATCTACACCCCGCCATAGGCGCGTGGCGCTCATCCATGCCACACGTGTGACAGAGGCGGACATCGTAGCCATCGAGGCACACTTCGACATAAAGCCCACGTGGGTTGTATGCCCCGAGTCGAATCGCTATATCTCGCGCCTCACGCCACCCATGGCGTTGCTACGTAGCAAGACGTGCGAGATAGCCATAGGCACCGACTCGTTAGCCTCGGCACGCAGCCTCTCGATGGTGGATAATATGCGGCAGTTGGGCGACATACCTCTTGCCGAGCTGCTAACCTATGCTACACGTGGTGGTGCCCGCGCCTTAGGCATTGACGACCGCCTTGGCAGCATAGAGGTAGGCAAGTGCCCGGGACTTGTGATACTTCGTGGCGCCGACCTTCAGTCGCTACGCCTGACTCCCGAAAGCGAGACTTACCGTATTATATAATAAGTGGGGATGACTAAAAAGTAAATGTGTCATCCCCGTTTTGTTAAGTATCTTTGACACTACTCCACCAACACATAGCCACCCACATAGTATATCGCCACGCCACCCTGCTTGGTATAGAGGTTGGCATTGAGGGTGAGGCGCCCGCTCGCGGTATCGTAGCTTATAAACTGGCAGTTCATGCCCACAGCATCGCCCTCGCCCTTAACGTATGTGACACCTCCGATGGTAAATGTCATACCGCTACCGGCAACAAAATTGCCGGATGTCAATGTAGACCACCTCGATGCAGGATAGGTGATAACAACCTCGGCATTGGCCATGCCATCTACCGTCGTAACACCCGCCTTGCTCGACACATATACCTTGAAGGTCTCGGCATCGCTATTATCCAGGAGCACCGAGGCGGGGGTAAACAGAAGCTCGCGACCATTATCCACGACATCGATACACTCGTTCACCGAGCGATACTCGCCACCGAAGGTTGCCGTAGCCTCAACGTCCTGAGCGGCAAGCTCCACCGATACAATGCCCCTATCGACCTTCAAAACGCCCGTCAGACCATCGCGACTGGTTGTCTCAGCCTTATAGTCGAGGCCCTTGATAGGGTCGCAAAGACGCAGACTAAACTCTTCGGTTGTCGTGGCAAGATTCATATCGAAAGAGTCATTAGCACCCTTATCGGCAACAAAGAAGCGCAAGAATATAGAGTCCTCGTAGACAACATAGGTCTTAACGACATCGACACAGAGCGTATAGATAACACCCTCGGCCGTCTCCTCGACGTAAGCAGACTCGAGGGGCTTCTCTACCGTCTTACCGTTCCACGTATAGGTGATAACGCTCTCCGTATCGGGCTTGACATCCTCCGGAAGCTCAGCCTCGACGTATGGCACCGAGGCAACAATAGTTACCGCCACACCTTCAGCCGTGGTATACTCAGCCCTGAGTGTCATGGCGTAGCTCACCTCATCAAGAGCAACGGTAACCCTACCTGCCGTTATCATAGCATGGTCGAAGGGGTAGTCCTCGATGCTGAGGTTGCCGATATTGGCGACGAAAGAGTATATCATGTCATCCTCGGCAATAGCCATAACATCCACAACACCCTCGCTATTCTCTATCGCCCCCGCGAGCACCTCCTCGCCAAGCGACAGGAAGGCGTGCTCCTCGGCCTCGACAAACTCCATATAATAGTCTAAGCCCTCAGCCGGCGACAGCGATATATAGTATTGATAACCAAGGTTATCTAAATCGAAGAGGTGGTAGCACGCAGACTTAAGCTCCACAACCTCATCGCCATACATCACATAGTTATCCGGAAGAATAGGCTTCTCGGGGTCTTCCGGGTCTTTGGGTTCTTCGGGGGTATCAGGCTTCTCGGGCTCCTCAGGCTCACTGGGGGTATTGGGCTCATCGGGTTGCTCCTGCTGCGGTGGGGCCTGCGTATCATCCGCCTCACAAGCCACAAACGTGAGCACTGCAATGCTCAAAATAACACTAAAGAGCGTTTTAGAAAAGTACTTCATAACATTATAGATTTGTTTGTGTTACAAAGATACAATTTTTTTTGTACCTTTGCTCTGAAACTCAAAGAATAACACAAAAAACTACAACTAATGAAACGTACAGACCTCTACTTCGCCATCGTGATGCTGGCGATATTCCTCCCCTTCTTCCTCTCGGCCGACATCTATGCGTGGTATAAGACGTTCAATGCCGAGCACGCAATGATTATGGCATTCCTGAAGTTCGGCATCCTCGCAACCCTTGGCGAGATGCTCGGTTGCAGAATATCTACGGGTAACTACACGACACCCACGTTTGGCGTGCTCCCGCGCATGGTCGTGTGGGGCGTGCTCGGTATGGCGATAAGCATGGCGATGACCGTATTCTCGAGTGGCATACCCACATTCATAACCAGCATGGGCGGTGGTGAGCTCGTTGCGGCCTTCGCTGCCGAGGGCTTCTCGTGGGGTAAGCTCATCGTGGCATTTTCAATATCGGTGATGATGAACACCTTCTTTGCGCCTGTGTTTATGACCTTCCACAAGATTACCGATGCCCACATCGCCGAGAATGGTGGCTCGCTCAAGGCTCTCATAACGCCCATTGATATGCGCCGCCAGATGGTGTCGCTAAACTGGGATATGCAGTGGAGCTTCATCTTCAAAAAGACAATACCGCTCTTCTGGTACCCCGCACATACCATCACATTTATGCTCCCGGGCGAGCTCCGCGTGCTCTTTGCCGCACTCCTTGGTGTCGCCCTCGGTGTAATCCTCGCCATCGGCGCACGCAAGAAATAGACTGATAATCAGCATATATAGTTTGGTCTTATGGTGCTATAAGAAATCATTAAGGAAAAACTATTGCAGAGAAGAAAAAAGCCCTTATATTTGCACCAGAAACAGAAAAGAAAACCAATAAAACTAAAGACAAATATTAACCTATAAAAACTATTAAGATTATGGCAAAGAAGTTCATTTGTTCAGTATGCGGATATATTCACGAGGGTAACGAGGCGCCCGAGAAGTGCCCCCTTTGCAAGGTAGGTAAGGAGAAGTTCAACGAGATGCAGGAGGAGAATGCAGCGTTGGAGTTCGTTACGGAGCACAAGATTGGCGATGGTAAGGTTGACAATGCCGAGATTCTTGAGGGTCTCAACAACCACTTCATGGGCGAGTGTACCGAGGTGGGTATGTACTTGGCAATGAGCCGCCAGGCCGACCGTGAGGGTTATCCCGAGATCGCTGAGGCATTCAAGCGCTACGCCTTCGAGGAGGCAGAGCACGCATCGAAGTTCGCCGAGTTGTTGGGCGACTGCGTATGGGATACGAAGACCAACCTCGAGAAGCGTATGAACGCCGAGAGCGGTGCTTGCGCCGACAAGATGCGCATCGCAGCACTTGCTAAGCAGAACAACTACGATGCTATCCACGACACCGTTCACGAGATGGCTAAGGATGAGGCTCGCCACGGCAAGGGCTTCGAGGGTCTCTACAACCGCTACTTCAAGAAATAAGCATTAGTACTATATGATAGTATCGGCTGGTCAGTGATGACCAGCCGATACTATTTTTATGGGTAATGATGCCATTATCGTCGCGACTGCACAATCTCCATGCGCTTGCTTGCCCCAAAGCTGCAAACCTCGAGCGTAGCACGACGCTCACCTCCCGTGTTGGGCTCGATGTTGAGAACTATGCCCGAGCGCCAATCGACAAGAGTACGTGTCTGTTCGGAGTATTGGTCAATGACCTTCACAAGCTCTATCCACCCATCTGCAGGGATGAGGTTACCCTCGGCATCATGCTCCCAACGGTCGGAATATTCGTAGATGATATTCACATCGTCGACACCCGTAGATACCACGGGGACAATTAGCTCGCCACCATTAGCCGAGACAACAATCTTCGTATCGCGAAACTCCACACTCGGAGTATCCGTCTCCTCGCTACACGATGCCACGAGCACCATGGATGCAAGGAGAAAAAGCGACATTAGCCTATTCATAGTTGTAGTGTAATTTAATGTTCGGAGTATGTTCGTTATACAAAGATATGTATTTGTGGGCGTAAAACCAAATTTTCAGGGTGGTAATAATTGGTGGGGAGGATAATATAGTTCACGTTTTGTTGTTGCAGGGCCAAGAAAACATCACTATTGGGCCAAATACCCCTCAAGGGTTGTAGCGGGAGAGTTAATCGCTACCTTTGTTGTGTAAAACAATCTAAAAAAGGTAGGGAATAATGAATAAGGCACCTATACGCAGCGCCACACTCGAGTATATATCGGTAAGTGGAGATAGAGAGGTAGACAAGGTAACACGTGGCTACGACCTCATATGTATCGTTAATGGCAGCTGTCGCTATGAGGATAGCCGCGGCGAGCACGAGGCACTGAGACATAGTATTCATATCCTCACCCCGGGCAGCAGGATAACTCAGTATCGGGTGGGTAGCAGCGGCATGTTTGAGCAGGTGCTCATATCTATCGATGGCGACGCCCTCTTTGGGCGTGTCGACAGCCACGACCGCGAGGAGGAGCGCTTCGAGGAGGCTATACTCCACGGCCTCGCGGCAAACACATCCATCGAGGAGCTTGCAGCGATGTGCTGCCACTCGGTGTCTACCTTCAAGCGTCGCTTCCGCGAGCGCTATGGCGTATCGCCCCACCGCTGGCTCCTCACATGCCGCTTGGATATCGCCGAGCGCATACTCAGCGAGACACGCCTGCCCACGAACATCATCGCCACCCTCGCGGGCTTTATCAACGTGTCGCACTTTATCGCCACCTACCGCCGACGCTTCGGCTACACCCCCTCGCGTACACTGCGCGGGCGACACAGCCGACCGACAACTACTACCGCACACGAATAGAGGCTCAAAAGCGTTGTAAAAAACATAATTGCAATACCTGCTTGCGTTAGGATAATATCCTATTTTACATCAAATTGCAGCCTTATATTTTTTACCTATAGCCGTATAAAAAAGTATTATAGAGAAAGTCAATCATAAATATTGTCGTCATAGAATATTTTTATACCTTTGCATCGGAACAGAATTTGAAACGACATAAAAAGGTATAACAAATAAAAACGATAAAAGATTATGGATACAAGAATAAAGGCATGCTGCACGGCGGCAAAGGGTGATAAGAATCTCTATGACTTTGAGGCGATGGCACAGGGTAACAAGCGCGTATCGCTTGCGGAGTACAAGGGCAAGGTGGCACTTGTGGTTAACACAGCGAGCAAGTGTGGCTTCACACCCCAGTACAACGACCTTCAGGCGTTGTATGCCAAGTACAAAGAGCGTGGCTTCGAGGTTCTCGACTTCCCCTGCAATCAGTTTGGTGGCCAGTCGCCTGAGAGCGATAGCGAGACCACGCAGTTCTGCCAGCTTAACTACGGTACAGAGTTCCCGCAGTTCAAGAAGGTGGAGGTAAACGGCGAGAACGAGCTTCCCCTCTACACGTGGCTCAAGGCTGCGCAGGGATTCAAGGGCTTCGACGAGGGACATAACCTTGCCCCCGTGCTCGACAAGATGCTCCGCGAGGCCGATGCCGACTACGACAAGAAGCCGGATATCAAGTGGAACTTCACCAAGTTCCTTATCGACCGCGAGGGTAATGTTGTAGCTCGCTTCGAGCCTACGGCAGATATGGCTAAGGTCGAGGAGGCTATCGAGAAGTTGCTGTAAAAGGCACAAAAGATATAACACGACGGCTTGGGGCTGAGCAACACAATTTGCTCAGCCTCAAGTATTTAAAACTGATACTTCGACAATCATCCCTCGATAGCGAAGTGGCAGCAACGAAAATTAGCACTAAAATTATCGGCTAAAATTTTGGATATTAGGAAATAATACCTATCTTTGCACTCCGATTGGGGATAACCCCGCAACATGGTCTGATGGCCGAGTGGCTAGGCAGAGGTCTGCAAAACCTCGTACAGCGGTTCGAATCCGCTTCAGACCTCACAAAAGTGCCTCACAGTTATCTGTGGGGCATATTTTTTTACTCTTGCTTACAAACTTGCTAACAAAATTCTTCGCGATGACGTTATGTCTTAATGGCGAGAGGGATAACGCGACGCAGGGACGCGAGAGAATCTCTATTAACTTTCTCTTGCATCCCTGCGTCGCTGTCGTTACTAACGTCCTTGAAGATTATTGCTCCCTCGCCCCTTACACGGATAGAGGCAAAGCCTTACGGGAGCTATCGTCTAATACGATTAAAGGCAGCCGCCTTAGCGGGCACTGCAGCAGGATGTGCGGCAATAAACTCCTCGGCAGGTGAGACACCATCGCGAGTGAGAGTCACAACCTCGACAAATCCTACGCCATAGTTACCCTCGCTATCCTTTGCCATGGCAAGGAACGTGAAGGGCATATCATACTGCAGAATGGCGATGCCGCTCTCTCTATTCTCCGACACGAAACCATTATCCCACTCCCAGCCGTATGTGATAAGGGTATCATAAATATAGTCATCGTTGGATGCCTCCCCCGAACAGTCACCATCGTAGAAGCCCGTATACCAAGCCTCGGCCGACTCACTCGGCTTAACGGTATAGGGTAATACCACAGAGCCCTTACATTTAAGGAAGCGCGCGGGATCCAACTCTGCGAGTGCGGAGCCATCGTAGTAGTCGCCAAACTCGATGCTCACCGTAGCGGCGCTTACGTTCTTATCCAACGTGCGGAAAGGCTCACTTACAAAGCCCCTCGTGGATGCCAGTTCGCCCGTCTTGATATCCACAGCAATAGCGTAAGCTACATACTCTGTCGAGGGCTCAAGCTGGTTGTAGAAGTTCTTCTCCTTGCCCCTTGAGGCTCCGGAGTCAGCGAGGTACTCAGCGCGAGAGCAACAATAGTATTCGGCACCATAGTCAATCTCGTAGTTAGCAATATACGCCACGCACGCATCTGCCGTGCCATGCTCCTCAAGGAGCGAGTTGAAGTTCTTAACATCGGTGAGGTAAGTAAAGTAGTGAACACCCACCGTTGGCGTAGTAGTAATGTACACGGAGTTATGCGTGATGTTGCCAACCTCGAATGTTACGACCAGATCCTCGGCGCTACCCGTAGCTGCAGGCGTCTTGAAGGGGGTGAGATGTGGCGCTGTCGTAGGCGCTCCGTCGTAGCCGAAGCATACGAGGACATACTCGGTCTCGGCCTGCAAGCCACCGATGCTATTGAGCGACATGACACCCTTATGCAACGAATCCTCGATATTGCCCCACGCAGTGATGTCATTGACGATAGACTCAACAATAGCCTCTTGCGACTCGAGCCATTCGAGCGTCGTGGCATACTGCACTGAGCATATATACGTCTCGTCGTTATTCGATGGCGTTACACTACCCTCGATATGGTCGTAGTACGTGTTGGTAATATCCACCTCGAATGTCAAATCCGAGAGCACAACAGCCGGCGTCTCGAACTCGACAACCGTAGCCTCGCTATTTGCGACAAATCGCTCATCTATACCAATGGCATAGGCCATATACTTAGTGCCGGGCTTGAGGTCTTTCATCTTCAACGACTTAGTTCCCACAAAGCCAAGGTTAGCGACCATCTGGTCGGCCGTAGCACCGCGGTTATAGTAGTAGTTGCGCAGCTGTGTGAGGTGCTCGGCAAATGCCGTCTTATCGCCTCCATAATACTCGTAATCATCGTAGCTAAAGGCATTTACGAAGTATATAGCCTTATCGTTATCGGGAGTTACTGCAATCGTAGCAGTGTCGTAAGTTATATCCTTCACCTCGATCTCAAAATTCAACTCCGTAAGCTCCGTAGCCAGGGTCGTGAAGTTCTGCTTATAGAGCGGCGTTGTAATCTCACCGCGCGTTGTGAGGCCGTAGGCATAGACGACATACTCCGTTGCGGGGTCGAGCATATCCTGAGTATCAGATGTCACGCCCTTTCTAAGGACGCTCTCAAGGTACTCGCTAAGAGTCAGCCCTTCTTCATAAGCGAAGCTATCCATCCACGATATATCATCCAAAATGTAGGCCTCGTCATCCTCAAACTCATCGAAATACTCCTTCGTAGTCATCATCGTGATGTAGGTCATCTCCTCATCTTCGGGCGTAATGGTGAACTCTACCGATGTATCCGTAAGAGCGTTGACCTCGATAACGAAATCGGGGTCATCAACGGGGATAATAGGCTTTGTGGGCGTATCCGACGTATCCTTACAACCTACAAAGGCAATTACGAACAACAGCAAAAGACCGTAATAACAACTCTTTTTCATCGCTACGGGGGTTAAATTAATATAAACGTAAAATAGTAAAATGTATACAATGTTTCCCTAACAACTATCACCATAGGACGGCATGACAATATTGGAGGCTATCGCTAAGATGATTTTGCAAATACAAATTTAGTGAAACTTTTTCTAATTTATCAAATATTTGTACAAACTTTTTCGGCAGAAGGGTCTGCGATAGAGCGACACACTGCAACAACAGAATGTGGAAATAAAGTGGCATTTTTTAAATCTTAAAACATCCAAACGCTGTAGTTTCAATAATTTTTACTACCTTTGCCACGTAACGCTTAATGAGAAATATGAAGATTAAAGAGCAGTACAAGGTGAGACAGATGGCCGGTGAGCACGTAGTCATTATGCAGGGCAAGCATGGCAGCGACCTCACACGCATAATATCACTGAACGAGAGCGCACTATATCTTTGGAATGCCATCGCGGGCAAGAGCTTCGACCTAAACGACGTGGCAGCTTTGCTTGCCGAGCACTACGGCATCGACGACGAGATAGCACAGCGCGATGCCGCACGATGGGTAGATAAGCTCGAGGAGTGTGGTCTGCTCGAAGGGTAAGAATATGAGGCTGTTGAAGATGATATACGCTATGGTGTTAGCGGTGATATATGTCACCGCCACAGCGATGTCATCGCTATCGGTCTTTGCCTGCGACCACGACCACCTTCACCACACGGGACAGGCACACGACCACCATTGTCAATGCTGCCAACACTACGACAGGGCGGATGAGGCCTTCGGTTGTGATCACCACCACGACCTCCTTGGCGACACCATCACCGAATATATCGCCAGTGGCGCGCGTAGCACCCTACGCTCGGACAGCGCTACGCATATCACTGACTATGCTACGATAACGACATCGACAATCGACGTCGCCCCCGTAACAATCTATATCACAGCCCATAGCCTCGGCTATGAAGCCACGCCGCCACGGGCGGCGGTCATCACGCACGAGTCACTTCGTGCCCCTCCGTATTGGGTATAAGGTGCATACAATGTATGTTCCGCTACAACTCCTCGTGGCGATATTATGGTCGTCACTAATAGCGTTTTACCCAACACAAAAGGATGAAAATGAAAAAATCAGCAATACTTATACTTATCATGCTCGCAATGCCCGTATTGGCATTTGCGCAGCGTACCCTTGTGGGCAAGGTCATAGATGCCGAGAGTGGCCAACCTCTTATTGGCGCCTCGCTCTACTGGAAGAATACAACGGCGGGAGCTACGACAACGACAGATGGCAGCTTCTCGATAAAGCGCGTGAGTGGCTTTGATACTCTCGTTGTAGACTACATAGGCTACGACATCATCGAGTTGATGATGGACGACCGCGACAAGAACAACATAACCATCGAGCTCAAGCCCTCGGCCGTAGACATCGACGAGGTTGTTGTCGAGGGTCAGCAGCGTGGCAACTATGCCAAGACAAGCGGCATAACACGCCAGGAGCAGATCTCGTTTGCCGGACTATGTAAGATGGCATGCTGCTCGTTGGCCGAGTCGTTCGAGAACTCGGCATCCGTAACCGTAGGTTATAGCGATGCTATCTCTGGAGCACGACAGATCAAGATGCTCGGCTTGGCCGGTACATACACACAGATACTCGACGAGAACCGCCCCATAATGCAGGGTGCAGGTGCCGCATACGGCCTCAGCTACACGCCCGGCATGTGGCTTAACTCGATACAGGTGTCTAAGGGTGTGGCATCCGTGACAGCAGGTCACGAGGCCATAACAGGCCAGATCAACCTCGAGCACCGCAAGCCCACGGACGACGAGCGCTTCTTCCTAAACCTCTACTTCGACTCGGAGCTACGCCCCGAGATCAACGTATCGTCGGCAATACCTCTGACGAAGGATAAGAGCCTCTCGACCGTAATCATGGCGCACGGCTCGTTGGATACAGCTACGCACGATATGAATAAGGATGGCTTCGTGGATATGCCCAAGGCCAACCAGATAAACGTTGCAAATAAGTGGCTATGGCAGAATGCCGGTGGCGTGCAGCTGCGTTGGGGCTGGAAGGTGGTCAACGAGAATCGCCTTGGCGGTGCCTTGGGATACAAGAAGGATCTCTACGACGAGATGATGTCTGACCCGCTGAACACACCCTACGGCTCGAAGATTCACAATCGTAACATCAACGCCTATGCCAAGCTCGGCATCCCCGTAGGCTACGAGCGTACCTTCACGGGCGACCCCGCAGATGCCGTGCAGAACAATGTGGCTATGATTCTCGACTACGACAACTACCTCACAGACTCATATTTCGGAGTGAACACCGTCGACGTGGTGGAGAATGCCTTTCGCTTCAACGCGACATACGCCCACTACTTCACACAGCGCTCATCGCTCAACGCCGGCGTATCGGCCTACGCACGCATGATGGATAACAACTACCTCCAGCAGAGTGTCACCGAGGCGGGCACCATCGTTGAGAAGTGGCCCTTTGCCGGCAAGTCGATGCTCATAGAGCCGGGCATCTTTGCCGAGTATACATACAATATCGAGGAGAAGTTCTCGCTCGTGGTAGGTCTCCGTGGCGACTACTCGATGGTCGATGGCGACTACTACTACGATGGCGAGGAGCGCAACAAGGTGCTTATCACCCCACGCTCACATATACGCTGGAGCATAACGCCACGCACGACACTCCGCGCCTCAGCAGGTATGGGCTACCGTCGTCAGAATCTCGTCACCGACAATATATGGATGATGACCACGTCGCGCGACATCAAGTTTGCGAATCTTAACGACGACATGGAGGCCGCAGCGACCTTCGGTGGCAGCCTCTCGCAGACCTTCCGCCTTGCGGGTGACGACCAGACGACAATAAGCTTCGACTACTTCCGCACGCAGTTCTTCAACACCATGGTCTTCGACCAGGAGACTGCCGACAATACCATACTTATATACAACAGCAAGGGCAAGTCGTTCACGGATAACTACCAGATAGATTTCAACTGGACCCCCTTCCGTGGCTTCGACCTCTTCGCCACATTCCGCTATACGAATGCCAAGATGACCGTCGAGCGCGACGGCAAGGATGTTCTCGTGGAGCGTCCCCTAACCTCACGATATAAGGGTCTTATCAACATACAGTATGCCGTGAGCCGCTGGGTATTCGATGTCACAGCACAACTTAATGGCCCCGTGCGCCTTCCCGAGCTTCAGGGCGATATGGTTGCTGCGGTGGAGAATCCCAACCTCTCACCCGTATATCCTATGTTCTTTGCACAGGTGAGCTACAAGATAAGCAACCTCACGCTATACCTCGGCTGCGAGAATATAGCAAACTACGTACAGGGACATAACGGCCACGGTCAGGCTCCCATCCTCGGCTCGGATGCACCATACGCCGAGGGCTTTAACTCGTCGGCCGTATGGGGTCCGCTTATGGGTCGTAAGTTCTACATAGGCCTTCGACTAAACCTCTACTAAACAATAAACCTCGGAATTACAACGTTAACAACTAAAACTATAGAACTATGAAGAAGATTCTTTTTATGTGCTTCATTGCACTCTTCAGCTTTGGTGTGGCTAACGCCCAGGAGCCTAAGAAGGCAGAGAAGAAGACCGTGACAACGGAGTTTGTCACCGATATCGACTGCGCCGGCTGCGCAAAGAAGGTTACGAATACCATCCCCTACGAGAAGGGTGTCAAGGATGTTCAGGTGGATGTCCCCACAAAGATTGTTACCGTAACCTACGACCCAGCAAAGACCAACGATGAGACCCTTGTTAAGGCCTTTGCCAAGATTAAGATCAAGGCCGAGGCAAAGAAATAAAGAGCCTCATATCCTATACCGGGGGTGACTAACATGTAAATTTGTCATCCCCGTTTTTTTATATAAACAGGTGATTGATTACCTATCTGCCACTCGATATTGAGCTAATTACGATACTCCATAGCTCTTTTTGCAACGAATATTTTGAACTTTATACAAAAAGTTAATAACTTTGTTTATACATCGCCAGACAAAGTAATGTATGAGAAGAGTCGTCGCCATACTATATGCTATGTTGATTGTCGGGTGCTATAATGGTGCCGAGGAGCCTGTTGTTAACCCCGTGCTGCCTATGCCCACGACAACGATTGCGCATCTCCACGACATTGTCGGTCGTGGCGGTGCGATGCTCGGCAACGATGTCGTTGTCGAGGGGAGGGTGGTATCATCGGACGAGGATGATAACTTCTACCGCACGCTTGTCGTTGAGAGTAATGGCGCGGCTATAGAGGTAATGGTGGGGCTCACAAAGCTCGCGGCACTCTATCCCGAGGGTCTCGGTGTGACCCTCACACTCGATAATTGTTATGCCGACTATCGCTATGGCGTGTTACAAGTGGGTCGCAAGGGCGTTGGACAATATGCCGTCGACTATCTATCCTCGCGCGAAGCAGCAGATAGGGTCATCGCACGTAGCACAGCTATCGAGGTGCCCACGCCTGAGGTCACCACTATTCACAACCTCCAAAGAGGCATGTGTGGCCGTCTGGTAACCATCGAGGCACTACACCTCGTGGCAGCCACATCTGTTGACGAGGCCCAAGGCGAGGTGCTGGGGGATGCCCACTGGGCTGGCTATACCCTCTTTAAGGATGAGCGTGGCGATAGCATTGCTCTATATACGCGCGACTACGCACGCTATGCCACAGAGCGTGTGCCGGAGGGGAGTGTTACCATCACAGGCATATTACAGTGGGGCAAGTACGATGGCGGTAAGGAGTGTTATCAACTAAAGATGCGCTATGCGAGGGATTGTGTTTGTCATTAGCCTCTGGCTACTTGTAGCCTGCAGCAACGATATTGAGCCTACACGTGGTGGCGATGTCTCCATCGCCTACCTATGGTCTATGGCTACAGCTCAGAGTGTCGATATCAAGGATGACTATACGATACGAGGCTATGTCGTCGCTAACGATAAGTATGACGAGATTGCGTCGTCGTTTGTTGTTGCGGATGCCACGGCAGGCATCGTCGTAGAGGTCGACTCACGCGATGTGAACAGCTTGATACCCCTCTTCTCCGAGGTGGCAATACGCTGCTCGGGACTAAGCATGAGCCGCTATGGCCGGAGGATTGTGCTCGGCATAAATGGCGATGGCGACTACATGGTATCGCGCATCCCCGAGACAGAGATATATAACCGCATCACCGTGGATAGCACGACGTATCACGACGTCGAACCCCTGCGCCGTCGCGCGGGTGAGATTACGGAGAACGACATGCTCCGCTATGTGCGCATCGACGACGTTAGGGCTATTGATTGCGGAGCACTGTGGACCGACATGGATACGCTTACAGGACAAAGGCTCACTACCGTGCGCCACTTCACCGATGGGGAGGATACTCTCAGCGTTGTCACCGACGGCCAGTGCTACTACGCCGACCATCCGCTCCCCACAGGCCACGTCACCCTCGCAGGCATCATCGACTGGCACGACGGAGCCATCGCCCTACGCATCACAAACCGAGGGATAATATTACAGAAGTAAAGATACTCGGTAAAAGGTAGTAGAACGTCATACGCATGAAGTAGACTCCATTGACGGCACTTTTTGTTATAGCTCGATGGTGATGTCACCACCGCTTCCGGAAGCGGTGCTTGCTGCATCGCGTAGGCGCATGGGGGTGATGCTATAGCGACGTCGAAACTGAGCAATGAAGTGTGAGGTATTCGGAAAACCACATATCGCCGCAATAAGAGATATGCTCACGGTGGTGGTGAGAATAAGCGTATACGCTATTTTGAGCCGCTGCGCAAGAAACCACCTATGTGGCGAGGTACTATAACGCGCGCGGAAACGCCGCTTGAAGGTCGAGACCGAGAGACAGCAGGACGCGGCTATGTCGTCTAACGACACATTCTTCAGGAGGCTTGACGCTATGGCACGCTGAAAACGCTGCTCCTCACGCAATAATGACTGCATCGAGGGCGACACCCAAATATCTACCATAATATCTCCATCAGCAGTAGCGCCACCATCAGTAACATTGTCGCTCGCCTCAGACTCTATGGACACATCATGACCACCACTATCGTCACTCCTTAGCGTGATACGCACAGATAATGGCTCGTAACCGCCTATAGTACCGCATACCAAACGAATACGATAACAACAACTCGTGTCACTCTTCTCTATCATCGCAATCTTCATTTATAAATCCTACAATACAAATATAATAAAAATATACTATATAGCAATATTTTTTATATATAAATATGCAGATTGAACTATTTTGGATATAAATTGAGAGGATTGGAACATCAACAGCGCACGACAGCGACAGGATAACGCGACTATTGGGCACTATGTCATCCTGAGCAGAGCGAAGGATCTCTGGCAGCGACAGCCACACCTCGGTCGTCTCTTCGTCTCTTTTGTCTCTATCTGTCGCTATTGGGGAGTAGCCAAGCTCCCCATAACTAATAGCGCAGTCATGGGGAGCCTAGGGAGCCAGGGTAGATTGGGTAGGCTGGGTAGGCTGGGTAAAGCGCAATCGGATGGCTACACACGCTACACATACTACCCATATTACCCATATTACACTTACCCCCCCCTACAGTCAGATGCTTCGGCTTCGCTCAGCATGACAATCGCGCCATGCCATCGTCACTCACCCTTACACTACACACCGCCCCACGCTCTTGCGGGTATATAAAAGTATACCCGCAGCCACTCCCCACGACGCCCCACCCTCATCCGCAAGCCACCCCTCATATCTCGGGTATTATTTTTAATACCCGCGTTGCTTTTTTGCTGACCTCGCTCCTCCAGATGCTTCGGCTACGCTCAGCATGACAAATCCGCGCCCCGTCTCGTCACTTTTCCTTACCCCCCAACCGCATTACGGGTATTATTTTTAATACCCGTGATGTTTTTATGTTACCGATCGCTCTCTCAGATGCTTCGGCTGCGCTCAGCACGACAAATCTGCGCCCCGTCCTCGTCTCTCGCCATTCACCCCACAACGCCACTCCGAATTACGGGTATTAAAAATAATACCCGTGATGTTTTTTGGTGGAGGTATGGTGTGGTTGATGAGTTACTATGATACTCAATGAGTTACCGCAGAGTACAATGTCATCCTGAGCGGAGCGAAGGATCTCTATAAGTGGTACTGAGACGATAACGAACATGCGGGCAGATGCTTCAGCTTCGCTCAGCATGACAAATCTGCGCCCCGTCATCATCTCTCGCCCTTACACTGCACACCACCCCACGCTCTTGCGGGTATATAAAAGTATACCCGCAGCCACTCCCCACGACGCCCCCCCTCATCCGCAAGCCGCCACTCATATCACGGGTATTATATTTAATACCCGTGATGTTTAGGAGAAGGGCTTTTCTGGGGGCTATAGGTCTCAAAGAGTTCCTATAGTGCACGATGTCATCCTGAGCGGAGTGAAGGATCTCTAAAAGTCGTACTGAGACGATAACGACCTTGCGGGCAGATGCTTCGACTGCGCTCAGCATGACAACCACACCACGCTCTCAGCCGTATTACGGGTATTATTTTTAATACCCGTGATGTATTTTGGTTACCGATCGCTCTCTCAGATGCTTCGACCGCGCTCAGCATGATAACCGCGGGATGCCCTCGTCACTTTCCCTTACCTCCCCCCAACCGCATTACGGGTATTATTTTTAATACCCGTGATGTTTAGGAGGCTATATTTTTCTATTGGGCACGATGTCACCCTGAGCGGAGCGTAAGCGTAGTCGAAGGATCCGGTAATTTAAGATGAAAAACACGCAATACCCATATTACACTACTCCCAATAGTCAGATACTTCGACTGCGCTCAGCATGACAACCACACCACGCTCCCAGCCGTATTGCGGGTATTATTTTTAATACCCGTAATGTTTAGGAGGAGGGCCTTTTCCGGGGGGGGCTATGGGTCTCAAAGAGTTCCTATAGTGCACGATGTCATCCTGAGCGAAGCGTAAGCGAAGACAAAGGATCCGGTGATTAAAGATGAAAAAAAACACACTACCCATATTACACTTACTCCAAACAGCCAGATGCTTCGACTACGCTCAGCATGACAAATCCGCTCCCCGTCCTCGTCACTCGCCCTTCACCCCACAACGCCGCACGCTCTTGCGGGTATATAAAAGTATACCCGCAGCCACTCCCCACGACGCCCCCCCCCTATCCGCAAGCCGCCCCTCATATCACGGGTATTATTTTTAATTCCCGTGATGTTTTTTTGTTACCGATCACTCTCTCAGATGCTTCGGCTGCGCTCAGCATAACAAATCCGCGCCCCGTCCTCGTCACTCGCCCTCCCCCCCCCAACCGCATTACGGGTATTATTTTTAATACCCGTGATGTTTTTTGTTACCGATGGCTCTCTCAGATGCTTCGGCTGCGCTCAGCATAACAAATCGGCGATTACCCCGCCCACCGCAATACCCCCCTCCACAATGCGGGTATTATTTTTAATACCCGTGATGTTTTTTGGGGGAGGTATGGTGTGGTTGATGAGTTACATTGAGTTTCAATTAGTTACCGCAGAATACTATGTCATCCTGAGCGGAGCGCAAGCGTAGTCGAAGAATCCGGTAATTAGAGATGAAAAAGAGGCGCAATACCCATATTACACTTACTCCCCACGGGCAGATGCTTCGACTGCGCTCAGCATGACAACGCGATTACCACTCACACCTCAGTACCCCCCCCACCGAATTACGGGTATTAAAAATAATACCCATGATATATAGAGAGGGGGTATGGGAGGATACTGATGACAACGATGGTGAGTCTTGTGCGATAGATGGGGTGCTATAAGCAAAAAGAAAAGGAGCAAACCATTATGGCTTGCTCCTTGAAGAGGCGGCTACCTACTCTCCCACCTAAATAGGCAGTACCATCGGCGTGAGTGAGCTTAA
>JAFWYM010000044.1 GCA_017517705.1 Alistipes sp.
TTAAAGGGAAGCTCGCCCGTAAGCATCTGGTAAGCAAGGACTCCGAAGCTCCACAAGTCGGTATTCTTGCGTATATTCTTCTCGGCAAGCTGCTCGGGAGAGGCGTAGGCTCGGGTGCCACCAAGCACCGAGTTGCTCACAGCCGAGCTCTCACCATCATCGAGTTGCTTCGAGATGCCGAAGTCGGTGATAAGCGGAGAGTATACACCGCCAAACTCGACGATAAGGATATTCTGAGGTTTGAGGTCGCGGTGGATGATACCCTCGCCATGCAGATAAGCCAGACCCTCGAGAATCTCGATAAGCAGGGCATAGCGCTCGTCCATGGTGAGGCGCCCCGTAGCCATAAGCTTATCGAGGCTGCCATCCTTATAGTACTTCATAACGGCGATATCCGTATCGCCACGGTAATCCGTAAAGGTATAGCACCCCTTATAGCGTGCTATGTTCTTATGCAGATGGCACTGCACCTTATCGACCTCGTTTCTAAGTCGTAGGTGGGGATAGTGCGGGTTGACGCTCTGAATCTTAAGCGCCACATATTCGTGCTCGTACTTGTCGTACGCCCTATATACACGGCCAAAACCGCCCTCGCCAAGGAGATCATTAATGGGGTCGTAGGTGTAGCGTTTTACAAATTCTTCCTGTGTCATGGGAGATTTCATGATTATAGTTATGCAAAGATACGAAAAAGAATTTACTATATAGGCGTTGTTCCATAAATTTTTACTACCTTTGCCGCGTCGAAACTATACCTTTAGGTATAGAGACCTCGAAAGCAGGCATAAGATTAAAACCAAAATATGAAGATAGCATTAGCACAGCTCAACTTTACGGTAGGCGACATCAAGGCCAACACCGAGAAAATTATCTCGGCAATCGAGCACTCTAAGGGTGTCGGCGCCGATCTTGTGGTATTCGCAGAGTTCGCCGTGTCGGGAACACCCGCATACGGACTCCTCACGAAGACCACATTCCTCACCCTCTGCGAGGAGGCGGTTGAAACCATCGCCGAGAAGTGTCACGGCATAGCCGCAATTGTAGGCACCCCATACCTCACCGCCGAGGGCCCCATAAGCGCCGCAGCATATATCGATGCCAAGGGTAACATCGAGTACATAGGCAAGCGCTACGTGACGGCACGTCGCGAGATGGGCTACATCGTGGGCTCGTCGATAGGCAGCCAGACGATACACATCAAGGATAAGTCCTTCAAGGTGGTTGTCGGCGACGACCTCAGCCACGTGGACGAGATCGACGAGGAGGTGGATGCCGTAATATCGGTAAACGCCCGTCGCTACGGCAAGGGCATACTCACACGTCGCTTCGACAAGATGAGTCGCCTTGCATTTGCCGAGGGCACAAACCTCATACTCATAAATCAGGTGGGAGGCTCGGGTGACATCGTCTACGACGGCACATCGGGAGTGCTCAACCGCGATGGTCGCCTCATAAAACTTCTTAAGAGCTTCGACGAGGATATTCAGATTATCGACACAGAGGCCAAGAATGAGCCCTTCGAGGTACCATTCACCACCTACAACGACCGCACGCGAATGATATACGAGGCGGCGTGTCTGGGTCTCCACGACTACTTCGCAAAGAATGGATACACGAAGGCATGCGTGGGCCTCTCGGGAGGTATCGACTCGGCTGTTGTGGCCTGCATAGCCGTGGGCGCCTTAGGCAAGGATAATGTCCGCGTGTTGTTAATGCCCTCGCCCTTTACGCCCAACGAGAGCGTGGAGGATGCCAAGAAACTCGCCGAGAACCTCGGCGTGGAGTACAGCGTACTGCCCATCATCGAGGCATACAACGCCATGGTAGGCACACTCCAACCCGTAATCGGAGGTACGGAGTTTGATGCTACGGAGGAGAACATACAGACGCGCATCCGCACAACGATGCTTATGGCGCTGCAGAACAAGACGGGATACATGTTGCTGAACTCATCGAATAAGAGTGAGAATGCCCTCGGCTGGTGTACGCTCTATGGTGATACGGCAGGTACGTTCAGCCCCACGGGCGACCTCTACAAGAGCGAGATATACGACCTTGCACGCTACATCAACGCCACATACAACGAGGTAATACCCGACAACATCATCGACAAGGAGCCATCGTCGGAGTTGCGTCCCAACCAGAAGGACAGCGACCAGCTCCCCCACTACGAGGTTATCGACGCCATACTCTTCCGCATGATCGAGAAGAAGCAGCACCGCGAGGATATCATCAACGCAGGCTTCGACTCGGAGGTAGTTGAGAAGATACACCGCATGGTCATGCAGAACGAGAAGAAACGCTATCAGTTCCCTCCCGTACTTCGTCTGTCACCATGTGCCTTTGGTCATGAGTGGCTCATGCCCCTTGTTAACCACTACTGCGAATAAGAGTTGAACCATGAGCCACACACTCCAACATAGAGGTAAGGTTGACCACATCACCAACGATAAGGTCTTCGTGCGCGTGGAGAAGCAGACGGCCTGTGCAGGTTGTCATGCCAAGGGGCTATGTGGCGAGAAGGGCGAGGAGCGCATCATGGAGGTAACGACACCCTATGCCTCGACATTCGAGGTAGGCGAGAGTGTCATTGTCGCCCTCGTAAATAGATCTATGGGGTGGTCATCGGTAGCGTGGGGCTATATTTTCCCCCTCGTCGTGTTGCTTGTCGTGCTCTTTGGCGTAAAGGCCCTGGGGGCTGAAGATGGCATTGCGGCGGTGACATCGATAGTGGCCATTGCCATATACTACGCAGTGCTCTACGCTCTACGTAGCAAGTTTGAGAAACGGATACAATTTACAATTATTAAGGAATAATGAATGGTTTGGTATTAACAGTCCTTACGCTCGGTGTACTGGGCGTTCTGCTGGCTGTGGTCTTGTACTTCGTAGCACAGAAGTTCAAGGTCGAGGAGGATCCTCGCATCGACGAGGTGGAGAAGATGCTTCCAGGTGCTAACTGCGGAGGCTGTGGCTTTGCCGGCTGTCGTGCCATGTCGGAGGCTTTGGTTACGCGCGATAACATCGGCGCGCTCTTTTGCCCCGTTGCCGGTGGCGAGGTTATGAAGTCCATTGCCGGATACCTTGGCAAGGCTGCCGCAGAGAAGAGCCCCATGGTCGCTACGATGCGCTGTGGTGGCACATGCCAGAAACGTCCTAAGGTAAACCACTACGATGGCGCCCTGAGCTGTGCCGTGGTAAACACCTTCTACGTGGGTGAGTCGGGATGTGCCTTTGGCTGCATAGGCTATGGCGACTGCGTACACGCCTGCAAGTTTGGAGCCCTCAGCCTCAACGAGGAGACAGGTCTTGTGGAGGTAGACCCCGACAAGTGTACGGCGTGCGGTGCTTGCGTGAAGGCCTGCCCGAAGGGTCTCTTCGAGCTACGTAAGAAGTGGCCCAAGAACCGCGCTATATTTGTTGCCTGCCGCTCGAAGAACCGCGGTGCCGTGGTATCGAAGGTGTGCAAGGCGGGATGTATCGGCTGTGGCAAGTGCGAGAAGGTGTGCGCCTTTGGTGCCATCACCATCGACAACCACTTGGCATATATCGACCCCGAGAAGTGTAAGCTCTGTCGCAAGTGTGTCAACGAGTGCCCCACAGGCGCCATACACATCGTGAATATGGAGCGCCTGCCAAAGGAGCCCAAGACCCCCAAAGCCCCCGCCACAGAGGCAAAGAGAGAGGTTAAGGTAGAAACCGCTAATAAGGAGTAAGATAGTATGAGAACATTTCCCATAGGCGGTATTCATCCGTCGGATAACAAGGAGTGGAGCAAGGATAAGGCTATAGAGGTACTCGGCCTCCCCGATGAGGTCAAGGTAACCATGATACAGCATATAGGAGCACCCTCAACACCCATCGTGCAGAAGGGCGACAAGGTACTCACGGGCCAGCTTATAGGTCAGGCCTCGGGCTTCGTGTCGGCAAACATTCACGCCCCCATCTCGGGCACGGTAACGTCGGTCGACGCCTACCCCAACGGCCAGGGACAACGGAGGATTATGGTCGTCATCAAGCGTGAGGGCGACGAGTGGATGGAGGATATAGACCGCACACCCGAACTTAAGCGCGAGTGTACGCTTACGTCCGAGGAGATAATCGCCAAAGTGCGCAATGCCGGCGTCGTAGGCCTCGGTGGTGCTCAGTTCCCCACGCACGTGAAGCTCTCAGTGCCCGCGGGACAGAAGGCCGAGGTGCTTATCATCAACGGCGTAGAGTGCGAGCCATACCTCACATCGGACTATCGTAATATGCTGGAGCGCGCAGAGATGCTCCTCACAGGCGTGGAGATATTGATGCGTGCCGTGAATGTCGAGCGTGCCGTCATCGGCGTGGAGAATAACAAGCCCGATGCTATAGCACATCTTCGCGATATTATCGCACGCGACAATTATGCGGGCATCGAGGTTATGCCTCTGAAGCTACGCTACCCACAGGGTGGCGAGAAGCAGCTCATCGCTGCCGTTACGGGCCGCCAAGTGGCACCCCCACCCGCACTTCCTATCTCTGTGGGCGCCGTGGTATGCAACGTATCTACCGCCATTGCCGTATATGAGGCGGTGCAGAAGAATAAGCCCCTCATCGAGCGGGTGGTGACAATCACGGGTAAGGCGTTGGGCTCTACGCACAACTTCCTCGCACGTATGGGCACCTGCGCGGGCGACATCATCAACCTCGCCGGAGGTCTCCCCGATGGCGATGTCAAGCTGCTCAATGGTGGCCCTATGATGGGTCGCTCGGTTGTCGACATCACCGCACCCCTCATCAAGGGATGCTCGGGCATCACCGTACTCTCGGGCGCGGAGGCTGCACGTGGCAAGGAGATAGCCTGCATAAAGTGTGGTAAGTGCGTGGCAGCATGTCCCATGGGTTTGGAGCCCTACCTCTTGTCGAAACTCGCCAAGTTGCAGAAGTGGGATATGGCCGAGGAGCACAACACCATCGATTGTATCGAGTGTGGCTGCTGCTCATATACGTGCCCCTCGTATGTGCCGCTGTTGGACTACATACGCATTGGCAAGCAGACGGTCATGACCAACATACGCGCGCGCGCAAATGCGAATAAGAAATAAGTATAACGAAGATAATAGAAGATAATATGGCAACCAGACTTTTTGCAGCACCCTCACCACACCTTCATGGTGGCGAGAATACGCGCCGCATCATGGGCGACGTGGTGCTGGCGCTCCTGCCCGCCCTGGCAGTCTCGACATACGTCTTAGGCTGGAGTGTGCTCACCACAACGGCCATTGCCGTTGCCGGCTGCGTGGCGTTCGAGTACCTTATCTGCCGCTTTTTGCTTAAGCGTGCCTCTACCATTGGCGACCTCTCGGCAGTAGTCACGGGCGTACTCTTAGCGTTCAACCTACCCGCAGGCATCCCTTGGTGGATAGTACTTATAGGCTCGCTTGTGGCTATCGGCATCGGTAAGATGACATTCGGAGGCTTGGGCTGCAACCCCTTCAACCCCGCACTCACGGGTCGTATATTCCTGCTCATCGCCTACCCAGTGCAGATGACCGACTGGACTACAAACGTGCCCGACACGCTCTCGGGCTCGACGATACTCCCCACCATCAAGTACCAGCCCGAGCTTGTCAGCAAGCTCGACTTTATGCAGATGTTCGGCGGTAATATGAATGGCTCGATGGGCGAGATTGGCGCCTTAGCCCTCATCCTTGGTGGCTTATATCTCTTGTGGCGCAGGGTTATATCGTGGCACATCCCCGTATCTATTCTCGCTACGATGGCCATCTTCGCAGCCATTGTTGGAGCGGGCTATGGTGGCTCGGTGGTGTACGAGCTGCCGTTGTTCCACCTTTTGGCCGGTGGTGCCCTCCTTGGAGCCATCTTCATGGCTACGGACTACTCTACATCGCCCATGACACACAAGGGCATGATAATCTACGGCGTGGGCATCGGTATTATAACCATGGTGATACGTCTCTGGGGTGCCTATCCCGAGGGTATGTCGTTCGCGATATTCATCATGAATGCCGTGACACCGCTCATTAACAAATATTGCCGACCCAAGCGTTTCGGCTGTTAAATTGTGGAGGAAGAGTATGAAGAGTTCACTAAAAAATATGGTACTAGTGCTTATGCTTATAAGCACCATCACGGCACTTCTCGTGGCCCTGGTCAACGACCTTACGAAGGATGCCATTGCCGAGAGTAACACTCAGGCTAAGAATGTTGCTAAGTTTGCGGTACTCGGCACCACGGATAGCGAGGCACGCATTGCGCGCGATACCACCTGCACCATTGGCGACTTCGCCATCACCGTGAGCACCGTGGTACGCAACGACGACCAGACGGTCATCGGCTATGCCGTGGAGGCGCCGAGCATCACCAAGAGCGGCTATGCTGACCGCATAACGCTGATGGTAGGCTTCAAGGAGGAGGGCGAGGATGCTATTATCAACGCCGTGGAGGTGCTCTCACAGAAGGAGACACCGGGCCTTGGTGCTAATATGACAAAGGCGGGCAACAGCCTCGAGCGTAGCATCGTGGCGAAGAACCCCGCGGAGCTCACATTCGCCGTATCTAAGGAGGGAGGCTCGTTTGATGCCCTCACCGGCTCGACAATATCGTCACGCGCCTATGCTAATGCCGTGGAGACAGCCTACGCGGGCTACCTCTGGGCTACGGGACGACTAAATACCGATATCAAGGCTGCGGAGACTACAACGGGAAGCACCGTGCAGAACGATAGTAACCTAATGTAAACAGCTGAAAGGAGAATAGTATGAGTAAGTTACAGATTATTACTAAGGGTATCATCAAGGAAAATCCCACTTTCGTGCTGATATTGGGTATGTGCCCCACGATTGGTGTCACATCGTCAGCGATAAATGGTATGGGTATGGGCGTTGCCACCATGGTTGTGCTCATTATGTCGAATATGGTTATATCGATGATTAAGAATGTCGTGCCCGACAAGGTGCGCATCCCCGCATTTATCGTCGTTATCGCCTCGTTTGTAACCATCATAGAGATGCTTATGCAGGCCTACATGCCCTCGTTGTACGCATCGCTCGGTGTCTTCATACCGCTTATTGTGGTAAACTGCATCATCCTTGGTCGCGCCGAGGCCTTCGCCTCGAAGAATAGCGTGTGGGACTCGGCCCTCGATGGCGTGGGCATAGGCTTGGGCTTCACACTCTCGCTCACCGTGATAGGTGCCGTACGTGAGGTGCTTGGCTCGGGTGCCATCTTCGGCTATACGTTTGCCGATGGCGTCATGCCACTGCTGTTCATCCTTGCCCCGGGAGGTTTCTTGGTGCTCGGCTACCTTATGGTTATGTTTAACAAGATTGCAAAACGATAGGCTATGAAAATGATGAATATACTTATAGGAGAGAATATATCGGCAGAGGTGCTTGACGGCTTCGCTACGGGTAGCGTTACGGTGCAGAGCATCACACTTGTGGCCATCATTATCGGTGCCATCTTCGTGAATAACGTCGTATTGTCGCAGTTCCTCGGCATCTGCCCCTTCCTCGGCGTGTCATCGAAGGTCGAGACATCGCTCGGCATGGGCATGGCCGTAACCTTCGTTATGGCCCTCTCGTCGGTCGTTACGTGGTGCTTACAGACATACGTTCTCAACCCCTTCGGCATCGGCTATATGCAGACTATCGCCTTCATCCTCGTCATTGCCGCGCTTGTGCAGATGGTTGAGATCGTGCTTAAGAAGGTGTCGCCTGCGTTGTATCAGGCATTGGGTATCTTCCTACCGCTTATTACTACCAACTGCGCGGTGCTTGGCGTCGCCATCATCGCGATACAGAAGGACTTCGACCTTCTCACAGGCGTTGTCTACTCTGTAGCTGCGGCCCTGGGCTTCGCGCTGGCATTGGTGTTGTTTGCCGGCATTCGCGAGCGTCTGGAGGTTGAGGATGTTCCTCAGGCGATGCGTGGTGTGCCTATTGCGCTTATCACCGCAGGATTGTTGGCAATGGCATTTATGGGATTTGCCAACGTGGTTCCCCTACCGTAATTTATAAATCGACTGTGATAGTGGCGCGTTAGCGCTTCAATCAAAGGGAGTGTCCAACAAGTTTTGGACACTCCCTTCATTGTTGGAAGTAGTATAACAAGTCTCTCTTGGTCTGTCCCGTCAAAAAGAGCACTGTCGCGATTTCCAGTGAGGCGCAAATATCAAGCCGTGAGATGGAGCTATCGAAATAAGAAACCCCACGGGATAGTACCGTGGGGTTTTGTTTAGGATGGGCTAAAGATGCCCACCTCAATCGAAATTTTTAGATGATACCCTGCTCAAGCATAGCCTGTGCAACCTTCATGAAGCCGGCAACGTTAGCACCCTTAACGTAGTTGATAGTGCCATCGGGCTGCTGACCGAACTTCACGCAAGCCTCGTGGATAGACTCCATGATGAAGTGAAGCTTCTCGTCAACCTCCTTACCAGACCATGAGAGGTGCATGCAGTTCTGAGTCATCTCAAGACCAGAAGTAGCTACACCACCAGCGTTAACTGCCTTGCCAGGAGCGAAGAGGATACCTGCTGACTGGAATGCGTGGATAGCCTCGGGAGTACAACCCATGTTAGAAACCTCAGCGCAGCACCATGTACCGTTAGCCAAGAGCTCTTTAGCATCAGCCTCGTTCAACTCGTTCTGGAAGGCGCAAGGAAGAGCGATGTCGCACTTTACAGACCAAGCCTTCTTACCTGCAGTGAACTTAGCAGCTGCGGGGAACTTAGTAGCCATATCCTCAACCTTGTTGCGGTTTGAAGAACGCATCTCAAGCATGTAGTCGATCATCTCCTTAGTGATACCACCGGGGATCTCGCAAACACCGTCGGGACCAGAGATAGCAACAACCTTAGCGCCGAGCTCAGTAGCCTTAGTAGCGGCACCCCAAGCTACGTTACCGAAGCCTGAGATAGCAACAGTCTTACCCTTAAGATCCTTGCCAGCCTTTGCCAACATGTGCTCAGTGAAGTACAAAGCACCGAAACCTGTAGCCTCGGGACGGAGGATTGAACCACCCCAAGTCATACCCTTACCTGTCAATACGCCAGTGTGGTACTTGCGAGCAAGCTTCTGGTACATACCATTGAGGAAGCCGATCTCACGACCACCAACACCTACGTCACCTGCGGGAACGTCAGTGTCAACACCGATGTTGTTCCACAACTCCTGCATGAATGCCTGGCAGAAACGCATGATCTCACCGTCAGACTTACCTACGGGGTTGAAGTCAGCACCACCCTTGGCACCACCCATAGGAAGGGTAGTCAAGGCGTTCTTGAATGTCTGCTCGAAACCGAGGAACTTCAACATTGAGGGGTTAACAGCAGGGTGGAAACGCAAACCGCCCTTGTAAGGACCGATAGCCGAGTTAAACTGTACACGGTAACCGAGGTTAGTCTGAACCTCACCATTGTCGTCTACCCATGTTACACGGAAAGTGAAGATACGATCGGGCTCAACGATACGCTCAACGATCTTTGCCTTCTCGAACTCGGGGTGCTGGTTGTATACCTCCTCGATAGACTCCAATACCTCCTGAACCGCCTGCAAGTACTCGCTCTCACCGGGGTGCTTGGCCTCCAACTGGGCCATCAAAACTTTTACATCCATAGTTTTAAGTTAAGTTAAAAGGTTATTATAAAATGATTTACACTATTATTTCTCTGTTTACGGCATAAGCCTGCCCGAAATATCAACACAAAGATAGACAAATTATCCTAATTATGCCCACCTTTCCGTAAATTTTTCAGCAAAAACATCAAACAACGAGTATTCGGCACTAAAAATACACCGAATACTCGCCTAATAAGTTAATTATACGAAGGGCAAACGTACCACCTCAGCTTTCAACAGACGACCACGAACAACAACGGCAATCTGCGTACCCGCCTTTGCGAACTCGGGCTTCACATAACCCATACCTACGCCAATCTTCAAGCATGGCGACATAGTACCTGACGTTACGTGGCCTATAACGTTACCCTCGAGGTCGGCCAACTCATACTCGTGGCGAGGCACACCGCGGTCGATAAGCTTGAAGCCTACGAGCTTGCGTGTCACACCCTCCTTCTTCTGACGCTCCATGAGCTCGCGGTCGATGAAGGGCTTGTTGTCAACGAACTTCGTGAGCCAGTTAAGACCCGCCTCGATGGGCGATGTGGTGTCGTCGATGTCGTTACCATAGAGGCAGAAGCCCTTCTCGAGGCGCAACGTGTCGCGAGCGCCGAGGCCGATGTTCTTAAGACCGAACTCCTCGCCTACCTTCCACATAGCCTCCCAGATGGTGTCGGCATCCTCGTTGTACATATATATCTCGCAGCCACCCGAGCCCGTGTAGCCCGTTGTCGAGAGTATCACGTCGCAGCCTGCAACCTTACAGAGCTTGAAGGTGTAGTACTCCATATCCTCAACCTGCTCGTCGGTCATCTTCTGCACAAGCTTCATTGCCAAGGGGCCCTGGATGGCGAGCTGTGCCGTCTTATCCGAGCCATTCTCGAGCTCCACGCCGGCCTTCAAGCCATACTCCTCACCCTGCTTGCAGATGTGAGCCCAGTCCTTCTCGATATTGGCAGCGTTAACGCAGAGCATATACTTCTCCTCGCTAAGACGGTATACCAACACGTCATCGACGATACCACCCTTGCCATTGGGCATCGTGGTGTACTGCACCTTACCGTCAAAGAGGTCGCACACGTTGTTTGTGGTGATGCGCTGCAAGAACTCCGTAGCGCGGGGGCCCTTAACCCAAATCTCACCCATGTGGCTCACATCGAAGACGCCGCACTTCTCGCGCACGTTGATATGCTCGTCGTTGATACCCGAGAACTCGATAGGCATATTGTAGCCTGCGAACTCTGCCATCTTAGCACCATTAGCAATGTGGTACTTGGTAAATGCTGTAGTTTTCATTTTGTTGATAGTTTTAAGTTGTTATCTATTATATATCTGCTCTAATTGCTTGTCTCGGTCGCAGGTGCCTCGTCGCTCTTGGGGCGCGGCTTGAAGCCAACCCTCGGACAGCGTGTGAACTCCTTGGTGCGGTCGAAGAGATAGCGATATGTTGTGTGAACCTTATGCTTGCGGGCACATATATAGCGCTCGACCATACGATTCATCACGGGGTTGAAGTCGCCAATCCATGCAAACTCGATGGTGCGATACTCATTGCGCTCGGTGCGCACATAGCCATCAAGCATAGCCTTCATAAAGCCCGACTCAACACCCTTACCCTGAAATTCGGGTGTTATACCGAAGATGATGGCAAAGACGCGGTCGCATCTCTTTCTCACCTTCAAGTCCCACATCATACGCAGTTTGTTGATGATGCCAAACTTACCATTATACTTACCGATGAGACGATTAAGGTCGGGCACCATGATGAAGAAGCCTATGGGCTCGTCGTTGAAGTACGAGAACCATATAAGGTTACGGTCGACAATCGGGCGCATCGTGTCGGCCATCTTACGGGCCTCCTCCTTAGTCATCGGCTGCACACCCGTAAACAACGACCACGCCTTGTTGTATATCACGCGGAACTTCTCCACTGCCGAGTACAGATCCTCGTTGCCGATAGGTGCAAAGCGGTAGCCCGGTGTCGACATAAGACGCTTCACGCGGTCGTAGACAACCTCATTCACATCGTCATCGTAGACGTTCCACACATAGGTGTTTTGGTTAAAGTAGTTCTGGAAGCCATAGTTCTCGAAAAGATGCTTGTAGTATGGCGGGTTATACGGATTCTCGAAGAGGGGCTGGTACTCATAACCCTCAACGAGGAGTCCCCACCACGCATCGCGCGAGCCAAAGTTCACAGGGCCATCCATAGCCTCCATACCACGCTCCTTGAGCCACTCGCGCGAGGCATCGAAGAGTGTGTTGGCAAGCTCCTGATCGTCGATAGCCTCGAAGAAGCCACAGCCACCCGTAGGCTGCTCGTAACCATAGGCGTGCGTCTTATCGTAGAAGGCGGCAATACGTCCCACGCACTCACCCTCGGCATTGTACGCCACCCAGCGTATAGCCTCACCATCCTGGTAGAGCTTATTCTTTGCCGGATCGAATACAGCCTTTATAGAGCTGTCGAACGGACATACCCAGTTAGGATTATCCCTATATATCTTTTTGGGCAAATCAAGAAACTCTCGCTCCAATCTCTTATCACCCGATTTCACTTCGTGAAGTGTGTACTTTGTCTTTGCCATATAAGATTTGGTTTAGCATCTGTCATTAATATAGCCTACGCCATAGGTATAGACACACAAAGGTAACACTTTTTTTCTAATTAGTAATTAGTAATTAGTATTTTTTTAATCCGCACTAACACTATAAGTATAATTATCATTGCTGCCTCTGCCATTAATGTTTGTCACTACCTGTGCCTGCCTACGTATTGGCACCTCAAACGCGGGAGGGTATAGCCGAAGTAGTTATTGTAATTTCTATTTATTTTTAATCATTTTAACTTCTTTTCAGATTTTTTACGTACCTTTGGAGTATGAAAATCTTGATTATAGAGGACGAGCCATCGCTCCGAGAACTTATCGAGCGAGCAGTGAGCAACGAAGGGTATCGTGTGGAGACGGCCACGGACTTTATCTCGGCAGAGACGAAGCTCGCGGGCTACAGCTACGACTGCATACTCCTCGACATCATGCTCCCCGGAGGCTCCGGATTAAAGCTCTTGGAGGGTCTGCGTGCCAAGGGACGCAGGGAGAATGTCATCATCATCTCGGCGCGCGACTCCGTCGACGACCGCGTGAGCGGCCTTGAGCTTGGTGCCGACGACTACCTGCCCAAGCCCTTCCACATATCGGAGCTTATAGCACGCATACGCAGCGTCCTGCGCCGTGGTCGCACGGGTGGAGATCTCACCATCGACATAGGCAACATATCGCTCGACCCCACATCGCGACGCGTGACCATCGATGGCAAGGGGGTGGATATGCTCAAGAAGGAGTTCGACATATTGCTATACTTCATGCAACGCCCCGAGCACCTTGTGGATAAGGCAGTATTGGCCGAGGCCGTATGGGGCGACTATGCCGACGAGTCGGATAACTTCCACTTCGTATACGCACAGATAAAGAATCTTCGACGTAAGCTCGAGGATGCCGGCGCCAATGTCGAGATACGTTCGATATATGGCTTCGGGTATAAGTTCACATCTAAAGAGTCGTAGAGGATGAGACTATCGCAACGCATACTGCTGGCATTAGCCACGACACTACTACCCATCATGGCGTTGTGGGCTATGCTCTTCTACTACGCCATGGTACGAGAGATAAACGACGAGGCCGATGACTCGTTGGAGCAGTATGCCACGCTTATCATCACGCGCTGTCGCGAGGGTCGCCCGCTGCCACAGCTCAACAGCGGCTCGAACAACAGCTATACCATAGAGCCCATCAGCGACGCTGAAGCCAAGCCCTACCTGCGTGCTACCTTCCATGACGAGACATTCTACATCCCCGAGAAGCGCGAGACGGAGCCCGCACGTGTGATGACCAAGGCATTTCTAAATAGCGACAATCGCTACCTGCTACTAAAGGTTGCCACGCCCACCTTCGAGAAGGAAGACCTTAGGGAGACCATCCTTTGGTGGACGGTGATACTCTTTGCGGTGCTTGTCGTTGTGGTCATCATTGTTGCTACGCTAAGCATACGACGCACGCTACGTCCCCTATATGCCCTGTTCCGATGGCTCGATGGCTACACCCCGGGACAGAAGCACAGCAACATACCCAACAACACCGACATCAAAGAGTTGCGACGCCTCAATGAGGCTGCACAGAGTGCCGTAGAGCGCTCCGAGGAGCTGCTCGATAGGCAGAAGCAGTTTATAGGCAACGCCTCGCACGAGCTACAGACACCCCTGGCCGTCATCAGCAACCGCGTGGAGCACCTGATAAACAACACCAAGCCCACGGCCGAGCAGCTCGACGAGCTTGTTAAGATCGACCGCTCGCTACGCCATAGCATACGCCTCAACCGCACATTGCTACAACTCACACGCATCGATAGTGGCGAGGTTGCCGAGAGCACGGATGTAGACATCGTGGAGCTTCTTACCGAGGCCCTGGACAACTGTCGCGACATATACGGCACCAAGGGCATCACATGCACCATAACACTGCCCGATAACCTATATATATATGTCGACGAGGCATTGGCGCGTATGCTCGTTATGAACCTCACGAAGAATGCCTTTGTGCATAGCGCCCCCCACAGCCACATCGACATAAGCATCATGGGTAAGCAGCTACGTATTGCGAACGATGGCAATGAGGCTCTTGACCGTAGCCGCGTCTTCGACCGCTTCTACACAAAGAGCATACGCGAAGGCTCCACGGGCCTTGGTCTGGCCATCGTAAAGTCCATCTGCGACCACTATGGCTACGACATAGAGTATCGCTACGTCGACAATCGCCACACATTTATGGTGACATTCAAGTAGTCCCGAATACTATTTTATCCTCTTTTTATACTTTTTTTACCATTTGAGACGAGAATTTCAAATTCGTTTCAAATTTGTGTACGACCTTTGCAGTAGGAAACAGAACTAAGAATATATATTAACAAATAAAAACGTATAGAGATTATGAAAAAGAGTATTAAGCGTTTAGCCATCATCCTCGCTGTAGGTATTATAGGTATGACAAGTGCCATAGCTGCAACGTGTTGCCTTACGGACGACGATCGCCCTATCAAGTATGACGAGCTTCCCGCCGCGGCTAAGAACTTCGTATCTAAGCACTTCGCCAAGGAGGAGGTGTCGCACACGAGCCTCGACAACGACCTTATTAACAAAGAGTACACCGTGGTATTCCTCTCGGGCACAAAAGTTGAGTTCGACGGCAATGGCGAGTGGAAAGAGGTGGACTGCCGCTACAGCCAGGTGCCCACAGCCATCATCCCCGAGGCTATAGCTGCATACGTTAAGGAGCACTATCCGAATAGCAAGATTACGGAGCTCAAGCGTGAGCACAGCAACTGGGAGGCTAAGATTACCGGCGGTTTAGAGCTTACCTTCAACAACAACTTTAAGCTTGTAGATATTGATGATTAACTCGGGACGTGGATATACGACCCATAATAAAAGATTATAGATTATGAGAAAGATTATGTTTGCAGTGATAATGCTTACCGCAGCGATTTTTACGGTAAGTTGTGATGATGACCGCGCGCCCAAGTCTACGCGCAATGCCTTCAACGACCAGTATCCCAATGCCGTGGACGTGGACTGGGATAGGAAGCACGGCTACTCGGTTGCGGAGTTCCATATCGCAGGCCAGTGGGGCGAGTGCGAGGCGTGGTACGACAAGAGTGGCAATTGGGTGATGACCAAGTACGACATCCGCTATAACGACCTTCCCGCTGCGGTGCAGACATCGTTCGAGACGGAGTTTGGTAAGCAGACACCCGTAGCTGACGTTGAGCGTCTGGAGCGCAAAAATGCCGATACGATATACTTTATCGAGGCTACGATTGCCATTAACGGCTATCCCGCAGAGGTATACCTCGACTACGCTGAGGATGGCACCCTGCTTCGCACAAGTGCCGACATCGAGGACTACGACAACGTATACTACTATCTGCCACTATAAGCAGCAAGAGAGTGTAATGAGATGGGGATGACTAAAAAGTAATTTTGTCATCCCCTTTATCGTAAGGAGCTGAATAAAAAGATGTAGTTTTAGGCATGCGAAGCCCGAAAAAGCGGAGTTTACTTGGCGTAAATGAGCATTTTGAGGGCGAGCATTTTGTTGCGAGAAGGCATTAGATACAACGCTCGGCGAATTTCGAGGCGATGGGCTGTACTATGGCGTACTGCCCATTGACGAGATAATTCGTTAGCGGAAGTAGATGATGCCTTATCACAACAAAGAACGCAGAAATACACTTTTTATTCAGCCTCATGAAATTAGTCAAAGGGATAAGCCGCAACAAAACAATCCTTAACACGTAACTCCTCCTGATGCGCCTTGAGATTGGCGAGGGTTACATCACCGACGACGTAGTTATACTCCTCCGAGGTATACTGCTCGCGTATCTTAAGGAAGTTTAGGAGGTTGCGCTCCTCGGCAGTCTTATAGCGGAAGTAGATGCGGAAGATATGATCGGTGGTATAGCGCGGAAGGACAGAGTCGTTCTGCTTCTTATATTCGTAGCGGTAGTTATAGGCACATGCGGTGATGTCGCTAAGGACAGCCGAGCCCGTAGGATGCCCACCGGCGCCACGGCCGAACATAAACTGCTTGTCGTAGAAGAGACCCTTGATGACAACACCATTAAACTCATCCTCAACGCTATAGATATACTTATTACGTGAGATAAGTTGTGGCAGCACGCACATTATTAGGCGATCATCGATTTTCTCGACGTGGGCAACAAGCTTTATGCGACGATCCTTCTCCAGCGCAAAGCGTATGTCGGAGTCGTTCATCGTAGAGATACCGTAGGTGAGAATCTCCTCCGGGGCAACATATACGCCAAAGGCGTGTACGGTGATGATGATAAGCTTGAAGAGCGAGTCCCAACCATCGATATCGAGCGTGGGATTGCTCTCCGCAAAGCCCAAGTCTTGAGCGAGCTTCAGAGCATCGCCATACGACATATTCTCGTTAAATATCTTCGAGAGGATAAAGTTAGACGAGCCATTGAGGATGCCCTTTACCGAGCATAGGAGGTCGTTGTCGTAGTACTCCTCGAGGTTACGAATGACGGGGATAGAGCCACACGCTGAGGCGTCGTAGAGGAGTGCCGTGTTGTACTGCTCCTGCATATCGATAAGTTCGGGGAGGTGGTGACCAAGCATCTTCTTATTGCCCGAGACCACGGGGATACGACTCTTAAGCGCACGCTTAACGATATCATACGCAGCATCGGCATCGTCGATAACTTCGACAATGAGGTTTATATCCTTGTCGTTAAAGATATCGTCGGGGTTGTCGGTGAACTCGGCCTTCACGCCACGATTCTTAGATATGTCGCGCACACATATACGCTTGATATGCACGTTATCGGAGTTGATGCGATTGAGCACGTCGTAGAGACCGTGACCCACATTTCCAAAGCCAAAGAGGCCTATATTAAGATTCTTCATAGACTACTGTCGATTTAAGAAGTTTTGTATTATCGTATTTAGTTTTTCGTGTTCTACAAGAAAGCCATCGTGACCAAACTCCGACTCTATGAGGTGGTACTCAACATCAGCTATGCCCTCGCACAGCGGGGTGTGAGCCTCAGGCGGGAAGAGTATATCCGACGATATGGACACAACAAGCGTGCGTGCCTCAATCTTGGCAAGAGCCTCGGCAATAGAGCCACGACCACGTGCGATGTTATGCGAGTCGACAGCCTCCGAAAGGCGGTAGTACGACATAGCATTAAACCTGCGGCGCAGCTTCTCGCCCTGATACTGCTGATAGCTATGTGCTCGACGCTCGAACGACGCCTCCGTCCACGCCTCAACCTCCTGTTGTGTGGCGTTATAGGCAGCACCTCCGCGGTAACTTATAAGCGCAATGCTGCGCGCCACAGCCATACCATCGAGGCCGGCATCATCCCTACGCTCACCCCACGTAGGGTCGAGACGTATGGCCATACGCTGCGACTCGTTGAAGGCTGCAGCCCACGGCTCGGAGTAGGTCGTCGTAGCTATAAGCGCAAGGTTCTCGGCAAAGCGAGGCTCCATGATGGCCCACTCCATACACTGGAAGCCTCCAATAGAGCTGCCTATAAGGAGCTTAACACGCTCAATGCCGAGGTGCGCAGCAAGAAGCTGATGACACGCAACCATATCGCGCACCGTAATACGCGGGAAGTCGTAGTAGTACTTATCGCCCGTAAGCGGATTTATCGAGAGGGGCGATGTGGTGCCATAGTGCGAGCCGAGGAAGTTGGCACATACAACAAAGTAGCGTGTAGGGTCGAGAAACCGGCCCTCCTCGACCGTATGTGGCCACCAGTCCGCAACATCGGAGTTCGCCGTGAGAGCATGACATACCCACACAACATTATCCTTCGCCTCGTTAAGTTCGCCGAAGGTATCATAGACAATATCCAACGCAGGTAATACCTCTCCCGACTCAAGCGTGATGGGTGCATTATGTCTATATAGACGGCTCATCCTATAAGTTATTAAGTGCCTGCTCGTAGTCGGCAATGATATCCTCGACATTCTCCAGACCGAGCGATATGCGTAGCAGGGTCGGCGTGATGCCTGCAGCACGCTTGGCCTCCTCCGAGAGCTGCTTGTGCGTTGTGGATGCCGGGTGCGTGACAACCGATATAGAGTCGCCTATCATCGTCATATTGGCCGACAACTTGAGGCTCTCGACAAACTTAACAGTGCTCTCGAGGTCGCCCTCAAGCTCTATGGTCATAACGGCCGAGGCACCAAAGCGGTAATACTTTTTGGCAAGCTCGTGACTCGGATGATCCTCAAAGCCCACGAAGCTTACACGCTTAACCTTGGGATGCTGGCGGCAGTACTCCGCAAGGCGGTATGTAGACTCCACCTCATGCTTCACACGTAGCGACAAGGTCTCCAAGCCAAGCATCATAAGGTAGGCATCGAAGGCCGAAGGACAGCAGCCAAAGTCGCGCATACCATCTACCCTACACTTCACAATAAAGGCCTGAGCACCAAAGGCATCATACAGATTAAGGCCGTGATACCCCTCCGAGGGGCCATCTATCTGCGGGAACTTACCCGACTTGCGCCAGTCGAACTTGCCGCCATCGACAATGATACCTCCCATGGCTGTACCGTGGCCATTTATCCACTTCGTAGCCGAGTCGGTGATGATGTCGGCACCCCACTCAAAGGGGTTGCAAAGGTATCCTCCCGCACCAAAGGTGTTATCCACGATGAAAGGTATGTTGTTTGCATGTGCCACCGTAGCGATAGCCTCAAGGTCAGCAACACGGCACGTGGGATTACCCATAGACTCGACGAATATGGCGCGTGTCTTATCGTCGACAAGCGCAGCGATATCCTCTGCATTATCACTCTTAGCCAAGCGACACTCTACGCCCAGGTTGCGCAGCGAGATGACAAACTGGTTGTGCGTACCGCCATAGAGGTAGGGCGAGGCAACGATATTATCCCCTGCATTTGCCAAGGCCGTGACAGTGAGGAGTATTGCCGACATGCCCGAGGCTGTGGCCAACGCACCAACGCCACCATAGAGCGCAGCGATACGCTCTTCGTAGGCTGCCGTCGTGGGGTTATGCAGGCGCGTGTAGATATATCCCGCCTCGCTCAGCGTGAAGAGGTTAGCAGCATAATCGCACGTAGGAAAATGGTAGGCAGCCGTAGGATGTATGGCTATGCCACGCGACTGCGAAGCATCGACATGATAGCCACCGTGTATCTGAAGTGTCTCGAAATGTAACTTTCTATCGTTCATAGTGGTATATATTCAGAGTGTAATTACAATATTTTTGCAAAGTTAATAAAAATTTTTCAAAACTCCAAAGTAAAAGTATAATTACACAATTACCACACTGAAATACGGAGACTGCGAGCCGGAGTAAAATATGTTTAGGGTAATAATGTATCGCCAACTACCATACTATTTTGAAAAAAAGTTGTACCTTTGTAGACTGAACCAACTTTGCGCATAAGCTATGAAACGAACATTGGACATATCTTACGAGCACTACGCGACGCTTGCCGACCTCGATGAGGGCGACCGTCGCCTTGTAGAGGAGGCCGAGGAGGCCACAACAACAGCAAATGCACCCTACTCACACTTCCACGTGGGTGCGGCCGTGAGGCTCAAGAGCGGACGTACCCTCCACGCATCGAACTTCGAGAGCGAGGTATATCCCGCAGGCCTCTGTGCCGAGCGTTCGCTACTCTTCTACGTCGAGGCCAACTACGCCAACGATCCCATAGAGGCGTTAGCCATAGCCTCAAACCCCTCGGAGAGGGAGTGCTACCCTTGCGGTCAGTGCCGCCAGGTGATTGTCGATGTGGAGCGTCGACAAAAGTCGCCAATACGCGTGATCATGACAGGCGCAGGCTCGGCTACCGTCGTGGACAGCGCAGAGAAGTTATTACCCTTTACGTTCAAGCTGTAATATGTTCACCATAAACGATATACTCTACGAGGACAACCACCTCATGGTTGTCAACAAGCATGCTGGCGACCTTGTGCAGAGCGATCCCGATGGCACAGAGGCACTGGAGGATCAGATTAAGGCGATGATAAAGGTGCGCGACCATAAGCCCGGGGCCGTATTCCTCGGCGTGGTACACCGCATCGACCGCCCCGTCAGTGGCGCTGTGGTCTTTGCCAAGACATCGAAGGCACTGGCACGTCTCAACGAGATGATACGCACAGGACAGATTAAGAAGAGCTACTGGGCCATAACCGAGAATCGCCCCGCAGAGGAGGAGGGCACACTGCGTCACTGGATTGTGCGCAACGCCAAGACCAACCGCTCACACGCCCACATACGTCCCAAGGGCGATGGTAAGGAGGCAATCCTCGACTACCGCGTGCTCGGCGCCTCGACAAACTACACCCTCGTGGAGGTAGACCTCAAGACCGGACGCCACCACCAGATACGCGCACAGCTCGGAGCCATAGGCTGCACCATAAAGGGCGACCTGAAGTATGGCGCCAAGCGCTCGAATCCCGATGGTGGCATATCGCTACACTCACGGCGCGTGGAGTTTCTACACCCCGTAGGTGGTAAGCACATCGTGGTGACAGCACCTGTGCCTAAGAGCGACAACCTATGGCGTTTCTTCGAGGAGGCACAAGCGTAAACAATGAGTAACGAGTAGTGAGTAGTGAGTAATAAACACTTCACTTACTCCCAACAAATTAAATCTCCCCTAAACTAAGATGCGACTACTTATTCAGCGTGTTACCGAGGCTAAGTGCCACATTGGCGGCAAGCTATTTAGCCAGATAGGCAAGGGCTTAGTAGTGCTCGTAGGCATTGGCAACGACGAGACCATCGAGGATATGGAGTGGCTCACCAAGAAGCTCGTACAGCTACGTATCTTCGATGACGAGGCGGGCGTTATGAACCTCTCGGTCGAGGATATTACGGGCGAGGTGATGATTGTGAGCCAGTTTACACTCCATGCCATGACCAAGAAGGGTAACCGCCCATCTTGGATAAAGGCTGCACCCGAGGCCATATCGCGCCCACTATACAACGACTTTGTAATGCGCGTAGAACGCGCACTCGGTCGCAAGGTGGCAACAGGCGAATTTGGCGCCGATATGCAGATAGAGCTCACAAACGATGGGCCCGTGACAATATGGATAGATTCAAAAAACAGAGAATAGATGCGTAACATTTTTATTACCCTCGCAGCCATACTCCTTATCGTAGGCTGCGAAAAAGAGAGCCAGCAGTTCAGCTTCACCGTCATAGAGAGCGACATCGAAGCATTGAGCGACACCAGTGTGACGCTCACAGCTACCATCAACGCCTCGGACTTCGGGCAGATAAAGCGTTTGGGCTTTGCCGTATGTCGCTCAGGAAGTGAGAATTACGACTACTACGACACGAAGATATCACGACATATCAACATCACCATCGACAACCTCAAGCCCAACACCGAGTATAAGTGCATCGTCTTCGTGCGCACAGCAACCGACGGCTGGCAACGCCCCATCGACAGCTTTAGGACACTCCCCACAGGCAGCGAGCCTATAGAGCCCGAAGACCCCGAAGACCCCGAGAATCCTGAAGATCCCGAGAATCCCGAAGACCCCGAGAATCCCGTGGAGCTTGAGAAGCCTACACTTAGCGCGACGAATATCACCCCCACAAGTTTCGATATCGTGTGGAATGCCATCGACAATGCCGATGGTTATGAGGTGGTTACGAGTGCCGGTGCCAAGACCATATATAACACCCAATACAAGATGGAGAATCTCGTAGCAGGCACCTACACCGTGAAGGTCAAGGCTCTGGCGGGAGAGAATACTCAATACAAGGACTCGCAATATGCCACAATATCGCAGTATGTCGAGGGTGAGAAGCAGGATGAACAGCCCATCGTCGGCAACACATACCGTATGGGATGGTTCGAGCTACCCATGGAGAGTGACAACAACAAGGATGGCATTGACGACAACAACGACACCTACTACTACGCTCACCACCTATGCGGTGGCTCCGAGAAGAACGCACAGCGCAATGGTCGCGCCCGCAACTACTCGGTATGCTTCTCTTCGGAGCACCACTGCCCCGTATGGGTTGCAGCGCCCCGACACTCGATGTACTCGGGTTCGGCAAATCGCACAAATGCCTACACTCAAGACCCGCAGATACCCTCTGACATACAGTACTATCGCAAGGATGCCGACAGTGGGTGCAACAATGGCCACATGCTTGGCTCGGCAGAGCGCACATCATCGACAGAGACAAACAGTCAGGTATTCTACTTCTCGAACATAGCACCGCAGTACTCCGACACCTTCAACACCGGAGGTGGTGCATGGAACAACCTCGAAGATCACATCGACGGTCTCGTATGTGCCGACACGCTCTACACCGTGATAGGCTGTTACTTCGATAAGTATACGGACAAGTATGGCAATACGTGCTCACCCAAGAAGATATCCTTCGGCGGTCGCTCGGACGTATCACGCCCGACGATGTTCTACTACGCCCTGCTGCGCACAAAGAGCGGAAGGTCGGGTAAGAGCGTCGTAGAGTGCTCGGCATCAGAGTTGCAGTGTGCCGCCTTCGTCATCTGCCACGAGCAAGAGAAGGGACACGAGCCCCAAGCAAAGGATATAATCTCTATCGAGGAGCTCGAGCGCCTTACGGGCTTCACCTATTTCAACAACGTACCCAACGCCCCGAAGAGCGTAGTAAACGCCTCAGACTGGCTATAAACGATTGATAATATGCTTATAGCACTACAGAAACGTCGCGAGAATATCGCCGAATACATCCTCTACCTATGGCAGGTGGAGGATCTGCTCCGCGCCCTACAGTTTAGCCCCGAGGCCATATATGCCACGCTCGTGGCTAAGACCGAGGGCACGGACGAGCAGCAGAAGGAGAACATATTTAACTGGTATATGCAGATTGTCGAGCTCCTACGCAAGGAGGGCAAGGCCGAGAAGGGGCACATAGACCACACCCTCCACCTCATTGCCGACCTCCACAACTTGCACCTGCAACTGATGAAGCTCCCCGTGGGTGAGCACTACCGCCAGACGTATGCACCTCTGGCTGCCGAGCTACCACGACTGCGCACGCTCCTCGACAACGACGACATTAGCGACACGGAGCTATGCTTCCGCGCCCTCTATGCTGCTCTCCTCTACCGCATAAAGGGGGGTGGCGAGCAGGCTATAGCCGACACCCTCGCCGTGATATCCCCCGCCATAGGAGAGCTTGCAGCCCTCCATGGCAAGGTTGAACGTGGCGAGTTAGACCTCTTCGATGAGAAATAATAGGCTCGATGAGGCAACAAGAGATGCACAAAACACAACAAATAATGAAATATTTTTCCGATTTCGTTTGCATTTACAAAAAATCGTTGTACCTTTGCACCTCGCATAGAAAGCGTTAAAAGGAACAAAACAATAAAAAACAGATACAACTATGGCAATGAAAAGAACTTACCAGCCTTCTCGTCGCAAGAGAATCAACAAGCACGGTTTCCGTCAGAGAATGGCTACTGCTAATGGCCGCAAGGTATTGGCTGCACGTCGCGCTAAGGGTCGCAAGAAGTTGACTGTATCAGACGAGGCTACATTCAAGTACAACTAGTCTGCTGGCGACAGAGCGAAAATTAGAGGGTGCTAACAATTGTTGGTGCCCTCCTTTTTTAAGAAGAGCGAGGGGCATAATTCTGGTTATAGCTACAGTTATAGTTATGATTACGGTTACAGCATTAGCACCCTCATGTATTAAAAAGGTATATTATCATGGCAGGAAGCAACTTCGTAGATTACGTTAAGATATTCGCACGCTCAGGACATGGCGGTGCCGGCTCGTCGCACTTCCGCAGAGAGAAGTTCGTGGCCTTTGGTGGCCCCGATGGTGGCGATGGCGGCAAGGGTGGCAGCATCATCCTTCAGGGCGACAAGCAGTATTGGACACTCATACACCTCAAGTACAAGCGTCACCAGTTTGCTGAGGATGGCGAGAATGGCCACGGAGCACGCTCGACGGGTGCCGATGCCAAGGATATCATCATACCCGTACCCCTGGGTACCGTCGCCAAGCAGGTGATGACCGACGAGGAGACGGGCGAAACATACACCGAGGTCGTCGGCGAGGTTACGGAGCATGGCGAGCAGCTCGTGCTGCTCAAGGGTGGCCGCGGAGGCTTGGGCAACTGGCACTTCAAGACCCCCACAAACCAAGCACCACGCTATGCACAGCCCGGCGAGGAGGGACAGGAGGGTGCCTTCATCCTCGAGCTTAAGGTCTTGGCCGACGTAGGTCTCGTAGGCTTCCCCAATGCCGGCAAGTCGACACTCCTCTCGGTGGTATCTGCCGCGAAGCCCAAGATTGCCAACTACGCCTTCACCACACTCGAGCCCAACCTCGGCATCGTATCGGTGCGCGACGACCACTCCTTCGTGATGGCCGACATACCGGGCATCATCGAGGGTGCGCATGAGGGTCGCGGCCTCGGAACACGCTTCCTACGTCACATCGAGCGCAACTCGGTATTACTCTTCATGATACCTGCCGACAGCGACGACATAGCACGCGACTATGAGGTGTTGCTCGGCGAGCTCACAGAGTACAACCCCGAGCTTCTGGACAAGCAGCGCCTTTTGGCTATCACGAAGTGCGATATGCTCGACGACGAGCTCATCGAAGAGATGCGAGCACACCTTCCCGAGGGCATAAAGTCGATATTCATATCGTCGGTGGCAAATATGAACATCACCAAGCTCAAGGATATGCTCTGGGAGGCATTGCAGATGTAATAGGGGCATAACAGAAACAACAAGGGGATGACTAAAAAGTAATTTAGTCATCCCCTTGCTGTTGGGAAATTGAATTAGGGACTACATACCGGTACGATCCAATAATTCAACAAGGCTGCAGTGGCACGTGCCAACAACCTTGTGTCCACGGTCATCTACGACATCGACTTTGACGATAGCCTCCGTTGTGTTGTGGCGCTCGATAGATACGCTACCACCAACGAAGGGAGCCTGTATGGATGTGAAAGAGGCCTTCTCCAAGGGTAGATACCACGAGCCCGAGAAGTTAAGCTCCTCGTCCAACCTACCCGGCTTAAAGGTACCAGCGGCAAACGTTGCATCCTCATCGCATACAAATGAGCGATAAAGGAGCTCATCATTGTAGGATACATCATCGACAGCAACCGTAAAACGGAAGAAGTCGCCCTCCGACATATCTTGCTTAGCCATAAAGCGCACATCCCAGCTACCATTGCCTACGCCATAGGCGTCACCATCGTATATAAGAAGCATATATCCATTCTCGATATCGAAGCTATAATCCTCGGTGAGCGTACTAAATGGGCCTGAGACAATCCTATCTAAGAACGACAATGCCAAGCTGCCGCTATATGTCACCTTGTGTACTTCGCCATTATTCAATGTTATGAGAGCCTCAACCATATCGTTCGAGACAACGACGCGACCGCCCGTAATCTGGTGTATGGTCTGCTTGCCATCTTCATCTGAGATGACAACCTCGCTCATGTCACTTGAGAAGGTGCCTGCTTCGTATGTATTCTCCGCATCGTAGAGATACTCACCCAAGCTCAAGCGTGCGTTTGACACCGTGGGAACAGATGAGTAGATGATGAACTTGTAGTAGCTGTCACCAGAATAGTAGTCCATTTCGCCTGTTGTGCCATTCTTAGAGAGGATGACGGTATACTTATACGCATTGGGATGCGAAGCATTCTTACCCTCAAACATGCCGTTAAGCTTCGAGGCTACGAACTCCACATTAGGCTTACCCTGCTGCTCGATAACCACCTGCGCCGACTGCTTGGCATAGCTCAGCAATATCATCGCCATGCGCTCCTCGTCATTGTCGTTGGGGGCCACCGTGAACTTTATCTCGCGGCCCACCTCAGTGATTGTCACCCACTCGGCCTCGCATACAGCCTCAACCTTTGCATCACCCTTAGCTCCCTGGATAGCGTAGCTGATAACACCCTCACCACCCTCCTGCGAGAAGTGCATAACCTCGGATGATGTGAGCCCAAGTGTGCCCACAGCATCTTCCGTAGAGCACGAGACGGCAAATGCTGCCATCGACATTACCATAAAAATAAATACTCTTTTCATATAATAATTGTTTATGTCCTTACATCAAAACTAAAGGTCGTAAGCCTGATTCTGGTAGTCTATCACCGTGCCAGAGAATGAGCCCTGTATCTTGTTACCCTTGTCGTCGATACCATCCATCGTAATGGTGAAGATATCGCCCTCCTTGGTTATGGTAATATTACCATCAACAAAGGGTGCCCATGCTTCATTCTCACTCTTCATGCCTTTCACAAACCATGTATGCATCTGCGTATAGTCAACACGCATATATCCCGGAGCAAAGTGGTCGGCATAACTCTCGGTCGTATGATCAGCCTTGGTGTACACTCCTACGAAGGCATCCTTATTGTCGTAGCCACCCTCAGACTTGTCGACCATAAGATCCATCATAAGGTAATCTCCCGAATAGCCACCAACAGTATTCTCTACCATGTGCAAGAACCACACATCTACACCCTTACCGAAGTAGTCACCACGATAGTAGGCATTGATTGAGCCTCCTGTGACGTTAAAGTCCACATCAGATGTCAGGGCGCTATGTACTCCATCCTCGGCTGTAGGCTCGAGGTAATCCAACGCAAGGCTTCCCTCGTACGTCACACGGTGAACCTTGCCATTCATCATGCGCACCACAGCAACAATCTTATCCTTTGTCACTGTCACCGTTGCCGAGGCTAAGTCCATATCATTGCCATTGGCATCAAGGTAGTAGCTCTGCGTGGCATCGATGGTGCCGGGCGTACACTCTCCGAACACATATACACCCTCGGGGACATAGTCTATAGGCTCAAATATAGATGACACGCCCGCGTAAAGGTCGAAGCGATACTGCGTGCCATAGGTGTCATTCTGACTCTCTGCGCCCATATCCGAGAGGATGATGTAGTAGTTGAAGCCGTATGTTGAGAGCTTACCGTAGTATGAGCCATTGAGGTAGTTTGCCCTAAACTCCACATCATACTCCGTGGCTACACCCTTTTGGCGCACAAGCACGTAGAACTTCTGCTCCTCGTACGAGACGGTGATGATCGACTCACGCTCCTGGCCTGCGCCGGGCTGCACCTTGAACTCCACAGCCTTCGACGACACGGCGATGTCCGTAATCCAGTCGGCCTCGCACGCCACCTCCGGCAACGGATGCTTCTCATCGGGCTCATCATCGGCGGCACTATCACCCGTGAGCGGATGCTCCGTAGGGATGTCCGTATCGGGAGTTTCGTGCGCGCGCGTCTCCTCAGTGAGCGTGTAACCTATCTCGCCCATGCCGCCCTCGAACTCGAACTCCATCACGGATGCCGTTGTGAGGGTCAAGATATACTCTTTATTCGGACCCCCCGGTTTGTCGGTCGCCGAATTACCATCATTATCCTTGTCGCATGCTACGAAGAGCATCGATCCAAGCACAAATGCAAACAATGTAAAAATTCTTTTCATTTTAGGTTTTAGTTTTTCTTTATTACACTCTTCAACAAGAGTCCTCACGAAATAAGAGAGACTCCCATAATACAAATGTATATATTTTTTCACAATTACGTGCATCCGACAACCAATTTTCTTTCAGATCACCCTAATTAACAAAAAAACGGGCTGACTAAAAAGTAACTTAGCCAGCCCTTGACATTCTATAGGGTCACTCTATATATCGATAGCCACCTTAAATTAAGCTAATTGATTAAGGATGAGCTATGCTACCAGTATACGTACCCTTCCATGCCGTTTCGTTATTGTCAATAACATCGAATGTAACGACGTATCCATCAGCGGTAACTTCAACAACAACCTCACCTGACTTAAGTGATACGTAATTGATCTTACTTGATGCATCCTCACAATAATCACGAGATGTCGTCAACTCCCAAGCACCTACGGTATAGACTGAAGCAGCCAAATCGTCCGTTTTCTTAGCTCCAACTTTGTACAAATAGAACGAACCCTCAAAACCTGATGCGTTCATCGTAAGTACCTTACAATCACCAAATGAAGAACTTACATATACTCTATCCCATGAAGTGATACCCTCATCGCCAAGCTCCTTGTACATAAAGCCCTTAACCTTACCCTCATACTTGAACTCATAGACATCGAGACCTAACTGGATAGAACCCTCGATAACCGAAGTCTCAGCCTCCAAATCGTTGGCAACCTTCACCTCGCAAATCTGAATATCTACAGCGTTAGTTGTTTCATGACGCCATGTGCTATAGCCATTCTGAGTAGAGCTATTTACAAGGATGCCTCCATTCTCAACCGAGTAGGTACCATCGGGAATATACATGGTATTCTCCTCGGTAAGCTTAATCGTAATACGGCTAGCCACCTCTTTGAGCATAGGATCGTCCTCACTCATTATTATATCCCAAACATCTGCAGTACGAACTCTTGCCTCAAATGATACAATTTCGTACGTTTTCACTACCGGAGCCGTAGGATCAACGAAGCCCTCGATGCTACCTGTCCAATCGATAGTGTACTTAGCACCATTAACGAGCTCGTATGAACCCTTGAGGGTGAATGTCCACTCCTCCTGGTTGAGGCCAAGCTCAAGTTCGGCAGCTGCCATCGCGGTCTTATTATCCTTGCTTACATATAGTTGCGAGTACTTAAGATCGATAGAGCCATCCTCACTGGTATACTTACCAGGTGTGAGGTAGCTGTCGTTAGCACTAACCTTGTCATACATATCGAACTCGAAACGCTGAGCGTCATCTACAAAGAGGTTGAGCACAAAGTTGCCGGCATCCATATTATTGTTGTGGCTTGCAGTAACCTTCTTGGGGACAAATGCCACAGGCTCGCCGGGGACTACGGGCACATCCTCCTTCTTAGCCTGCTTGTAGGTAACCTCGAACTTCTGCGCCTCGTAGGCTACAACAACCTTAGCCTCGCGAGCATCGCCCTCGTTAGCCTCAACAACAACCTTTACCTTCTCGCCAACGGTAACGGTAACCCACTGAGCCTCGCAAGTAGCCTCGAGCTCTACGCCATCCTTCTTGTTCTCCAACGTGTAGGTGATCTCGAACTCGCCACCCGCAGCCGTAACGTCAACATTAGACTCAGAGGTGAGCGTCAACTTGGGCTCTGCGGGCTTAACAGGCTCCTCGCCCTTAGCCACCTGCTTGAGAGCAACCTCGAAAGACTGTGTGTCGTACTTTACAACGACCTTAGTCTCGCGTGCTTCGCCCTCGTTGGCAGCAACCGTAACAGATACCTTATCGCCTGCAACAACCTCAACCCAGTCAGCCTCGCAAGTAGCCTCGAGCTCTACGCCCTCCTTCTTGTTCTCCAGCGTATAGGTAATCTCAAATGTCTCACCCTCAGCAGCAACCTCAACCGAGGCAGCAGAGGTAAGCGTCAACACGGGATCCTTAACCGTAGGCTCATCGGGCTTAGGTGCCGGATCTGTGGTGTCATCCGAACAAGCTGCAAATGCCAAAGGCAATGCAAGCAACAGATAGAATAAATTTCTAAGTTTCATAATGCTAATAAATTAAAGTTATAAGTATTTAGGTAATTACATTGCATCCATCAACTCCTTCAATCGGGGGCATGACGGAGGATTACTTTCACAAAATTATTGATTTTTTCTTAAACTACACAATGTATATCGATTTTTTTTGCAAAATATGGCAATGCAACATAGTTTATTGTTCCGCTCAACATGCTAAGGCTCAATCTTCTCGACCTACTCCGCATCGAAGTTGAAGCCCTCGATAGTGCCCGTCCAGTCGATATTTATGCGCTTGCCGTACTCCGACAATATAAAGCCACGGAGTGTCGATGTGCCATCAACATTATGCGAAAGTTCGATCTCGGCATCTGCCACATTAGCGCCCTCGCCCGTGGTGACGTTAGCGACGAGATTCGACCACTTGGTGATGGTGTCGTCACTCTTACGATAGACTCCTGCCGAGAGGTAGTTATTGTTGGGGGCCACCTTGTCCATCATATCGAGCGAGTGGTAGTTATCGCTGTCGATGTAGAGCTGTAGCTCGAAGTTACCCACATCCCACGATGCCTCTGTATAGGCCTTGACAGCCACAGGCTCGAAGGCCACAATATCGGGCTCCTCCTCGGGCTCCATATCCAGCACCACACCCTCGTAGGTAAAGTGGTAGATGCCGCCATCCTCATCCGTAAGCTCGATATCGAAGCCGTAGGTGTCGCCATCGCGTGTCACGACAACAACTCCCGACGTAAAGGCATACTCGCCCTCGGGCTCGTATACGTTCATCTCGCACGCCGAGGCTAACAATGTGTCGTTGCTGCTATCATACGTACCCGCCTGCAGCACCTTATCTGTCGCAGCACCTGCCATGACAACGCCTAACTCTATATTCTCGGCATCATCGATAAAGGCCAAGGCGAAGTAGTTATCCGCAAGACCTATCTCGCTGCTCGGTATGCGCATAGCCGCAGCCAAAGCCTCATCCATCACATACTCGGGCTGAGGCTCCCTCTCCGAGCGGTCGAAAATCTTCACCTCACCCTCAAATACCACCTTGTGTACCGCCTCGCCGAAGTGTACCTCGGCGACTACGCCCTTCTCATCCACCGTCAGGGATGCCCAATCGGTATAACGAGCATCGGCATAACCCGTAGCATCGCTGTTTATGACATAATACTTTGTATAATACGCACTTATAGTACCTGCAGCGAGCGTGTCTTTATCATCCCACAGATAGCTGCCATAGGGGAGCTGTAGCGCGGCTGTCGGGTCTACGATGTCGACGTACAAGTCGAAGGCGTAGTACGTACCATCGGCAATCTCGAAGCCATACTCATCGAGGCCCTTATCGCTGAGGTATAGATAGAAGTTGTCAGCAACACCAATGTTGAACTTGTCGCCATAATATAGGGCGTAGGCATGTTCCACTCTCCACTCCTTATCCTCGGCGGGGCGCTGCAAGACATTGGCTATGACGTGCTCGCCCGCAAATGTCACCACATGTGTCACACCCTCGACAACAGCCGTGAGCGTTGTAGACTCTGCCGTCACGACCAACTCTCCCGCCTCGAACTTAAGCTTCTTAACCACATCGCTCTCGCCCGTTACGACATACTCCGAGCCATCTGCCGAGAATGTCCACTCGGCATAGCTATCCTCAGCATCGAGGCGATAGACACCCTCCGGCAACGGCATATATTCGCGATACTCGCCCTCATACTTCGGGGCATATAAGTCCAAGCGATAGTATGTCGAGTTGGGACGCACATAGCCATTCTCGTCGAAGCCATTGTCCGACATAGATATGAAGTAACAATCCGTGCCCGGGCTGTACTCGTCGCCATAATATGCACCACTCGAGTATTTCGCCTCGAAATCCACGCCTGCGGGCTCTTGGGGATCCTCGGGCTCCTCGGGCTCTTGGGGCTCCTCGGGCTCTTGGGGATTCTCGGGCGTAGGCTTATCCACCTGCGATGCAGCATCCTCGCAGCCTACCATCACAAGGCCGAGTGCTGCAACTACCAACATAAGGGAACAAATCTTTTTCATAGAGATATCTTTTATTATTAACCTTGCTTTTGTTTAATGCGACCATTACTATTGCAAAGATAGAAAAATAATTTTAATAGACAAATTTTTCCCCTTTGGATGGGTTTTGTTTAAGATGAAGAGAAACTAAAAGCGCAGTCATGGGGAGACTGGGGAGACTGGGGAGACTGGGCAAAGCGCTATCAGAGAACTACCTATACTATCTATACTACCCACAATACCCACACTTAAAATCTCGCTCGCCATCAAATCTTAAAAAACAACGAGGCCGACCAAAACTGCTTTTGGTCGGCCTCGAAAGGTATTTACCCGTTAAGGAATGTTGTTGTAATTCTTATTCAACATTTATCGCTCTTGATGTACCAGTGTATTTCACACCATTTAGAACAAGATAGAATTCTACACCAGCCATTTGTATATTGACATAAGAATCGTTAGATACATCCGTTGTTTCTACACCATTTACCTTTACACTTGCAAAAGAACCCCATGATTGCCTGTGATAACCAGTTACAACCTCAGTTGTTTCTATTTCAATCACCTGTGAATCATTCAGACCCGTCAATGTAAGAACACAAGTTGATGTGTTGTAAGTACCGTCACATTCCCAATTCTCATAGCTTGCACCGGGGGTATCGCCGCCCTCTTCGCCGCCTTCTTCGCCGCCTTCATCCGAGCCATAGAGCTTACCCGAGATAGTACCCGTGATAGCATTGCCGGCATCGTCGTAGCTGTTGAAAGTGAAGGTGTGAGTGCCATCAGCTGCAACAGCAATAGTAACACTACCACCAGCAAGAGGTGCCATGTCGTATGTAGTCATATTCACGTACACCGAGCCATACCACTCTTCATCTTCAGGGTAGAAGTAACCGGGGGTAGAGGTGTATGCCTCATAGGTATCAACAAATGTATACTCTCCCGCGAAATCGGTAGCACCAGTAGGAGTGAAGATCTCCAACATTACGAATGCACCGGCCTCGTTCTCAAGATCCTCATAGATATACAATACGTAGTTGCCATCGCCATAGTCCTGACTTATAAAGGTTGCGTCTGTGATGTTGAACACAAGGTCCTCATCAAGCGTAGAGTATGACTCATCGCCGCCTTCATTGCCGCCTTCTGCCTCCTTACCTACGATAGTACCCGTGATAAAGTAGCCGGCATCGTCGACGCCATCGAAAGTGAAGGTATACGTACCATCCTCGGCAATCTCAATCTTAAGCTCAGCATCATAGATGGGAGCCATATCCTTGGTGTCGTAGTTTACATACCAACAACCATAGTACTCCTCATCATAGTCGCTATAGTAGCCCGTGAAACCAGTATAAGGCTCCTCCCAATCGTTAATCTGGTATGTACCGGCAATGGTTGTTGCTGTAGTAGGAACCAATATGTCGAACATCATATACTCACCTGTTTCACCTGCGGCATCCTCTGATACATATACCAAGTAGTTGTTGCAACCCCAAACATAATCGTCGCCAAGGTTATCAAGCACTACCGTAGCACCTGTAATATTTACCTCAACATCATCAGTAAGCGTAGAGATAACCTCCTCATCGCCACCTAAATTCTCTGTACAGTCTACAATAACAGGATTTAAGCCATCACATACGAGCTTATAAGGCTGACCATTTATAACAACCTCGGCAACAAAGCCATCCGCACTAACAGTAAGTGTACCCTCTGTAATCGCCTCATCAACTTCCCAATCACCAGTGTAATAGGCGGCCGATGCTACAACACCAACCTCGGTAGAATACTCCGCTGCAAGCGTATAAGTTCCATAGGGAACAGCTATGCCATTTGTCTTATCTATGCACTCTGTGTAGGTGTCGAACTTATAGTAATGACCATCTTCACACTCCCAGCCTTCTTCTGTCAAACCTTTATCGCCAAGGATGATAATGAAGTTATCGGCCTCTCCAGGAGAGTAGAAATCACCATAATAGTATAGCATAGTGTGCGATAACTCTACTACAGTAGTATCTATAGGCTTCTCAGAGCCGTTCTTAAGGGTCATAGCACCCTCGTAGGTAACAATGTGCTCAACACCATCGATAGTAACAGTAAGAGTCAAGCCGTTCTCAGTAACAACAAGCTTACCAGCCTCAGAGTATGCAAAATCCTCAGCACCAAGAACCAAATAGCCCGTAAACTTACCGGCAGCATCGCTATTCTCCGTATCCAACGTATACTCACCCACGGGGAGTGTCATGTTCTCCTGCCACTCACCATCGTAAGCAGCAACGTAGAGGTCTACAGCATAAGCATTAGCCGTAGGATCTACATCGCCCTCAGCCGTGAAAGGCTTATCCGAAAGAGTGAAGAAGTAGTTATCTACATCCATCTCCAACTCAGCAGCGCTAAAGTATTCACCGCCAAATGCTACAGCCGTAACTGCTACGGGCTCAGCGGGTTTCTCCGGCTCATCAGCCTTCTTTGCCTGCTTAATAACAACCTCGAATGACTCGGTGTCATACGTAACAACAACCTTTGTCTCGCGGGCATCACCCTCATTTGCAGCTACCTTGAACGTAACCTTCTCTCCAACAGCGAGGTCGGTAACCCAATCTGCATCGCACTCTGCCTTAGGCATGGGCTGCTCCGACATGCGGGTAACCTCTACCATCTCGGCTGTGAAGCTAATCTCTCCATCGCCACCCTCTGCGGGGAACTCCATCGTTGACTCAGAGGTAAGCTTCAACTCAGCCTTATACTCGGGAGCCTTATCGGTATCGCCCGAACCCTCCTCACATGCCGCAAATACCAAAGGTAATGCAAGCAACAGATAGAATAAATTTCTAAGTTTCATAATGATAAATATTTAGTTAATATAGTAAGTTTGTCTCCATCAGCACAAAAGTTGCGCACCTTTATATAGCAAAGTTAAATAAATTATTCGTTATCGCCAAATAAATATCCGAAAAATAATCAAAAATGGTCTTTAGTGAAAACATTATGCACGGCGCCATATTCCGCGCGATATCTCACGGCGCATAGCGATAAGCGCACGCGACTGGCACGGGCGATGCACCAAGCAGAGTGCCAATGTAGCGCACCACTTAGCCACCTCGCCGACATATAGGCGCCACACCCTATCGTGCAGCTCGGCACGACGGCGCTGGCTAACGCCCGTATTGTAGCAGAGCCTCAGGAAATACTCCCGCGTGAGCTTCTCCGCAGGGATGATGTGATACATAACCGCACGTGGCACATAGTAGGGACGTATGTCCACAGTAGCCATACGCTCGAAGAGGTCGCTCTCCTCACCACCAATAAGGCTCTTGCCCGTGCGCCCCAGCGAGGTGTCGAAGATGCCGACACGCACCAACGCCTCACGCCTGAAGGCCATATTTCCGCCACCCGGGATTTTACCCTTGGGAAAGACACGCACCGTGGCACCATAGTTCATGGGATTAGCAATAGGTTGCTCGGTGAAGCGCGACATCCAACGAGGGCGCCCCGTGGGGTACTCGGCGATGATACATCCCCCCGCAGCCATAGCCTCGGGGTGCGAGTCGAAGAGGTCGACGTATGCACCGAGGAAGTCGGGGACGATGCGCTCGTCGTCGTCGACGAATGCGATGATATCGCCCTGCGAAGCAGCGATGCCTGCATTACGCGCAGCGGAGAGCCCCTGCTCGCGCTCGAAGATGTAGCGTATGTGTAACTCGGGATGGCATGCGCCAAATGCCGCAACACGCTCGCGCGTGGCATCCGTGGAGTTGTTGTCCACAACAACACACTCCCACGCCTCGGGAGCGAGGCTCTGCGCTGCCACCGACACGAGCGTCGTCATCAACTGCTCGGCACGGTTATATGTCGCTATGACCAACGATATGCGTACCATAGAACAAAGGTAATGATTTTTTTAGTTTTTTCAAATTTTCGACATATATATAGAATATACTTACATCCCACCACAAAGGGGATGACTAAAAAGAAATGCGGGCTGCCCGATGATGAGCAGCCCGCAGTATCAACAAAAGATAGATTACTCTGTAACCCTCTCTCCATCGAGGTTGATGGCAAAGTTGGCGTAGCCACTCATAGTGCTGGTCATACCCACGAGAGTGCGACCATCAAGAGAGGCGCCAACCATAATGATGCCATCCTGGATATACTCCGTAAGGTCGATGTTATGCTCAGCCTTAAGCCACTCAACGAGCGTATACGAGGTCTCCATATCCTTCTTGGTGTCGATAACAAACGATGTAGTACCATAACCATAGGGCACATCGTTAAGGAAGGCGACACCATCCTCCGTCATAGCCGACACCGAACACAACGAGGGGAACCACATAATCGTGTTATTCTTAAGGTCGTAAGCCGCAGCTATCTCCTCCTTCTCGCCCTCGGGAACACCCGCACCAATAGCATAGCGACCTCCGGCAGAGAGGAGCGTTTTGCCTACGCTGCCAAACCTCTCGATAGGCGCGCGGTCATCGTCCGTCAACATGTGGATATACTCCCACGCCGCATACTCGTCAGCCCACTTTATGGCAAACATGCCGAGAACAGACTGCTCCAAGCCGATAATAGTACCCTCGGGAGAGATAGCCACACACTGTGTGGCACCGCGATACTGCGAATATGTCTCATCTGCCTGAAGCACCGTAACACGGTCGTTTACAATATCGTAAACGAAGGGCACAACATTACCGAAGAGCGTGGTGTAGTAGGTACGCTCATCGTAGTCGTAGAACCAACCCGCAGCCTTGGTACCATCGGGAGTAACACCTACAAGAGAGCTACAATAGAGGTTAGAGGGGAGATCGCCAAGGTCTACATCGAAGTACTCGCCATCCTTATAATATATAGCCGTGCCACCATCATCAGCAGCACGGAAGCGCGCACCTACAGCAAGACCATTGTCAGCAACATCGTTGAACTCCATGTTCAGGACATCACTCGCGCGATTATTCTGTAGATCGATGATAACACCATTCTTGTCGAAGCTACCAACAGCCCAACGACCATTGTTCGACAGAGCCGTAACAGGAGCTATAGCATACCACTCGCGATACTGGGGAGCATCGTACGCGCCAATAGCCACGGTGAGCACCTTAGGCTCAGAGTTGAGGTACTTAGTCTGGTCGGCAGAGATAGCCACGATAGAGATGGTATACTCCGCGCTGTAGTCCAAATCTTCAAAGCGATACACGGGAGCCTCGGTCTTTGCGGCCTCGCCACCATTGAGCGACACCTCGTAGTAGATGGCAAACTCCACAGCATCCCAAGCCAATATGATGCTATTCTCAGTGACATTGGCAGTTGCATTGGGTGTAGGAAGCGCCACAACGCCGTCACCCTCGTTACCTGTTTCATCAGTCTCACAGCCGACAGCAGCAACAAGTGCGACGGAAGCGAGAAGTAGTTTAAAAAAGTTTTTCATAATATTTTAAGTGTTTTGTCCGTAATATCGTGTCGCGGGCGTCTAATCATCGGATTAACACCCTAATAATTAGATTCGTGCAAAGGTAGTAAAAAAAATATGACCTACAAATATTAATGCAATATTTGCACATAGCATGCATATAAAAACAAAATAGGAGGGTGCTGCGAAGAACACCCTCCTACTACATCGAGACACCAACTTATGCTACAGTATTTGTTGATGTGCCTGTATACTTAACACCATCTATCACAAGGTCAATCGAGATATAGTAATTTTCCGTATCGAGATAGATGTTACCAGATACTTTAGCGATATCGACAGCTACGCCATCAACTGTAAAATCGTATGCGTAAGCAAAACCACTCATATCGCCTACAGGAATAGTAGCTGCGATTTGATTAAACTTACATGTTACGGTATGAGAGCCGTCTGTCAATGTAAGTGTTCCATTCATCATACTTGAGAGGCTGGCAGTAAACACCCAATTCTCATAGCCTGTACCGGGGGTATCGCCACCATCACCGGGGTTCTCGGGCTCCTCGCCACCCTCGCCGGGATTCTCAGGCTCCTCACCGCTACCGGGGTTCTCGGGCTCCTCGCCACCCTCGTTAGGATCGCCAATAGTACCTACATACTCCAGCGTATACTCCGTACCGAGTACCTCAACCTTGGTAACAATGGTATAAACATTACCCTCAACAGCAACATCACATGAACCAGAAGAGATCTCCGAATTAGCATGTGCCTGACCATCAATCACAAGTGATTTGTTCACAAAGCTGAAGTTGCTCGAACCAACATATACCGGAGAACCAGCCCAAGCGTAGTTTCCTGCCGTGATAGATGTCTCCGTAGCAACGGCATTTTCAAATACTATATTGACCAGATTCTTACCACTTTCATCCTTCAAGAGATACTTAAGGGTATTATCAGTAAGCTTCACGCCCTTATCCATCGCAGCAAACGTAATCTTATCGGGAGTAACAACCTCACCAACATCGTTAAGCTTGCCCTCGTACTCTACCATGTAGACAGCGTCATCAGCAACAAGAGTCAACTGGATATGATACTCCTCGCCCTCAACAGCGACAAGAGCCTTACCGCTGCGAACGATAGAAGAGTATGCACCATCGATAAGGAACTCACGTGTAGTAAACTCATTCTCAAAGTCGTTGTAGCCCCACCATGAGGTATTTGTCCAGATATACTCACCGGCCTCGAGCTTGCTCTCGGTAGCATACTCCGCAGGGAAGTGAACATCCAACGAGAAGCCCTCACCAGAAACAACATACTTGTTGCCATAGTCTGAGCCACCACCCCAGAGCCACTTATCTGCCGTGTGCGTAGCCTTGAACTCACCGGGCGTGCCGCTGTTACCGCCATCATCAACAGAGAGGTCGCCCTCAAATACCACGTGGTGGATCTCGCCATTCTCGAACTCTACCTCAGCCTCAACCTTGCCATCGGTGATGGTAAGAATTGCATCCGTATAAGTCCTAAGACCACCATAAGTTACATCGGGCACTCCGTTAACCATCTTGTAGTGGTACGAGAACTCATCTATGATAGCGTTGGGCTCAGCAACAGTGCTAAGGGTGTAGACACCATTGGGGAGCTTACCGTTACCCTTAACGGCAGGTACGATAAAGAAACCATAGTAGGTACCGCCATCGACACCCCAACCATTGCTACCCCACTCTTTATCACCAAGCTCAACAGCATAGAATTCAGCGCCCTCCTCGATCATAAAATCCGTAAAAATATTCGTCGCAACGAACTCTACCTTGTCGCTGGGGTCGTCGTTGGGATCGTCATTGGGATCGTCATTAGGATCGTCGTTGGGATCGTCAGCACCCTTCAACGTAGTCATCGTCTTCTCCGACTTAACGACACTCTTCTTGTTCATCGCAGCAGCAACAACCAAGTACTCCGTGTCGGCCTTCAAATCGGTAGCCGTAACCTCAACAGTGTCATTTGCTGCGATCACCGTGCCAGCATTGATCACCTCGGTAGCAGTAGGCGCCGTAGCCGTAGCCTCGACAACAACCCATGCAACCTTCTCAGCATCAGTAGAGGTGACAGTGAACGACACCGAAGTCTCGGTAGCCTCGCCCGCAGTAACAGCTACTGTAGGATTCTTCACCTCATCAACCTTATTCTCCTCGCAAGCTACGAAGAACAAAGGCAACGCCAAAAATGCGTAAAATAAGTTTCTGATTCTCATAGACTTTAATGTTTATAATTGGTTAAATTTTTTCTATCGCGGGATACAGCGCACACGTGTAACGCGCATACCAACCGCAAATTTAGACATTTTTTTCAAAATAGCAAACATCTCCGTTCAATAAATTGCATATAGTTTCGATTAATACAACAGTGTAATTTCATCATATATCACTCTTTTTTATTCTCTACAAAGAACAAAACAATATAACATAATAGCCATATTCATAAAGGCGTGATATAACTATTATCACAATTAACAATTGCACGCTTTTACCTTTGGTAATTTTTTATTACTTTTGCACGTTATATATACGAAAATGGAGTTTAAGTTACAACATACAGCGCCCCAGAGTAAGGCGCGCGCGGGACTCATCACCACCGACCACGGCGTGATCGAGACCCCGATATTTATGCCTGTAGGCACTGCTGCAGCGATGAAGGGCATATTTCATCGCGACATAGAGAACGAGGCTAAGGCTCAGATTATATTAGCCAACACCTACCACCTATACCTCCGCCCCGGAATGGAGATATTGGAGCAGGCGGGGGGTGTGCATCGCTTCTCGTCGTGGACAAAGCCCATGCTTACAGACAGCGGAGGCTTCCAGGTATTCTCGTTGGCAGCATGCCGTAAACTCAAGGAGGAGGGGTGTCATTTTCAGTCGCACATCGACGGCTCGCGCCACCTCTTCACTCCCGAGAGCGTCATCGACACCGAGCGCACCATAGGCGCCGACATAATGATGGCCTTCGACGAGTGTCCCCCGGGTGATGCTCCACACGACTACGCCTCGAAGTCGCTGGCTCTCACCGAGCGCTGGCTCGACCGTTGCTTCAACCGCTACCACCAGACAGCACCCAAGTGGGGTCACTATCAGGCTCTCTTCCCCATAGTTCAGGGTGCGGGATATGCCGACTTGCGCGAGCGTGCAGCACGTAACGTGTTGCAATACAATGCCGACGGCTACGCCATAGGCGGCCTCGCTGTGGGAGAGCCAACCGACGTGATGTACGCGATGATCGAGGTGTGTAACGCCGTGCTACCGACCGACAAGCCCCGCTACCTGATGGGTGTGGGTACGCCCGTGAACATCCTCGAGGCCATAGACCGCGGTGTCGACATGTTCGACTGCGTGATGCCCACGCGAAATGGTCGCAATGGTCAGCTCTTCACATCCGAGGGCATCATAAACATACGCAACAAGAAGTGGGAAATGGACTTCACACCCATAGACCCTAATGGTGTGACCTTCGTAGACCACCAATATACACGTGCCTACCTGCACCACCTCGTCGTATGCAAGGAGATGCTCGCAGCACAGATTGCCTCGTTGCACAACACAGCCTTCTACCTATGGCTCGTGGGCGAAGCCCGCAGACATATCATCGCCGGCGACTTCAAGCCGTGGAAGGAGGAGATGGTAGTGAAACTTTCGCGCAGACTATAACAACAAACCGCTGTAGCGATGAGACTGAGACTTTTACCCTCAATACCCGGATACCGCACCCTGGATAGATATATCCTGGGTAAGTTTCTGCGCACCTACATCTTCGGACTCTTGATGATGGTCATCATCCTCGTTGTGTTCGACTATGTGGAGAAGGTCGACGACTTCACCGAGCTCAAGGCTCCGTGGAAGGCCGTCATCTTCGACTACTACCTCAACTTTGTCCCCCACTTCATCAACCAGTTCAGCGCGCTGTTCACCTTCATCTCGGTGATATTCTTCACGTCGAAGATGGCGATGCAGACCGAGATTGTCGCCATCCTCTCGGGAGGTGTCAGCTTTCGACGCCTCATGTGGCCCTACATGCTCGGTGCCGCACTTATAGCCTCGCTGAGCTTGGCGCTGAGCCTCTGGGTGATACCCGAGGGTCAGAAAGACAGCGTTGCCTTCCAGAGTAAGTACCTCAAGAAGAATCAGCTTATCGTATACGACCAGCACGTATATCGCCAGATAGAGCCCGGCACCTTCGCCTACGTGCGTGGCTACTCGCCCAACCTCGAGCGTGTACCCTTCTTTGCAATGGAGCGATACGAGGGCTCGACGATGGTCGAGACGCTCAACGCCTCGAGTGCTTCGTTCGACGAGGAGTCGGGACGCTGGACAGCACCACGCTACGTGATATACTCGCGCACCGATGATGGATCGCTCGGATATAAGCAGTATCGCAACCTCGACACGCTCATCAACCTCGACGCCCGAGAACTTGTCGACGTCAAGGGCTTAGTCAAGACCCTTAATATCAAGGAGATAAACGACTTTCTCACGCAGCAACGACGCAAGGGCTCCGACAATGTATTTATCATCGAGGTGGAGCGACACACACGCTTCTCGTACCCCTTCTCTACCTTCATCCTCACCATCATAGGCGTATCGCTCGCCTCACGTAAGGTGCGTGGAGGTATGGGTATGCACATAGGCTTGGGCATAGCCCTCTGCTTCGGATATATCATGCTCGGACGTGTATTCGAGCAGATAGCCATAGGTGGCACGTTAGCCCCGTGGCTCGGCGTATGGCTGCCGAATATCATATTTGCAATTATAGCCATCTTTGTCTACCGTAAAGCACCCAAATAGCGATGCGTAACATTAATGAAATAGCCGATGCCGTTCGTCGCAACGAGCGCATCACCACAGATGATGCCATCACACTATGGCACGATGCCCCACTATGGCTCCTCGGCGAGCTGGCCACGGCACGTAAACGCAAGGCCAGTGGTGAAAATGTATACTACAACCGCAACGTGCATCTTGAGCCTACGAATATATGTCTCTTCAACTGCGAGTTCTGTTCGTTCCGCCGCAGGGAGGGCGACGAGGATGCCTGGTTTCTCTCACTCGACGAGATTGAGGCACGTGCCGCCGAGCTCAAAGGTGCGGATATCACCGAGGTACACATCGTTGGCGGCGTACACCCGAAGCACGACCTCGACACCTATTGTGCTATGATACACAGGGTGAAGCGCCAACTTCCCAATGTCACGGTGAAGGCTTATACCGCCGTCGAGATATTCTACATGATACGTCGCGAGGGCATCTCCGTAGTCGAGGGACTACGCAGACTTAAGAAGGCGGGTATGGAGTGTATCCCCGGCGGTGGCGCCGAGATATTCGACGCCGAGCTCAGGGCGCAGATATGTCCCGAGAAGTGCTCGGCAGAGGAGTGGCTCGCCGTACACCGCGCAGCACACAATATGGGCATTGCCACAAACTGCACGATGCTCTACGGCCACATCGAGACCATTGCACAGCGCGTCGACCACCTCGACCGACTGCGTAAGTTACAGGATGAGGCACCTGGCTTCGATGCCTTCATACCTCTCAAGTACCACAGTCGTGGCAACCGCCTATCCGAGGCGGGCGAGTGCAGCACCGAGGAGGATATGCGCACGATAGCCATAAGCCGCATATTCCTCGACAACATACCCCACATCAAGGCATACTGGGTGTCGTACGGCAAGGCTACGACAGAGATGGCCTTGGCCTTTGGCGCCGACGACATCGATGGCACCATTGGCGACACCACAAAGATATACTCCATGGCCGGTGGCATCGACCGCCCAACGATGAGCGTGGCAGAGCTCGAGGCAATGGTCACCGACGCAGGCTTCCGCCCCATAGAGCGTGACTCGCACTACAACCATATAACACGCCACAAGGTTGCAGAGGAGAGCATCAAGGAGAGCATCGTGGTGGGTGTTGATGAGAGCATCACACCTGCAGAAAATGTAGAGGTGGAGGAGAGTGGCAATGTAGAGATAACGACTAATAACGATATGAGCAACCCGATGATTGAGCAACCGCAGCCCGTGAGGAAGGAGCCGGCCAAGCGCTCCCACAAGCCTAAGAGTAGACCTAAAAAGAGTAATAAGAGCACCATGGCAGGCAGCATGAGAGGCGCCATGGAGGCCATAAAGCGTTTCTATGGTCGCTTCCCAATAATCTCGCATATAATCCTTATCGGCATCTTCGGTCTCTTGCTCCTTGGCACGCTCTATTTCGGGCTAAACATCGGCACACGCCACGGCAACGTCATCAAGGTGCCCAACTTCCTCGGCATGACCATCGAGGATGCACGCCACGTGGCTCGCAACAAGGAGCTTAACATCATCGTGCGCGACTCTATCTTCGATGTCAACCTCCCCGGTGGCACGGTGGTAGACCAGCTACCACGCACATCGGAGGTGAGGGATGTGACGGTAAAGCCCGGACGTAAGGTATACGTCACAATCAACGCCTACAACCGCCGTATGGTAGACGTTCCCTACGTGGCAAAGCAGACACTGCGTCAGGCTCTGAACCAGCTTGAGCGCTCGGGGCTGAGCATCAACAAGCTCGTATATGAGGCCGACATGACATCTACTGACTACGTGCTTAGCGAGAGCATCGAGGGCTACGACGTGCGCCCCTCATCGAGCATCAAGGCTGCCGTGGGTACGGGTGTGACACTCACCGTGAGCTACCGTCGTGATGAGCAGTACACAATCGTTCCTCGCCTTGTAGGCCTCACGCTCCAGCAGGCACAAAGCAGCCTCTGGGACAACGGCATAAATGTCGGCAAGGTGATATACGACGAGAGTGTCGAGGATCTTATCTCACGACGTACAACAAAGGTATACAAACAATCACAAGCACTCGGCACAAGCATACGTCGCGGTAACGAGGTGACGCTATACCTCACTTGCGATATGGAGCTTGTGGACTCGCTGGCTAAGGCTGCCGACAAGGAGGCTAAACGCTACGAAGAACAACGACGCAAGGAGCTCGAGAAGCAGCGCCAGGCCGAGAAGGAGGGCACGGCAAAGAGCGATAGCGCAGAGTAGCTGCGGCATAACAATAAACTGTAAAGAACTGTGACAGAAAAGGATATATACGTAGACGACGAGTTGCTCGACATCGATGTCGAGGGTGCAGACGTGGATACGGAGGGCGAAGGTGACGAGATGTACGAACACTTCTCCGTGACGGTGGATAAGGGTCAGTCGATGATGCGACTCGACAAGTTCCTCACCATACGCCTCGAGCACACCTCGCGCAACCGCATACAGGCTGCCGCCGATGGACAGAACATTCTCGTCAACGGCAAGCCCCAAAAGTCGAGCTACAAGGTAAAGCCGCTCGACCAGATATCTATTGTGATGCCCTACCCGCGTCGCAAGGAGGAGATTGTACCCGAAAATATACCGCTGAACATCGTCTATGAGGATGACGACATCATCGTGATAAACAAGGAGGCGGGCATGGTCGTACACCCTGGCGTGGGCAACCATAGCGGCACATTAGTGCATGCCCTGTCGTATCACCTGCAGAACCTGCCGATGTTCTCGGAGGGTAACGCTCGCGCCGGCCTCGTACACCGCATCGACAAGGATACCTCGGGATTGCTCGTCGTAGCCAAGAATGAGCGTGCCCATGCCTCACTCGCCAAGCAGTTCTTCGACCATACGATATATCGTCGCTATGTGGCGCTGGTATGGGGTAACATTGCCGAGGATGAGGGCACAATCACGGGAAACATAGGTCGTAGCCCGAAGGATAGGTTACAGATGTTTGTCTTTGCCGATGGCTCGGAGGGTAAGCACGCCGTCACGCACTTCAAGGTGTTGCGTCGCTACGGCTATGTCACACTCGTGGAGTGTCGCTTGGAGACGGGACGCACACACCAGATACGTGTACACATGTCGTGGCAGGGACACCCTCTCTTCAACGACGAGCGCTATGGTGGCAACCGTATTCTCAAGGGCACTACCTTCCAGAAGTATAAGCAGTTTGTCGAGAACTGCTTTAAGCTCATCCCGCGTCAGTCGCTCCACGCGCGTGCTCTGGGCTTCGACCACCCGACTACGGGAAAGTACGTTCAGTTTGAGTCGGAGCTTCCCGACGACTTTAAGGCGGTACTCGAGAAGTGGGAGACCTACACCGACTCCGTCGGCCTCGATATGGATGAGATATAGCGAGCATGGGGCATCCCCTTACTCTATTGGGCGCACATGAAAAGGCTCACATTATAAGGATAATGGTTTTACAACCCTAAATGTAGAAGAGATGTTTCTACCGACTACCATAAAGGAGGTTGAGGCCCGAGGATGGGATGAACTTGATGTTATCATCTTCTCGGGCGATGCATATATAGACCACCCCGCCTTTGGCCCTGCGGTCATAGGTCGCATCCTCGAGGCTGAGGGCTATCGTGTGGCCATCGTGCCACAGCCCAACTGGCGCGATGATCTTCGCGACTTCAAGAAGCTCGGTAAACCGAGGCTCTTCTTCGCCGTAACGGCAGGTGCCATGGACTCGATGGTAAACCACTACACGGCCAACCTACGCCTAAGGTCGAACGATGCCTACACACCGGGAGGCAAGGCGGGCTTCCGCCCCGACCGCACGGTGGATACATACACGAAGATACTCAAGAGACTATATCCGCATACCCCCGTTGTCGTCGGTGGCATCGAGGCTTCGCTGCGACGTCTCACGCACTACGACTACTGGAGCGACAAGCTACAGCGCTCGATACTTGCTACAAGCGGTGCCGACCTATTAATCTACGGCATGGGCGACAAGCCTATACGCGAGGTCGCCAAGGCGCTACGCAACGGCTTCAACATGAAGCTTTTGCGCGGACTAAGACAGGTGGGTTTCTTAGCCAACAAGGAGTATGTCGAGAAGCTATACAACAGCAAGACCATTATCTTAAACTCCTACGAGGAGTGTGTCGACGATAAGCGTAAGTTCGGCGATAACTTCAAGGAGATAGAGATATTGAGTAACATGATGGAGTGCGAAACGACACTCATCGAGAGGTTTGACGACAGCTATGTTGTCATCACGCCGCCACACGCCACGCTCACAACCGAGGAGCTCGACCACTCCTTCGACCTACCCTACGAGCGAGCGCCACACCCGCGATACAAGGGTAAGGGCGACATCCCTGCCTGGGAGATGATTAAGCACTCGATAAACATACACCGCGGATGCTTCGGTGGTTGTTCGTTCTGCACCATCTCGGCACATCAGGGCAAGTTTATCAACTCGCGCTCGGAGCGCTCCATCCTCGCCGAAGTCAAGCGCCTAACACAGATGCCCGACTTCAAGGGTTACATCTCCGACATAGGAGCCCCCTCCGCCAATATGTACCGCATGCGTGGCCGCAACGAGGAGCTGTGCAAACGGTGTAAGCGCCCCTCGTGTCTGCATCCGAAACTATGCCCCAATATGAACAACGACCACACACCACTGCTCGACCTCTACCGCAAGATACGCGAGACAAAGGGTGTGAAGCGTGCATTTATAGGCAGTGGCATACGCTACGACCTCTTCGACTCATCACCATACTTCGAGACCGTCGTCAAGCACCACACCTCGGGGCGCCTGAAGGTAGCTCCCGAGCATACGGAGGATAGAGTCCTCAACCTCATGCGCAAACCCTCGTTCACGCTCTTCGAAGATATGAATCGCAGGTTTCAGCAGATATGTCGCCGCGAGGAGCTTAAGTATCAGCTTATACCCTACTTCATATCGTCGCACCCAGGCTGCCGCGAAGAGGATATGCAGGCATTGGCACATAAAGTGCTCGGCAAACTACACTTCACATTGGAGCAGGTGCAGGACCTCACACCCACGCCCATGACACTATCATCGGTGATGTTCTACACGGGCGAAAATCCCTACACAGGGGAGAGCGTATACGTAGCACGTACACAAGATGACAAGCGACGACAGAAGAGCTACTTTTTCGGTGGCACACTGCCGACGGATAGTCGCCATGAGACTCACCCCACAAAGCGCCAGAACGAAAGACAACATAACGCAACACGCGGAACAAGGAAGAAGTATAAACGATAATACCAACATTTAATAGGTTACGATATGAAAAAGAGTATTATTATGATGGCAGCGTTACTCTTTGCTGCCTGCGGTGGCAATGCCACAAACGATAAGACAGATAACACGACAGATAAGGAGGCTGCGCGCAACGAGCGCATCGACGAGCTCACGGCAAATGCTAAGGAGGCATTCCATAGCGGCTCGGAGGCGGTGAGCGAGTTTGCCAAGGATGCCGAGGAGGTGCTGAGCAAGAGTGCCGAGGAGGTAGGCCAGCGCACAAAGGCATCGATAACAAATGGTGAGATAATATACAATAAGGCCAAGGCCAAGGTAGATAAGGTTAAGGAGATGGAGGCTTACAAGATTACGGAGGCCAAGGTTATAGAGGCAACGGAGGTTGCCAAAGAGAGGGTTGTCGAGGCTGCCGATGTGGTATCGAAGAAGAGTGTTGAGCTTGGCGCAACAGCCTTAGAGAAGGGTGCCGAAGCTATGGAGGCGGGCAGCGAGGCTCTGCGCGAGGTGCGCGAGAATATGGAGTAGTCGCTTCTCGACCACGGGACTTAAATCCAAAAGGCGCCGCTTATTGCATCATTACCTTAAGATGCCAAGCATCACAGACGTAACCACCTCGGGATAGTACTTAAACGTACACCCGAGGTGGTTATCATGTAAGTATGTGGAGCATATCGCTGCTTGCAGCGTCACATTAGAAGAGGTACTGATCCGTACGTACACGCTCCATCAACTGAAAAATCTCGCGCCAGGCATCCTCACCAAAGGTGGTACCTACAACCTCGATGACCTTACCCGCCGTGATGGCACCTACAGTGCCACACTGGCGCAATGACATACCCTCGCACAAGGCAGCGAGGAAGCCTGCAGCATAAAAGTCGCCAGCACCCGTAGTATCTACACGCTTGGCTGCCGCCATGATACCCACATGCACAACCTCGTCACCACGCTTAATAAGCGCACCCTTCATGCCTATCTTTACGACCGTCAACTCACACATGGTGCTGATATGTTGCAAGGCGTTGATGGGCTCCTGCTCGCCACTAAAGGCGCGCGCCTCATCCTCGTTAGCAAAGAGGATGTCGACATGCTTGGCAACAAGATCGCGCAGGAAATCACGATTCTCCTCCACGACATTGAACGACGCAAGGTCGATGGCAACCTTCAAGCCGTGGCGCTTGGCTCGCTCCACAGCACTGCGTATAAGGTCATGATCCTGAACAAGGTAACCCTCAATATAAAGGCAGTCGTAGTCATCGAAGATGGCGGCATCGATATCCTCGGGAGCAAGATGTGCCGCAGCACCAAGGTGCGTGACAAGCGTACGCTCACCATCGGGCGAGACCAGCGAAACGCACTTACCCGAGCGATACTCCGAACGTAGGATATAGGGCTCAACGCCAATGTTGCGCAGCGCCTGCTCGTAGAAGTCGCCCGTAGTGTCATTGCCCACCTTACCTATAAATCCCACCTCGGTGCCGAGACGCGCCATAGCACGGATGGTATTACCCGCAGAGCCTCCCAGCGACAGCGAGTAGGGACACCCCGCCACATGCTTCGATATGTCTGTTTGCAACTCGTTATCCACAAGGCTCATAGAGCCCTTGGCAAGATTATAAAGGTTAAGTACATCATCGTTCGACATATTGACGAGCATATCCGTCAACGCATTACCAATACCTATAACTCTCTTCATTATATCATCAGTTTTTTGGGATTTATTCAGCAATCATACTCGACCTATATAGATAGCATCTTCACGATATCGAGCTCTGCGCTGCCTATCGAGTGTTTATGTGTCGTAGCCTTCGAGAAGGGTACATATACCAACTCGCCATTCTTTATGCCTATCATCACGTTACGCTGCCCCTCCTTGAGTGCCGTGATAGCCTGAGCACCCATGCGCGAGGCGAGGATGCGGTCTGCTGCCGTGGGCGACCCTCCACGCTGAAGGTGACCAAGGATGGTAACACGCGCATCGTACTCCGGGAACTCCTCCTTGATGCGTTGCTTGAGGCCGAGAGCACCGCCCGTCTCGGGATTCTCCGCGACAAGCACGATGGCCGAGTTCTTACTCTTACGGAAGCCACGATTTATCAGGTCGGCCAACTGATCTATCTCGGTCTCCATCTCGGGGACGATAGCAGCCTCGGCACCCGAGGCTATGGCACCATTGAGAGCCAGATAGCCCGCCATGTGGCCCATGACCTCGACGAGGAATAGGCGCTCGTGGCTCGTGGCTGTATCGCGTATCTTATCCACAGCCTCGACGATGGTGTTGAGTGCCGTGTCGTAGCCTATGGTGCTATCCGTACCTCCGAGGTCGTTATCGATAGTTCCCGGGAGACCCACGATGGGGATGTCGTACTCCTCGGCAAAGATACGCGCACCGCTGAGCGAGCCGTCGCCACCGATGACAACGAGGGCATCGATACCCTCGGCACGCATATTATCGTAGGCTTGCCTGCGCCCCTCGGGCGTGACAAACTCCTTGCAGCGTGCCGTCTTAAGGATGGTACCACCCTGCTGTATGATGTTACTCACGGACTTAGAATCAAACTCCTCCATCTCGTTATACACCAAGCCGTAATAACCGCGCTTGATGCCCACAACCCTAAGGCCGTTATATATCGCTGCGCGTGTCACGGCCCTAATCGCCGCATTCATCCCCGGAGCATCACCTCCCGAGGTGAGCACTCCAATACACTTTACCTGTGCCATAGTTCAGAGTCTGTTTTCAGCGTAAAGATACTAAAAATATACCACACGCCAAAAAATGTGGGGCTGCAACACTATTGCAACCCCACCATTGTATCACAAAAGCAATCTATTAGATCTCGCCCTCGCCACGAAGATCCTTAACATTAGCCTTAGATGTCAAAGCCTCAACAGCTGCCTGACCCATCTGCGACTCGCGCTGTGTCATCGAAGGCGTGCGCTCAGTGTCTACAGCCGTAAGGTCTACCTCGCCATTGATAGCATCAACAACGAATACATAGGCTGCATTTGCGCCCTTAACCTTAGTCTCAACGCCTGTCTCGCGGCTCGAAGCGATAGCACCAACAAGCGCCTGATCGTACTTACCGTCAACGCTATAGTCTGCAAACTTAACGCCCGAGAACTTACCCGTAGTAGCACCCTCGATCTCAGCACCCATAGCCAACTGCGAAGCAATAGCCTCGTACTGCTTGTCATGCTTCAACGTATTCTCGATGGCACGAGCATTGATCGCATCGTACTTATTATCGTTAATAGCCGAAACAATAGCTACATAGATTACATTCTGGCCGTGGAAGCTCTTAACCTCGCCAACGGGAGCATCATAAGCCCATACTGCGATGCTACGCGATGCGGGGATGTTACGCACACTGCGCTCACGGTTCATCATAGGAGTATAGTCGTTACGATTTGCCGTAGTAACGAGAATCTGGTAGTGTGCCTCATTTGCCGCAGCATCGAATGTCTCAACGCTATTGCCTGCATCCTTAACAAAGGCATTTACACTCTTTACAATATTGTTGTGTGTGAGCTCGCTTGCCTCAACACGCTTAGTTACATCTGCTGTGAGGACAAAGCGGTCGGCATCGCCAAGCTTCGTGAGCTTAACAACTGCGGGCTTGTTATTGAAGGTGTAAGTGAAGATGTCGCCAACCTTACGACCGATGAAGTTAGCAGCATCGCTCTCGTTCATATTCTCCATATTGCGTACGCCCGTAGCAACATCAACAGCCGTCTCAAGCTTGGTGAAGTCACCGCCATTGGCGATAAGCTCCTCGGCAAGCTCCTTGGCAGCTACAACGTTATCGGCCGTAACAACCTCAAACTCAAAGTTCTTGGGAGCCTTAACATCTGAAACAACGTAGCTTGCCTTCCACACATTGTCAACAAGTACAGGGCCATAGTTCTTACCATCCTTAACAGCCTCGGCAACCTCTGCATCGAGAGCACTGAAGAGCTTGTAGGTGTCAGCCTTACCGCCGATAGAACGTACAGCACGCTTGATAGCCTCGCCATCGCCTGCAGCTGCAATAACCTGAGCATCAACAGCCTTAACCATATTCTCAACCTCAGCCTTATCCTCAGCCGTAGGCTCGATATCGAAGGTTACATAGCGCAACGTACGCTCGCCATAACGCTTGCTGGGCTGCTTGTGAGCCTCGTAGTAGGCCTCGATCTCCTCCTGGCTAACCGTAACCTCAGGCATAGCCGAGTAGGGAACCATAACATAGCGACCGTCGAACGTAAGGTTAGCCTCGCGCATCTGCTTCTCAACCTCGAGACGGTTAACATAGCTTGCTGCAGCATACGCATCAGTAAACTTTGTGTAGCCGAGCGACATATCGATAGTGGGAAGACCCGCAACCCAACGACGCTCAACCTCGCTCTTGATGACATCTGCGGGGTAGCCATACATGAGATACTGGTTAGCCCACTGCTCACCAATGATCTTGGCATAGCTCTTAACGTCGGCATCAGCCACGCCGAGACCAAGAGCCTCGAGAGCATCCTTAGAGTAGGCGTTGAAGAGCGCAAACTCATAAGCCAAATCCGACTGAGCATCAGCCGAGAGACCGGTCTCACGATAGAGCTCCTGATACTTAGCATACTCCGATGCCTTAACATCCTTACCATTGACAGTGATCACAGCCCTATCCTCAGGCATCTGAGCAGTGCGATTCTGCACAGAGAGCTGATCACCAAGAATAAATGCAACAAGCACTAAGGCAATGACTACTGAGAGTACAATGCCGTACTTCGTTCTTAATGTGTTTAATGAAGCCATAGAAAAATATTATTTTATCGTTATAATCGTTTAAGCCTTCAAAGGTAGTAATTTTTTATCAAACAAAGCATATATTTATAAAAAAAGGCTCACAGCTACCTAAATATACCTCTGTTATAGCCTCCTAAGCCCTACAAGGTCGAGGCGCGAGCCCTCGCGCTTGAGGATCTTGACACTGAAATGGCGCGTGTCGAAGCTGTCGCCCTCATGCGGAATACCGCCATACTCTGCGATGATATAGCCCGCCAACGTATCGTACTCGTCATTCTCGGGGATGGCAAGTTCATAGCGCTCGTTGAGATACTCCACCTCTAAGCGCGAGGAGAATATCCACTCGCCATCGGCAACCTGCCTCTCGACCAACTCCTGCACGTCGTGCTCATCCTCAATATCGCCAAATATCTGCTCCAGGACATCCTCAAGCGAGATGATTCCCGCCGTGCCACCAAACTCATCAATGACCACTGCGATGCTCGCCTTACGCTTCGTAAAGGTCTCAAGCATAGCCTGAAGAGGCATAGTCTCAGCAACATATATCGTCTTAATGAGCACATCGGAGATGCTCTGAGGACGCTCGAAGAGGCTCTTGGAGTTGACATAGCCGATGATGTTATCAATGGTATCGTGCCATACGAATATGCGCGAGAAGTTAGTCTCGACGAAGCGCTCCGTAAGCTCTGCGATGGATGTCGTCTCGAGGTCTACAGCCTCGACATCGACGCGCTGCACCATACAATCCCTAACACGCAAGTCGGCAAAGTCCAGCGCATTTTGAAAGAGGCGTATGTCCTGCTCATCCTCGCTATCCACCTCCACATTATCTGCCTCGACCAACGATGCAAGATCTTCGCGGTTGAACTCCGTAGGCTCAACACGACTCTCTAAGCGCGTGCCGGTAAGGCGTATGAGGCCATACGATATGAGGGTCGTAAAGCGCGTAATGGGATACAATATTATATATAATAGGTAGATGAAGGGCGAAAAGAACGTATAGTAGAAGTTAGGATTATGTCTTACAACCGACTTCGGGATATACTCGCCCACGAACAATATCACAACGGTAGAGACGATGGTCTGCACCAGAGCATTATCAATATTGAAGAGCTCCAACAGGAGTTGCGACATAAACATAGAGTAAACCACAAGGGCTATGTTGTTGCCCACAAGTATTGTTGTGATGTAGTTGCTCGCATTACGACCAAAGACATCGGCAATATGGTTGAACATAGGATTTTGCTTGCGGTCTATCTCCTCGCGCAGGCGGTTACGCCCGAGGAAGGCTATCTCCATTCCAGAGAAAAATGCCGAAAAGAGCAGCATAACAGCAATAACGACCACCGTCGTCAATGTTTGATCTCCCATAATAGTGTTTAAGTTTTCTCTATATCTATTTCGCCGGCGTAGCAGGCTCCTCTACGCGCTTGCCAGCACTTGCTCCCGCATTGAGCGTAGACGTGCCATTCGGCTTAGCATTGAGGCCCTTCGATCCGAGGTTTGCAGGCTTACCTCCCGGGCGATTTCCCATAGAGGGTGTTGCGGGCTGTGTCGATGCGCCCTCCCTCTTTGTTGGGAGCGACGCCTCCGAGCGATCGTTATGCCCCACGGGCAACGGCGAGAGGTTATGGTCAACAACACCACTGCGATTAGATCCTGGATGTTGCGCCGCAGGGCGCTTTGCAGCATCCTTAGCATTCGGCGTCCTCCTATTTTCCGCGGGTGCTTTCTTCTGTTTATTCTCCTTAGTATCCCCCTTGGCATCCTCCTTGGCATCCTTCTCCGACTCCTTAGCGCTCTTCTCCTGCTGCTTGGCAGCACGCTCCTCAGGGGTGGGCTGGCTCATATCGAACTCCATCTCGGAGGTATACTTACGGAAATGAATATTCTTAAGATCATCATCGGCATCGAAGCCCACACCGAAGTGCCAGCCATCGGGCTGCAACACCTTAGTGTCGACGTTCGAATATATCTTTTTGGTTGTAGCGTTCCAGAAGAGCTGCTGTGTATATATCTCCGTGAGTCCCGTAATCGTGGTATCACCCTCCTTACGATTATTCTTGATAATGACCACGTTACCCTTAGCCTCCCAAAGTTTCTGTCGCTCGTAGTAGATAGCGTAGTTTGCCGTGATGGTAGCATCGACGAGCGACAACGAGTCGGTATAGGTTGTCATCTTTATGCCTCGACGAAACTCCTGATAAGGGTTTGACGCCATGCTATATCCCTCCATCAGTGGTGAGACGAAGGTATACGAACGCTTGCCATTCTCCATCATCGTGATTGTGCGATTCTCGCTCGACTCGGTCATCAGCGTCTCATAGTCGTAGACCGTAGTCGCGGGCTTCGAGTCGCACGATGATAGCAATGAAGCACTCCCCATAACGAGGAGTGCCAACACTGCATATCTGCACAATCCGAGGCGCATAGATTATCTCGGACGTATTAGCGGTAGCGTACCGTGGTAGTCTGACCCGAAGCAAAGCCACACTTCACGGTGTAGCGATCACCCGACGTAAGCTCAGCAAAGAAGCATGTCTCCTGGGGAGGGAATGCTGCACGGTAAGCGTTCATAAGCTGCTGTGCTGCCTTCTGTACCTCGGGCTCATCCTTGAGAAGGTTTACAGCCTGAGCCATGGCGTCGTATGCTGCCCAGTATACCGAAGCGCCACCAATCTTATCATCCGAGCAGGGCGACGATGCGTAGCACTGGCCAAGGATGAAGTATGAATATCCGTTATCGGGATTGATACCTCGAAGCTCGCGTGCAGCCTCAGCTGCTGCAGAGTAGTTGCGGTTACCGATCTCGATAAGTGCAATCTGCACATAGAGAGGCTCCTTAGCTGTGGGGTTAGACTCAACAGCCAAAGCCTCACGCAAGTACTTCAACGCCTTGTCGTTATCGCCACGACCCTGGAAGCCCTGAGCCAAGAACAACGCTGTCTCCGACGAGGGGTTCACGGTGTAGTACTTCTCGGTAGTGTGGAAGAAGAAGTCGCTGGTACACTGCGCACGTGACATCAAGGCTACAGCCTGCGACAGAAGTGCCTGATTGTCGGGATCGGCAGCGAGCTTCTGGCTGAAGAGTGCCTCGAGGTTCTCGCAGCTTGCAGCACCACTGGTACCAAAGCTATTCTCGAAGCTCTCCTTATACTGCTCATCCTCGGCCGAGATCTCAGCAAAGAGGGGCGAAAGACGCTCATACTCAGCAAGAACCATATCGCTCGTTACGTTGTCGTCATACTCGAAGTCCTCGCAGAGGAACTTATAATACGAAGCTACGATGTCGAGGTTGATACGACCTGTAGCGATAGCGGCATCGACAGCATCCTTCAAGCCGGCACGGAGCAAGGGACGATCCGTGGTGCAGTAGCGGAGCATATCACGAGCCTTCATATCGAGGATGTAATCCTTACCATTCTTCTGGTGGTCACCGAAATAGATAACACGCTGGTCATAGATGAAGAGGATAGAGTCCACGTAAACACGCTTCTCATCGACGCTGCGTGCGCGCTGTGCCTTATTCTTATAGAGCGTAACGCCACGAGCGAATGTCTGCTGCGATGCTGCGGGGCAGTTGTTGAGCAACTGCTGGAAATACTGCGTAGCGAGCTTGAAGTCCTTAGCATCCAAGGCCTCCTTAAGGTAGTTACTTGCGCTGATGTTAGCCTGACGCTCCTCAACCGTAGCACCCCACTTACCATAGACCTTGTCGTCACTGAAATCCTGTGCCGAAGCTGCAAAGCCTACACACATCGCAACGGCAGCCAAAAGAAATTTTACACCTTTCATAAGTTTTAGTTTTTATTTTGTTTTGTTTCTGTATATCATCTTAACACGAAGCATCAACCATTAATCGTACTTCTGACGTACAAACCAGTAGTCCGACGTATCGGCCGAGAAGAGGCTGAAGCCCACCGATATCTTGTAGTAGTTTTGCGTGACGAGACCTATACGCTGGCCATTATGTGCGATGTCGCCGGGTGACGACATACGGCCATACTCGAAGCCTATGTTCACAGACGAGGCTCCCCACACCTTAACCGGGAGGCCGAGACCCGCCGTGATAGCCAACTTATTCACGCGCTCACCACCAAACGTCTGATAGTAGTTGCCCAAGCGTGCTCCTACACGATACGAGATACGATTGAGGTAGTTACGCACATCGCTCGAGCGCGGTGTGAACTCGAAGCCAAGCTTTATGTCGTGCGTATTGGTATACGTCACAGCCACATTATCCGCATTGCCATTCTCGCCGAACGACTCGTTATTCTTACCCCACGCCGCAAAGTTGTAATCTACGCCCCAGGCTATCGTTCTATCACGATAAAAGAGGCCGGCACCCACCTGATGAGGTACGCGGAGCTCGACATTGTCGATACGGTCGCGCACGGGGTTACTCTGTATCGTGTTTATGGTGCTGTTGGTATATACGTAGCTCTGCTTCTTGGGGTTGAGCTTACCGCCCAAGTCGTACGTAGCACCCACGGTAAAGATGCGCGTCTCGGAGTATAGTATGTTCCACTGTACACCCGCCTGCAACTTGAAGTTGTTCACACGATAGCGGTCGACGCCCTCGGTCGAGGCGTATGTTCCCGAACCTGTGATTATATCCGTAACCTCTGTGCTATAGCTACGCTCGATGTTACCCCAGAAGTACTTCGCAGCGATGCCTATAGAGAAGTTACGCCACGGCTCCCAGCCCACAGAGAACTTTACCTCCGTGATATCACCATCGCCAACGTAGCCATACATCACGCGGCCTATATCTGCCCAGTTGTCGTTATTCTGATCGGTGAGCTTGAGTTTATATCCAACACTACTATAGGGGGCTACCGTAATCATTGCACCGAGGCTCTTAGCCAGCGGGAAGGCCAAGTATATGTTATGCACATTGGCGCTATTGTATACGGTCTTAGCCCTCGAGGTCTCCATGCCCTGAGCGTCAAACTTAGGCTGGCTGTTGCGGAAATGCGTAGCGTCGAAACTCATATCGAAGAGGAAGCTCTTGCGAGGTATGACACTTGCCGAGGCAGGGTTCAGAATATTGACCTGACCGAGAGCACGCACCGCAATACCGGCACCACCCATCGAGCGCATCTGCACCGTTCCGGGAGTGAGAAGCTCGCCAGGGCCATACATCGAGTATGGTGAGTAGGCGTTGATACTGCTGGTCTGTGCCGAGGTCACCATCGGCACCAACACAACGAGCGCTACAACCGCCAATATCTTCTTAACAACGCTAAGCATTATACTCCAAAATTTTACTCAGTCCGTAAACTACCGGCTCACAGTCTGCAAATATCGCATTTTTAATTCTCTTTACAAAATATTTTGCATCACCTCCGGTGAAAATAACGATTTTTTTTCCGTTTTCCTCGCAAAAGGCATCAACATAGCCCCTAATTTCGTGCTCGACACCGCGCATCACACCCTGCTCGATAGCCTCGCGGGTGGTACGCCCATACTCCAAGACATCATCCGTTGCGGAGCACAATGGCAGGCAGGCGGTAAACTCCTTGAGCGCGCGGAAGCGTGTCATCACCCCGGGTGAAATGTTACCCCCAAGGAAGGCTCCATCGACAACGTAGTCGATGGTAATGGCCGTGCCGAAGTCGACAATCATAATGTCACTTGCGGGGTATAGGGCCACAGCACCTACGGCTGCCGCGAGACGATCGGCACCAAGCGTCTGCTTCGAGCCGTAGTGATTCCCGAGCGGTATGGGCGTTGTTGCGGGCTCAAAGAGCACGACATGCGACACATAGTGTCGTAGCATCGCAGCGACACTATGGCCGTCGCCACGTGTCGAGGATACTATGGCATGCCCGACATTGCGACCCACCACAAGGCTCTCAAGCCAAGCGAGCGTAGGCTCCACAACAACGCTCTCGGCCACAACCTCATCGCCACACATAACAACCCCCTTAGCACGGCTATTACCCACATCCACAATCAGTTTCATGGCTTCTACTGTTTTAACTCCGCAGCCGCTCTAAGTCCTCTAAGCATAGCGACACCTTCCGCCACGGAGTATATCTTTCTAACGGTCATCGATAGACGATTATTGTATTGCTTGACAACAAACCGCTCGGGGTCGGAAACAACCTTCCTGAGCATATTGAGGAACGTATCGGTCTTGAAGAATGGCGAGTTATTATCGCCCACAAACCTCACAATCATCAAGCCATTCTTCACCTTCACATGCTCCATGCCGAGGTCGATAGCCTCACGACGCAGCTTCACCACATTGATAAGCTCCTCGACAGGCTCGGGCAGGGCACCAAAGCGATCGACAAGGCGCAACCTCAGGGCCTCGAACTCCTCATCTGTACGCATAGCGTCAATCTCGCGATAGAGACGTAGCTTCTCAGCCTGCGAACGAACATAGCTGTCGGGGATCGAGGCATCCGTATCGATATCGATGGTAGCATCGTCGACAAACGATATATCCTTCATTGCCTCGTTCTCCGCCTCCGACAAGCCAGAGACATCCAAGCCCTCGGCACGCAACTCCGAGATAGCCTGATTGAGTATCTTCTGGTAGGTCTCGATACCCACATCGGCAATAAAACCGCTCTGCTCCGCACCCAAAAGGTTACCCGCACCGCGGATATCCAAATCCTGCATCGCGATATTGAATCCCGAGCCCAAATCCGAGAACTCCTCAATAGCCCTCAGACGACGACGCGCATCCCCACCGATAAGCTCCTCGGGAGGCGACAGCAGGTAACAAAAGCCCTTGCGGTCGGAGCGACCCACGCGACCACGAAGCTGGTGCAGGTCGCTGAGGCCAAAGCGATGGGCATCGTTTATGATGATGGTGTTGGCATTGCCGATGTCTATGCCGTTCTCTATGATGGTCGTAGCAACCAACACATCGAACTCGCCATAGATAAAGTCCATGATGAGCTTCTCCAACTGCTCGGCAGGCATACGCCCATGACCCGTCATCACACGCGCCTTAGGGCATATACGCGTAATCATACCCTGGAGCATGGGCAGATCCTCCACACGGTTATGCACGAAGTACACCTGACCTCCACGCGCCAGCTCCTCCTCAATAGCATCGCGGATGACATCCTCGCTGAAGAGGTGCGACTCCGTGACTATAGGCTGGCGGTTGGGCGGTGGCGTAGATATAACCGAGAGGTCGCGCGAGCCCATCAGCGAGAATTGCAACGTGCGCGGTATGGGCGTGGCGGTAAGTGTCAACGTGTCGACAGCAACAGATAGCTGCGTGAGCTTCTCCTTGGCTGCCACGCCGAACTTCTGCTCCTCGTCGATAATGAGCAAGCCGAGATCGTGGAACTCTATCTGCTTCGACAGCATCTTATGCGTACCGATAAGTATATCAATCTTTCCCGACTTAAGCTCCTCGGCAATACGTCGCGCCTCCTTCGTCGACTTCGTGCGGTTGAGATACTCCACCGTCACGGGGAGGTCGCGCAGACGCTCCGTGAACGAGCGGTAGTGTTGCAACGCGAGGATTGTCGTAGGCACGAGCACTGCCGTCTGCTTACCATCAACCGCAGCCTTAAATGCCGCACGTATGGCCACCTCGGTCTTGCCGAAGCCCACATCGCCACATACGAGTCTATCCATCGGCTCGTTGGACTCCATATCCTGCTTCACGGCAGCTATGGCCTTCTGCTGATCGGGCGTATCCTCCCACTTGAACGAGGCCTCGAGCTCCTGCTGCAGGTATCCATCGGCAGAGAAGGCGTAACCCTTCGATGCCTTGCGCTTGGCGTAGAGAGCGATTAACTCGCGCGAGATATCCTTGACGGCCCTCTTCGTCGTAGCCTTAAGCTTCTGCCAGGCACCATTACCCAACTTATATATCTTCGGAGGCTCGCCCTCACCACTCTTATAACGCGATATGCGGTGCAGCGCGTGAACATTCACAAAGAGGATGTCGTTATCCTTGTAGATAAGTTTGATAGCCTCCTTCGTGCGACCATTATCGTTGAGCCTGACAAGACCGCCAAAGCGACCTACGCCATGGTCAATGTGTACAACATAGTCGCCCACCTTCAGAGCGTTAAGCTCCGCGACGGTCATCTGCTCGTCGCGCTTAATCTCGCCTCGCAGGCGGTAGCGCTGATAACGGTCAAATATTTGATGGTCGGTATATACACATATTTTGAGGTCGTTATCGATAAAACCCTCATGCAACACAAGGTCGGCAGCACGGAACGACACACCTCGACGACCCACCTGGTGAAATATGTTTTCGAGGCGCTCAATCTGTGCCTTATTATGCGAGAGTATTGCCGTGACATATCCGCGCTCGGCATTCCAGCGCACATCGTCGGCCAGCATCTCGAAGTTACGGTTGAAGGCGGGCTGTGGCGTCGTGTTGAAGGTAAGCGTCGTCGCAGCCTGACGCTCGCGAATATTATTCTTCTGAAGCAGGAGCGTCGAGCCCTCCCAATCCTTCAATAGTGCCTGGCGCGATGACACACGTCGCGCCAAGACTCGAGCATCATCCTCACTCTCAGCCTGCTCCAACAATCGTTTGCGCACGTCCGACACCTTTCTTAGGACATAGTCGCCATCGTCTACCCACCACGTGGCTCTACCTACAAAGCGCGCCAGCGACACACGCTCGCCACCCTCCTCGTCACGCATCGTGTTGGGTATGATGTCCACCTCATCAGGGCGCTCGGCAGAGAGCTGACTCGATATGTCGAACCTACGTAGCGAGTCCACCTCGTCGCCAAAGAAGTCTACACGGTAGGGGCGCGACTCGACATACGAGAATACATCGACAATACCTCCGCGTACCGAGTATTGGCCAGGCTCATAGACGAAATCCACACGCTCGAAGTTATGCTCCGCGAGCCACTCGACGAGTGTCGACTGCTTGAGGTTATCACCCACCTTGATATGTAACGACTGCCCCTCGAGTTCCACCCTCTCGGTTACGCTCTCGGCTAAAGCCTCGGGATAGGTGCAGACAACAAGATAGCCACCATTGAAGCTGGCGATGGCGTTGAGTGCCGACGTCCTGCGCACAAGACCCTGAGCATCCTCCGCACCATAGGCTACGGAGCGTTTATATCCCGACGAGAAGAAGGCTACGCGCTCCTCGTCGAGCAACTCATAGAGGTCATTGACAAGGTATGCCGCGCGATCTCTATCCTCCGAGACAAAGATATGCACTCCTCCAATGCGCTCCACAGCAGTGGCCGCATATAGCGAATAGGCCCCACCGACCATCTGCTCGAGATGGACGGTAGAGCCCTCATTTTCCAAACATTTAGTTAGCTCGGCCGCACGCTTGGACTTGCGGACGAGACCCTTCAAATAGTCCATATCGCTTCGGTTACTATGCAAGAAGCGACTTACCTCGTTTGTCGAGGTAGCTTACATCTATCATACCGACACTCACATCGGTAGTAATCTTGATGCGCAGCTTGTACTTAAAAATCCAACGCATGCGGAGCGATATCACTCCGCTCAACAGGTATGCACGAACATAGGGACTAACCCTGAGGTTGACATAGCGACAGCCCTTCTCTGCAAGCATCTGTATCTGATCCTCGATCTTCTTCTCCAGAAGCATCGTAGGCTCAACCTTACCCGTGCCATAACACGTAGGACATACATCCGATGTCTCGTTTATGGCGATGGGACGCACCCTCTGGCGCGTGATCTGCATAAGACCGAACTTCGTGAGGGGCAGAATCGTGTGCTTAGCCTTATCCGTGGCCATGAACTTCTGCATCTCGGTGTATAGTGTCTGTCGACTCTGCGCCTTGCGCATATCGATGAAGTCAACAATGACAATACCGCCCATATCCCTCAAGCGCAGCTGTCGTGCTATCTCCGCAGCTGCAGCAAGGTTCACCTCCAACGCCGTCTGCTCCTGGTCGTCGGCAGCCTTAGTGCGATTTCCGGAGTTGACGTCGATGACGTGCATAGCCTCCGTGTGCTCAATGATGAGATAGGCACCGCGACGTAGCGACACGTATTTTGCAAATAACGACTTTATCTGTTTCGCGACATCGAAGTTATCGAAGATGGGCACCTTGCCTTTGTAGAGCTTCACCAAGTGCTCCATATCGGGCTTTATGGCGTGTACGTAGCTCTTAATCTCGTTGTACATAGCCTCGTCGTCGACCGATATCTGCGAAAAGGTGTCGTTCAACGAGTCGCGAATAATTGTGTTCACACGGCTCATCTCGCTCATCAGGCGAGCGGGAGCCTCGCTCTTGCGCATAGCGCCGAGAGCCCTGTTCCATCTCTCAACAAGAGAGAGTATGTCTTGCATAATGTCGATGTCCTCAGCCTCGGCCGCTGCCGTGCGTATGATGACACCGAAGTTCTGTGGCAGCACCTCCTGCGCCACCTTTCTAAGTCGTTTCTTTGCAGCATTTGAGCGTATCTTCGTCGACACATAGACCTTATTCGTAAATGGCACGAGCACCACATTGCGACCTGCAAGCGACAGATCGGCCGTGAGCCTCGGCCCCTTTGTGGATATTGCCTCCTTGGCAATCTGCACCATCACGGTCTGCCCCACCTGCAAGTGGTCGCCTATGCGCCCCTCCTTGGCCAACTGCGGCTCGAGCTTCATACTCTCAACCCTCACCGTGCGCTTACCCGGCACGCGGCTCTCGACGACGCGTGTGAGCGACGCGAAATTCTCACCGAGGTCGAGGTAGTGGATGAAGGCATCCTTCTCGTGACCTATGTTTACGAATGCTGCATTGAGTCCGGGCATTATCTTGCGTACGCGACCAAGGTATATGTCGCCCACAGCAAAGCCTGTATCACACTGCTCCTTGTTCAACTCGACAAGCACCTTGTCCTCACATAGTGCTATCGATACCTCCGTTGGATTTACATTGATAATCAATTCTCTATTCATACGCTGAACAATGTAAATCGTTTAGTTTCGGCTGCGACACACGTCCGATGCCGACAGCCCCGTTTCAAAATAGACAAAGCTAAGAGTACTACACTCTTAGCCCCATCTATTGTACGATAAGATGAATATTACTTCTTCTTATGACGATTCTTGCGAAGACGCTTCTTACGCTTGTGCGTAGCCATCTTATGACGCTTGTGCTTCTTTCCGTTTGGCATAACTTATAATATTAAAAGGTTTGTTTCTTATTTTACCTCGCTTGCGAAGCTCTTAGCAGGCTTGAATGCGGGGATGTTGTGCTCGGGGATAGTGATCGTAGTGTTCTTAGAGATGTTACGAGCAACCTTCATCGCACGCTTCTTGATGATGAAGCTACCGAAGCCACGAAGGTAAACATTCTCACCCTTGATCATAGCACCCTTAACGCTCTCCATAAATGCCTCAACGATAGCCTGAACCTGAATCTTCTCTACACCGGTTGACTTCGCAATCTCGTTTACGATATCTGCTTTTGTCATAGCTGTAATGTAATTTATTTAGTTTTATATTGTAACAAATGTTCAACAATCTTTGCCCTTCGGGGGGCCTTATAGCAAAAAATGTCCGCAAATATACGGCAACTTTGGTGAATTTGCAAACAAAATACGAAATAAAATCTTTTTTTTATCCACGCAACATATTGGAAAGCAAATATTACGCCCTATAGGCCAACACTAACGGAAGCTATTCAGAGCGTTAGCAAGACCCTCGACAGCCTGATCCAAACCCGACTGAATCTTACCGCCAATCATCATTCGCATCATCATATTAAGCTCGGCGTGGAGCACCATTCTAATGCGCGTATCGCGCTCACCAACCTCCTTCAACTGAATCCAAAAGCTGAAGTCGATAGGTATGCCACCCTCATCCGCAACAATCTTAACATGCTTATTCTCAACACGCTCGGCGATACGCAAGCCTACCTTCATACCCTTAACCTTGAACGAACAGCTGTCGGGCGTAGCCTCCCACTCCTCAACCTTATCCTGGATGGCGGGAGTCATCAGATCCATACGCGAGATTATCGGGAAGATAAGCGCGGCAGGGTGATTTATCTGTTGTTGTTTCGATTCGTACTTTTCCATCATCTCTATTTTTGATGCGCAAAGATAGCACTTATTTAACGAATTACAAAACGTCGCTCCGTATCACCCAGAATCTCAATCTTGACGACCATGGTATCCTCCGGCAACAAGGGCTCGATCTTCTCGGGCCACTCCACCAGACACAACTCGCCCGACGAGAGGTACTCCTCCGAGCCGAAGTCCAAGGCCTCCTCCACGCGCTCGATGCGATACATATCGAAGTGGTATATCGTGCGATCGCGACCCTCATACTGGTTTACGATGGCAAACGTGGGGCTTGTGACAGCATCCTCAGCACCGAGATATGCCGCGATGCGACTTATGAGCGTAGTCTTACCCGCTCCCATCGGCGCATCGAACGCCACAACCGTGCGTCCCTCCAACGCCTCGACAACAGCCTCGGCAACCTTATCGAGTTCATCTATCGAATCTATATCTATTATCCGTTCCATAAAATCTATTTAAAAATTACTAATTCCATCAACATTTATCCATATTGCAAAATTGTGCTTAGAGGCGCAGCGTACACGACGCTTATGGCATCTTGCGAGTGAGCATAGCGCCAAGCAGCCTCGTTCAACAACCCTACCTTCGCTTAGGCTCCAACACCACGTATGGCACAATCATCTCCTCCATCGAAATACCACCATGCTGGAAGGTATTCTTATAGTAGCGTATATACCTGTTGGCATCGTTGTTATAGACCAGGAAGTCGCGGTTGTAGGCAAATATATAGCTCGAGGTTAGGCGTCCCGAGGGTAGCTGCACATCCTCCGGGCGTGTTACCTCATATACTTCGCGTGCGTTGTACGCGAGGTTGCGACCCGTCTTGTAGCGCAGGTTTGCCGAGGTCTCCTTATCGCCCGTAACACGCACGGGGTTATCCACGCGTATGGTTCCGTGGTCGGAGGTGACGATGACCCTATGCCCGCGCTCCGAGAGTAGCTTGAAGAGCGTGTACAGCTCCGAGTGCTCGAACCACGAGCGCGTGAGCGAACGGAAGGCTGCCTCGTCGTCGGTAAGGTCGCGGATGATGTCGGTCTCGGTACGTGCGTGCGAGAGGATGTCGAGGAAGTTGTAGACGATGACCGAGAAATCAGCATCGTAGACGCGCTGCATATTCTCCACAAGGCGTCGCCCCGCCTCGGGACGCACAAGCTTATCGAACGACAGCTTATAACGCCTGCCTGTTTGTGTTATGAGCCTACGCAAGAACTCCTCCTCGTACATATTTTTGCCGCCATCCTCATTGTCATTGAGCCACTTTTCGGGCATAAGTTTATCGATAGCCAAGGGCATAAGTCCCGCAAAGAGAGCATTGCGAGCATACTGCGTAGCTGTGGGCAGTATGGCGCAGTAGAAGTCGTCGACGGTGACATCGTAGATGCCACGCAGCAGAGGCTCTATCGTGCGCCACTGGTCGTAGCGCATATTGTCGATGAGTATAAGCGTCGTCTTATCACCCTTATCCACCTCGTCGAATATACGACGGCGCATCAGCGTGTGCGACATTGTGGGTATCTCCTCATCGCTCACACGACGATTTATCCAGTCGTAGTAGTTGCGACGCACGAACTTCGAGAACTCCTGATTTGCCTCATTCTTCTGATACGTCAGCACCTCGCGGATGCTCCTATCCGATGACCCCGCAAGCTCTATCTCCCAGCCCACAATCTTGCGATATAGAGCACACCACTCCGCAAATGTCGATGCCGACTGTTGCTGTGCCGCTATGCGCCCGAACTCCGAGCGATAATCGGCCGTAGTCTGCTCAGTCACAAGTTGTTCTGAGTGTAGATTCTTCTTTATCGAGAGGAGCACCTGATTGGGGTTTACAGGCTTGATGATATAGTCGGCAATCTTCGAGCCTATGGCCTTATCCATGATGTTCTCCTCCTCGCTCTTTGTCACCATAATCACCGGTAACGAGGGGCGTGCAGCCTTGACAAGCGGCAACGTCTCGAGTCCCGTCATGCCCGGCATCATCTCATCCAGGATGACGAGGTCGTAGCCCGTTGCTGCGACCATATCCACGGCATCATAACCATTGTTGCAGGTATCTACCTCGTAGCCCTTAGCCTTGAGGAACATAACGTGCGGCTTCAATAGCTCTATCTCATCGTCTACCCAAAGTATCTTATTCATAGTCATAATCTGTTGGTTTACCCTTCCAACGTATCAACCACCATTTTAATTGTCTCGTACGTCTCATTACGCCATGCAGCATCCTCGGTCGTTGCGAGCCACGCCACTTGTGTGATACCCTCCTCGGCTTGTGCCACGGGCTCACCATCCTTGTAGCACATCCTCCACCAACGTGTGCGCTTAAGCTCCCAGCGACCATAGGTATCGTAGGCATGCCATGTCACAGCCATAGGCTCCGTGTCGCAAAGCTCCGCCACGATGCCCGTCTCCTCCTCCACCTCGCGCAGCGCCGCGGTGCTGTCGCTCTCACCCGCTTCGATATGCCCCTTCGGGAGATCCCAGCGACCACGCAGACGTATCATCAATATCGTGCCATCGTCGCGCACAACAACGCCACCGGCAGCCTCAACCACAACAAACTCCCGTGCCAGAGACTCAAACGTCTCTCGAGGATTTGTTGTTATTACGGTCACACATTTGTCTGTTTCAACTTTTTTTAGTAATTTCGCTCGCAAAACCGACACATTATCCTCCACCGTGAGTGTAGCCCCCTCCGTGGCAGGTGCCGTTGTCGCTATAACAACCTTCGCCCCGCCAATGTATATGGTGTATGTATCAGAGTTCATCATTACGATGGCAAAGGTATAAAAAAGAATTGAGATGTAATTGAGATATCAGGACAAACTAAAAACTACAACACAATATTTATGAAAAAATTACTCTTTATTATGACATTTGCTTCGTGCCTCACGCTCACGAGCTGTGGCGATCAGGAGGCAGGTATTCCCCAGCCTCTGGCAATAGACAATGCACTCACCGATGCCGAGAAGGAGGCAGGCATCCTCACCCCCGAGGTTATGTGGAAGATGTCGCGCATAGGCGCGCAGACGCTCTCTCCCGATGGCAGCAAGCTCGTCTACACTCTCACGCAGTACAACCTCAAGGAGAATCGTGGCATCACGCTGCTCTGGCTTCGCGATATGGCCACAGGCGAGGAGTCGGCCCTCACCGACTACAACTCTACAAACACAGCCCCGCAGTGGCTCGACAACCAGAATGTAGCCTTCCTCTCGAACCGTAGTGGCGAGATGCAGGCGTGGGCAATGAATATCGATGGCAGCAACCTCCGCCAGCTCACCACCATCAAGGGTGGCATCGAGGGCTTCGGCATCGCCGGCGACCACGCCTTCTATATTCAGCGTGTGGCTGTTGCCAAGCTCAAGGGCTCGAATAAGTACGAGGATATGGACAAGTCGAAGGTGCGCATCTACGACGACCTTATGGTTCGTCACTGGGACTACTGGGATGACGGCTCATATCTGCACATCTTCGCTGCTGACTATAAGGATGGTAAGATTGCCGAGGGCGTGGACATCATCGGTGCCGACAAGGCATACGACGCACCTCTTGCCCCCTACTTCGACACTGCCGAGATACGTCTCTCGCCCGATGGCACGCAGCTCGCCTACACATGCAAGCCGCTGACAGGCACGGAGTATGCTCTCTCTACCGACTCGGACATATTCCTCTACGACTTCGCCACCGCACAGACACGCAACCTCTCGAAGGAGGCGGCAGCCAAGGGCTATGATAAGTTCGTGGGCTACGACAAGTATCCCGTATTCTCACCCGATGGCACGAAGATAGCCTTCCGCTCGCAGCGCCGCCCCGGCAACGAGGCCGACCAGCAGCGTCTCTGGGTCTTCGACCTAAAGACCAACGAGTGCAGCTACATTACTCGCAACCACGACATCTGCGCCACGGAGGTAGTGTGGGATGGCAACGATGCTATGTACTTCGTACTTCCCTGGCGTGGCACCCACCAGGTGGCACATATCGACCTCGATGGTAACCTCAAGCATATCACCGCAGGCAACCACGACATCAACACCTTCACCATGGCCGAGGGTAAGATTGTTGCCAACATGAACACCATATCTAAGGCCGTGGAGCTCTACGACGTAGACCTCACCACAGGCGCACTCACGCAGCTTACGGACGTGAACCGCGAGATTTACGATAACATCAAGTTTGGCGAGGTCCAGGAGCGCTGGATAACAACCACCGATGGCAAGAAGATGCTCACATGGGTTATTCTCCCGCCCGACTTCGACCCCACAAAGAAGTACCCCACGCTGCTATACTGTCAGGGTGGCCCTCAGAGCACCGTATCGCAATTCTGGAGCTACCGCTGGAACTTCCAACTTATGGCAGCCCAGGGCTACGTCATCGTAGCTCCCAACCGTCGTGGTTGCCCCTCATTCGGCCAGGAGTGGACCGACCAAATCTCGGGCGACTACTCGGGTCAGAACATCCGCGACTACCTTGCCGCTATCGACGAGGTGTCTAAGGAGCCATGGGTAGATACCGACCACCGCGGTTGCGTGGGTGCCTCGTATGGCGGCTACTCGACATACTACCTCGCAGGCGTACACGAGGGTCGCTTCAAGGCCTTCATCGCACACTGTGGCATCTTCAACTTCGAGTCGATGTATGGTCACACCGAGGAGCTCTTCTTTGTGACTAACGACTATGGTGGCGCATACTGGGAGAAGGATAACGCCGTGGCACAGCGCTCGTACGCCAACTCACCACATAAGAAGGTAGGTAACTGGGATACCCCCATCATGATTATCACCGGCGAGAGAGACTACCGCATACCCTACAGCCAGTCGCTCGAGGCCTTCACGGCAGCTCGCGTGCAGGGTATCGATGCCCGCCTTGTATCGTTCGAGAACGAGGCACACCAAGTATTCCAGCCCCAGAACAACGTGGTGTGGAACCGCGAGTTCTTCAGTTGGTTGGATAAGTACTTGAAGTAATCGTAAGAACGAATAATGCGAAAGCGAGGGTTCGACGTCAGTCGATTCCTCGCTTTTTTTGGGCTCCAAACTAAGGATAGTTTAGGGAATCTTTACTACCACTTTGCGTTTTGCAAAAAAATTGTTACCTTTGTGCGATTATAGATATAAGTGATTGTGATACAATTTTTCGAGGATATACTACAACATTATTCGTGGCAAGGAGTGGCACTTGCGGGTGTGCTTGTCGTGCTCTTCATCGTGCAGCTATACTACTATGTAATAGCCTATTATCGCATATATCGTTATCGTCTTATGCGTCGCAGGAAGAAGATTATAGAGAACCCGCCCATCTCGGTCATCGTAGCCCTTAGGGGCGAGAACGAGGAGTTTCTCACAAAGGAGCTGCCGTCTCTATTGCATCAGGACTATGGGCATTACGAGGTCGTGGTGGTATATATCGGTGGCGACATCGATTACTACGACGAGCTGCAGCTTGCACGCGAGAACTACTCGAATATGCGCCTTACGCGCATTGGTGGCGATAGCCGCATATACATATCTACGAAGCAGGCACTGAACGTGGGCATCAAGTCGGCACAATACGACGCACTACTCTTCACCACACCCGGCGCCACACCCCGCTCCGAGCAGTGGGTATCGCTGATGGCCAAGGGCTTCGAGCGCGGCATGATTGTCGCAGCCCCCGCCGTGCCACACTTCGAGGTTGACACCATGAAGACCTACCTTATGCGTATGGTGGAGTTTCATCGCGAGCGCAACGCCATGGCGCAAGCGGTGAGCGATAAGCTCTACTACGCACCACGTAGCAACTATGGATATACACGTGGTCTCTACGACTCAACACGAGGCTTCAACCACCTCGGCATAGACATTGGCGACAACGACCTCTACCTCCACTCGATAGCCACGCCCGAGCGCACTGCTGTGGTACTCTCGCGCCACTCGGTGGTCGTGGAGGAGCGCCCCGAGAGATGGAGCGAGTGGCTGGAGCTTATGCGCTACTACTCCTCGACACACGAACACTACCCCACAAGTGCCAAGACCTTTGTGCGACGAGAGTGTGGCAGCCGCGTGCTCTTCTTCCTCGCAGCAATAACCGCTATCGCCATACTACCCTTAGAGCTTAAACTCGGAGCTATAGCTCTCGTGCTCCTGCGCTACGCCATTGTCGTGGGCACATCTCGACGTGTGGCTGCACGTATGGGTGAGCGTGGCATAGCACTAAGGTACTGGGTATACGACCTCTTCGGCCCCATTGTGGAGAAGATGATAAGCTCGAAACATAGCCATAACACGCCTAAGCTATGGAGATAGACGACTATATCGTGGCCACCGACACACGCCTCGTAGAGCTCGCCTCGGAGGGCGACCAGCGCGCCTTTGAGTACCTCTTCACGCGCTACCGCGATGCCCTGATGCATCTGTTCGAGCAGCGCTTAGGCGACAAGGCCATGGCGGGAGACCTGCTACAGGAGACCTTCATCAAGGTGTACCTTAACTTGGACCGCTACTCGCGAAGCTACACCTTCGGGCAGTGGATATATACCATAGCACGCAACACGTTGGTAGACCACCTACGTCGCCGTGCCGACGATGTGGCCATCGACGAGCGCTTTCGTGCTCCTCTGGCAACGACACCCTCACCCGAGGAGTCGGTAATCATCAACCAGAGTCGTGCGCACTTCTATGCGGCACTCGAGGAGCTCACGGGGGAGTATCGCCAGGTGATAGAGATGCGTTTCTTGGAGGAGTACTCCTACGAGGAGATTGCCGAGAAGCTCGGGCGACCGCTCAATACGGTAAAGACACAGATACGTCGCGCACGTGCGGCAATGTGTAAGATACTCATAGATAAGGAGTAGAGATATGAACCACGAACTTATAACACGATACTTTCCCGAGATAAGCGACCACCAGCGGGAGCAGTATGAGCGCCTTGGAGCCCTCTATGCCGAATGGAACAGTCGCATAAACGTCATCTCGCGCAAGGATATGGAGCACCTCTACACACGTCACATACTACACTCGTTGGCCATAGCCAAGGTGTGTAGCTTCGAGGCAGGAGCCAAGGTTGTGGACATAGGGTGCGGTGGCGGCTTCCCCTCGGTGCCACTTGCCATAATGTTTCCCGAGACGGAGTTTGTGGGCGTAGACTCTATAGGTAAGAAGATACGCGTTGTCGAGGGCATCATTGAGGGTGCCGACATCAAGAATCTGCGCGCCGTGAATGCGCGTGCCGAGCAGCTGGGCGAGAAGTTCGACTATGTGGTCTCGCGTGCCGTGACAGAGATGTCACGATTTATGCCGTGGGCATGGCCTTTGTTGCGTAAGGGCACGGATAGAGGCACACTGCCCAATGGCGTGCTATACCTCAAGGGTGGCGACCTTGCAGAGGAGTTGGCCATGACACGTCGCAAGTGGGATATATACGACATACGCACGATGTTCGACGACGAGTTCTTCGACACCAAAAGGGTGGTATACACCCCCTACAAATAGGATATAGTGATACGATGGATAATAGACTGAGACATATAAACGTCGAGGAGCGCGAGGCGTTGCTCTGTAGAGGTTGCCATGCCGAGGAGTGGGACAAGGTGCTTGTTGCCCCCGACTTCCGCGTGGAGCAACTACGCAATGTGCGCTTCGAGGGTAGCGTGACAATAGGCTCAGGAACATTCATATACGACTCTACGATATCGAACTACACCATTGGCCGCAACTGCACCATCGACGATGTACTGCGTATGGAGTGTCGCCACGCCTCGACCTTTGGCGAGGGTGTTGTGGTAGCCGCCGCCAACGAGAATGGTGGTCGTAGCTCGGTGATATACCGCGAGCTAACGGCACAGGTGGCATACCTGATGACTGTTATGCGCAACCGCCCCGCTATGGTCGAGCGCCTCAAGGCTATGGCCTTAGCACGTGCCGAGGAGCACCGCGCGACGATAGGACGCGTGGAGGATGGCTGCACCATCGTGGGAGCACGCTTTGTGCGCGAGGTAAACATCGAGGCGGGTGCCTCGATTGAGGGCTCGTCGTTATTGGAGAATGGCACGGTGGGTCGCGGTGCTAAGGTAGGCATCGACGTCCGTGCCCGCAACTTCATCATCGACAATGACGCCCGCGTGGATGGAGCCTCTATGCTCGAGCGCTCGTTTGTGGGCGAGCATAGTGTCATCGACAATGGCTTCACGGCTGTAGATACTCTCTTCTTTGCCAACTGCCACATGGAGAATGGCGAGGCGGCAGCCGTATTTGCTGGCCCCTTTACCGTTTCGCACCATAAGTCGTCGCTGCTCATCGCCGGCATCTTCTCGTTCTTCAACGCCGGGAGTGGCACAAACCAGTCGAACCACCTCTTCAAGAGCGGTGCCGTGCATCAAGCCGTACATCAGCGTGGCACGAAGTTCGGCAGTAGCGCCTATGTTATGTCGCCCGCGATAGAGGGCCCATATACCGTAGTCCTCGGACGCCACACGCGCCACCACGACACGCAGGATATGCCCTACTCGTATCTTATCGAGGAGAATGGCAACACGATACTTATGCCCGCCCTGGCACTCAAGAGCTACGGCACGGTGCGCGACATCGAGAAGTGGAAGAGTCGCGATAAGCGCTCGCTTAAGCGCGATAATATATGTTTTGAGGAGTTCAACCCCTTCATTACAGGCAAGATGCTTCGCGGCGTCGACATCCTCACGCGACTCCACGAGAACGACCCCGAGGCTAAGAGCTACAGCTACAACCGCACGACAATACGCGCCTCGATGCTCTCGCGTGCCATAAAGATGTACAACAGCGCCATAGCTGCATCGCTCGGTGCGATGCTCAGCAACGGCGACCACCGTGCTGCGAAGGTGGATGGTAGCGAGTGGATAGACCTCGCAGGTCAATATCTCCCGCTGGGCGAGGTGGAGGCTATGATGAGCAGCATAGCATCCGGAGAGATGTACCTCGACGACATCACTATGCACCTGGCAACGCTACTTGAACGCTACAACGATATGGCGGCAGCCTATGCCTATGACATAGTCACAGCGCTCATGGGTCATGAGGCCGACACCGAGGAGCTTGAGCAGATAAAGGTTGCGGCAGACAACATCATCAAGCGTATGCGCGAGATAACCGAGGATGACCGCCTAAGGGACACGGGCCTCGATATGATGGTGGGCTACGGCTACGACTTCCGTGACACGGCGGAGCACGAGGCCGACTTCCTCAATACACGATAGAAGTGCAAACAATACATAATTACACAATAACTAAAACCAACTAAGACTATGGAGAAAGTAAAAGTTTTGATCATTGGTAGTGGCCCTGCAGGTTTCACGGCTGCAATCTACACCTCACGTGCCAACCTCTCGCCCGTACTCTACGAGGGTATCGAGCCTGGCGGTCAGCTTACCACAACAACCGAGATCGAGAACTTCCCCGGCTATCCCGAGGGTATCACCGGCACGCTTATGATGGAGGATCTCAGAAAGCAGGCATTGCGCTTTGGTGCCGACGTACGTCGTGGCATCATCACCGACATCGACTTCTCGGAGCGCCCCTTCAAGGTTACGGTAGACCACGGGCATCAGATCGAGGCTGAGTCGGTTATCGTCTGCACAGGTGCTACGGCTAAGTACCTCGGCTTGGAGTCGGAGGCTAAATACCGCGGTATGGGTGTGAGCGCCTGCGCTACGTGCGACGGCTTCTTCTACCGCAAGCGCGATGTTGCTGTCGTAGGCGGTGGCGATACCGCTTGCGAGGAGGCTACATACTTGGCATCTATCTGCCGCAAGGTATACCTCATCGTTCGCAAGAACTTCCTCCGCGCATCTAAGGCTATGCAGGAGCGCGTATTCAACACCCCCAACATCGAGGTACTCTTCGAGCACAACACCAAGGAGGTATTGGGCGACGACGAGGGCGTAACGGGTGTTCGCGTGATAAGCAACGCCGGTGAGGAGCGCGACATTCCTATCATGGGCTTCTTCCTCGCCATCGGTCACCACCCCAACACAGACTTCCTCAAGGGTCAGCTCGAGCTCGACGAGCAGGGCTACATCAAGGTTGTTCCCGGCACATCGAAGACATCTGTCGAGGGCGTCTTTGCAGCAGGTGACGTTAAGGATCCTCACTACCGTCAGGCTATCACGGCTGCAGGCTCGGGATGTATCGCAGCTCTCGACTGCGAGCGTTGGTTGCTTGCACAATAACAGCGTGCTATGGCTTTTAGCATCACAATTCTCGGCAATTCGTCTGCTAAGCCTACGCTCAATGCCCACCCCTCGGCACAGGTCGTAAACCTCAACGAGCAATACTACCTTGTCGATGCGGGTGAGGGCGTACAACAGCAGCTCATAAGGCGCGGCATAAACCCGCTGCGCCTTAGGGCTGTATTCATTTCGCACCTCCACGGCGACCACTGCTTCGGGCTCTTTCCCCTGATATCGACACTCGGGCTTATGGGCAAGCAAACACCGCTGGACGTCTATGCCCCCGCACCAATGGGCGAAATCCTTGACTACCACCTGCGATATTTCGACAGCGACCTACCCTTCGAGGTTAAGTGGCACGAGGTGCGCACCACGGAGCACTGCATAGTTATGGAGAATAGCACCCTCGAGGTGTGGTCTATACCTCTACGTCACCGTGTGCCCACGGCAGGATACCTCTTCAAGGAGAAGCAGCCGGGACTCAATGTCGACAAATTCAAGATAACGAAATATGGTCTTTCCATCGCTCAGGTCGTCGCGGCGAAGCGTGGCGAGGATATAACGCTCGAGGATGGCACGACGATAGCCAACGAGGAGCTCACCTACATCCCCTACGAGGCACGCTCCTACGCCTACCTCTCGGATACGGCCTTCTCGGCAAAGGCGGCAGAGCGCGTGCGTGGCGTAGACCTCCTATACCACGAGGCCACATACTCCAAGAGCGAGGAGCAATGGGCTAAGGGGCGCGGGCACTCCACCACGACAGAGGCTGCAAAGGTAGCCACGAAAGCCGAGGCCGGGAGACTCATCATAGGTCACTTCTCATCGCGGTATAAGGACTATGATGCTCTTGTAGAGGAGTGTCGCACGATATTTCCAAACACCTACATAGCTGCCGAGGGTGAGACATTTAAAATCGAGGAGAAACGTAACAGATAACGCGATGACAAAGGCTGAGATACAACTGATACGCTCGCTTAAGGATAAGCGCACACGCGACGATGAGGGGCTTTTTATAGCCGAAGGTATGAAGCTCGTCGAGGAGATACGCGCCTCGGAGTTTTCGATACGCCGCATATACACCACGCGCCACGACCTTACGGGGGCAGATGTGGAACAGGTCGAGCGCAAGGATATGGAACGTATCTCGGAGCTTAAGAGCGCCTCGGACACGCTGGCCGTTGTCGAAAAACCTAAATACAGGCTATCGCTCTCCTCAATAAAGGAAAATCTTGTCATTGCCCTTGACGGCGTGCAAAATCCCGGTAACTTAGGTACGATAATACGCCTTGCCGACTGGTTTGGCGTGAAGGATATCATCTGCTCGGCAGAGTGCGCCGACTGCTTCAACCCGAAGGTTGTGCAGGCTACGATGGGTGCCATACTGCGCGTCAGGGTACACTACACCGACAACCTCGCACAGCTCCTACGCGAGGCACAGGGCGTGGGTATGCCCATATATGGCACGCTGCTCGATGGCGAGAACATCTATTCCAAGAGTCTTACAACCCACGGCATCATCGTCATGGGAAATGAGGGTCGTGGCCTCACGGAGGAGTGCCGCAAGGAGCTCACCGAGCGCCTATACATACCGCCCTACCCCGCCAACAGCCCTACGTCGGAGTCGCTGAACGTAGCCATGGCAACAGGCATCATCCTTGCCGAATTCCGCAGACCTAAGGTCTATTAATCTCCCACATTACCATCGTATAGGCTCCTTGCCTATTGATTCGAGGTAGCGATTAGCCTCGGAGAAGTGTTTGCACCCGAAGAAGCCACGATAGGCAGACAGAGGCGAGGGGTGTACGGCACGAAGTATAAGATTGCGACGCGGGTCGGCAATAGAACCCTTCTTCTGCGCATAGGTACCCCACAACATATAGACAACACCCTCCTTACGCTCGGCGATAGCCTTGACCACAGCATCCGTGAAGCGCTCCCAGCCACGTCCTGCGTGCGAGGCCGCCTCGTGGGCACGCACCGTGAGAACGGCATTGAGAAGCAAGACGCCTTGCTCAGCCCAGCGGTCGAGCTCGCCCGAGGTGGGAATTGGGGTACCGACATCGTCGTGCACCTCCTGCAGGATGTTTCTTAGGGACGGCGGGAAGGGCACACCACTACCCACCGAGAAGCAGAGACCATTTGCCTGTCCAGGGCCGTGGTAGGGGTCTTGGCCGATGATGACCACCTTGAGTCTTTCCAACGGACACTTATCGAAAGCCCTAAAGATATTACGCCCCTCAGGGTATACCGTACCCGAGGCGTACTCCGACTTAACAAAATCTACCAACTCATCGAAATAGGGCTCCGAAAACTCCTTAGCGAGAACCGCCTTCCAATCCTCAGCAATGCGTACCTCTGCCATAAAAAAATCTTTTTGGGTGATATTCTATTGCAAAGATAGCTAATTTTTTATAATTTTGCTCACGATAACATTTAACGAGCAACGATTATGTCACGAAAGCTTTTAACACTGGGCGTAGCAACACTCCTTATGGCAACAACCCTCCAAGCACAGGAGGTTAAGAACATCATATACCTCATAGGCGACGGTATGGGCTTGGCATCAGCATCGATGATGCAGCTCGAGAACAACTACGAGGCAACCATCTTCGACCGCGCCGACAACATAGCGCTGCAAAAGACATACTCGCTCGATAACCGCGTGACCGACTCGGCAGCTGCGGGCACAGCGCTCGCCACGGGCGCCAAGACCAACAACACGATGCTCGGTATTCTCCCTGATGGCACTACGCCACAGACGCTTATGGAGCGAGCGTCGGAGCATGGTAAGGCTACGGGGCTGGTCGTAACGACATACATACAGCACGCCACACCCGCAGCATTCTACGCCCACGTGAAATCGCGCCATGAGTATGCTACCATTTCCGAACAGCTGCTCAACAGCGACATCGACATAGCCATAGGTGGCGGCATGGCGTTCTTCGACGAGCGCTACGAAGGTAGAGAGGGCGCACTGGAGGCTATAAGCGAGAGCGGCTACGCACTACACCACAATCTCGACGATGGCGACGACGAGGATAAATGTCTATTTATCCTGGCGAACAAGGAGATAGAACACCGCGAGGGGTATCTGGCGAAGGCTACTGCCAAGGCCATAGAACACCTCGAGGGTGACGATGAGGGCTTTGTGCTTATGGTCGAGGGCTCGATAATCGATGGCGCAGGTCACGGCAACGACGCTGAGGGTCAGCAGCGCGAGATGCTCGACTTTATGGAGGCCATAGAGGTGGCTGTAGCATTTGCTGAGCGCACCCCCGCAACCCTCGTTGTTGTCACTGCCGACCACGAGACGGGAGGACTATCTCTCATAAGCAGCAATGCCGACTTCAACCTCTCGGAGCAGGGCGTCGAATATCGCTGGACGACGAATGGCCACTCGGGCATAATGGTACCTATATATTTATATGGTACGGGGGCAGAGCTCATAAACGGCATAGTGGAGAATAGCACGTTGGGCGCAAAGCTTAAAGCCATCATCGCAGAATAAGCCACTCACACTACCACATAGGCTGGCAATACCAACACCATAACCCTCAGACTGCACATTAACACGACAAATCGCAATGGCGGTTCACCGCCTAATATTGCCTTTTCACCGGTATTTATTGCCATAATCAAGATTAAAATAGTCATATTTAATATTATTTATCTATATTTGCGTCGTAAAATATAGATAAGATAATGTGCGTATGAGTAGATTCTTTACACGAAACATTCTATTATTAATCGTTTTATTCGGGCTTATGGCGTATCCTGCCACAGCCCAGGAGCCTGTTAAGGAGATGGAAATAACAGGTACGATCATCAACGAGGATGGTGAGCCTATACCGGGAGCTACGATATTAGTCGAGGGCAACAGCAGTATAGGTGTGGCGACAAATGCAATGGGCGAGTACAAACTCACCGTACCATCAAACGCTACAATCATAGTCTCATTTCTCGGATATAACGATACGACATTCGATGTAACACCCGAACGTAGCGACTACACAACAACGATATATCAGGCGTCGCAGCGTGTGAGCGATGTTGTCATCGTGGGCTATGGCGAGCTTAAGAAGAGCGACCTCACGGGTTCCGTTTCGGTCATTGGCGAGCGCAGCTTCTACGACCAGCCCGTGAAGAATGTTGCCGACGTGCTGCAGGGACGTACCGCAGGTGTGGAGGTGACAACAGCGAGCGGTATGCCGGGAGCAAGTGCGCGCATACGTGTGCGTGGTACAACGTCGATAAATAAGAGTAGCGACCCGTTATATGTCATCGACGGCATAATATCGTCGAGTGGTCTCGATGGCCTCAACCCGCAGGATATAGCCTCGATGCAGATTCTCAAGGATGCCTCGTCGACAGCCGTATATGGCTCACGTGGTGCCAATGGCGTAGTTCTCATCACAACACGCTCGGGACAGAAGGGCACATCGCACATATACTTCGACTCGAAGATCGGAATATCGGAGGTGCGAAAGAACTATAACCTTATGAACGCCTACGAGTATGCCTTGGCACTCAACGACATCAAGGGTTCGAATACTATATCGCCCGCCGACCTCGAGCTATATCGCACGGGAGAGAAGGGCATCAACTGGATCGACCTCCTCACACGCACGGGCATCACGCAGAACTACAACCTAGGAGCTACGGGTGGTAGCGACAAGATACGCTACATGGTATCGGGAAATGTGCTCGACCAGCAGGCCGTGACCATCAAGTCGAAGTATATGCGCTACGGTCTGCGTGCCAACATAGACGCCGACATACGCCCCTGGCTGACAATATCGACGAAGATAAACGGCTCGGTGCTACACCAGAAGAACGGAGCACCCAACTGGTTTCACGTGCTCAACTTCTCGCCCACGATGGAGATGAAAGATCCCGAAACAGGCATATATAACAACGACCCCTATAACATAGGCACGGGTAACAACCCCTATGGTGTGATGCAGGAGAACTATAGCGACTCGTACAGCTATAACCTCAATGCCAACGCCATGCTTCTCTTCCGTATCGCCAAGGGTCTCACCCTCGGAATACAGGGAGGCTACGACTTCGACTACTCGCCATCGTACAGCTTCTCGTCAAGCAAAGTAGCTCCGGGAGCCAAGAGCTCGATGTCGAACAGCTCGTCACTACACAACTACTGGCAGAATACCAACAACCTGACCTATAGCGGCACGTTTGGTCGCCATACGCTCTCGGCAACAGCCGTATGGGAGCTTAGTGGCATGACAAACAGCACGATGGCCATAAGTGGCACGGGGTTGAGCAACGAGAGCGTAGGTTACTGGGATGTGAGCAACGCCGCAACACGTAGCCAGTCGAACGGCTACAGCGAGTCGTCGCTCATGTCGGGTATCGTGCGCCTCAACTACGACTACGGCAAGCGTTATTTCATAACCGCGGCATTCCGTGCCGATGGCTCTTCTAAGTTCCAGAAGGATAACCGCTGGGGCTACTTCCCCTCGGCTGCCGTGGCGTGGGACATCGCCGCTGAGAGCTTTATGCAGGGTCAGGATGTCGTCAAGCAGCTGAAGCTACGTGCAAGCTATGGCGTCACTGGAAATGAGGGCATCTCGGCATACAACACCCTCGGTCTGCTCTCAAAGACATCGTACGGCTGGGGTACTACGACCGACTACACGGGCTACTGGGGTAACACCTTCGCCACGCCCGACCTCACGTGGGAGAAGACATCGCAGATAGATGTCGGCTTGGACCTCTCGCTCGCGGGCGTGAACATATCGTTCGACTGGTTCCGCAAGGATACCGAGGATCTCCTCTTCCAGAAGCAGGTGCCCCTATACAACGGTGGTGGCAAGTACTGGGTAAACCAGGGTGCAATCAAGAACGAGGGCTACGAGTTCTCGCTCAACACCTTCGTCATCGACCGCGCCGTAAAGTGGGAGACAACAGCAAACGTTACATACATAAAAAATGAGGTTGTAGACCTCGCTGGCGACGACTTCCACCTCACGGCAAACTACAGCGACCTCGGTGGCGAGATGCAGATAATGAAGCCTGGCCACCCCCTGGGCTCCTTCTACGTCTACGACTGGGCGGGCTTCGACGACAATGGCGCCAACCTCTATCGTAAGGCCGATGGCTCGCTTACGACAGCACCCACAGCTGCCGACCGCATCATACGTGGCTGTGCCTCGCCCAAGTGGATGGTGGGATGGAACAATACCATCATCTGGCGCAACCTCTCTATCAACATCTTCTTCAACGGCGCCCTTGATTACGACCGTCTGAATATCAGTCGCTTCACCACAGCATCTATGAGTGGCGTGTCGCGCTTCATAACACTTCGCGACGCATACTTCCGTGGCTGGGACTATGTCGAGGATAAGAGCCAGGCGCTATATCCGAGCGTCACGAATACGGACAATAAGAGCTACGCCAACTCTACACTATGGCTGGAGGATGCCTCGTTCATCAAGCTCAAGAACATAAGCATCGCCTACACCATACCACGTCACCTGACACGTGTGGTGGACATACAGCTCTCGGTGAGTGCTCAGGATGTATTCACGCTGAGCAAGTATAAGGGCATGGACCCCGAGGTATACTCGAGCTACGACGGCATAGACTATGGTGCCTATCCCGTGCCACGCACCTTCACCGTAGGTCTTAAACTAACATTCTAACACGTACGACAATATGAAATACAAAATACTGATATTCACACTACTAAGCGCGACATTATTCAGCTCGTGCGTAGATTTCTTGGACGAGGATGCCAAAGGTAAGCTCCCGAGTGACGGGTTCTTCACCACGAAGAACGACATTGCAGCATCGCTCAATGCGCTCTACTCGGTGGTGGCTACATCGCAGTATGCCAACCACTACATAGGCACCAACTTCCTCTCGGGCGACGACATATCGACACATCCGGCAAGTAACAAGCAGCCTCTGCGCGAACACGACCAATACAGCGTGACGGATAATAATTCGTGGATGGTGAACCTCTGGGAGCAACGCTACAAGGTTATCAAGGCCGCTAACTTCATCATCAACAACGCCTCACGTACACCCGATGTTAGCGAGGCGGAGATTACCGAGGCTATCGCCCAGGCTCACTTCTGGCGTGCATACTCGTACTTCTACCTCGTGACAACATGGGGTGAGGTGCCCGTGATGCTCGACGAGAAGATCGACTACAACGCACCTCTTGAGAGCGTCGAGGATATATACACCTTGATACTCAGCGACCTTGAGATTGCCGAGCAGGGGTGTCCCGACAACTACACCAAGGCTCCGCAGGTGCTCAACGGCATGAACGTGGCCGTAAGTCGTGGTGCGGTGAAGGCTACGATGGCCTACGTCTACATGTGCATGGCGGGCTGGCCACTGAATAAGGGCGTTGAGTACTACGACCTTGCGGCACAGAAGGCCGAGGAGGTTATCGACCTCAGCGAGAACAAGACATACTACTATCGCCTCTTGGATAACTATGCCGACGTCTACTCGCAGGCATACACACAAAAGAATCCCGAGATTATCCTTGGCATATACTACAACCGCGACCGCACATCGCAGATGATGCCCCTCACGGACTTCCTCCTCGACATGAAGCAGTCGGGCTGGGGCGACACCAATGGCGAGATAAAGTTCTGGAAGGAGTTTCCCGAGGGCCCACGCAAGGATGCTACGTACTTCCCCAAGATTATGCTTGCTGATGGTGAGCTTCACGATTGGTGGTACGACACTGAGCCCGCATCACGTGAGGTTGTAGCCCCCGTGTTTATGAAGTCAGCAGAGGCCGCAGGTGGTGTTGATGAGTTCGACTACACGATCCCCTCTCCGGGCCCGCAGTATGGTCAAAAGACGGGTCAGGTGATACGCCTCGCGGAGGTATACTGCTGGTATGCCGAAGCTACGGGACGTGCCGGCAGGGTGACCGAGAAGGCTGTAGATGTGCTTAACCGCGTGCGCAATCGCGCCGATGGCAAGCAGACAAACCTCTACACCACAGCTATGAGTGCCGAGGAGCTCGCCGAGGCGGCATACAACGAGCATGGCTGGGAGATAGCGGGATACTACTGGTGTGGCTTCGCCTCGCGCTCGCGCGACATGTTCCGCATGTATCGACTGAAAGATCACTTCGAGTACCGCAAGGAGAACCCTATGATCGAGGTAGCCCCCGGCATTTACCGCAACGAGGCTGTAAAGGTTACGGGCACGTGGGACGACTCTAAGATGTACTGCCCCTACCCCAATACGGATGTGATACTAAACCCCGGGTTGAAGAGGTAGACTATCCGGGAGTTCGATAATTTCAGACTCCAAGGCGGGTGTTGCAAGAGCGACATCCGCCTTTGTTCTCTCCTCAAAGCACATCGAGCGATAGTTGCCACGGTTAAGGATTGCACAAACCACGACAGCAAGTATGGCCATGGCACACAGCGTGCCGAATAATCTGTTTATCATTTTTTGCTCTTCTTATTCAGTTCCTTACGCAACTCCTTGACAGCACGCTGCATAGCATCGTCGATGGCATAGATGTTATAGTAGAAGCCCGACTCGTCATCGAGGGCATTGCGACCGATATATGCGCGTATCTGTGCCTCGATAATCTTACGCGAGAGCTTCAGCCCCTCATCGTCGCGCTCGACACCATTACGCTCAGCGTACTTGACGAACTCCTCGACAAGGTTCTCCGACCGTAGCAGCGCATCGAGTTCCTCGAGCGACGTGATCGTATCCATCTGCTTACGATGGCGGTCGGTAAACTCCATAGTATAGCGATACAAGACATTTGTATTCCACGCCTCGTGGTAGTAGTCGGACATGCCGAGCGTATCAAGCGGGATAAATATATCGGGCATTATGCCACCACCGCCATAGACGGTACGCCCCGCGGGGGTCTTGAACTTCATCGTATCGTCGAAGTGTATTGAGTCGGCCGAGAAAAACTCGCTATGGTTGTAGCGGTTGATGATATCCATGTGGTAGGACATCTCGTCGCCATGGGTATAGGGCTTCTGTATCGAGCGCCCCGTGGGGGTATAGTAGCGTGCTACGGTGAGACGCATCGCCGAGCCATCGTTGAAGGGTATCTGCGCCTGCACCAGACCCTTACCAAAGGTGCGACGTCCCAACACAAGACCTCGATCGTTATCCTGGATGGCACCCGCCAATATCTCGCTGGACGAGGCACTCGTCTCGTCGACAAGGATGGCCAGAGCCAGATCCTGATAGCCACCACGCCCCGTGCTAAACTCCTTGATGCGCTCACCATATCGATCCTCCGTGTAGACAATAAGCCTATTGGCCGGGAGAAACTCGTTGGCCATAGGTATCACCTGATCGAGGAAGCCGCCACCATTGCCACGAAGGTCAATGATAACGCCACGCATACCCTCGGCCGCAAGTTTATCCAACGACTTGCGCATCTCGGCATACGACGTGCGCGAGAACTGTGAGAGACGTATAAAGCCTATCTTGGCGTCATCATCGAGCATAAATGCCGTCTCTACGCTATGGAGCTCGATAGCGTCACGTGTAACCTCTATCTCTACAAGATTGTCGATACGTGTACGCTGCACCGAGAGCTTCACCTTCGTACCTCGGGGGCCACGCATAAGGCGCACCATCGAGTCTTGCGGTATCTTCTGCCCCGCGACATTGAGGCCGTCGATGCGTAGCACGCGGTCTCCGGGTCTCACTCCCGCCTTGTCCGAGGGGCCCTGAGGGATGACACTAAGGACGGTGATCGTGTCGGTCATAGCATTGAATACGATGCCTATGCCGTCGAACTCGCCCTCGAGCGACTCGTTCACCTTGTCGAACATCTTTGCAGGTATATACTCCGAGTGTGGATCGAGCTCAGCAAGGAGCGCCGGGATAGCCTTCTCGTATATGGTGTCGAGGTCAATGTTATCGACGTAGTTGCCACGTATGGCCATTATCGTCTGCATCATCTTGTCGCTACCGGCCATATATTGCTGCACGGCAGCCACCTCACGCTCGAAGTCATCCATCTCCGCCTGGCTACTCTCCACACGCCCCGACATCTGCTCGAGGATGTCGTACGTGTGCTTACGCTCAACGCCGCGTCCAATGGTAACACCTATCCATACGGATACGGCAACAGATGCTACGATAAGTAGCACCGTCCATATACCTGTCAATCTACTCTTATCCATATCGTATCAAACGCCACAAGGGGTGGAATATTGCCTTTTTTATTAGTATTTTCTATTGGGTCTATGGGTTAATATGCGTTAATGTATTTTTACAAGATAGAACATACCCCCGAGCATACTGCCCATTGACAGCATATTTCGAGGCGATGGGAATGTCTAAAAAGTAAGTTTGTCATCCCGTTTTGTTAGGAGGTTGAATAAAAAGATGTAGTTTTAGGCTTGCGAAGCCCGAAAAAGCGCAGTTTACTTGGCGTAAATGAGCATTTTGAGGGCGAGCATAACGACAAAATACACTTTTTATTCAGCCTCATTGACGAGATAATTCGTTAGCGGCAGCAGATGCTGCCTTTTCACAACAAATTACTTGTTTTTGAATGTGTAGGTAAGACCCACAGACAACATTGACGACACCTGCAGTTGATGCCACTCCTGCTTGTTGTAGTATAGCTGGAAATATATCTGGGTAGAGATATACTTTGTAGCCTTGATGTCGATGGTATTCTCCCAACGGATGGTGGGCACCACATGCTCATATTTAGCCTTAGCCTCGGTAGGCTTGAACTTAGCCTTCGACGATATGTCGGTAATCCAGCCGTAGAAAGAGTAGGCCGTAGTACGATAGCGCAACCAGCCATTCTTACCCCACGTCTTGTCGAAGTCGAGCTGCACAGAGAGACCACCCTCGTACTTTGAGCGACCAACAGTTACGCCATAGTCCTTAGAGGTAGAGAGGTCGTGGCGGTAGGTGGCGCTCATGGCTATAGGCGCGAGGTTGACCTTCAGAGGGAACTTCTCCGAGGGGAGCACATAGGTAAAACCGACAGAGGCATCGAAGTAGCCGGGGGTCATAAAGTTAGAGACACGAGAGCCACCCTTCTGCTTGTCGCCACGAGCCTCATAGCCCGGAGCAAACTGCGTACGGAACTTGACATTGGCACCATACGTCCAGTTCTTGACCATCGCCCACTGCGGTGCTGTTGCGAGCACTACCTCGTCGACATTCTTGAACCACACGCCACGTGTGCCACCATAGTCCGCACCAAGGTCGGTCTTCATATTGTTGTAGCCAAATTTTGCCGAGGCGCTATTTGTGAGGGTGAAGCGCCCCTTCTTGAAGGTGTGCAGGAAGTTGATGTTGGCAAGGATGGTGATGGCGTTGTCGCCCGATGCCTGCCACGACTTGCTATAGGCCGTAAGTGAGCCGTGAAGGTTTGCCGAGAAGTCTACGAGGTTGCGCTCCTTGCGTATCGCACGACGCTCAGCACGATAGTTGGCCTCCGAGAAGTAGTCGGCCTCAACCTCCTTGCTCTTCATCTCGTTGTCAAACTCACGCTTATGATCGACGGCAGGAACCTCGTCGACAGATACCTGAGCATAAGCATCACCTGCAAATGCCATAATGGCAATAGCGAAAAGTGTGGTAAATCTCTTCATAGTATCAATGTTGGATTATTAGTGTTTGTTATATATCAATAGGTATTTACAATGCAAATGTACAAATATTTTATTAAATTTTCGTTATCTTTGCCATCATAATGATGGAATTATTTACAGCATAAGCCCTACTACAACCATCGTCTCGCTCGAGAGACGAAAGGATGAAGGGCGAAGGGGCTGGATATTTATTAATGTAATATTAAGGAGATATAGCGTATGAAATATATAGGAGCGCACGTAAGTGCATCGGGTGGCGTGGAGAACGCCATAAGAAATGCTAAGGAGATAGGGGCTACGGCATTTGCCCTCTTCACGAAGAATCAGCGTCAGTGGTTGGCACCGGCACTCACCGACAGTCAAGTGGAGACATTCAAGGTGGCGATGGCCGAGGCGGGATATAGTGCTGCACAGGTGCTACCCCACGACAGCTACCTCATAAACCTCGGACACCCCGACAGCGACGGCTTGGAGAAGTCGCGCGAGTCGTTCTTCGAGGAGATGGCACGCTGCGAGCGCCTCGGCCTCGACAGACTTAACTTTCACCCCGGCAGTCACCTTAAGCGCATCGACGAGCGTGGCTCGCTCGACCGCATTGCTGAGTCGATAAATATGGCGCTGGAGCGCACCTCGGGTGTGACAGCCGTATTGGAGAATACTGCAGGCCAGGGTTCGAACCTCGGCTTTAGCTTCTACCAGCTCGCACACATCATCGACCGTGTGGAGGATAAGAGTCGCGTAGGTGTGTGCATAGATACCTGCCACGCCTTTGCTGCGGGCTACGACCTGCGCACAAAGGAGGCGTGCGATGCCACCTTCGCAGAGTTCGACAGCATCGTGGGCTTTAAGTATCTCCGCGGTATGCACCTAAACGACGCTATGCGCCCCTTAGGGAGCCGTATAGACCGCCACTCGCCCCTCGGTGATGGCGAGATAGGCTGGGAGTGCTTCCGATATATAGCCCAAGACCCCCGCTTCGACAACATACCCCTCATCCTCGAGACCCCCGACGAGACACGCTGGGCAGAGGAGATAGCCAAACTCAAGAGCTTCGCAGGAGTATGACGTAAGAGGCTAACACATAAAAACGATATGGATATGAAGAGAGTATTATGTCTTATGGTGGCGCTTGTGACGGTCGTTATTGTCGAGGCGCAAGTGACAATCAAGAAGCCCTATGCCGTGGGCGCCGACATATCGTGGCTACAGTCACAGGAGGCTGACGGCACACTCTTTAGTGATGGTGGCGTGGAGGGTGACGCCATTGAGATTCTACGCGACAACGGCTTCAACTACATACGCCTACGCCTCTTTGTCAATCCTCGCTCGGAGCTCGGCTACTCCCAGCGCGAGGGCTACTGCGACCTCGAGCATACGCTCGCCATGGCCAAGCGCATAAAGGAGGCGGGGATGTACTTCCTGCTCGACTTCCACTACTCGGATAATTGGGCCGACCCCCAGAAGCAGATAATGCCTCAGGCGTGGCAGACATACTCGTATGACGAGGTACGAAATGCCGTATACGAGCATACGAAGGAGGTACTCACAGCTCTCGAAGCGCAGGGTACCGCCCCCGATATGGTACAGGTGGGCAACGAGGTGAGCAACGGCATGCTCTGGCCCTATGGCTCCGTGCGCCATACGTTTGAGGGTCTCTGCGGGCTACTCAAAGAGGGCGTTCGTGCCACGCGCGAGTATGCCCCCTCGGCAGAGGTTATGATACACGTGGCCCTCGGCGGTCAAGCCGAAGAGTCTGAGCGCTTCTTCGACGCTATGGCCGAGTATGGCGTCGAATACGACATCATAGGCCAGTCGTACTACCCCGAGTGGCACGGCACCTTGGAAGAGCTCGAGGCGAATGCCAACGCGCTGGTTCGGAAGTATAAGAAGCCACTTATCGTTGTGGAGTATCGCGACCACTACCTCGACATCGAGCGCATAGTAAGCTCACTCCCCGACGGCATGGGTCGAGGCACCTTCATCTGGGAGGCTACATCACCACATTGGGGTAAGCTCTTCGACGACACAGGGGCAGCAACACCCGCCCTCGACGATTATAACAGATAGTAATAAACCACAACCTATGGGAATAGTAGAGCTACTTTTGGTAGCTATAGGCCTGGCCATGGACGCCTTTGCCGTATCTGTCGGCAAGGGTGTGACGCTTCGGCGCGTAGCGTTCCGCCACGCCATCACTGCGGGGGTGTGGTTTGGGGGCTTCCAGGCACTCATGCCCATTGCGGGTTACCTTGTTGGCGTACGCTTCTCCGCGGTGGTGGCGAGCATAGACCACTGGATAGCCTTTGGCCTCTTAGCGCTGATAGGCATCAATATGATACGCGAGGCCGTCTGGGGCGACGAGGAGAGTCATACTGCCGACTTCGGCGTTAAGACGATGCTCCTTATGGCCATAGCCACAAGCATCGACGCCTTAGCCGTGGGTATCACCATCGCCTTCCTCGGCATCAATATATGGGTTGCAGCCACCGTTATAGGCATCGTCACACTACTACTCTCGGGCGTAGGCATATATCTCGGCAGCCTCTTTGGCTCGCGCCTGGGCTCCAAGGCAGGCATCATCGGCGGCGTGATACTGATTGTCATAGGTCTCAAGATACTCATCGAACACCTCAGTGCATAGTACAATAAGGAGATAGATACCCAGAGTACACTGCACACAACATAGAATACATAGCACACAAGATACGATACACGGTATATGGCACAAAAAAAACTCTGCCCCAAGGAGCAGAGTTTTTTTTGGTTATGTATTCTAAGTATTACTTCGTAACGCTCTCCAAACGCTTCATCATCACAAACATAAAGAGTGCTGAGAGCAAGCAGAGAACAACGAATACCGTCCATACCGACCACAAAGGAAGACCTGCCCAGAGGAAACCACCGACGGCAACAAGCATATTACCGATAGCAGTAGCCACGAACCAGCCACCCATCATAAGACCCTTGAGCTTCGGAGGTGCAACCTTCGACACGAACGAGATACCCATGGGCGAGAGCAAGAGCTCAGCAAAAGTAAGGATCAGGTATGTGAATATCAACCAGTAAGGCGATGTGCGAGTCTCCTCCTTAGTGTCAGCCTTGATAGCTGCCAAGGTAGCCTCAGCCTCCACAACTGCAGTGTTATCCTCAGCTACGGGAACCTCAGCAACAATCTCCTCAACAACAGCAGGAGCCTCCTCGGCTACAACAGCCTCCTCAACAACAGGTGTCTCCTCAACAACTGCAACCTCCTCAGCAACAACCTCCTCGACAACAGCAACCTCCTCAGCAACGGGAGCCTGAGCCTTAAGGATTACAACGCTCGCATTGTATACATCTGCAAAGATAGGACGAGTTTTCTCAGTGAGCTTACCCATGAAGTCGGTAGCGGGCTTAACCACAGCGCCAAGCTCCTTATCCTCCTTCATAGCCTCGAGATCCTCAGCCGTAGCTGCCACGTTGTAGTACTCCTGAGCGAAGGCCTCAGCCTTAGATACGGCGATAGCACGCTGCTGGTCGTTAGGCGTATTCAAGCCATCAGAACCAACGGCCATGATTACAAAACCGATAGCTGCAACCAACATACCATAAGCGATCTTACGGGGTGCTGAAGGCTCCTTGCCCTTGCGTGCCAATGAACCGAAGATAGCCATTGATACGGGAGTCAACGCAACAACATAGAAGGGGTTGAACTGCTGGAAGATAGGAGCAGCAACCTTTACCTCGGCAGTAGCCTCAACGCCCATAGCGCGGTATACGAGGAATGCCAAGACGGCTGATGCCAACACACCCGACAATAGCTTACCCTTAGCACTATCGCTCTGGAAGATCGAGAACGTAGCATATACAGCAACGATGATAAGTGCGAGGTTCCATACGTCGAACAACATAGTGTCGAAGCCAAAGGCAGTAGTCTCGGTGAACTCGTCAGCGAAGTATGTGAGTGTCAAGCCATTCTGGTGGAATGCCATCCAGAAGAAGATAACAACGGCAAATACGAGGCAGAGAGCCACGATGCGCTGCTTAGTCTGCTCGGGAGTGAGGTTATCCTCAACAACAGCAGCCTCACCCTTCTTCTTACCACCCTCAACGTGACGGAACGTAAAGCGGAAGGCGTAGTAGATAAGGATCGAGATAACCAACGCAGCACAAGCAACCATGAATGAGAAGTGGTAAGCATCATTCGAGCTATAACCAAGCGACTCCTCAGCCCAATGCTTGATACCTACAGCCGTGGTGGGTGCGAACAACGAACCAACGTTGATAGCCATATAGAAGAGTGAGAAGCCTGAATCACGCTTGTCGGCATACTTGGGATCGTCGTAGAGATTACCAACCATAACCTGGAGGTTACCCTTGAAGAGACCTGTACCCAAGCTGATAAGCACAAGCGCAGCCATCATGGCAATCATAGCGATAAGGTCGCCACCCAAGGGGAACGACAGCAACATGTAACCGGCAAACATAACCGAGATACCGATGGTTACCATCTTACCGAAGCCAAACTTATCGGCAAGGATACCACCTACAAGCGGCATGAAGTATACCAAGCCGAGGAAGGTAGAATAGATGGCACCAGCCGTACCGGCCTCAAGACCGAAGTTCTCGCGAAGGAAGAGTGCGAAAACCGCCAACATCGTGTAATAACCAAAGCGCTCACCTGTGTTAGCAAGAGCCAAGGCATACAGACCTTTAGGATGTCCTTTAAACATAAAATAAAGTTTTTAGTTAATATATAAATTGTTTTTGTTATTCAAATAACACTTCACAACGGGCAAAGATACGAAGATTTTTTATATCTTTGCTAAAAATAAACCAAAAAATGTATGAAAGAGCACAAATCTAAACTTGCAATGGTTGCGGCAGACGAGTGGTTGCTGCCCGTAGAAGAGGAGATAGAGCGTCGTTATAACATGTATATCAACAGATTAAGCGACATAGAGAAGGCTGCAGGGACGATTGTAGACTATGCTAACGGACATCGCTACTTCGGCTGGCAGAGGGACGAGGCGATGCGTGGCTGGTGGTTTAGAGAGTGGCTGCCCGAGGCTAAGGATGTATTCATCTTTGGCGACTTCAACTCGTGGCAGCGCACAGAGCTACGCTTAGACCGCAATCGTGAAGGGGTATGGAGCATATTCCTCCCAGATGCGATGTACCGCGAGAGGCTAACGGATGGCTCCTTGTACAAGATACACGTTCACGGCCACAACGGCTGGCGCGACCGCATACCCGCCTACGCTAAGCGCGTAGTGCAGGATGATACTACGAAGAACTACACAGCACAGTTTGTCGTTGAGAGACCCTACGACTGGAAGCACGACGACTTCCGTGCCCCGAAGGTAGGCGAGCTGCTCATATATGAGGCTCACGTGGGCATGGCCCAGGAGCGTGAGGGTGTGGGTACATACGCCGAGTTCCGCGACAACATCTTGCCACATATCAAGGAGGCGGGGTATAACGCCGTGCAGCTCATGGCCATCGCCGAGCACCCCTACTACGGCTCGTTTGGCTACCACGTCTCGAGCTTCTTTGCCCCATCGTCGCGCTTCGGCACCGCCGACGAGCTGCGCTCGCTCATTGATCGCGCACACGAGCTCGGCATCGCGGTGATCATGGACCTCGTACATGCCCACTATGTGAAAAACTTCGACGAGGGCATCAACGAGCTCGACGGCTCGAAGCACCACTACTCGAAGGAGGGCCACGCAGGCTATCAGCAGTATTGGGACTCGATGATATTCGACTACGGCAAGCACGAGGTGGAGCACTTCCTACTCTCCAACGTGAAATATTGGCTCGAGGAGTTCCACTTCGACGGCTACCGCTTCGATGGTGTAACGTCGATGCTCTACCACCACCACGGATATGTGGAGTTCGACTGTCGCGAGCGCTTCTTCGACGAGGGTGTCAACCGCGACGCCATCGTCTACCTCACCTTGGCAAACAAGCTCATCCACGACCTGCGCCCCGACGCCATAACCATAGCCGAGGATGTCAGCGGCATGCCGGGCTCGTGCGTGAAGCCCGAGGATGGCGGCATGGGCTTCGACTACCGCCTCGGCATGGCCATCCCCGACTACTGGATTAAGATACTCAAGGAGAGGAGTGACGACGACTGGAACATTTGGGAGATGTGGTCGGTGATGACCAACCGTCTGCCGTCGGTACGCACGGTGGCTTATGCCGAGTCGCACGACCAGGCACTCGTGGGCGACAAGACCCTCGCCTTCCGCCTTATGGACAAGGAGATGTACTTCGCCATGGATCGCGCATCCGAAAACCTCACCATAGACCGTGGCATGGCGCTACATAAGCTCATACGCCTCTTCACCATAACCACAGGCGGCGAGGCATACCTCAACTTTATGGGCAACGAGTTCGGCCACCCCGAGTGGATAGACTTCCCGAGGGAGGGCAATGGCTGGTCGTATAAGCATGCGCGACGTCAGTGGTCGCTGGCCGAAAACGGCTTCCTGCGCTACTCATATCTTGGCGCCTTCGATAAGGCGATGATCGAGGTTGTCAAGGAGCATGGCGTCCTCGGCGACGGCTACCCATATAACCACCAGATGGATGAGCAGAATAAGACGATGGTATACTCGCACAAGGGGCTGCTCTTTGTCATCAACTGGCACCCCACGGCATCTATCCCCAACTACCGTCTCAACGTGCCATGGCCGGGTAAGTATAGCGTTATCTTCTCGTCGGACGAGGAGCGCTTCGGAGGCCACAACCGCGCCGACATCGGTGGCGAGCACTTCACCACGACACACAAGGCCGAGGATGGCACGGAGTACTACACCATAGAGATATACAACACCTCGCGCACGGGCGTGGTTCTCAGGTGGGAGAAGTAAGAATGAACGGATATATTCAGAAACCTATAAAACTTAGATATTATGACACGTAACTGCAAATATTGTGACGAGCCCATTGCTGAGGGTATCATCTACTGCCCCAAGTGCGGCAACCCGGCGACCGACGAGGAGGCTACACATATCCACGTGGAGACCACAACAGAGAAGAACGAGGAGGTGATGCCCGAGCCCACCCCAGAGCCTACGCCCGAGCCCAACCCCGAGCCCAACCCAGAGCCCGCCATAGAGCCTATGCCCGAGCCCAAGAAGCGTGGGACAAGGTGGGGGCTTGTAACATTTATCGTACTTCTGTTGGCGGCACTCTTAGGTGCTGTTGGCGGATACCTCTACGTCACGAATAGGGGCACAGCACCCGATAAGGATGCGAAGGAGGCCGAGGAGTTACCTACGATAATCGTCAATGAAGAGGCGGAGACAGAGGCCGAGACCGAAGTCGAGAATGGCGAGGCAACGGCCTTCGACTATGGTACATGGAACGACCTCAACGAGTACTTCGATGCTGAGGCTGTAGGCATGCTCGACCACGGCAAGTATGCAGTAAATACGGTAGAGCTATGTCGCAATGCGCACTCGTGGCGCAAGCCCTCGATAGGCAAGAACGAGAAGACGGCAGTAGTATATGCCCACCCCTCGCTACGTATACGTAACTACCCCGCGACAGATAGTCGCTCGGTGGCAATCAACGGTCTCGGATATGGCACAAAGGTACGCATCGTGGAGATTGTCGATAGTGACTGGGCCAAGGTGGAGTATATCTCGGGAGAGCTCGACAATATGTCGGTTATAGCCGATGGCAATAGCCTTCAGGGGTATGTCAACACCTCGTTCCTCGTAAACGAGAAGCTCTTTGGCGTTATGGATCGCCATATTACCGCGTCGGAGGAGGATAAGTCGGAGTTCGACGTGAGCAAGTGGCGTCGCGCCACAACAGACCTCATATACGTCTTGGGTGCTACGGCCACAGGACCGAAGATCGACGTCGAGGTCGAGGAGGTGTGGACATACGAGGATGATAACACAGGCGAGGAGCTTGAGACACTGGTAATCTTCAGCATCGAGCGCGAGGATAGCGACGTGGAGCTCCTGGCATTTGTGGAGTTCTATGCCGACGACGAGGAGTATCGTTTCCTCGGTGTCGTGCCCGGCAACTCGGTACTCAACGTCAAGATGCTCGGCTCGGGCAACTACGACATAATCTACGCAGCAGAGTAACATTCAACATTTAAGGTTTACACAATGCTTATCAGAGAGTTAGCAACAATTTTCTCGGCAGCACTTATGGTTGCTGCCTGCGGCAATAGCACGGCCACGAATAAGGAGACGACCACCGACGCCGTGGTAGAAGCTCCCGCACCCACAGTCATCATCGAGGAGCCCACGGGCGATAGCACGAAGGCCGACCATATCGTCATCTCGAAGCAGACGATGACGCTACGCCTCTACGATAGCTCCGAGGCTCTAATATGCTGCTTTCCTGTAGCTACGGGCAAGAACGACGGCAACAAACAGCGCCCTGGCGATATGAAGACTCCCGAGGGTGAGTTTACCGTCGAGGAGATTGTACCCGCGGCGCACTGGACGCACGACTTTGGCGATGGCAAGGGTGTCATCGAGGGGTGCTATGGCAACTGGTTTATACGTCTCAAGACACCCCCGCATAAGGGCATCGGCATCCACGGCACGCACGACCCTGCATCTATTGGCACACGCGCTACGGAGGGGTGCATACGCCTACACAACAACGACCTCGACAGCCTTAAGCCCATGGTACACACGGGGATGAGGGTTAGCATTATCGGTGGCGATGCCGACTTCCGCGCCGATGGCACAGTGCCTGCCGTCACCACCACAGCACCCGTAGAGCCTAAGCCCGTGGAGCGCGCGAGCGAAGAGAGCATCCCCACGACAGTGGAGAGCCCCGCGGCGGAGCATGTAGCTACGGATGAGGTGAGCGCAGTATGGCATACGGTTGTCGATGGCGACCTTGTGGGACGCATAGCCAAGACCTATGGCACAACAACGGCAGAGATACGACGTCTAAACCCCGACATCAACATCGACCGCATATCCATAGGCCAGCGTATAAAGGTTAAGGATGGCAGCATGCCGGCAGCCGATACTTCTAAGCCCACGAATACTACGCCTGTGCCTGAGACGGGTGATGAGGTGTGGTATACCATCGAGGATGGCGACTTGGTTGGCCGTATTGCGGCACGCTACGGCACGACATCGGCAAAGATTGCGGAACTAAACCCCGACATCAACATCGACCGCATATCCATAGGCCAGCGCATACGTGTAAAGTAGTTGCAGCGGGTATATGGTAAACAGACAAACCTATGAAGCACTTATTACACATCACCGTAGAAATATCACTCGTGCTTTTGTGCTCCTGCTCCTCATCACGCGATGTTGAGCGGATGTTAGACAAGGCAGAAGAGTTGATGGTCGAGCGCCCCGACTCGTCGTTAGTCGTCCTTGAGGGTATCGATATAACAACCGTCGCTTCGCGTGGCACCAAGGCGCGCTATGCCCTGCTGCTTACCCAAGCCAAGGATAAAAACTATATCGACGAGACAGATGCTACGCTCATAGATGACGCCGTAGAGTACTACGAAGAGTCCGACAATGTGCGCTATAAATTTATGTCGTACTACTACCAAGGACGAATATACTCGAATGGTGGGAATAACACCAAAGCGATGTTATCATACACAAAAGCCGAGGAATTAGTTGGCAACATTGACGACAACTATGCTGTAGCACTCTTATACGCCCATATAGGCATGCTTCACGATGAGATATATGACTACGAGAAGAGTTTACACGCTTTTCAAGAGGCATATCACCATTATGAGCAAGCGGGACTTGAAACACACAAGAATTATACAAAGCTGAGCATAGGTCAAACATATCTTGATACCAAACAATTTGAATTAGCAGAAAAGCCCCTATTAGAGGTGTTGGAGTGGGCATACACAGAGAATAATAGCGAACTCTGTGAGTCTTGCATTGATTATCTAATTCTCCTCTATGAAAATATGGGTGACAGACAAAAATTACAAGAGCTATTTGATAGCAAGTTCATGTCATTGTGTGATGATAGCCTTATAATGCAACTGTCTAAAGCCTACATACATGCTTGTGATGGCAACAGAGAATTAGCAAATAAACACCTAATGTATGCACGAGCCTTGGTACCTGAGTATAATGAAGTGGAATTGTTCCTATTTGAGGAATACAAAATACACTGCGTATTAGGCGACTATCAAGAGGCTTTAACTTGCCATGAGAGATTGCTAAAGATGCAAGACTCGACCATTCGTATAACATTACAACAACCTCTACTAACAGTACAAAAAGAGTACTTCAAGTCACAAGCAACATACAGAGCATTGGCGTTAAGACATTCCCGCCACATGCAAATAGTCATCACCATTGCTGCCATATTTACAATTGGTATAGTTGCAATCATAATGCGCCGAAGAATATCTCAAAAAAACATGGAGATTCAACGCTATATGGAGCATGTACAAGATTTAGAAGATTCACTATTTGCAAAGACAAGCAACTCCGAGGATATGGATGCTATGATAACAGAGATGAAAGAACATTTAAGCAGTCTCTTTGAGTCGCAATTCTCGCTTATTAATAAGCTTAGTAATACATACTACGAAACTCACGGAACCAAGAGAGATAAGGAGGCTATATATACCCAAGTACGCAATGAGATAGAGAAGCTTCAAACAGATAAGGAACATCTTCAACTTTTGGAAAATATCGTAAATAAGTATAGAGATAATGCAATGTTGTTACTGCGAGAAGCAATGCCCGAATTTCGTGAAATGGACTTTAGGTTAATATGCTTCATATATGCAGGATTTTCAGCTAAAGCCATAAGTGTTTTTACCAGCGATAGCGTTGGCAATATATACATGAGGAAATCAAGACTCAAAGCTAAAATCGCACAATCCCCCTACGAAAACAAGGAGATGCTTCTTAAATTTTTGTGATAACACACTGTAAATCAACATATTATATCACAGCTCGCAAAAACAGAGTGTTGTCATAGATACAACTATCTGATAATCAATAGATTTAGTAATCGAATACACGCTTGTTAGAATATTTTTTCTAACAAGCGTGTATATTATTGATAATCACTATATTACCATTAAAGTTGTTAGGCTGTTTTTTATATATAAAGCGAATAAATAATGATATTTACCTTAATTTTGTAAGGTGGTTAATTTAAATACATAAGCTATGAAAAGAACTTTTTTACGCATGCTACTACTTATTGTAGCAATCAATTTTCTCCCAACTACATCTTCAAGCGCAATAGCATCAGGAGATGACGATAAGCTACCAAACAAGTACTCTCCAATTATTGTAACTAAAAAAGGGGCAAATGGCAATATTCATAGAGGTATAGAGCCTATAGAGGCATATTATCAAAACTCCTTTGTCTACTTCACATTTATGGATAATTTAGGAGAGTTGGATATTAACATATATAATATAGATAACGAAGAGAGCATCTATGAAAATGTTAATAGCGGAACTTCAACGCTATCTATTGATATATCCTCATTAGGATGTGGTTCTCATTATATACTCATTGAGGTCTCTAATGGCGACACATATTGGGGAGAATACTATCTGTAACAATAATCTCCCCATTCAAGTTATAAAACAGAATTTATTATCAAACTATTAAACAACAAAGCTATGAAAAAATTGTGTATATACCAACCATTGTTAAGGTTAGAGCACTAAAATCTATATCTACTGATATTATCATTTTAAATAATTGTTTATCTTTGCATATGGATAGCATATGCTTTAGATATAAATCCAAACAGCCATGAGAAAAATATTTTTATTTTGCATAGTATTTATAGCGTTTGCATCTTGCCAACGTGATGACGTATCCACGAATAATAGCACAAATGATTATTGTGAGCCTTGTAGCAAAACATCTGTTCGACCTATCTCGGAGGCTCTTGACGACCTTAACCAAACACTTGATGCTATTTACACAGGAACTCGCGCTAATGATAGGAAATCGTATTCTAAGAGTAATGTGAGAACATTTGTTTTAGATCATATTACAAGGTCGAATGTAAAAATAGATCTCCCTGACACATTAGTATACATCGTAGATTTCGATAACGGTGACGGATATGCCATATTAGGAGCGCAATATGATATCTCACCAATCTTTTCAATTACTGAAAACGGAACTTTTGATACGGATAAATTTGCTGAGGCAATTAGACATGAAGTAAAAAATAATATTATTACACTTGAGGAGTGTGAGCAACGCTCGTTAGAAAGCGTAGAGGAACATGATCTTAACCATCTTTCTACTGACGACAGCTTTGTTTATGAACTTATGGCAAGTTATGTAATAGATGATGCAATAGATGGTCCTATTATTCTTGACCCAACACCAGTCACACCTCCCATCACACCACCATCCTTAATAAGAACTACAACATATACCACAATGGAAATCGTCGAGCATTACCCTCCATTACTAACAACGACATGGCATCAGTGGGAGCCGTTTAATCTTAAATGCGAAAATGATGAATCAGAATTGTGCCCGACAGGATGTACCGTAACGGCTTTAGCTCAGATAATAGCCTATCACGAATATCCTCAAAACCTAACGTGTTGTGGAGTGCCAATATCATGGGATGTGGTAAAGGGGTATGATAGCGAGGTATCGTATACAGACGATTCAGACACAATAGTACAACTCAGCTGCTTGTGTCGTGAATTGGGGAAAAGTAATTATTGTGATGTAAATTATACCCCTACAGGTAGTTCATCTAATGCAACAAAAGCTAAAAATGCTTTTGAGGAACTAAAATACAAAAATGTTGACAAACGTTTAGGGTTTGAAGAGGCTGACATATCCGCAGTTATCAATATGATAAAAAAAAACAAGCCTGTATATGTAGGTGCACATAAAACTATAAATAATGGTCATGCCATGGTATATGATGGATATGTAAAGAGAAGACCTAAAACTACTACAACTTGTTATTTTAGCGATGGCTCTTACGATACGACCATCACATATGGAAGTATGCAGAATTTATTCCACATAGCCTGGGGATACACGGATGGATTGCATAATGGATATTATTTGGCAACCAATGAAATCGACAGTAACAAGAGATATGCACAAATATCTGATAAAGAATACACTAAAGACACAGATGACCCAGACCTATATAGATATTACGATAGATATTTTAGAATCATTACGTATAATCTATAAAAAAGTTTTAAGTTGCATCTTATTGTTACAACCATGAGAAGAGTATTCTCACTATTAATAGCGTTGATTGTGGTGGCAGTACCGGCACTGGCGCAGGAGAGCAGACCTGAGGAGGAGCAGCCACGGGCGATATTTGAGTCGCGGGTAGACATCGGTGGATTTATCCCCTTAGATAATGATGAATTCTACGGATGGATGTTGAAAACGGACTTCGGAGCACGTATAAAGGAGAGGGTCTATGTCGGTGGCGAGGTGACTATCTTATGCAACACGTTTCAGCCCCTCGTCCGTTACTCGATGGCAGACCTATACTTCGTCGTAGCTCCAAATGTGAAGTACTACCCACGCTGTAAGAGCCGTTGTCTGACACCCTATGCAGAGGTAAGCCTCGGTGCTAATGTGAACACGCGCAACGAGTGGGGTGTTTGTATGACAATAGGTGGAGGTCTCGACATCAAACGCTTCAACATCTCGTTAGGTTACAGGCTACTCACATCTGACGATTTTAGGGTTTATCGTAATGGCTCGGATGTGATAAGTACACTCTACCTACAATTTGGAGTACGCTTCGGAAAGTAGAGCGATCTATCTTTATCGGTAGACAATTTATTTATTATTATCAATTACTTTAATTGTTGACTATCTGCTATTTTCAAAAGAAATTGAGGATGATAAATTAGTATAAAATTACTGATAGGATTTAGGGAAATATTTACATTCAACCTCATAAAAAATTGATGATAACAACAAAAAGTACGAGTGGCATGTTTTGATGTCACTCGTGCTTTTTTTCGTGTTTGGTTGAAATCGGCCAAAGAAAACTCCAAAAACTGCAAAACTTTTTTTGTTTTTTAAGTTTTCTTTACTACTTTTGCATCGTAAAATTGTGCAAAAAGAGATGGCAAGCAGAGAGGATATTATCAAGCATACATCGAAGATGTTTATCGAGCAGGGCATAAAGGCTGTGCGCATGGACGACATTGCGCAGGAGCTAAGCATCTCTAAGCGAACACTCTACGAGCTCTTTGGCGACAAGGAGGAGCTAATATACCAGAGCATACGCCACTACTCGGAGACCTCGCGCGAGCGTCGCATGGAAGAGATTGCCGACGTGGACAACTCGCTCGAGGTGATGATGCTCAACCTTCGCGGTATGATGGATGTAGCGCCCATAGCGGGGCGTATGCGTCGAAATATGCGTCGCTTCTACCCCTCGGTATATAACCGCTTGGAGGAGGATGTGCAGTCGAAGTCGTACAACGACCTCGAAAACTGGATGGACAACTGCGTGGCAAACGGCTATTTCGAGAGCCACATAAACAAGGAGCGCGCGGTAAAGCTCCTACACCACTCCGTTCACGGAATGCTCATAAACACCCTCCACGACGAGGCTCCATCGGACAAGCTCATCGAGATGATGTATTACGCGCTGCTCATATTCATTCGCGGGCTATGCACCGAGAAGGGCAAAGTGGCATTCGACACCTACAAAGCAAAATATTTCGACAATATATAGGCAAATATTTCGTTATAGTATAGTTAGTGCTGTAGCAGCAGGCAGAGAGATAAAACAAATAAACAACATAAGTAGGATGAAAAGGATTTTAATGATGATGTGTATGGGTCTCGCCTCGCTTGGCGTGGCAGAGGCTCAGGTGCAGCTCTCGCTCGACAAGGCGATAGAGATTGCACTCAACGACAACCCCACCGTCAAAGTGGCAGACTTGGAGATCGAGCGCTACGACTATGTCTACAAGCAGGCAGCATCTACGCTCTATCCGCAGATTGAGGTATCGGGACAGTATGCCTTGGCCATCCGTCGTCAGGAGATGACCGAGGGATTCTCGTTCGGTGGTAAGAACACATTTAACGTTGCGGGTAACATATCGTTACCGCTCTTCGTGCCCTCGGTATACCGACAGATGAAGATGACACGCACGCAGATGGCTACAGCCGTGGAGAGCGCACGCGCAAACCGCATAGACCTCATCGCGGCGGTGCGCGCATCATACTACAACGTGCTCCTTGCGGAGCAGTCGCTCACAGTGCTCAACGAGGCCATAGCTACGACACAGCGCGTAGTGGATAACACCAAGGATCTCTACGACAACGGCCTCGCCTCGGAGTACGACTACCTCACAGCACAGGTGCAGCTCTCGAACCTCAAGCCTCAGGTATTGCAGGCTGAGACAGCCATAGAGATCACCAAGCTACAGCTCAAGATGTATCTCTCGCTTCCCGAGGATCTCGAAATAGAGGTTAGCGGCACACTCGACGACTTCCGCACAGCGGTACTTCTCGGCACCGACTACTCGACGGACATCACCGAGAATACCACGCTCAAGACCTTAGACCTTCAGCGCGAGCTTCTTGAGCACCAGGAGAAGATGATACAGACGACGCGCATGCCTACACTCGTAGCCTTTGGCTCGATATCGTACATCGGTCAGGAGCGCATCGACCTCAGCGGCCTTATGGGTGGCGCCATGGGCAGAACACGTGCATCGGCAGAGAGTCAGTCGAAGTTCTGGTGGCAGTACCCCATACAGGTGGGTGCGCAGCTCTCGATACCCATCTTCTCGGGATTGAAGAAGACAAACCAGCTCCGCGAGGTACGCAACCAGATGGCACAACTCGACCTGCAGCGTTCATACGCCGAGGAGGGTATCCGTCTGCAGGTGCAGGCCTCGATAAACACGCTGCTCACGGCACGCGAGACGATGTTAGCGAACGAGCTCACGGTGGAGCAGGCCGAGAAGGCGTACGACATATCGCTCACACGCTACAATGCCGGTGCCGGCACAATCATCGAGCTTAACACCGCACAGCTCTCACTCACACAGGCACAGCTAAGCTACTCACAGTCGATATACGACTACCTCGCAGCACATGCCGAGTATGAGAAGTCGCTCGGTATTGAGGAGTATCAAACAACAAGCCTTGAGTAACCCAACAAAGGTCAAACAGAAAAAAATTAAAAAATAGATAGATAATATGAAAAAGTGTTTTATGCTTATCGTTGCAGCCGCAGCAGTAGTTGCCTGCAACTCTAACCAGAAGATGACCACCGAGGAGGCTACGACCGAGAGTGCCGTAGCCGTGAAGAGCTGCGTGGCCGAAGTGATGACCATCGACCTCAAGGAGACCTACACGTCGGAGATTCTGCCCTACAAGGAGAACGACATAACCCCCGCGGCACAGGGCCTGCATATCGACCAGATTAAGTTCGACGTGGGCGACCGCGTAAAGGAGGGCCAGGTGGTGGCTACGCTCAACCGCACAAGCCTCAAGCAGCTCGAGATAAACCTCGCAACAATAGAGGATAGCTACAACCGTATGAAGCCCGTACACGAGGCTGGTGGTATCTCAGACCAGCAGATCATCGAGCTCGAGAACACCCTCAACTTGCAGAAGGAGATGGTCGAGCAGATGCGCAAGAACTCAGAGATAAAGTCGCCCATCTCGGGTGTTGTTACGGCACGTAACTACGAGAATGGCGACCTCTTCGCAGGCATGCCCATCCTCCACATCATGCAGATCAACAAGCTCAAGGTTATGGCCAACGTCTCGGAGCAGTACTATCCCAATGTTAAGGTGGGTCAGCCCGTAGAGATACACGTTGACATCTTCCCCGGCGAGGTATTCGAGGGTAAGGTGTCGCGCATCAACCCCTCGTTGGATGCTGCCACACGCACCTTTGGCGTGGAGGTGACAATCCCCAATACCAATGAGCGCTTGCGCCCGGGCATGTACGCACGCGCTACGTTTAATATGGGTCAGCGCGAGGCTGTGATGATTGACGACATCGCCGTACAGAAGCAGGCGGGCTCGTCGGAGCGCTACGTATACGTAGTAAAGGATGGCGTAGCAAACTATCGCCTTGTGGATGACGGTCGCAAGATTGATGGCAAGGTAGAGATTCGCAAGGGTGTGGAGGCCGGCGAGGAGGTTGCCACAACGTCGTTCGTGCGCCTGATGGATGGCAAGGCTGTAGAGGTTGTAAGCGAGTAACCCCGAGACCAATAGTTGTTAATGTTGTAAGAAGACTATTTGAGAGATGAAAATTTACGAATCAGCGGTACGAAAACCGATCTCTACCGCGCTAATATTCATAGCGGTCATCGTCTTTGGCTTATTCTCGGTAAATAAGCTCGGCGTAGACCAGTTCCCCGACATCGAGGTGCCATACATCAGCGTTATTACGATGTATCCGGGAGGTAATGCCGAGGATATCGAGACCAACATCACCCGCGTATTGGAGGATCAGCTCAACTCTGTTGACAACCTCGATAAGATTACCTCTAAGTCATCCGATAACGTCTCTATCGTGACGATGGAGTTCGAGTATGGATGCGACCTTACGGAGGCGGCTAACGACGTGCGCGATGTGGTGAGCCGCTCGCAGTCGCTCCTCCCCGAGGGTGTGGAGTATCCCACCGTCATGAAGTTCTCGACATCGATGATGCCTATCATGATGCTCTCTGTCACTGCGGATGAGAGCTATGCAGCCCTTGCTAAGATTCTCGATGATAAGATGGTTAACGAGCTCAACCGTATCAACGGTATCGGCTCGGTGGCAGTCATCGGTGCTCGTGAGCGCGAGGTGCAGGTAAATGTCGACCCGAAGAAGTTGGAGGCATACGGCCTTACTATCGAGTCGCTCGGTGGCATCATCGCAGCCGAGAATATCAACATCCCCGCGGGTAGCCTCGACCTTGGCAACCAGACGTTCAACCTCAAGTCGGATTTGGAGTTCGACGACTCGCGTGAGTTGCGCGACATCGTCATCTCGAACATCGGCGGCCGTACGGTGAAGCTCACCGACGTTGCCGAGATTCGCGATACTTTGGAGAAGGCGACGATGGATGAGCGCATCAACGGTCGTCAGGGTGTGCGCGTCATCGTGCAGAAGCAGACAGGGGCCAACACCGTAAAGATTATCGAGGATGTGCAGAAGGAGCTCGAGAAGATCATCCCCACGCTACCACCCGATTGTAAGGTGGAGACCATCTTTGAGTCGTCGCGCGAGATTAACGATGCCATCAACTCGTTGAGTGAGACCATCATGTTCGCCTTCATCTTCGTGATTTTGGTGGTTATGATATTCCTCGGACGTTGGCGTGCGACGTTTATCATCTGCTTGACAATCCCCATTTCGCTTATCTGCGCCTTCATATACCTCTATGCCGTAGGCTCGACGCTCAACATCATATCGCTCTCGGCGCTATCTATCGCTATCGGTATGGTTGTGGATGATGCTATCGTGGTATTGGAGAACATCACCACACATATCGAGCGTGGCTCGAAGCCCAAGGAGGCGGCTATCTACGCTACGAATGAGGTGTGGTTGTCGGTTATCGCCACAACACTCGTTGTCGTAGCTGTGTTTATGCCTCTCACGATGCTCCCCGGTATGTCGGGTATCATGTTTAGAGAGTTGGGATGGATCGTTACTATCGTTGTCAGCGTATCTACAACTGCGGCTATCACCCTCACGCCTATGATGTCGGCATATATGCTTAAGCTCGATGGTGGTGAGCATACATACAAGGGCATTGGCATCATCTATAAGCCTATCGACAAGGCCCTTAGATGGCTTGACCGCGTATACGAGAAGGCGTTGCGCTTCGTTGTGCGCTGGAAGAAGAGCACGGTGCTCGTGCTTATGGCCATCTTCGCTGTATCGCTCATGCTTATCCGTCAAGTGCCTACGGAGTTCTTCCCGCCCTCGGATAATGCACGTATCACGATGAGCATCAAGATGCCACAGAACGTCCATGTGGACTATACAACTAAGGTGGCACGCCAGATTGACTCTATCATCGCGGAGAAGTACCCCTTCATCTTCATGGTATCTACCTCTGCGGGTGCGAACTCGTCGGATAACGCCTTTGCTGCGATGCAGACAACAGGCTCGCATATCATCAACTACAATATGCGTATGCCTCGATTGTCGGATATGGAGCGTCCCACGATCTTCGAGATTTCGGATGAGTTGCGTAAGGATCTTGCCGCTATTCCCGAGATTCGCGAGTTTACGGTATCGCCCGGAGGTTCGGGTGGTGGCATGGGCGGTGGCTCAAGCACCGTGAATGTCAAGGTGTTTGGTCACAATATGGATAACGCCATGGCTACGGCCAAGGATCTTCAGGCTAAGATGTCGTCGTTGAGTACGTTGCGTGACGTGAAGCTCTCGCGCGAGGACTTGCAGCCCGAGTACAACGTCATCTTCGACCGCGAGAAGCTCGCCTACTATGGTCTTAATAGTGCCACAGCGGCGCAGTTCATACGTAACCGCATCTATGGCTACGAGTGCTCGAAGTATCGCGAGGATGGCGACGAGTACGACATCGTGGTGCGCTACGACGAGCCATTCCGCGAGAGTATCGAGGAGGTAGAGAATATCATCCTCTACACATCTATGGGTCGTCCCATCAGATTGAAGGAGGTTGCCGAAGTTAAGGAGGTATTCTCATCTCCCGAGATCGAGCGCGAGAATCGTCAGCGTATAGTCACTGTTGAGAGTGTTGTGGGCGCGGGCGTAGCTCTTGGCGACGCTGTAGCTGAGGTTAATGCCCTCTTGGCCGACTATGTTGCCCCTGCAGGTATCACCCTCGAACTTGGTGGTTCTATCGAGGATCAGGGCGAGGCCTTCGGTGACATCGGTACACTCTTGATACTTATCATCGTGCTTGTGTACATCGTGATGGCTACGCAGTTCGAGTCGCTCCTATACCCCTTCATCATCATGTTTACGCTGCCGTTCGCTATGTCGGGCGTATTTATCGCTCTGTGGCTTACAAACACGCCGCTCTCGATTATCGCGCTTATCGGTGCCATCATGCTCGTGGGTATCGTTACGAAGAATGGTATCGTGATGGTCGACTATATGAACCTCTTGGTTGAGCGTGGCATGGCCGTTGGCGATGCCGTTATCGCCGGTGGTAAGAGCCGTCTACGCCCCGTGCTTATGACATCGCTCACTACCGTGCTCGGTATGATGCCTATGGCTATGGGTATCGGCGAGGGCTCGGAGATATGGCAGCCTATGGGTATCTCGGTTGTTGGCGGTCTGTTGATGTCAACACTCTTGACCCTCTTCATTGTTCCTGCGCTCTACGCCATGTTGGAGGGTCGCAAGGAGCGCAAGGCGGCACGTAAGGCACGTCTGCTGGCTGAGCAGGAGGCATTCATCCGCGCACAGAAGCAAAAGGCACTGGAGGCAAATAACCAATAAAACAACAAAAAGGTATGAAAGCATTCTTTTTATCATATAATCAGGCGCTCACCGACCGTGTGAATAAGATGTTGGACGACCACGGTGTGCGTGGTTTCACACGCTGGGCGCTCACCGAGGGCCGTGGCTCGTATACGGGCGAGCCCCACTATGGCACTCACGCATGGCCATCGATGAATACCTCGATTCTGGCCATCGTCGAGGATGAGAAGGTGGAGACACTTCTCAACGCTGTGCGCGAGATAGACTCTACCACCGAGCAGCAGGGCTCACGCGCCTTTGTGTGGGATATCACACAGGCGATGTAGTACCAAGCGCTACACTATGCTAAGGGGGGGATGACTAAAAAGTAATTTAGTCACCCCCGTTTTGTTAGAATGTGTACCATAAATATTACACTGATTATCAATAATATAATTATAGCACACACTTTATTCATTTATTGATTAAATACAAAATTAAAAGGGAATACACAAACTCGATTAAAAAAACATCGCTTTTGTGGAGTTTTTATTGAAAAAATATTATATTCGCGGCGAAAAAGATACTTAATTACTAATACATTAACCAAACAATTATGAAAACTAACAACTTTTTTAAATTCCTTCTTATGGCCGTACTTACGCTCGGCGTAGCTGTAGGTTGCCAGGAGGACGCTACCGACGACGGCAAGAAGCCCAACGAGGAGCAGCCCGGTGACGAGCAGCCCGGTGACGAGAAGCCTGGTGACGAGCAGCCCGGTGAGAATAAGAAGCCCGAGATTGACGTTCCCTTCGTGATGGAGGACTTCACCGTAACGCTCACAGCACTGCACTCTGGCGACGCATGGTTCAACATCGAGCCTAAGGACAAGGAGATGACCTACTTCTTTGGTCTGGCTATCAAGGAGGCTATGCCCGAAACTGACGAGGAGCTCTTTACTACCGACCTCGACTACTTCAACTACCTTGCAGACAACGCCGGTACAACCCTCGAGGCCTTCCTTACCGAGGCTCTCATCAAGGGCGATCAGGAGCACTACTACTGCGGCCTCAACTCGCGCAACGATTACGTTCTGTACATGTACGGCATCGATGCCAAGGGTCAGGCTCTCACAGCTGTTAACCAGCTTACGTTCACTACAACAAAGGTTCAGCCTTTGGATTGCAGCTTCGAGCTCGTTCAGGGTACAAACACAACAGCAACATCGTTCTCTGTAACCATCATCCCCTCGGATGAAACCGTAGGCTACTACTTCGACGTATTCGAGTCTGCATGGTATGAGGAGTACTGCATGAGCGACGCTGCTAACCTCCCCGAGTTCATTGCCTCATATATCCCCGAGGTAGCTCTGGAGAATGGCGTTGACGTTCCTACGGCTGTAGGTTACATGTCGACCTTTGGTGCTACTGTTGCCGACTTCACATCTGAGGATGGCATCCAGCCCTCGACAACGTACTACGTATTCGCTATCGGTATTGGTGCTGACGGTACAGCAACAACCGAGGCCGAGGTTATCGCCATAACCACGGCACGTCCTCCGATGAACACCTTCGAGGTAACGGAGGCTACGATCGAGGATGACCGCGCATCGTTCTATGTTGTTCCCTCACAGAACGAGACATACGTGGCACTCTTCGAGCTCGAGGAGTATATGTACAACGAGGATGGCACGCCACTTACGGACGAGGAGATCATCGACGCAATCCTTGTAGCTCAGGGCAACAATATCGGCGATCACATCTATAGTGGTACAAAGTCTATCACCGAGTGCCCGATGATTCCTAACAAGGATTACTACTGCTTGGTATTCGGTTACTTCGGTGGCGAGGTTACAACACCCTTGACGAAGGTAGCATTCAAGACTACGGAGGCTGATGCTTCGGAGTGCGAGTTCCTCTTGATGATCGGCACACCCACAACTACAACTTGCAGCGTATCGTTCGATCCCAGCATCGTGCCCACACCTCACATGTTCAACTATATGCCCTATACTACATTCGAGGAGTACGGTGCTAATGCCGATGCTATCAAGAAGTACAACGATGAGCTTGTTAATAGATTATACAACGAGTGGCTTGAGGAGCACTCTTACGCGATGAGCAAGGAGGAGTGGTTGTCACGCGCTCTGGAGACAGGCTACAACTCGTGGCTTATCGATGGACTTACACCCAACACTAAGTACGTGGTATACGTTATCGGTATGGTACCCGATGGCTCATACACCACAGATCCCGAATACCGCGAATTCACCACAAAGGAGGTAAAAGAGGGTCCGCACATCAAGGAGATCTTGTTCAACACCAATAAGAAGAATGGTCACATAGGCGCTTGGGTATACCTCGATATGGACACTGAGGTTAAGTGGTTCAAAATGAGCCATATCGTAAATGACGACACCATCTACAATCTCAGCGACGAGGAGCTTCTCGTATACCTTGAGGAGGATCACGAGACAACCTTCAAGAACGAGATTACCAACCAGACATACTTCACCATCAACGACAGCAACCTCAAGGAGGGTGACACCGTTTACTACGCCGGTGCTGCATACGATGCTGATGGCAACGCACGTGTTTATCGCATAACCTGCACACTCTAAAGCACTATGAAGAGATTATCATTTTTGATGCTCTTGGTTGCTACGCTAACACTTCCGTTCGCATGCTCTGAGCCGGATAACACCGGCTCAGGCAACGGACAGGAGCAGGAGGGCAACGGCAACGAAGACGGCGGCAACGAAGACGGCGGCAACGAAGACGGCGGCAACGAGGACGGTGGCAACGAAGAAGGCGGCAACGAGGTTGTTACGTATAAGCCTGGCGAATACTACAAGAAGGGTCTTGCCGAGGGTATCGTAGCCACGGTAGACGAAAGTGGCGAGCACGGCCTTCTCATATCTATCGACGAGACCGTAGCACAATGGTCTACGGAGCACAAGATGCTCACAGTCATGGGTGGCGAGTTCTCGATGGAGGATGGCGCATGGAATTGCAAGTATATCCGCGAGCAGGAGAACTGGGAGGAGCTATACCCCGCATTTGCGTGGTGTCATGCAAAGAATGCCCCGGGCCTCTCATCGTGGTATCTACCCGCTATTTTTGAGCTCGAGTACATATCCTACAACTTTGAGGCTATAAATACTACCCTCAAGGAGATGGGCGAGACACCCCTTGCCAACGGCGTTAACGACAGCTACTGGTCGTCGACAGAGCTTGGCGTGCAGGGCGCCTATGCCTTCAGTTTCTACGAAGGCGAGATTGCATCTTACGACAACAATAAACTCGATCGACACCCAGTTCGAGCCGTAAGAAAATTCTAATTAACACAATTCGACAATGAAGCGTATATTACATTATACCAAGATGTTGGCTGTAGCACTCCTCTTCACTGCCTGTGGAGAGGATGCTCCGGTTGACGACAAACCTGCGGTTGATGACCCCACAACCACAGATCCCGCAAAGCTCGAGATCAACGAGAGTTTTGTACAAGTAGCGGTCAAGGGTGGCGAGTTTGAGATTACATACACCCTCACCAACCCCAACGATAGTGATACGCTCGAGGCTAAGAGCGATGTCAACTGGATTCACGACTTCGACTACTCGATTGATGGCACCGTGCTCTTCACCGTGGATGCCAATGGTACCACCGACTCACGCATAGCCACACTCACACTCGAGTATGGCAAGGCTAAGGACAAGGTTACCATCACACAGAGCGGTGTAGGCGAGGAGTCTGTGGAGTACGAGTTCGACATTCAGTACGAGATAGATGGCCCCTACGTTACGATGAACGTCTCGGCAAAGCCCGAGAATACGCGCTACTTCGCGTGGTATATGTCGAAAAAGGGCGTAGAGGAGGGTCTCGCACAGTCGCCCGGCGTTGACATCACGATGTACCTCAACAAGGTTGCCGAGGTGGATCTGTCAAATGCTATCTACTACGGTGCCTATGCCGGCATGGATGCGGAGACTGCTGTGGCAGAGCTTACATTCGTAGGCCCCTCGTCGCAGGAGTTCGAGCTCAATGGCGATACCGAGTTCTACGGCTTCACGTGTGCCGTGAGCAAAGTGGGTCAGCGCCTCTCGGATGTTGTGATCAAGGAGTTCAAGACGGGTAAGGTTGAGCCCTCGACTAACGAACTCACAATCAACGTTACAGAGATAAACACCGACCGCGTAAACTACAGCGTGACAACGACAAACCAGGATCAGTATGTTGCGATGGTACTCCCCGCAGCCGATGCTGAGGATATGACAGACGAGGAGCTTGTAGCATGGTTCAACGAGCTTCCCGAGATTATCCCCTACCTACACTTTGGAGACTTCACGACAACGGCACTCAACCTCTCGGAGAATGCCGACTACTACGTATTGGCCTTCGGCTATGAGTATGGTATGCTCACCACCGAGGTGAAGCGCGAGAAGATACACACTCTTACGATAGACTCAAGCATAAAGGCTAACTTCTCGGTTACGGTAGATAAGGTCACCCACTTCCGCATCAAGGCTACGGTAGATGCCGGCAATCCGACATGCCTCTATTACTGCGACGTATGCTATGCCGACGAGAAAGCCGAAGACCTTATTAAGGCGGTGCACGAGGCTGCACAGTGGTTCGTTGATGCAGGCAACTTCCCAGACCTTGCCGCAACGATGAGGTTTATGGGCTATAAGGGTGCTAATAAGTTCGACTTCCATACCCTCGTTCCCGAGACCGACTATCGCGTATATGCTGTAGGTATCGACGAGAAGACGGGCGAGTTCAACACTGAGGTATTCTTTACCGACATTATCACAACCCCCGCAGAGCAGGTTTCTGAGGCACATATCGAGATCTCAGTCGACACTTACTTCGACGGCTACGACCTCATTGAGGCATATCCCGAGGAGTTTGGCGATGCCGATGGTTGGGCCGTACTCCCATTGGAGGTAACAACGCACGGTGATGTTGTTGACTACTGGTACGACGTATATACAGGCGATCTTACTGATACTACCGAAATACCGGATACGGGCTTGATCATCGACCTCCAGGGAAATGGCAAGCACAACACTCCGATCACAATGTCGTACTGCTACTTCTACGAAGACCTTACACTTGTATACTTCTCGAAGGACTCGAACGATAACAATAGCCCCGTAACACGTGTGAAGTTTAAGATGACACCCGAGGGCTGTGCCTCTGTCGAGGATTTCGAGGCTAAGTATGGTGCAAGCCTTAAGTCATTAGTATACAGAAGTTCACGCGAACTATAAAAGATCTATCAGGGATGAAGCTTAGAGTATTACTTTTAGGCGTATTGCTCGCTGTGGCTTCGACATCCTGTGTTAAAGAGAAGAGCTCTGAGGTGCAGCACGAGGCTGCACCCTCAGAGCTTCTTGCTCAGAAGCTCATGGGATGCGCCACAATAGAGCATAAGAGGGGCAGCATGCTTCTCTACTTGGATGAGGCGACTACGACGAGAGCTCTCGGTGGCGATATGGACGATGTAGTAGCCACGCTCTTCAACGGCGTGGAGATCATCGCCATGGAGCCCATACTAACACACAAGCCGAAGAACGAGAAGCTCGCACACGAGCTCGGACTACACCGCTGGTTCAGTGTCACGTTCTCGAGCGAGATGGATGTCGACGACGTGATGAAGCACGCCGTTGTACACCCCGAGGTGTGTGGCGTGCAGTATTGCGCAGGCGTAAAGCCCGCATCTAACTGCATTGCGACACCCTACACCCCTAATGCGTCGATGACACGCAGCGAGGATGCCGCCTTCGACGACGTATACTACACCTCACAGTGGAACCTCGAGAATAGGGGCGACAAGAGTATTGCCAAAACAGCACGCGAGGGTGCCGACGTTAGCGTTCGCGACGCTTGGCGCCTGACGGCAGGTACTCCCGACGTTATCGTGGCCGTGATTGACGCTCCCGTGATGTACACGCACCCCGACTTGAAGGATGCTATGTGGACAAACAATGCCGAGCTCAATGGCACGGAGGGTGTCGACGACGACAGAAATGGCTATGTCGACGACATCTACGGCTACAACTTCTACCACGAGGGTTGGTCTAATGGCATGATCAACTGGGAGGTCGAGGGCGAAAGTGGTCATGGTACACACGTAGCAGGTATCGTCGGTGCGGTGAATAACAACGGCATAGGCGTGAGCTCGGTAGCCGGAGGCTCGGGCAAGGGCGATGGCGTACGCATCATGTCGTGCCAGATATTCGAGGGTGGACTCTCTACCGACAATGCCGGCATATCGAGAGCCTTTATCTATGCCGCCGATAACGGTGCTTGTATCGCACAGTGCTCGTATGGCTATGATGCCAAAACCTATGCCCACGACAACGCCTACATCAACGATGCTCCTGTGGAGTATCGCGCTATAAAGTACTTCACCGACCCCGAGAACTGCAACCACCCGTCGCTTGGCGCTAACCTCGCCATCTTCGCCGCGGGCAACGAGTATGCCTCGAACTCGGACTACCCCGGAGCACTCCCTTTATGCGTGTCGGTGACGTCGTTCGGCCCCGACTTCCTACCCGGATGGTACACCAACTATGGCCGTGGCTGTAACATCGCAGCACCCGGTGGCGACAACCTCAAGAATGCAAAAGGCGAGATGGCCTATGCCGAGATTCTCTCAACGTGCATCCCCGATGTTGTTGGCGAGTATGCCTATATGTCGGGAACATCGATGGCATGCCCCCACGTATCGGGTGTCGCAGCCCTCGGCATATCATACGCCGGCATGCTCGGCAAGAAGTACACGGGCAACGAATTCCGCGATATGCTCCTCACGTCGGTTACCGACATCAACAGCTACCTCAATGGTAGCAAGGAGTATGGCTACAACAACATCCCCACGCTCGACCTCAGCAAATACTATAAGCGTATGGGTACGGGTGCCGTGGATGCTTGGCGCCTACTGATGCAGATTGAGGGTACCCCCTCGGTGATGGTCACTACGGGCGTGCAGACAGTCGTAGACCTACGTGAATACTTCGGAGCCTCGGCTGCCGACCTCACATACCTCGACATCACCGTAAGCGACGAGGCTAAGGAGATTCTTGGCATCAACTCGACGCCTAAGATGAAGGATGGAATGCTCGCCATAAAGTGTAACAAGCGTGGTGCTGCCAAGATCACCGTATCGGCCATTGCCGGAGGTGGACAACTCGGTGGCGGCAATAACATGGGTGGCACGGAGATATGTCGCGAGGTATCGATCATCTCGCGAGGCGTAAGTTCAACTAATGGAGGATGGTTCTAATGAGACGACTTATATATGCAATGGTTGCACTCGCCATCGTAGGCCTTGCCGCGGGGTGCAACAAGAATAAGGAGGATGAAGGCCCTAAGGGTGATAACCGTGATATGCGCCTTGTAGGCTCGTGGCACTGCACAGCCGAGGAGTTTAGCACCGAGGTATACGTAGCGTTCACCGAGGATGGCGCTTTCGACCTCTACCAGCGCTTAGGTGAGGGTCGCTACCGCTTCTATGATGGCACATGGCAGTACGACGGCACAACACTAACAGGCACATATAGCGATGCTACGGCATGGGGTGATAGCTACACCGTAGCATACCTCGATGACAACACGATGACGCTAACGACCACATTGACAGAGGAGACAATGACCTACACTCGCGAGGAGATACCCGCAGAGGTCATACAGGAGAGCATAACACTACGCTCGGAGACGGATAGCTGCGATGTGAGATTCTTGTAGCACGACATCTACTACGAGAGAGTGAATAAAAAGTGTATTTCTGCGTTACGCTCGCCCTCAAAATGCTCATTTACGCCAAGTAAACTCCGCTTTTTCGGGCTTCGCAGGCCTAAAACTACATCTTTTTATTCACTCTCTAGTATCAGGGGCTGACTAAGTTACTTTTTAGTCAGCCCCTTATCTACCCGAGGCAATAGATCATATTACAGCCCTCATAATAGCCACAAGCGTACCATTACGCAGTAGAAGCATATTCTCGGCATCCATCTCGTAGTGCGTGACACCCTCAAGCATATCGTAATAGTCGCTCTCAGCCTCGAAGTTAGGACATAAGCGACGTGTCGAGCCAAGGTTGTCGATATGCAGCGCACGCGACTCCGTGGTGGTATATGTCGCAGTGAGCCTATTGCAGTCACCAGCCCCCGTCACCGTACCATCGGCATGGAAGAGAAGCGTAAAACTATCGCCCACAGGCTGAACGTCGCGACCCATAATCTGCACCAGCTGCCACTCGGTGCCCACAAGAGGCTTGGCAAGCTTGGCGTGCTGGCGACAGTGGCAACAGCCCATAGCAAGAAGAGCGATAAATATTGCTGTGGCGAAAAATAAAATCGTGCGTTTCATACTATTTCCTAAAATATCGTTATCTTTGTAGCGCAACAAAGATAATACAAAATAACGAAACGTATATACCTTAAACTAATACTAAAATGAAAAAAGTTATCGCTTCGCCTTTGGCTCCCAAGGCCGTAGGCCCCTACTCACAGGCTATCGCTCATGACAACACCCTCTACATCTCAGGCCAGCTTCCTATCGATGGCGCTACAGGCCAAATGGCTGAGGGCGTAGAGGCACAGACACGCCAAGCACTCACAAACCTCGGCTACATCCTCGAGGAGGCAGGCTACACATTCAATGATGTGGCTAAGACCACCGTGCTGCTTGCCGACATCGCAGACTTCGGCGCTATGAACGCCATCTATGCAGAGTTCTTCACTGGCGATAAGCCCGCACGTATCTGCTACCAGGTGGCAGCACTGCCCATGGGCGCACGTGTTGAGATCGACGCTATTGCTATTAAGTAGTTCGCAAACTACATAGCATTATCAGGGGGGTATATTTGCCCCCATCTTATAGGAGAGCATCCATGCTTTTGGGTGCTCTCTTACCTTTTCTGTGGATGATGAGGTGCGTATTGTGCTCCTATGAAACACCCGCCTATGCACGAAGCATTATGGCGTACTGCCCATTGACGAGATAATTCGTTAGCGGAAGCAGATGCTGCCTTTTCACAACATAATTATTGTTGGGAAACGTATCATCACCTTACGTTTCGTTTTAAAAATTGTCATTCTGGTTCTATTCGCGGAAAAAAGATCTCTTTTGTTTTGACATATGCGAACTTTGCACTATCTTTGTAAAGTTGTGTATTTTGACTTAAATAGTCAAAAGTGGTTGATTCGGAATGTCCCACCTGCGGGTACGTATGGTGCCGACTTCAACGCATGAGGTGTGTAATAGAAGGATATGTTGCAAATATTTGGCTGTGGCCAAACGCTTGGCTTATGGCAGTGATGTTGCAACATGGTTGGACACTCTCGGCGTGAATCTATATTGCTGCGTGGGAGGCCTCGGCTAATACCTACGAGTGAGGAGAGATTGTGCATATAGACAAACAGCGATAATTGAGTAAACATTTGCTGCGTGACAAAGGGAGAGGTGATACAACAGAGAGAGGAGATACGGTGGTACGCATTACGCGCCCTACACAACAAGGGCTCGGTGGTGTGTCGCATAGCCACGAGCGACGGCATAGAGTGGTACACACCACTTCGTGAGATCGAGGAGATCGTGGATGGCAGACCTACAACGCGCACCACGCCGCTTATGCCCTCGTTGCTATTCCTCCGATGCACGACGACATACATTGAGCGCCTACGCAGGATTACGGGAGAGAATATCATCCCCTACTGCTACGCCCACAGCATCGTGCCCGAGCCTATAGACGACAGCTCGATGGAGGTATTCCGCTTCGTCACACGCACGGCAGCACGCACACTCGAGCTCGTCGAGGAGCATGGCAAGAACGATAGGCGCGTACGCATCACCGGCGGGCTCTTTGCCGGTTGCGAGGGCTACCTACGTCGCATACACGGCACCAAGCGTTTCGTAGTACGCATCGAGGGCGTTGCGGCAGTAGCAACAACATACATACCACGACAACACATAGAACTTTTAGAGTAGGGATAATAACGACATAAAGTATGAACCATCAAGTCGTAAATAGATACGAAGCAGAAAACATAGGAGAGTACATCCACTGCTATTATTACCCAGATAACGAGGCGTGGATCGCGTATGGTAAGTCTGCCTATAGTCTACAAAACATCGTACAAGATGCAGGATTACAATACATAGACCGATACTCTACAGACCTCGAGATGGCAAGCATAATGGTGGGATCGAAGACAATCGACAAGATATTTTCTACGGCAAATATTCATACACGACAAGATAAGTATGTATGTATTTACAATACCACCACAATAGACAATGATGAATACAGCAGTTGGGTGCAAGGAATAAAGAATTCCAGTGAAAAGAAAAATCACCAATGGATACAAACAGTCGTTAGTAACGAGATTCCTAAGGATGCCTTTATAGCAGATGGCATGTCGTCATTCTCGCGCAACACCAAACGAATAGTTGACTTTCTGGCGGCACTCGTCTCTTTAATCATATTCTCGCCTCTTTTTCTCATAACCTACGTGATGGTTAGACTTGAGGATGGTGGCCCTGCAATATTCAAACAGGAGCGTATTGGTCGTTTCGGGCGCCCCTTTTACATCTACAAATTCCGCTCAATGAGAATAGATGCCGAGAAATTTGGGCCCCAACTTAGTCATAGCGGAGGAGATAATGACCCTCGTCTTACAAAAATTGGTCGATTTATACGCGCACATCATTTAGACGAATTACCTCAGTTGTGGAACGTGTTCTGCGGCGACATGTCATTTATAGGGCCTCGACCAGAGCGCAAGTTTTACATCGACCAAATTATGGACTACGATAAGAGATATGTTTACCTATATCAAATACGCCCGGGCGTTACAAGCTACGCTACACTATACAATGGCTATACAGATACAATGGAAAAAATGCTTCGTCGTTTAGAGTTCGACCTATACTATCTCGGTCATAGATCGTGGTGGTTCGACATAAAGATACTCATCAACACATTCTGCGCCATCGTATTTGGCAAGAAATTTTAACCGAGCAATTAACTTAACACTATGAGAATTGCAGTTGCCGGCACGGGCTATGTGGGACTAAGCATCGCGACACTCCTCGCGCAACACAACAATGTCGTAGCCGTAGATGTCGTCGCGGAGAAGGTCGATATGATCAACCGTCGCCAGTCGCCTATCCAGGATGAGTATATCGAGCGCTACCTTCGCGAGAAGCAGCTGTCGCTACGTGCCACACTCGATGGCCGCGAGGCGTACCGCAATGCTGACATCATCGTCATCGCCGTGCCTACGAACTATGACCCTCAGCGTAACTTCTTCGACACACATAACATCGAGGATGTCATAGACATAGTCCTGGATGAAAACCCCGAGGCCGTGATGGTCATCAAGTCGACAATACCCGTGGGCTACTGCCGGAGCCTCTACTTGAAGTATGCTGCGCGCGGTGCCAAGCGCCTCAACCTACTCTTCTCACCAGAGTTTCTACGTGAGAGTCGCGCCCTGGAGGATAACCTCTACCCCTCGCGTATTATCGTAGGCATACCCAAGATTATCGCCGGCGAGGAGCACGCTGCCGAGAACGCAGCGATAACATCGCTTACCGACATCGCGCACATGGAGCAGGCTGCACGGACATTTGCCGACCTTCTTGTGGCGGGGGCCCTCAAGGAGGATATCGCCGTACTCTTGATGGGCATCAAGGAGGCTGAGGCCGTAAAGCTCTTTGCCAACACATACTTAGCCCTGCGCGTGAGCTACTTCAACGAGCTCGACACCTACGCCGAGATTAAGGGTCTTAGCTCTGAGGCCATCATCGAGGGCGTAGGCCTCGACCCCCGTATCGGCACACACTACAACAACCCTTCGTTCGGTTACGGCGGATATTGCCTACCGAAGGATACGAAGCAGCTCCTGGCAAACTACGAGGATGTGCCACAGAATATGATGACGGCCATCGTTGAGAGCAACCGCACACGTAAGGATTATATCGCTGACCAGGTGCTCCGTAAGGCGGGCTACTATACCGGATCGAGCCAGTGGGACTCATCGCGCGAGCGCCCGGTGACGGTGGGCGTCTATCGCCTGACGATGAAGGCGGGCTCGGATAACTTCCGCCAGTCGTCGATTCAGGGCGTTATGAAACGTATAAAGGCTAAAGGTGTCAAGGTCATCATCTATGAGCCCACGCTGGAGGATGGCACGATGTTCTTCGGCTCGGAGGTGGTGAACGACATCGCCCGCTTCAAGAGCGAGAGCGACGTGGTTATATCTAATCGACACCATAATGATCTCGATGATATTAAAGAGAAACTATACACCAGAGATATTTTTAGAAGGGATTAGATAACTCTCACCCATATTATTTATCTACTAGATACAAGCGATGGGATACTCCTCACATAATAATGTAGCAAAGGGGACTATATGGAGTGCAATTGATAAATTCAGCATCGTAATAATGCAATTTATCATAAACCTAGTTTTGGCGCGACTCCTCACACCTGATGACTTTGGATTAGTAGGGATGATTCTTATCATCGTAGCCGTATCCAACATTCTAACAGATGGCGGGTTTGGAGCGGCTCTTATACAGAAACACGACCCTAATGAGAAGGATTTCTCGACAGCATTTTATATCAATGTCATCACGTCGGTTCTTCTATATATCATAATATACATCTCAGCTCCGATCATTGCAGAATTTCTTGGGTCTACATTACTCGTTAACATATTACGTGTAATAAGTGTTGTTATTGTTATTAACTCATTAGGACTTGTTCCAAAGGTGAAGCTACGTCGTGCCTTAGCCTTTAAACAGATCGCTATTGCAAATATTACAGCATACATTATATCTGCTGCAACGGCTATATATTTAGCACATCAAGGATACGGTGCGTGGGGACTTATCGCTATGCACATTATAAATGCTGTATTTTCAAATCTTTTTATCAGCATTACCGCCCATTGGCTACCAACACTCACATTTTCGACAAAATCTCTTAAGAAGCTATTTGCCTTCGGTGAATATATGCTAATATCCGACATATTAAGCAACATCTGTTTTCATATTCAAAGCACTCTCGTCGGCAAATATTTCTCACCCTATACAGCCGGTCAATATGCCCAAGCTAAGAAAATGGAGGAGGTAGCCTGCATAACGCTGCCAAGCGCTATGAATCAGGTCCTATTTCCATTATACTCCAGACTACAGCACGACACCGATGAGATAAGAAGAATGTTGCGACTAAATACTAAAATGATAGCGTATACTATCTTCCCTCTTATGACTATCCTGATAATAGTTGCCAAGCCATTAATACTATTCCTTTTTGGATCAAAGTGGATGGACTCGGTAAGTTATTTTCAGGTGTTATGTGTGGGAGGCTACTTCTGTTCGCTCCAATATTTTAATTATCAAGCCGTAGCTGCAATTGGACAAAGTCGCATACTATTTTATGCGGGATTGCTCAAGAGCCTATTCTTAATAACATCCATTCTGGTTGGCGTACATATAAGTATGGAAGCTGTTTTGGTAGCAATGGTGCTGAGTAATGTGGTAAACTACTTGACAAATGCCATTATCGCTCAGCGCTATATCAAATACACTCTGGCAAAACAAATATGGGATATCACGCCAATACTAATCATATCTCTTGTTATTGGAGGTATCGTATATCTTATCAGTTATGTTTGGAGTATTCACTGGATACTGCTCATTCTAATATACTTAATTTTATACATCTGTATTAGCTATGCCACTAAGTCTGAAATAACAATGCTAACTATAGGTTATTTGAAACAAATAAGGTAAACTAATATACGTACAACAAGGTATAACTATGAAGATAGGTATTCTTACACACTATGATGTTAATAACCAGGGAGCCCAATTGCAACTATATGCAATGTATAAGGTTCTTGAGGCCATGGGACATACCCCCTTCGTATTAACCTATAAGAAAAATTACGACTTTGTACCAGAATTAGAACATCGCAATCAGATTACATTATCCTCAATACCATATATCCTTAAGAACTTTCTTTTTGCCAAAGGTATACGTCTTACATGGCACAATGTTCTCAAATACACAATAAATAAAAAATTCCGCACACGGAATCTGCGACACTGCTCATACGCACTCGCTGACATTGACGCTGCCATTGTAGGCGCAGATGAGGTTCTAAGCCTTGAATTAGGCGTGAATATGATGATGTACGGGCACGGCGTGAACACCCAACACATGATCGCCTACGCACCATCGTGTGGCCAGACTGACATGGAGCGTATAGAGAGGTTTCACTGTCGACATCTGATGGCAAGCGGACTGAGTAACTTTATGGAGTTATCAGCACGAGATGAACGCACACGGGAGATCATTCAATGTTTAACACAACGTGAAGTACCTGTAGTTTGCGATCCTGCACTACTTTATGAGTTCCCATTGGAAGAGTATAAACTGCCACGTAGAACACCTAAAAGAGATTATGTCGTGGTATACTCATACGACGCTCGCTTTACATCGCCGGATGAAATAGACTCCATACGTAGATATGCCCACAAGAATAGGCTTAAAACAGTCTCAGTAGGCACATATCACGGATGGTGCGATTACAATATTGCTTGCAACGCATTGGAATGGTTGAAATGTATTGCTGGGGCTAAAGCGGTGATTACCGATACTTTCCACGGAACAATAGCGGCAGCTATTACAGAGCGACCTATTGCCATCCACTACTCAAAGAGTGTTAATTCATCTAAGATGTTAGACTTAATCAATCGATTGGGGCTCAATGATCGACTATTGAAAGATATTTCTATTGATGAGGTGGAACGCATATTCTCTCAGCCCCAAGATATGGTTAGATTACGCGAGCGCATACAGTCCCTTAGAAAAGAGTCTCGCGACTATCTATGCAGGGCACTAAATCGTATAATATGTCAAGAAATATAACATCCCCAACAAACAAGTATTGTACGGGATGTGGTGCGTGTAGCGTTAATTGTCCCGTTGGAGCAATTGCTATTGCCGAGAACCTCGATGGTTTCTACGAGCCTATGCTTGATAGTAGCAAGTGTATCAATTGCGGAGCATGCCAAAAGGTATGTTATAAGTATCAATCCACTACTGAACTACCTCAACTAACCAACAAAGAGTGTTTTGCAATACATTCGACGAACAACGATACGCACCAGAGTACTACATCTGGTGGTTTCGCTTATGAATTGTCACGATGGGGTGTAAATAATGGATACAGCATTGTTGGCGTTATCTACGACTACACTATCAACAAGGCTCGGACAATTATTATCAACGATCTTGCCAATTTAGAGAGCCTTAAGGGCTCTAAGTATATACAAAGCTACACTGAGGAGGCATTTAAGGATATTATTACGCAAGCCAAAGCAGACATTCATAATCGTTTTATATGTATCGGCACGCCTTGTCAGATTTTTGGACTACGCCGATTGATTGATAGTAATAATATACAGAATGAGTTTATATTAGTTGACCTCTTCTGTCATGGTGTACCGTCATATTTAGTATGGGATAAGTATATTAAATGCCAGAAAGATAGGTTAGGTCAAATCAAGAATGTCAACTTTAGATGCAAGGAGAATGGATGGCATCAATACTCCATCAAGATTATAGGTAAAAAAAAGACATATAGCAACTACGCGTACAACGACATATTCTATCGCTATTTTTTTGATAATGTAGTGTTAAATAAGTCGTGTTATACTTGTTCCCTTAGAAAGAGTAGTGTCGCATCCGATATACGCATCGGGGATTTTTTAGGAGGTGCATACGAAGATCGTGAAGATGGAATCTCTGCTGCAGTAGCCATAACTGAGAAGGGTGCAAGAATCATCGAGAAACTTAAGTCGAGTAAATATATCAATATCGTTGCCACCCATCACGTAAGCGAGTGTCTAAAATCACAAAGCACCGAAGATTACCCCGATATCGAGCTCAGGGATAACGTAATCACGCGACTACACGAGAGGGATATATATCAAACAAAGAGATGGTACATCCGCCAATTTACAATAAAGCGACAGATATACCTCAGATTAAAGAGTATTGCAACATTACTTCCATATAAGATATTAATAACACTCCGCCGTATCATAAGAAAAGGACGCAAATAAATTTAACCCAAACATAATAGATTATGCTCCTGGTATTCTACATATTATCGCCGTTCTTGACCTTTCTATACTCATGTACTGATCTGCGCAAACGAAGTGCCCAGATTGTATTTGTACTTTTCTTTGGTCTCTTTGGTTATTGCCATACGTTTGAGGATATACGCGCCGATAGCTACCGTAAATATGAATCTTTTACGAATTATGCAGCAGAGGACTTTGAAGATATATATAAGGATTTTCAGGAGGGCGAGCGCAAGGATGTATACGAGAGCATCCTATTTAGCACCATAAAGGGTTTCTCCAACGACCCCCACATTATGATGATGTTTGTTGGGCTCTTTGGTGGATTCTTCTATATGCTTGTTGTCAAACGTTTCTTGAATGACAAGCATTGCAGATACACTTGGCCGATAGCTATCTTATTGGCATTTATGATTATGGAGTCAAATATTCCACTTATGGGAGGTATCCGCAATTTCTCAGCATTCCCTCTATTTATGTACTCTCTTATTCGAGTGCTTATAGATAATCGAAAAATATGGATTATTGGCTTACTTATTACCCCACTCTTCCATTTTGGATATATCGTTGCAACCATCGCCGCATTAATAATATGGGTTATTAAGATTCCCAATGTGATTCTACACTATCTTGCTATTGTCATATGCGTTGCATCACTCTTCTTAGACACCTCATCATATGCTGGGGCATTAGACATATTGATGGGAACTATGGATAATGAGGCCATCGCAGATCGAATTAATAACTACGGAGAGGAGGACACAGATATCCATTTCAACAAGTCACTAACAACACAACTTGTTCGTGTCAACAATCAAATTGGAGCCTGTTTTATTGTTGCTTTGTTAATTTTTATCCACCGCAATAGGGCACAATTTCTCTCGACACCATATATACAACGCATATACAAAGTGCTGTTGTTTTTTATTGTCGTAAGTTATGCGCTGATATCATTCTCCGTAGTTGGCCAACGATTTGTCTACATTGCGATGGTACTACTATATCTTCTATTACTTAACATATATCAAGATAATATGAAATCTGGCATTAACATATTCATATATTCGATGCCATTTGTATTCAGCATTCACATAATGTGGACTTTGTATAATTGCTATTGTAATACCGGATTAGGAATATATTTCTATCCATTACCGATGCTGATGTTGTAGAAGAATAAACACGTGATATTATGAAAATATTATTGGTAATCACACGTTCTGAACTTGGAGGGGCTCAAACTGTTGTAGTACAACTTGCTAATACACTGTGCGAGCAACACGATGTAGTGCTGGTTGCCGGCGAGGGCGATGGTAAAATATGGGAAATGGTTAATCCAAAAGTAACCCAAGAACGTTGTCCATACCTACAACGTGCTATCTCGCCTAAGAATGATATACTTGCAGCCATTAGACTTCGTAAAATATATAAAACGTATCGCCCCGATGTAATCCATCTTCACTCATCTAAAGCAGGCGTCTTAGGTCGCATCGTTTTCCCCGCAAAAAAGGTCATCTACACTGTTCACGGATTTGATTCTATCCGTTTAGCGTTCCGTAAATTTTTACCAATTGAAAGGGCCCTACAAAGCCGAGCCAAGGCTATTGTCGGAGTAAGCCAATACGACTATTTCAACTTAATTCAAGAGAAGATAACGCATAATGTATGCACTGTTTATAACGGATTGACTACACCGGATACTTCCCACATCAAACAAATTGACATTTTCGATAAATACGACACCGTCATACTAACAATTGCTCGTATCAACAAGCAAAAAAATCCACAATTATTTATCGATGTTGCTCGTCTAATGCCTGAATATGGATTTATTTGGATAGGTAATCTACAAGAGGTGACTGAATTTGGAGAACTTCCATCAAATTGCCATTTTCTTGGCAATTTAATAAATGCTGGAGCATATTGCTCTAAAGCTAAAATCTTTATGTTGCCATCAAATTATGAAGGCCTACCCATGGTAATTATTGAAGCTATGAGTATGGGTAAACCCATAGTTTCATCAAATGTTGGTGGTGTTAGTGAGATCGTCCGTAACGATATTAACGGATATGCTTTAGAAAATAATGCAGAACTTTTTGCTGAAAGAATTAGATATATCTTGAATGATAAAGAGCGATATGAACGATTCTGTGCTGCATCATTAAATATCTATAAATCAGAACTTACCGTTGATAAGATGGTTAATGGGTATCTAAAAATATATCAATCGTAGAAAAATGCAAAGAGTATTGTTGACCCTAATACGAACAAGTCTTGACCATACTGCCAATGGCTGTGGGACAACATTCAGCACTCAATACTGGACCGATATCTACCGCCTTGCAGCGCGGCAGGGGGTGGTGGCTATTGCGTGGGATGGAGTGCAGAGGCTTATCAATGACGGTGTCATAACCGCAGAAAAGGCTCCCGAAAAGGGTGTGAAGCTACAGTGGGCTCTCAGCGTCGAGCGTACCGAGGGGCAATACAGGCGTCAGCGCAAAGTCATTGAGCAGCTTGCCGAGATATACGGCGAGGCAGGCATCAACATGATGATACTCAAGGGCTACGGTCTGAGTCTCTACTATCCCGTGCCTGAGCATCGCTCCTGCTGCGACATAGACATCTGGCTCTTTGGAGAGCAGCAACGTGCCGACGACATACTACGTGCCAAGCTCGGCATAACGATCGACGAGGAAAAGCATCATCACACCGTCTTTCATATCGGCGGCGTGATGGTCGAGAACCATTACGACTTCCTCAACATCCACGCACATATCTCCAATCGCGACATTGAGCGCAGGCTGAGGGCCGAGGCCGAGCGTCCCGAGACCATAGAGGTGGGTGGTCGCACCATATATCGCCCCAATGCCAACTGCCATGCTCTCTTTCTCCTACGTCACGCCGCAGCACACTTTGCTGCCGTGGAGATCGTCCTACGCCACATCATCGACTGGGGCTTGTTCGTTAAGCACAACCACCAGAGCATCGACTGGCCGTGGCTGCGCGAGGTGGCACATCAGCACAATATGGAGCGCTTCCTCGACGCCATGAACGCTTTGGCTGCCGACATCTGCGGCCTCGACATATCGCTCATGCCGGGCACGATACGTCGTCCCGAGCTCGAGAGGCGCATCCTCAACGACATCCTCACACCCGAGTTTAGCGAGGAGAGACCCGAGCGTGGCATCCTCCGCATCGTATGGTATAAGTATCGTCGCTGGTGGGCTAACCGCTGGAAGCACCGTCTGGTATACCGCGAGGGTCTCACCTCGACATTCCTTATGCAGGTACGCAGCCATCTCCTGAAGCCTAAGAGTATTACCAGGTAATTACCATGTATCAGCAGTTTGTCACACATCGCAATCGCACGGCGATAATACTCGTTATCGATGGCTCGGTGTCGATGAAGGGACGTATGCGCATCAACAGCCAACCGATGCCCATGTCGGAGGTCGCTGCTATGGTTGCCAACTTCATCATCGACGAACTTGTGGAGCGTGCGCGGCGCAACAAGAGGGTGCGCAACTACTACGACATTGCCGCCATCGGCTACTCGGGCGATGGTATAGAGTCGCTACTCCCAGGCGATGGCGATGGCCTCATATCGGTAGAGAGGCTCGCGGAGTATATGCCGCAGCCCAGGACATACGTCGTCGAGCAGAAGACACCCGAGGGAGTGTCTGTCTACGCACACTTCCTACTACACTCGTGGATCGAGCCCAAGGCTAAGGGCAGCACGCCGATGTACGACGCCTTAGTTACGGTGAAGGATATGGTCGAGGAGTGGTGCGATAATAGCGACAACCATGACAGCTTTCCGCCCCTTGTGATACATATATCCAATGGCGACTGCAGCGATGCCGGCGAGGAGGAGCTGCTGGATATCGCCAAACGCATCACCGATACTCACACAAACGACGGCAACACACTCTTTGTCAACCTATACCTCTCACCCTCAAACGAGGATGACGACTTCAGCCTTATCTTTCCCTCGGAGACTATCTTTCGCTCCAACGATCCGGATAAGATGATACTCTTTAAGATGTCGAGCGTTGTACCCAAGAGCCTCGAGCCCGTCATCTACGATATGCTCCACCAGCGCTACCGTGGCCCCTACCGTGCCGTGGCGTTCAACGCCTCGGTGTGCGAGATACTATCAATCATAAACATAGGCTCATCAAGTGTCAACGACTTCAAACGCTGAGAGCCATGCGATACTGTTCCTACACCGCCTTTGTTAATGCCATACGCAATCCTCACGCGATGCTTCGCACACTCTGTGACGCCTCCTTCGACATAGATACGGCAGAGCATACCAAGCACTTTGCGGAGTGTCACGCTACGGTCGACAGACGCAATGTTACACTCTATGCTCCTATCTCACACGAGGCTATGACCTTGGCAGAGAATGCCGCCTCGATAATACACACCACTGGTGACGCACTCGGTCGCTTCTACATTCTTAACCGAGAGCTCCTATGCAACACCACGACGTCATACTACTGCCCCCTTGTTGTGGAGCATCGCCCCGTGGGCACCACCCTACGCGAGGCACTCTATACCCATTCGCGTGACAAGCTGCACCGCGGTATGGCAATGCTACGCGACACCTTCACGCGCTACGACATAAGCCACAATCACCTCACGTTAGATAACATCGTTGTTGACGACCACCACACGTGGCACACCACACATAACTACTATATAAGTAGAGGCGTAGGTGGTGATGACGAACTCTTCAGCCATATCGCAATGCTTATCGACGACCGCGCACTACCCGATGCCATAGCCGTACACGATAGCTTTGCACCATACTGCGCAAATCGCCAGCCACTTGTTGGACACCGCAAGCGCATTGTTACGCAGCGAGGTGTAGGCTTCGAGGATGAGTCGGGGAACCTTGTCATCGAGGACATATACCTTAGTGCCACGGATTTCGACGAGAATCGCGCTATTGTTGTCACACACGAGCACAAGGTAGGTGTTATTGATAGGTATGGTCACACCATTATCGAGCCCATGTACGACGACATCGAGTACGACACGGATGATGGCATCTCGCATGTCCGCCTCGGCGATCGCTATGCCGATTTTGACTATAATGGTGTACAGACCACAGAGTGGCGATAAGTCATTAGAGTCAACGCTCAGCAAAAATGCCGTCGATGGGTAGTACTTGACGTACATTCCATTGACGGCATGTTTTGTTAGCGGGGATGACTAAAAAGTAAATTTGTCATCCCGTTTTGTTAGGAGGTTGAATAAAAAGATGTAGTTTTAGGCCTGCGAAGCCCGAAAAAGCGCAGTTTACTTGGCGTAAATGAGCATTTTGAGGGCGAGCATTTTGTTGCGAGAAGGCATTAGATACAACGCTCGGCGAATTTCGAGGCGATGGGCTGTACTATTGCGTACTGCCCATTGACGAGATAATTCGTTAGCGGTAGTAGATGATGCCTTATCACAACATAATTTGTTGTCAAAAGGTAGTAGATGCAACGCTCGGCAAAAATGCCGTCGATGGATAGTACTTGACGTACATTCCATTGACGGCACTTTTTGTTAGCGGCAGCAGATGCTGCCTTTTCACAACAAATTAATTAAGGGGGCGAATGATATACCCATACTCATAACGGTCACCCGTCAGGCGATATTGGTCGTGCGGCGACATGCCCCATGAGTTATCGCCACCGAGGCCACGCTGTGCCAGATCGACGTGGAGGACTACCTCGCGACGAGGCTCAATGTCGGAGTAGTGCATCTGTTTCTTAGTGCCAAGACCCGGATCAAGATCCTCGGAACGATAGGGCATAGCGCTCACACTCAGAGGCTGGAGGCCCTCGATGCGTACGCCGAGGCCATCCTCGTTAGTAAGCTCGAGCCAGCGCACGTCGGTCTTATTGCCCGACTCCTGGGGACGCACATAGGGGAAGAGCTGCTCGTCGGTAGACTGGCTATAGATGCCCAGGAGCGACGACTCCTGTCTATCGGCGTAGTTCTCCCAGGGGCCACGACCATAGAAGGTGAAGTTCTTGTAGTTCTGGGGGAATATCATACGCATACCCAGACGCATCAACTCGGGGACATACTCGCCCTTGCGCTCCCAAACGACCTCCACCTTGAGAGCTCCATCGGCCATAAAGGTGTATGTCGTGGTGAAGAGCGACGGGGCATCCACCAACTCGCGGACATTGCGCACTACAATCCTATCCTCGAACTCCTCGACAGACGAGTCGATGATACGACTGCGGTTTGTGCGCCATACGTTTGCCGTGCGCTGCATACCCTCGCCCCAGTCGTTATCTGTGGGGGCACGCCAGAACCACGGCTCGGGGAGCTGCGACATCAGGTTACGACCATTCGACACGAAGCGTTCAAGACGACCATTCTTTGTATCGAATAGCACGCCCGTATCACCCACGAAGGCAGCCAGCCAGTTATCCTGCTTCTCGACCTCGAGCTTACCCTCAGGCATGGCCTTCACAAACTCATACTCGCCAAACAGCGACATCTGCTCCATAGCCACATCATGACCCACGGGAATTATCGGGTGCTCGGCAGCCTGCAGTGCACGGATGGTAAGCAACATCTCGCCATCCTGCATGGCGGGGAGCGCCACAGCGACATCCACACTCTTACCTGCAGCACACTTAACATTGGGGATATTACCCGAGGCTACAGCCACACCATCGGCAAGCACCTCATAGCAAAAGCTGTACTCTGCGAGGTCGTTATATAGGTGGTCGTTGAATATGCGCACCTTACCCTTCGTGGCATCTACAAGCTCGAAGCGTATATCCTGATATACCTTCTTCACCTCGTACAGGCCGGGGTGGGGCACGCGGTTAGGCAGTATCAGGCCGTTGCAGCAGAAGTTCTCGTCGTGGGTATACATCCACGCACCGAAGTCGCCACCATAGCCCCAGTAGTGACGGCCATCGTTACCTACGCCGTCGATACCCTGGTCTACCCAGTCCCATATAAATCCACCCTGCATATGCTTGCCGAGCTTCATGATGTCGAAATACTCGCGGAAGTTACCCGTAGAGTTACCCATAGCATGGGCAAACTCGCACATGATATATGGCTTGGTGGGTGTCTCCCACTCGGCATACTTGCGCATCTCCTGGACTGAGGGGTACATCGGGCATATTATGTCAGTGTTGGGGCCACCATATCCCTGCTCGAACTGCACAAAGCGGCTCTTATCGCGCTCCTTAATCCACGCATAATTCTCCGTATATACGGGGCCATCGCTACTCTCGTTACCCATCGACCAGATGATTACCGAAGAGTGGTTCTTGTCGCGCTCCACCATCGAGCGTATGCGGTCGTTATGTGTACCCTTCCACTCCTCGCGGTGCGAGGGGTGATACTTGGGGTAAGACTCATGGTAGCCCGTACCGCAGCCGTGGGCCTCGATGTTGGCCTCGTCGACAAGCAGTATGCCATACTCGTCGCATAGGTCGTACCACTCCGTAGGCTGGGGATAGTGGCTCGTGCGCACAGCGTTGATATTGAACTTCTTCATCAGCTCAATATCCTTCAACATAAGCTCACGATTTACGACATGTCCCGTTGCGGGGTTGTGCTCGTGGATATTCACACCATTGATCATCAGAGGCTTGCCGTTGAGCATGAGCTGAGCATCGCGAATCTCGACCTTACGGAAGCCCGTGCGGCACGACGTGGCCTCAACGACATTACCCGCGGCATCCTTCAGCGTCACAACCGTGGTGTATAGGTTGGGCTTCTCGTAGCTCCAGAGCTTCACCTTGGCAATCGTATGGCTGAAGTCCACATCCATAGAGGCATCGGCCGCCACAGCCACGCTCTTCGAGCTCTTAGCCACAGCCTTACCCGCGCTGTCAAGGAGCTGAAGCTCCACAACGCCTGCGAAGGGCTCTGCAGCGACATTGTCGATGGTCACCGTAGCGCTATAGAGGCCATTCTTATAGTTCTTGTCGAGGTCACCGATGGCGAAGATGTCGCCCACGCGCACCTCGTCGACACTATATACCTTCACGGCACGGTCGAAACCAGAGAGGCGCCAGAAGTCCTGATCCTCGAGGTATGAGCCATCGGCCCAGCGGTAGCCCTCGACAGCGAGGAGGTTATTACCCACCTTTGCCATTGCCGTGATATCGAACTCGACAGCCGTCTTCGTACCCTCCGAGTAGCCTACACTCTCACCATTGAGCCACACGTGCATAGCCGCCAAGCCCGACTCGAAGTGCAGGATTATGCGCCTACCATCCCACGCCTCGGGAATCTCGAAGGTGTGACGATAACATCCCGTGGGGTTATCGTCGTGAGGGATAAAGGGGGGATTGAGCGGATGAGGATATGTCACATTGGTGTAGATGGGTATACCATAGCCCTCAACCTCCCAGTTTCCCGGCACGGGAATAGCACCCCACGCCGTGTCGTCATACTCCATGGCCCAGAAGCCCTCGGGACGCTCCGCAGGGGTCTTCGTCCAGTGGAAGCGCCACTGGCCGCTGATGTCCATGATATACTCCGAGGCGCCACGCTCAGCAGCCGCGGCCGTGGTGGCATAGGGCGTAAGCGTAGCACGCGCCGGAAGTTTATTTATAGCATATACCTCGGGTTGCTCCCAGTAGGGTCGCGTCTCCTCGGCCGTAGCTACGAATGTCATTGCGGAGAGAAATACCGCACACAGTATCGAATAAGCTCTTCTCATAAGTTATAGTATTAGGTCATCAATAGTAATCTTAGGTACGTAGTGCGTGTTATCCTTGCGATAGTAGTTCAGGTTGTCGCCCGCGCGACACTCCTTGAGGAGTATCTTCTCAGCAGGACGCCCTATGGCGAGCACCAAGAGTGGCTCGTGGGGTAACGACAGCTCCTCGCGCAGCTCTTTATGGTCAAAGGCACCTATACATATACCTCCCAACCCCATCTCCACAGCCTGGAGCAGCATCGACTGCGCCACGATGCCGAGATCCACGTCTACATACTTCGACTCCTCCACCGTCGAGCATATTACGATGAAGGCGTTAGGCTCGGTGCCGGGGAAAGGGAGGTGTAGCTCGGGCAGAGCACCGCCAAGGCGTATATGACGTAGCACCTTTGCCGCCTCGTCCGCCAAGACAGGGCGAAAGCGCAACACCTGCTGGTTGCGTGCCGAGGGGCATAGCGTTGCCACCTCGATGATCTTACGCAGCTGATCCTCGCGTACACGGAACGAGGCGTCGTAGCCACGATAGCTGCGATTGTGTCTGAGCAGACGTGCAAGCGACGCCACACGCTTAGCACGTGGCTGCTGCTTGCTGTAGTCCTCCATTCTCTTCTCAAGATAGTTGTCCGCCATAAATCCCTTTGTTAACGTAACTCACACATCTCTAAATATTCACCCCTATCACCATTTGACAGCATACAGGGAGTGTCGATTGCGTTGCGCTGCAGCACACATCACCGTAGCACCTCCCAGCAATGGGGCATCATTATGATTGCAAAGATAATATAAAAAACTAAATAAACGACATGTGAGAGCGACTCCTCCAAATAAAAAAGGGACTGACTAAAAAGTAACTTAGTCAGCCCCTGATACTCAAGAGAGTGAATAAAAAGATGTAGTTTTAGGCCTGCGAAGCCCGAAAAAGCGGAGTTTACTTGGCGTAAATGAGTATTTTGAGGGCGAGCATAACGACAAAATACACTTTTTATTCACTCTCAGTATCGGCAGCCTACTGAAGCTTAACACCGTAAGTCTTCTCGATGTATGTCTCCATACGTCGGTTGAGGGCATCCATACCGGGCTCGTACTTAGTCTCAGGAATAAACTCCTTGAACTCTCTGATCTTCACAGACTTCACATTTGTGCGGCCATTGGGACGTACTACGGGTACGGGAGCCTTGCCTACGCTCTTAAGGGCGGGAGCCTCCTTGCTTACTACCGATGCGTTCTTCTGTGCAGGCGCAGCAGATGTCTTACGAGTAAGTACCACATCACCACCTACACGAGGCGTTGTGGGTGACGCACTACCATACTGGAGCTGTGCTACACAAGGATAGTATGTATCGGTAACCGTCTTACCAGTAGTGTCCTTGAACGTATACTTGAAGGGCTTGATGGTAAGCGTATTGCGATCCTCCGACACCTCAACGGGGAAGCGTGCATCGCAAACCTTTTCACCATTGGCAGCATACAAAGGAGCACCGATGTAGCTCGACGTACCCACAGCAAGCATATAGAATGTGTGCTCTATGCCCATATTCCATGTCGACATGGGGTACTCGAAGTTGATGTCGATAGGCAACCATACAGTACCATCGTCATCGATCTCGAGATTCCACTTGGGACCGAAGTCATAGAACATATGGCTTACCTGGCTCGAAGAGTAGTCCTCCATCGTAAAGAGCTCGTAGGGTGTAGCCACAAGGTCGAGCATATAGTCTGATGCCGTGAGGTCGTAACCGAGGCAGAGGAGACGGTTAAAACCACGTGTGCGGGCGTTGTAACGCTCAGCAAGGTCTACAAACTCCTCATAGAAATCCTCTGTCTCACCTCTGTCGAAGCCATTCTTAGCATAGAGGTCGTATATATCCTCGGGAAGTGTCTCGGGATACTCAACACCAGCCACGATGGTGACATCCGAGGTATACTTCTCCGTCATGGGCTCCCAAGACTCCTTATCTGCGTTGTAGTCAATCATCGTTGCCGATGCTGTCCACTCGCCAACGAGCTCCTCGAAGAGCGATGAGTTTACACGTACGGGGAATTTCTCGGCGGGCGATGTATACTCAGCGATGGCCGACGACTCAGGGTCGTTAAGGTTGTTGTTGGCAGTACCCTCATCGTTGTATACCAATACAGCCATACGCGTTGTAGCCTCTGCACGGCTTGACACACTGAAGTCAAGACCCTCAGGTGAGTTTATCTTCTTGATATCCGCATCGCTGAACTTATTACCTGCACCCAATTCGCGCATAAAGGCACCATAAGTGGTATTCTTGAGCGCTGCGTCGAACTCGCGAACATAGTCGCAAGCGTAGTATACCTCGTAAGCATCATTGTTAGGCGCCTTGATATTGAAGCAAGCGACATGAGGATCCTTGCTCTCGCCAGGCGTTACAACGATCTCGGGTGCAGGCTTTGTAACCACGGGCATAGTGAAATTGTAGGTGTCAAACATCTGTGTCCTACCGTTTTTGTCACCCATAGATGTGCAGAGCACGCGGATCTCCTTACCCTGCATACCCTTCATATCTACGAACCAATTTTTCAACTGAATCTCCGTGGGGTCGCAGCCTGGAATCATCTGCGAGCCGAAGGTCATCATTGCAAAGTACGATGCCGTAAACCACTTGAGGTACTCCTCGTTGTTGTTGAGCATCGGAAGAATAACCGTCTGGAACTCCGACTCCTCCATAATCATCACGTTGTAGAACGCTACGTTCTCCGTAGGCACGAGCGATACGATACCATTGATAGGAGTCATCGCATAGTTGCTGATCTCAACGCCACCGTCGAATGAGTCGGGCTCGAGCGTCCTCACGTTGATACGCTCGTAGTAACCCAACCAGTACTTCTCCGAGTCGTAGGCGTCAGTGTCAACCTCCTCGCACCAAGTCTTCCAGTCGTACATAGGCATAAAATAGCCGGGGTTCCAACCTGCGGGGTAGGCCCAAATGGCATTTGAGGCATACTTGATAAAGTTCTCGTCACCCTCAGCAACGCTAACAGTCTCGACCTCCTTAACGCCATCACCGTCCATATCCATATATACGAGCAACTCATCGGGGTCGTCCATATATGAGTACTCACCGATAAGGAACACTGCGGGCTCACCAGGAGTCATAGCATCGGCATAGCCAGCGCCATCCTCGATAATATTACCCTCCTCGTCGCGCTCATAGCTATTCTGCTCGTCGTAGCGCACGGTCTTATCCTCGGTGGTGTACTGCATAGCGTTGTAGAGCAACATATCGATCTCTATCGAACCCTCCATCTTAGAGTAGTTGTACATAGGGAGCGAGGCTGTAGCATAACGCAAAGCGTTGCCACGTGCCTTAGTCTCGGCGGGAACAACCACATGAACGGCATAACCATCGTAGCGACGGTCAACAACAGTAAGCGTACCCTCATAGTTTGTCGTTGTGAACTGAACCGTCTCAACCTTGCCATAGAATGTATCATCGCTCTTACGGAAGGCAAAGTAAATCGTAACATCCGTGTTAACATCCTTACCCAAGATGGTGAGTGTAGTAGTCTCGATTGTGGGGTCAGCGATGGTCTTTGTCTCACCGGCTACGAAGATAGCCGTCTCGGGCAATTCCTGATCAGCGACATACGCAAACTCCTTGATGCCTGAGGTTACAACCTCGATGGTCGCACCACCAGGCTCGACAGAGGCAACTTTTACCTCCACCTTCAACTTGCCGTTGCCCTTCTTATCCGTATCAGGGTCATTCTGACACGATGCAAGGCTAACGCCCATCACGAGCGCCACAACTGCAAAAAAGTAAAACTTAAAATTTTTCATAAAGTTAATAATTTGGTTTTAGTGTATCCCTTATATAATGCCTCACGGCATAATAGTTCGCAAATATATGCATAATTTTTCTAACTCACACTATCACACGGCTATTTTCTTGCATATACTACATTTTTATCCACTCATATCTGCGGGGATAATATAGAGCCTACACCGCAATATAGAGGCTATTGAAGCATTCAAAAAGTGTAGTTTTATATTCTTTTTGAGCGGGGGGGGGTACTCGCGATTAGGGGGTACTAATTGGGTATGGAGAGCGTGAGAGGGGGGCATCCCCCCTACTTATCTGGAATAGTTGTTACTTCAGCGTGCGCACATTGTGTGCCTCGGGACGGCCGTCGTCACCTGCAGCCACCTCATATTCTACCCTCCAATTATGCTTAAGCGTACGGTAGCCCTCGCGCACGATAGCCGTATAGTGGACATACGTATCTACCCCATCATCACCGGTGATAAAACCGTAGCCACGCTTATTGTCGAACCATTTTACTATGCCCTTCATACGCTTACACCACATTTGATACACCAAAGTTACGAATTTTATCCTTACCGCGCAATACTAAGCAGCTCAAAATTTGCGTTATATTTGTAGATTCGCAAAAAATAGTCTATATTTGTATTGTAATTCAATCGACTAAAAACTCGACACTATGAACTATAGATGGAAGATAGCTCTACTGACACTGCTCGGTTTCTCTACCGCAGCATGCTGTAGCACAAAGAAGGCGTCGAAGGGCGACGACAAGGCGAACAACGCCATTGAGACTGAGGGTATCGACAACCGCGTGATGCTTATGTATGGCGTGCCTATGCCCGATGGTAGCTTCCCCACACCGATGCCCAACGAGCAGCCACAGATTGTACGTCCGGGCGTTCCCTTCCCCGATGGCCGTCGCGCTATAGAGATGACCGAGGAGCGTGCTGCCGAGATTATGGAGATGATCAAAACCGAGGAGGCTGCCAAGGCCGAGATCGTCAAGGAGATTGATGGTGTTCCCTTCCCCGATGGCCGTGTGGCTATCGTTATGACCGAGGAGCGCGCTGCCGAGATTATGGAGATGATCAAAGCCGAGGAGGCTGCCAAGGAGAAGAAGTAACCGACAACGACAGTGAAGGGCAAACGATTAGGACTCCGCAAGCGTCTGGGACTCAAACTATTCAAGGGCCTCTATGACGATGCTGTGGAGCGTCATGAGTTGCGTACACTCTTTTGGGAGTGTACGCTTCGTTGTAATCTGAGGTGTCGCCACTGCGGTAGCGACTGCCGCACGGATGTTCAGGAGCAGGACATGCCTTTGGCGGACTTCCTGCGTGTCTTGGATGAGGAGGTCACACCCAATGTCGACCCACGTCGCGTGCTGATCATCTTCTCTGGTGGCGAGGTTCTCGTGCGTAGCGACATTGAGGAGGCGGGGCGCGAGGTCACACGTCGCGGCTATGCCTGGGGCATGGTGACTAACGGCATGTCTCTCACGCGCGAGCGTCTTGACGGCCTGGTGCGCGCCGGTCTTCGCACCATATCGGTGAGCTTCGACGGCTTCCCCGATGAGCACAACTACATACGTCAGAGCCCCCTTAGCTTCGAGCGAGCCCGCCAAGCATTAGGATATATACGCGAGGTCGAGGGTCTTGTCTACGATGCCATAACATGCGTCACACCCGCGATGATAGAGCGCCTTGAGGAGTGGAAGGAGTTCTTGATAAGCGAGGGTATTACACGTTGGCGCATATTCTCTATATTTCCTGCAGGACGCGCCAAGAGAGACGACAGCCTGCACCTCAATGCCGAGCAGTTCCGCACACTCATGGAGTTTATACGTCGCACACGCCAAGAGGGGCGTATATCGCTCAACTACGCCTGCGAGGGCTTCCTTGGGGGCTATGAGGCTGAAGTTCGCGACCACTTCTATATGTGTACTGCCGGTGTCTCGGTAGCCTCCATCCGCGTGAATGGAGACATATCGGGATGCACAAGCGTGCGCGGCAACTACACGCAAGGTAACATCTACCGCGACCACTTCTGGGATGTATGGCAGAATAGATTTACCCCCTTCCGCAACCGCGAGTGGGCACATAAGGGCGAGTGCGCCGACTGCAAGGTGTGGGAGTTCTGTCGTGGCGGGGGCATGCACCTGCGCGACGACGAGGGCGAACTGATGTACTGCCACTACAACATGTTGAAATAGCAGATATTAAGACTTTATTAAATAGATAATAGGGAGCGAGAGCTCCCTATTATCTATTTAATAATCACACATCTATTAACCACGGGCGTATCGGGTGAGTCGAAGGCCTTGACCGTATCGCCCACCCACGTTGTCGTTATGCGACTTGGGGCGATGCCCGCATCGAGGAGGTAAGCCTTGACATTCTCGGCACGCTCCATAGATAGCTGCTCGTTACGCTCGGCACTACCCGTCTCCTTATCGGCATATCCCGTGATGTGTATCGGGGCATTGCTCTTCGATAGCGTGGCAATGTAGCCATCGAGCGTTGCCGAGGCGTAGTCCGAGAGTTGCGCTTCGCCAATATTGAAGAACACAACACCCTCACCCATAGTGACATACTCCGTCTTAGGCTTCTTTGCACGGCAGGTCTCGAGGTCGCTCTTGAGGCGTGCATTGTCGGCAGTAAGGTTATCCACCTGCTTGTTGGCCTTAGCTAAGTGCTCGCCAGTGCTGAGCAGCTGCTGCTCGAGGAGCACGATGGCCGCGAGGTATCCGTCGACCTCGACAGCAGAGTATGCCGGAGTCCAGTCGCGCTGATTGAAACGATAGGCGACACCGAGTGATGCCGACATAGCGAAGGCATAGCGCCCGCCACTCTGAATCTCCTGGGGCAGGCCCTTCTCCGCAAAGAGCCACGAGCGTAGGTCAAGCTCTATGTCGAGCTGCCGACATACGCGAAACTTATTGAGAAGTCCCGAGGAGAAGGCATACTCTCCATTATACGACCCTGCCGACTTCTTTGTCCACGACATCGCGGTATATCCGAAGCCTATATATGATATGGCGCTGTATATGCGATTCTCGCGGTAGCCACCTATCCAGTTCGACATATTTACGAGAATGTCGCCGTGGACAAACATATAGGGAGTCTTGAAGGCTCCGTTACCGAAGCGAGGCTTATCCATCGAGTAGTTCTGAAACTCTCCGGCATCGAGCTGCAGACGCATACCGATGATGGGCACTACCCACTTTGTGAATCCCACATTGGCATTCCACCCCACTCGGTCGAAAAACTTACCCGGATCCTTTGCTCCCGAGCGGTTAGCCACCTTCAGCGAGGAGGCACCGCCACCAACGCTTATCTCCCAGTTATCCCAAAACCTGTTGGTCTCGTGCCCCTGCCAGCGTAGGGTGCTACGTCCCTCCTGAGCTATAGCCATAGTTGCCGACATCAGCGCTACGACTACGATAACACTACGTAAAATCTTTTTCATAAGCCATTACTTTAATTATGGTTCGCACTTATCAATTATCGTAATCGCACATGTCAAATACCGAGCCAAGCGCATAAAAAAGCGAGGGCACCAAGATGTTGGTGCCCCCGCTCATAGCAAGATTATCGTTTAGCGCGTAGCTGAGATTGCATCAACCTCGGGAGTAGCAACCTCATAGTTGAACTCACGCTCAGATGCCTTCAAGTAGTTACCCTTGACGCTGGTCTTAGCTACACTTGCATCAACCTCGATGTAGTTAGCCTTAGCCTCTGCGGGAGTCTCCTCAACTACCACACTCTGGAGGCCGGGGCCACTTGAGCCACCATCCTGCCAGCCGTAGTACCAGTCAACGAAGTCTGCAACATCTCCTGCATTTTCATAAACAGGACGAACATCCTTCTTAAAGAGCTTGCTGTACTGGCCGTTAACGTCCACAACGAGAGCTACAATAGTGTAGTAGCCATTCCAGTTCAACATCGTGTAAGTGTTGGTTGTTGTGTATGAGCCCTTAGTCTCGATCTGCCAGAGAAGACCTGAGATATACTGGCTATCGTCGTATATGTCGAAACGCTTACCGGTATTGGCACAACTACCACAACCATCGCCTCCACAAGCGTGGCACGACCAGTCGTAGATCTCGAGGAAGTAGTCGCCAAAGTTCTTCTCGGTGAAGGTAATCTCGATGGGGAATATCGCCTTACCGCTATAGCCGTCGCTACCAAAGAACTCGAGGCCGGGCTCCGTTGCAAGATCCGCAGGATCGAAGTAACCGTGATCTACCAACTCGATATCAACCTCGCCGGGAGCGTCGCTCTTAGTCTTGAACTGGCTTGTCCAAAGCTGCGTAGTCGGAACACCACCATAGAGACCAAAGGCGTAAACTACATAGTCGGTCTCAGCCTTAAGGTTTGTGAAGCCGATCGTCTTGTTACCCCACATATACTCGTGCCCGAAGTTTTGAGCAATATACTTCATGCGAGCCTCATCCGTGGTACCGAACTTATTCCAATCCTCGAGCGTAGCTATGTCGACAATGTAAGCGTGACGATAGTTCTCCTCGCTCTTCCCGTAAGTAGCTGTGGTATTAACCGTAGCACGGTAAGAGGTAACATCCGATACAGCGATTGTCAACTGGTTGTCCGAAGGCTCAACCTTACCTGTTGTAAACTTGTACAACTTAGGCGTCGTTACACAGAGAGCATTCTCATCCATGTTGAACGCAAAGAGGTAGTACGAAGTCTCTGCCAAGAGGTCGTAAGTCCACTTACTGCGAGGCTCATTAGTCTCGGTGTTCATACCCTGGCAGGTGTTCTGTGCCAAGATAGCAGCACAGCTAAGATTCTCCTTATGCTTGAGGTTTGCAACGATTGTTGCCCACCAATACTGGATGTAGCTCTCCTCGGTGAAGCCGTATTTCAGAGCATCCTTAAGCTCCTGCTCATGCATTACATCAAAGTAGTAATCCGCCTCAGTAGAAGAGGTCACCTCTGCAAATACACGAGGGCCTACAACATTAGCCGAGAATGTAAAGTAATTGTCGTCAACAGGCTTAACCTCGGGATGCTCTACAGTAATCGTGAAACGATCAATAGCCGAGAGAAGAGCGCCAGAGTCATAATCGAAGTAATAGCAATAGAATACGTAAGTATCACCGGGAGTAGCACCATTCACGGTTACATCATACGCATCACCCTGCCTTGCACGCTGTTGCATGATCTCAACTGCAGAGTCACCATGGAAGCTGCCGATATACTTGAAGTAGTCGAAGTCGTCCTTATAGAGATCCTCATCAGTAAAGCCTTCAAGATACGCGGGCGATGCCGACATCACGATATATGGCATCGTCTTATCCTCGGGGAAGACATTCACCGTATATGAGAAGTACTCCTGGTTACCTGTTACCTGCTCAACCGAGAAACCAGCAGTAGTAAGGGCGCCCTGTTTTACAGTAAAGGTAACATCCTCAGCATAGTGGTAACTTACAGTCACCAGTGTTTCACGTGCAGCGTCGCCCGTGTTGGCAGCCACCTTGAAGCTAAGAGCTCCACTTAGCGAGGTGTTGAAGTCTGACACCCAACTATCAGCTGCTTCTGCCGTGATCTTCTCACCATCGTGGGGGTTGACAATCTCATACTCCAAGTAGCATGTTCCACCAGCCACAGCCGCAGTCACAGTCTTAGATTTGAGCACAATCATAGAATCCTTCTCTGTAGAAGGACGCTGCGGGTCATTACCATTGTCCGTCTGGGGATCCTTCTCGCACGAAGCCAAAAGAGCCAATCCGAAGAGGGGCAAAAGACCCATCAACAAAAAATTCTTAAAGTTCTTCATAGTAATTATAGATAAAATATTGTAAAGTTTACATCATATTCCACACTAATTCTTTCTGTTCGCACCCTTTCTTTCTGTTCGCACCCTGCACCGATGCCTCTCTCAAACGCCCAGTTCCCATACCTTCTGTTCCGCGCTCGGCATCTCGCTCAACTTCCGCGATTCTCTCCATCGCTCGACCCCGCGATTCTCTCCATCACTCGGCCCCGCGCTTCATCCATCACTCGGCCCCGCGTATCTATACACCAATACTGCTCTATTGCCCTCCTACGCGCACATTTCGCTGAATGAGAACGGACAGTTTGTAAGTTTTTTTATAAAAAACTACTCTCTCAATGTGCAAATATAGTAATAAAATTTAATATGACACATCTTTTTTCAATTAAATTTATGGACTCTTTTGTCTTTTGCATTAACGTTATAATCCTTAAGTTAGCCAAACACCATAAAATCGCCTCTACTCTAATAAAATGTGTAAATAGTGTTGTATTTTAAATATAAAAATCATATCTTTGCAATCAAAGCATTTTGTATTTGTGTCATTAAACAGAGAATTATTTACTACAGTGAGAAGATTTTTAACACTTTGGAGCCTTGTGGCTATCCTATGTTTGGCTATACTACCCTCGTGTAGCCAGGATGATAAAGATGTGGAAAAACCCGCAGAGGTTAATACGGCACTTACGCTCAGTGCCAACACCATAGATGCAGCTGTCGAGGGTGGCACATATAGCATCGACTATACCCTCACGGGTGGGTATGAGGGCATCGGCGTCAAGACATCGTGTGATGCCACATGGATCACGGATGTTGTCGTCACCGATACGACAATAAGCTTCACGGCACTTGCCAATAGCGGGCTTACGCCACGCGAGGCTATCATTACCGTACGCTACCCGGGTGTCGACAACCAGCTGCTGACGATAACACAGTCGTGCGACACGTCGCTCTTCGACATGGTCATATCGAAGGAGACATCTACGAGCTGCGTCTCGACCGTTACGTGCGACGACCCCAACATGGCGTACATTGTCAGCCTGGCAGATATAAGCTACTTCCGCAATGCAGGCATCTCCACGGCTGAGGAGCTCTTTATGAACGAGTATAACTACCATAAAGGTCTCGCTGCGGAGTATAACGAGAACCTTGGTCAGTTTATGTTCATCAACGAGATTGCATTCTATGGCAAGAGCACTATACAGTGGACGTCGATGACCCCGAATGTAGACTATGTGCTCTACGTCTACGGCATAGAGTTTAACGAGAGCATGACCGAGTATACGTTGGCAACACCCGTATCACACATCATGGTGCGCCTTAAGGGTCAGGAGCTTAGAGATGTGGAGTTCGACGTCACCGTCACCGTCAATGGCCCCGAGGCACACTACGAGTTTGAGCCCATCAACTGGTCGGGAGGCTACTATATCGACATATACACTGAGCGCGACTACCGCTATCTCCCTGAGGGTGAGACCCCGAGCGAGGAGTATTGCCAGGGCGTTGTGGATAACTGGCTGCAGCTCATCAATCAATATATGGCTTCGGGCTATAGTGGCACACAGCTCTACAACATCATGTGTCTTAAGGGCAAGGATTCATACTCTGAGATTCTTGATGCCGACACCGGATATATGATGTCGTTCTACGCCATCGAGCTCACCGACGGCATCCCTCAGGTCGCATCGCGCCCCTATCTTGTACACTTCAGAACCGAGCCTGTGGCGCAGTCGGATATGACCTTCGATGTCGCTGTCACCGATGTATATACGCGCGTTGCGGATGTACGTGTTACCCCCTCGAATGTCAACGATCCTTACACCGTAGCGCTGGTGCCGACACAGGATATTCCCGATGATCACAACGAGCAGGAAATCATCAACTGGTACGTTACCTCATACCGAGCATCGAGCTTCAAGGGTGAGATTTTCAGCCACCTCAACACGCTGAGCCCCGAGACCAGCTATACGCTCCTTGTCTTTGGCTACTATGGTGGCGTCATCACCACCGACCTCACGCGCGTGGACTTCACCACCGACCCCGTGAGCGAATGTGAGAATAGCGTTGTCCGCGTGGACTTCATGGGCCCTTACAGCAGCAAGGAGCTCGCCGAGCACTACCCCGATGCCGTCAACGGCATGGAGGATATGTACGAACAGTACGGCTTCTATGTTATGTGGGCAGAGATTATCACCGAGGTGCCCTCGCAGGATGTATTCATAGGCATCTGCGAGCCCAGAGAGTTCGATGAGGGCGATGACGCTGTCTTCGAAGACCTCGTAAGCTATACTTCGCCACACATATCCTTCCTCACGGCACGCTCGGGCGTCGAGTTCGTGATGTGTGGCGCTACGATGGACTACCGCGGTAACTATAGCGAGATGTGGACATCGGATCCCTTCACCTACGAGTATAACGCTACGACAAAGCGCCCCATCGAGGAGCTTATATCGAAGCTTGTTTCCCCATCACAGACGGGTAGACTTATGATCGTAGCGCCCGATGCTGCCGAGCCTGCGGCTCAGAGCCTCGTGGCACGTATGAAGTAACAACACGCCACCTGTGGGCGTAACAATCAAGAGAGCATCCCTCGGGGTGCTCTCTTGCTTGTTTTGTTTGTAGGACAGTATGTGAGCAATGAGTAGTGAGTAGTGAGGAGTGAGGAGTGAGCAGTGAGGAGTGAGGAGTGGGGAGAGTGGGGAGAGTGGGTATTATTACCCATACTACCCATACTACCCATACTACCCATACTACCCATACTACCCATACTACCCATACTACCCATACTACTAAAGTGACCCCAAAAGTTTTTTGTCCAAACTTTTGGGGTCACTTCAATTACAACCCATTGACGGCACTTTTTGTTAGCGGCAGCAGATGCTGCCTTTTCACATCAAATTAACTGCATTTAGAATACCCACATGACATACAAGTGAGACATCCGTTCTGGTAGGCCATGTTCTCCTGGCCACACTGCGGGCAGCGACCCTTACCACGAGTGCCATCCTTGATGTACTGCTTGAGAGCACGCTCAACGCCATTCTTCCATGTGTTGATGGTCTCAGAGTCGAGGTGGAGACCATCGACAAGCTGCACAACCTTGTCGATAGGCATACCGTAGCGGAGGACTCCCGAGATAAGCTTGGCGTAGTTCCAGAACTCCTCGTCGAAGAGACGCGAGATACCGCCTATGGTGTTGATATATCCGTAGCGATCCTGATACTGGAAGTCGTAGCGCTTAGAGCCATTGGGCTCGCTGACCTTGAGGATGTGACCCTGCTTTATGGTCTTGGGGATATACATGGCATCCTCCTCGATCTTACCGGTGAAGATCTCATAGGGGCGGTCATCCTGCTTACCCACGAAGGCAATCCAATCCTCCGAGCCGTTCTTGAAGCGCACGATGTCGGCAGGGATAGACTCGGGACGACGTATCGCCGAGCCATCCGAGCATTTCTTAGCACCCTTAGACTGGTTCTTGACATCGAGCAACACACCATCGCGGCAACCATCGCGATATACGGTGATACCCTTACATCCCGACTCCCACGCCGTGCGGTATACCTCGGCAACAAGCTCCTCGGTAACCTCATTGGGGAGGTTTACCGTAACAGATATAGAGTGATCCACCCACTTCTGGATGGCGCCCTGCATCTTCACCTTTGCCACCCAGTCGATATCGTTGGCCGTAGCCTTATAGTAGGGTGACGCCTTAAGCCACTTGTCGAGCTCCTCGTCGCTGATAGACTGCAGGCGCGAGGTGTCATAGCCATTGATCTCCAACCACTTGACAAACTGATGGTGGAAGACATAGTACTCGATGAACTTCTCGCCTGTCTCGTCGACGAATGACGCCTGCTGATCCTTATCCGAGGGATTAATCTTACGACGACGCTTATATACGGGACGGAAGACGGGCTCGATACCCGATGTCGTCTGCGACATAAGCGACGTTGTACCTGTGGGCGCGATGGTGAGCATGGCGATGTTACGACGGCCATACTTCTTCATCTCCTCGCGCAACTCGGGTGCTGCCTCGAGGATACGCTCAACCATGGGATTGCCCACCTCCTTCTCGAAGTTGTAGACCCCAAAGGCACCACGATCCTTAGCCATAGCCACCGAGGCACGGTAGGCCTCCACGGCGAGGGTCTTATGTACATTCACGGCGAAGTCGATAGCCTCCTCCGAGCCATAGCGCAGGCCGAGAGCCGCGAGCATATCACCCTCGGCAGTGATGCCAAGGCCCGTGCGTCGACCCTTGAGTGCCATATCCTTGATCTTCTTCCATAGCTCGAGCTCCACGCGACGTACATCGTCGTCCTCGGGATCCGATGCAATCTTATTGATGATAAGCTCCACCTTCTCGAGCTCGAGGTCGATGATGTCGTCCATAAGGTGCATAGCCTTAGCTACGTGCTCCTTGAACTTATCGAAGTTGAACGACGCCTCCTTAGTAAAGGGGTTATCGACATAGCTTAGGAGGTTCAACGCCAAGAGACGGCAACTGTCGTAGGGACACAACGGAATCTCGCCACAGGGGTTTGTCGACACTGTGCGGAAGCCCTCGTCAGCATAGCAGTCGGGCACACTCTCCCTAAGAATCGTATCCCAGAACAGCACGCCGGGCTCGGCCGACTTCCAGGCGTTGTGAATAATCTTGTTCCACAGCTTCTTGGCCTCGATATCCTGCACGTATGAGGGATTCTCGGCATTCACGGGGAACTGCTGACGGTATGACTCGCCCGCCATAGCAGCACGCATAAACTCGTCGTCGATCTTTATCGAGACGTTTGCGCCCGTAACCTTACCCGTATCCACCTTGGCATCGATGAAACGCTCGGCGTCGGGGTGCTTGATAAGCAACGAGAGCATCAACGCTCCACGGCGACCATCCTGAGCTACCTCGCGTGTAGAGTTTGAGTAGCGCTCCATGAAGGGCACGATACCCGTAGATGTGAGCGCCGAGTTCAACACGGGACTGCCCGTAGGACGTATGTGCGAGAGGTCGTGACCCACACCACCGCGACGCTTCATAAGCTGCACCTGCTCCTCATCCATACGGAAGATACCGCCATACGAGTCCGCGGGATTCTTATGGCCGATAACGAAGCAGTTAGATAGCGATGCCACCTGCAGGTTGTTGCCGATGCCTGTCATCGGGCCACCCTGAGGTATGACATAACGGAAGTGGTCGAGGAGCTCGAAGATGTCGGCCTCGCTCAAACCATTGGGATAGTTACTCTCGATACGCGCCAACTCCTTAGCGATGCGGTTGTGCATATCCACGGGTGAGGTCTCGTAGATGTTGCCGAACGAGTCCTTCAGAGCATACTTGCTCACCCAGACCTGAGCTGCGAGATCATCACCTGCGAAGTACTCCTTCGAAGCGGCAACGGCATCCTCGTAGCTCACCGTCTTAAGCTGTTCATTATTAGGTTTTTGAGTCATAGGTATTATATTTTTATCATTATATTTTTCATCGCTAAGGCCGCATACATACGCCTGGGGGTGTAATGCGAGCATACAAAATTCGTGATTTTTCGCGGGATAACGACCCTTATCAACTCTATTTTTTCGACACTTTATTCACAAAAAACAAAAAGATGCGCCACAACTCTCTGTAGCGCATCTTTCGATTTCGAGCCTTGCTATTTACCTCCGACAACGCGCCTAAAGAGCCAAACTCCCGCACCTCCCGCGACTAAGCCGACAACCGTGCCGAGGAGTATATCCTGCGGGAAATGACAAGCGAGATATATGCGCGAGTAGCAGACCAGTATTGCCACCACGATCATCACAACAGTAAACCAACGACGCCCGACAGCCACGGAGCTAAGGAGCGCCAGCGACACTATCGTTGCGGCGTGTGCCGAGACCGTGCCATAGAGGCCGTGGCCCGTAGATACCACACTCACATCCGTGAGGGCCTCAGTGAACATAGGTCTGAGGCGCACAGGGAACGACTCCCACAGGTGCTTAAGCGGGCCCGAGTGCTTGAAGATGCCGGCGATAATGTCGGCAGCACCCATGGCAACACCTACAGCCACCAGCAGCGCCACAACACCACGCCACGAGTAACGGCGCCATATCATATATATAATAAGTAGGTAGAGCGGTATCCACATCGCCACACCCGAGATGGCAACCATAAGGCTATCAAGCCACGCAGGGCCATCGAAGTTAAGCACATCGAAGAGCGCCCAATCCCACGTCACGTTATTCATATCCATAATTACAAAAATATCATATTTTAGAATGCCGCATACATTGGGAGGCCTGTAGCCACGCCACTCTCGGCGGCAAGCATGGCATTACACTGCATAACCATCCATATCACAGCCACAACAATAACCAACTGACCTACAAAGCCGAGGCGCGTAACCACCCTCTGTATGCCGAGGGAGAAGCTCTTAGGCAGTGCGTGCATCGCATATCCCACGACCATAAGCACCATAGCCACACCCGAGCCCGAGAGCAGGGCATCCATCTCCGCAAGCGATGAGTTGTTGGCGATACGATGGAGCATATCCCCCACCTGTGTCATATCCTCGGCCGTAAAGAGCAGCCAGCCGAAGGCAACGAGGTTGAAGGTAAAGGTTGTGGCCACCATCCTCCATAGAGGCTTCATCTCCGAGCCGAAACGCTTAGCTCGGGGCACAACCTCGAGCCATACCTTATGCAACGCGAGGGCCACACCGTGGAGTACACCCCAGGCGATGAAGGTCATACCCACGCCATGCCATAGCCCACCGAGCAGCATCGTGAGGAAGAGATTGAGGTAGGTGCGTAAGCGTCCCTTGCGGTTGCCACCAAGCGATATATACAGGTAGTCGCGCAGCCACGACGAGAGCGATATGTGCCAGCGGCGCCAGAACTCCGTGATCGTAGCCGACTTATACGGCGCATCGAAGTTATCGGGGAGGCGGAAGCCCATAATGAGAGCAACACCCACGGCTATATCCGAGTAGCCCGAGAAGTCGCAATATATCTGTAGCGTAAAACCATAGATGGCCATAAGAGCCACAAGGCCACCATCGCCAAGCTCACCAGCGAAGGCGGGAGCGACGAACAACAAGCCTAAGGCCTTGGCTATAATAGCATACTTCACAAGGCCTCCGACGATGAGCGTAATGCCACGTCCGAAATCCTCGCGTGTGACAACCACGTCGCGTGCCTCAATCTGCGAAATAAAATCCTTAGCCCTGACCAACGGGCCGAGGAACATCTTCGGGAAGAAGGATAACAAAAAGAGGTAATCGGTAAACCTGCCGAGAGGAGAGATAACACCTCGCGATATATCGACAACGTAGGCTATAGACTGAAATACGAAGAACGAGACACCCGCAGGCACAACAACACTCTCCCAGTCGAGCGTGCCCGACCCATAGAGGTCGTTGACGACACCCACGAAGAAGTCCGTAGCCTTGAAGTAGGCGAGGATGGCGACGTTGATAGTAACGCTGAGCGCCACCCAGCCACGTGTGCCACGGCCACGCTCCCGACGTCGGGCCACACGGCGCCCGATGAGGTAGTCGCCGAGGGCCACAGCCAACAGCAGGAGTACATATATGCCCGAGAGTTTATAGTAGAAGTACAGCGAGAAGAGTACGACATAGATGTTTCTTAGGTTCACACATCGACACAATGCCACGTACCCCACGCCAAAGACCAGGAAGGCGAAGAGGAAGAAGCCCGTAGTGAGCGTAAGAGGTGACATAGCATCGAAACATAAGAGCGATACTATGCGTTCTAATACACCGTTATCCAACGCCAAAAACTCCATACTACTTTTCGTTTTCGTCGACCGTTAATGTGTCGAGCAGCGTAGTTGCAGCATCTACGTTTCTATCAATGAGCATCTGGTACTCCATCTCGCGACGACGTGCCTCCTGCTCAAGACGTGCAGCCTCGGCCTCACGCTCGGCAAGAAGCTCGGCAAGCGACGCACGCAGGGCTCGTGACAACGATTCTGCTACGCGCCTACCGCCTGCGAAGTTGATGTGCGTATAATCCTTCGCTGCCCAGCCGTTGGCCACAAATTGAGGCATACCGCCATACGAGGCCATAGCCTCCGACGTACTCCAAAAGGCTACGTGCGTGCTATCTGCCGCAGCACGCTGATACGACGTGAGCGCATCGACCGAGCCTATAGGCTCATACTCGCCCGACTCCTCGTTCTTTATCCAGCGGTCGCTCACGCCCAACACCAAGATGGCGGCATCGGGGAAGCATCGCTCGGCATAGGCAATCATATCGCGCAGCTGATCGCGGTAGCGCGAGAAGGCACGCTGACCGGGCTGCATAATGTTGAGTCCATACTGCAAGACTACAAGGTCATAGCCGAGCATCTCATCTATCTGGCGGTTGATGGTAGCTCCCGTACCAAATATGGCATGACCATTATTGCTGCGCACCGAGAAGTTATCGACCGTAATGCCACGGCCGCCCTCCAACGAGGCGCCATAGCATAGCACCGTGCCCTCCAGCACCTTGACACGCAGGGCATCGATGGGTGCCTCAACATATATCTCGCGCACGTGTCCATCGCCTGCAATCTCGAACTCGCGGCTGAGCGTGTCGTTAATCTCGACAAGCAGACGGCTCGTATCACGGCTATAGAGCAGCACGCGAGCACGCGAGCAGCTATCAAGTGTCTCGAAGGCATCGGTCGATGCCCAGCGTGTCGTAGCACCACTGCGTCCCTCAGCCAGATAGCCCGAGACAAAATACTTATCGCGCAGAGCCTCGGGCGTGCTCTTAGGCTTCATCACACTGTATGATGTCCATCCCGACGACGTGCGCTTGACACTCTTACGCACCGTGGCGAAGGGTATATCGCAGGCTACAAAGCCCACACCGCGGCCACCAAGCAGCATCTGCAGCTCACTGCGCAGATCGGAGGTGAGGATGTCACCCTCGACAAACGAGTCACCCATAAAGGCGATACGCACATCCTCCATATTGGCGAGCTTCTCGATGAAGCGCTCATAGCGCGTAACCGCGAGCGTGTCGAAATCCTCGATAGGCACAACGCGCCTATTGCCCGTGGGGGCAACCTCATCGCTACGTAGCACACGGCGCTTAACCTCAGGCTCCTGCTGAACGATCCAGTCATAACGCACCGGGATAGGCTCCGGGAGTGTATCTATGACATCCACTGCAGGCTCTACATCCATCGCCGCAAGCTCCTGCTCGAGGCGTTCGATGTCGGCCTCATACTCCACGACAACATCCTCACCCGCAATATCGGCACGCAGATCCGAGAGCATATCGACCCTCGCGAAGCTCATGCCCCACAACTCGAAGGGGGGAATAAAGCCCAGCCCCACCGTGCCAACCACCACAGCGAGAGTAAACCATAACATCCGAGACGTACAACTCTTTCTCTTCATCACTTATGTATTGAGTTTTCTTAGCAACTAAATGAGTGTATAGACATAGGCGCCATAGCACAGTAGGAAGAAGAGGCCCTCGATGCGCGTAAGCTTATCGCGACCGATAACCAATGCCGAGAGCATCACCACGAGTACTGCTGCCACAACCACATATATATCGAACATCTGCACACCTCCCATCGTCAACGGTGTCACCGTCGAACAAGCTCCGAGGATAAGCAGGATGTTGGCGATGTTAGAGCCAAGGACGTTACCCAACGCCAACGAGGTCTTACCCTTCAATATCGACACGAGGCTCGATGCCAACTCCGGCAGCGACGTGCCTCCCGCCACCAAGGTGATGGCGATGGTTGCCTCCGACACGCCCCATGCGCGAGCTATATCCGAGGCGCTATCCACAAAGAGCTGACCGCCATATATAAGGCCCCCAAGACCAAGGAGTATCCATATAGGCACTCTCCACATAGGCATCGTGGGGGCATTATCCTCCTCCACTGTCGCTCCACCCTCGGCAGACATAGCCTTGCGGTCGGCACGTATGGTATACCACAGCATAGCGACATATCCAACCAACAAGAGGATACCCTCCCAGCGTGCAATATCACGGTTTAGGGCCGTAACACCGAGCAGCGCCAACGTAGCGATGATACACGTAGGTATATCGCGACGTATGTTTGTCTTGGTAAAGACTATAGGCGAACACAAGGCACAAGCACCGAGTGTCGCAAAGACATTGAAGATGTTTGAACCAACGACATTACCTATAGCCATGTCGCCCTTGCCACCTATGGCCGACAAGAAGCTCACCACGAACTCGGGCATCGACGTACCCACCGCTACAATCGTAAGACCCACGATAAACTCGGGTACACGCATACGCTTAGCCAATGCCACAGAGCCATCGGTCAACAACGAAGCACCAACAATAATAAGCGCGAGAGCACCAACAAGAATAAGATAGTTCATTTCCTATTTGTTTTACATTTCCACACACTAAATCTCACATCCACACAGCGCCTGCACAGCACGACGTCCCTCGTCGCCCAGCGACAGCGAGAAATCATTCACAAAGAGTGCAATGTGGCTATCTATAACGCTATCTTCAAGCTCCTGAGCATGCTCCTTGATATAGCTGCGCGACACTTCGGGATGGTCGAAGGCGTACTTTATACTCCTACGTAACAGCGTCTCGAACTCCTTGGCGATATTCATATCACGTGCCGCGACGATAGACCCTAACGGCAGGGGTAGTGACATACGCTGCTCCCACTCCACGCCGAGGTCGGCAACAAGCTCCAAGTTACGCTTATGGTATACAAAGCGACCCTCATGGATAAGAACACCGCCATCTTTGTCGCCACGCTCCACAGCCTCAGCAATATCCGAGAAGAGCATCGGCGTGCGGTGCTCAATATCCGGGAAGAGCCTCGCCACCAGAGCATTCGCCGTAGTGTGCTCACCCGGCACAGCAATATCTCGCAGTGGCAGGTGCTCTCCTCGGCGACGCACCAGCAGGGGCCCATTGCCACGACCGAGAGCCGAGCCACTATCCAAAAGCGCATACTCCTCGACAATAGCAGGGAGTATTGCCGTGCTACACTTCGTAACATCGTAGCGACGCTCCAAGGCCGCGGCATTGAGCTGCTCTATATCGAGATACTCCACCTCAATGTCGAAGGCCCCAACATCGATACGACGATTTACTATCGCGTCGAACATAAACGTATCGTTCGGGCAGGGCGATATCGCCAACCTCACTCTCCTACTCATCGTCATCCATCTTTACAAGTTCGCGAGCCAGAGCCTCGAGAGCCTCCTCCGTTCTCCACCGTTCATACGGCTCGCCCACACGGTTAGATATGGCACGCACCTCGCAAGCACTGAAGCCCAGAGCCTCAGCCATAGCAAAGAGTGCCGCACCCTCCATATTTTCTACATCGACATCACCCCCCTCATCGACACCACGATGTACGCTATTGGAGCGCACCCCGCGCAGCCGTGTCGTGGGCACTACGCTATAGCTCCTACGAAAACGCTCGGGAAGCTCCGCGCAACACTCCTCGACAACCTCGACAACATCGCCTACCGCCACACGCCCGCCGTAAGCGCCCGCGATGCCCGCCAACACTACGCGCGAAGCAACGAGGCAACCCTCACGATAGAGCATCGCAAGGGTCGCTGCCGTAGCCGCAAGACCCACGCCCGTGATTACAACACGGGCTGTGGGTCTTAATTCTCGAAACGGAGCTGCCTCCAGCTCCGTAGGAAAGAGGTAGATGTTCATCTAAGACACACTATACGATACCCTCAACGTTACCATCCTCCGCAAGGCGAATGTTACCCGCCTGCGGCGTCTTGCTAAGGCCGGGCATACGCATGATGTCGCCCGCCAAGGCTACAACGAAGCCCGAACCTGCGTTGAGCTCGATATCCTTGATGTTGATCTCGAAGCCCTCAACCGAGCCATAGCGCTTGGCATCTGCCGAGAACGAGAACTGCGTCTTTGCAATACATACGGGCAAGTTACCCATACCCCACTTCTCCAAGAGGGCAATCTCCTTCTGCGCACGCGGGCCAAAGACCACGGTGCCGGCACCATAGATGTTCTTCGCCACCTTCGTAATCTTCTCCTTAAGGCTATCCTCAAGCTCGTAGGCATACTTAATAGGCTGTGAAGGCTCCGTCTCGATAAGCTCAACAGCCGCCTGTGCCAACTCAGCAGCACCGGCACCACCCTCGGCATAGGCGTTGTTTATCACGCAGCGCACGCCGAGCTTCTCGCAATGTGCCATGACCATAGCGATCTCATCGTCAGTATCGCTGGCAAAGCGGTTGAAGCATACGAGCACCGTCTGTCCAAACTTCTTGAGGTTGGCAACATGGCGGTCGAGGTTAGCGAAGCCCTGCTGCAAGCCCTCGGGGTTGGGAAGCTTAATCTCCGTCTCGGGCACACCACCGTGCATCTTAAGCGCGAGAGTCGAGGCTACGAGCACCGTAAGATCGGGCTTAAGCCCCGCCTGACGACACTTGATGTCGAGGAACTTCTCCGCACCAAGGTCGGCACCGAAGCCCGCCTCAGTAACCGTATAGTCGGCATAGGTCATAGCCATGCGCGTAGCGATAACCGAGTTACAGCCGTGTGCGATATTTGCGAAGGGACCACCGTGGATGATTACGGGGTTGTGCTCCGTGGTCTGCACGAGGTTGGGGTTGATGGCATCCTTAAGCAGGGCCACAACAGCACCCGTAACACCGAGGTCGTTAACCGTGAAGGGGGTGTCGTCGTAACGCACGCCGAGGACAATGCGACCGATACGCGCGTAGAGATCATCGACGCTGCGCGCGAGGCACAAGATAGCCATAATCTCCGATGCGGGGGTTATGTCGAAGCCCGTCTCCGTAGGTATGCCGTTAGCCGAGCCACCAAGACCCGATACGATGTTACGCAACGAGCGGTCGTTCATGTCGAGCACACGGCGCCACATGACCTTCTTCAAGCCCACCTGCTTCGAGCGGTTGTGGTATAGGTAGTTGTCCAACAGCGCAGCAATAAGGTTATTCGCCGAGGTGATGGCGTGGAAGTCGCCCGTGAAGTGGAGGTTGATATCCTCCGAGGGGAGCACCTGAGCATAGCCACCACCCGTAGCGCCACCCTTCATACCGAAGCAGGGGCCCAACGAGGGCTCACGCAGGGCGATGATCGCCTTCTTGCCGATATGGTTAAGACCCATGCCGAGGCCGATGCTCACGGTTGTCTTACCCACACCCGCCTTTGTTGCGGTGATGGCCGTAACGAGGATAAGGTGATTCTTAGCCACCTTCTTCTCGTCAATAAGCTTATAGGGTACCTTGGCAATATACTTACCGTAGTTAAACACCTCATCATCAGGGAAACCCACCTGTGCTGCGATCTCTCGGATGTTTTTGAGCTCGGTTTCGCGAGCAATCTCAATATCTGTCTTCATAAATTCTCTTGTTATTGTTAATAAATCAATCGTTATATATTATGTTGTTTTAAGGTATGTTATATAAATCTCTCTGTAGCCTAACAATCCTTGCCAACTACTGCCTCGAGCTCCTCAACCGAGAGGGGAAGGAGCTTGTCGCCAATGAAGCGGCTACCCGTCTCCGTCACAAGGACATCGTCCTCGATACGTATGCCACCGAAGTCGCGGTACGTGTCGAGCTTATCGTAGTCTACGATACCCTTGAACTTACCCTCCGAGCGCATCTTGTCGATGAGTGCGGGGATGAAGTAGATACCCGGCTCGTCAGACATCACCGTGCCCGGCTCCACGCGCCATGTAGCGCGGTGTACGCATGTTGCCGACTTTGTGGCACGCTCCAATACCGTCGAGAAATCAAACGAACGCTCACCGATATTCTCGCAGTCGTGAACATCCATACCCATGCCATGACCCAAGCCGTGAGGCATGAACATATAGAGCGCACCCGCCTCGACAGCCTCCTCGGGTGTCGACTTGATAAGACCCACGCCCTTCAAGCCCTCGGCCAACGACATGTAGGCAGCCTTGTGAATCTCGGGATAGAGCAAACCGGGCTTAATCATATCCTTCACCTGGCTATGAGCGCGAAGCACGATGTTATAGATATCCTTCTGACGGTCGGTAAACTTACCACTCACGGGGTATGTACGTGTGTGGTCTGAGCAGTAGCCCTCAACCGACTCACCGCCACCGTCAACAAGCAACAAACGGCCGGCCTCCAATACGCCATCGTGGTTGTGGTTGTGCAGAATCTCGCCATGCTGTGTCACAATCGTGGGGAACGATACACCCTGACCGTACGACTTGGCTATGCCCTCAACCTTACCTGCAATCTCGCGCTCGACAACGCCCGGGCGACACATACGCATGGCGGTCATGTGCATCTGGTAGCCGATCTTGAAGGCACGCTCCAATGCCTCAATCTCCTCTGCCGACTTCTTCTCGCGCATCTCCGCCACGGCAAACATAAGGTCGAGCGACTTACGCTCATGCAACATATCGAGACGTATGCCGAGCATATCGGCAACGCCAATCTTAAGCTCCGCACGATAGGGAGGAAGATAGTGTACAGGGCGATTCTGCTCTATGGCCTTGCGTAAGATGCCACGCACCTCAGCCAAGGGATAGCTCTTCTCGACACCCACCTCGGCAGCCTGGTCAGCAATCGTAGGCATGGGACCCGTCCAGATGATATCCTCCACGGTGAAGTCATCACCAAAGAGCATCGCCTCGCCTGTCTCGGCATCAATAAGACCGATGAGCGAGGGCACGTCAAGACCGAAGTAATAGCGGAACGTAGAGTCCTGACGGAAATAGTAGGTGTTGTTCGGATAGTTATTGGGCACCTCGGGGTTACCGGGAAGAAGAATAAGTCCCTTACCCACTCTGCGGGCCAACTCGGCACGACGGCCAATATAAGTCTCTTTCGTAAACATAGTCTTTGTAGTTTTAGTTGTTATATATTTATTATTTTCTTTGTTTTTGGTTGTAAGCTTAAGGCGTTTAATGAATTTAATGCGCTTAGTATCCTACCAACACATTTCATAAATTCCCTAATCTCCCTAAATTCCTTAATCTCTCTAATTTCCCTAATCTCCCTAAATTTGCCGGACAAGCCAGACGACGCTGATGCGCCATTATCACATCACAGAACCTATTTTGTTGTCAGAATGGTGCAGCAGTGGGGCTGGTCGCAGGCTGGCAAAGCGGAGTTTACTTGAAGTAAATGAGCATTTGCCGGACAAGCCAGACGACGCTGATGCGCCATTATCACAACAAAATCATCTTGGGACCTCCTTATATACCTTATCCCCTCTGCGCACCTCCTGCTCGGTCTTGAGCGATATGTAGTCGCCCTGCTTGGCTGAAGAGGTTAGCTTCTCGTCGAGCATGATGCCCAAGGCCTTCTGCTCCACAACGCCCGTCTTTTCGCCCATAAAGAGGAGGTCGTCACCCTCCAAAACCTCGCATGCCTCGACCAACACCTCGGCGACACCTATACGCTTGAAGTAGTTTGTCACCTTGCCCATATACACCTTCTTGAGTGTCGCCGACGAGCCATAGTGCTGGCTATGCTCGACCATGGTCTTAGCGGCGTAGTAGCCACCCCAGAAGTCGCGGTTAAAGACGGTGCGTAGGCGCACCTTGATGGGAGCGACGCTCTCGGGGGTATACTCGCCACGCTCCATAAGGCGCAGCGCCTCGTCGTAGCTCTCGACAACGCGCTTAACGTACTCGCCACCGCGGGCACGACCCTCGATCTTCAGCACACGCACACCCGCCTCGATAAACGTATCGAGGAAGTCTACAGTACACAGATCCTTTGGCGAGAGTATATACTGACCATCAATGTCGAGCTGCTGACCACTCTCCTTGTCGGTGATGGTGTACTTGCGACGGCATATCTGGCGACAAGCACCACGATTTGCCGAGTGGTGCGACTCGTGCTCCGAGAGGTAGCACTTACCCGACATCGACATACACATGGCACCGTGAGCAAACATCTCAATCTTTACGAGCTCGCCCGCAGGGCCACATATATGCTGCTCCTCTATCTGCTTCGAGATATAGGCTATCTGCTCCAGCGATAACTCGCGTGCCAACACAACGACATCGGCCCAACGAGCGAAGAACTTCACCGCCTCAATGTTCGATATGTTGCTCTGCGTGGAGATGTGTACCTCCATGCCCACCTCGCGGGCGTAGAGTATGGCGGCAAGATCGGTGGCGATGATGGCATCTATGCCCTCGGCCTTAGCCCTGTCTATTATGCGGCGCATAACATCCATCTCCGTGTCGTAGATGACGATGTTCACCGTGAGGTAGGTCTTAACACCCGCAGCATGTGCCGTGCGAACAATCTCAGCGAGGTCGTCGAGCGTGAAGTTCACACTCGATGCCGCACGCATGTTGAGCTGCTCGACACCGAAATATACCGAGTTGGCACCCGCCGCGATGGCGGCATTGAGCGCCTCGTACGACCCCACAGGGGCCATAATCTCTATATCCTGTCGTCTGATCATATCACTACTTCTTTCTTCCCATAAGGTTACGCGCAAACTCCGCAAGGCGTGTAAGCCTCTCAGCACCAATAGAGACGCTCTCCAACACCGTAAGAGCACGCTCGAAGCGTAGCTCTATCTGCTGCTCCGTGGCACGCTTAACATCAAGCTTGTCGTAGAGAGCCTTGATGGTGGCAATCTTCTCGGCATCGCTCAAGTCTCCGCGTTTGTGCGTCGTGCGCAGCACCTCACGCTCCTCGGCCGTAGCACGACTCATGGCCTGCACCATAAGGTATGTCTGCTTGCCCTCGAGGATGTCGCCACCAATCTTCTTGCCGAGAGCCTCATCGCCATAGCTATCGAGCATATCGTCCTGGAGCTGGAACGCCAGGCCGAGCTCCGTGGCAAAGCGGTATATCTTCTTTATATCCTCATCCGTAGCACCCGCCAACGTGGCACCTATTGTTGCCGAGCCCGAGAGCAGTGCCGAGGTCTTACGCTCAATCATCTGTATGTAGTCCACAACAGACACATGCTCCTTAGTCTCGAAGTCCATATCGTACTGCTGACCCTCACACACCTCGAGTGCCATATCGTTGAAGAGGTGCATAACGCGTGGCAGACGCTCCGACTCTATGCGGGCAAGATGTTTGTATGCCGTGATGAGCATAGCATCGCCCGAGAGGAGCGCCACGTTGCCTCCCCACTTGGCAAATACCGAGGGCTTACCGCGACGTACCGCAGCGTTATCCATGATGTCGTCGTGCAGAAGCGTGAAGTTGTGAAACACCTCCACCGCCATAGCTGCAGGCATAGCCTCCTCGATGTTACCACCAAAAGCCTCCGTGGTGATAAGGAGTAATACGGGACGTAGACGCTTGCCTCCTCCCGACATAGAGTAGATAATCGGTGCATACAACAACTCAGGCTCCTCGGGTGTCTGCATCTGGCTCAGCGCTGCCTCGAAGAGTTCGAGTACTTGGTCGTTTGTGTGTATCATAATCTCTTAATTTACTTATTCTCTGTCCGCAAAGGCTCGCGCATACGCCCGACGCACACGACGCCCACGCGGGTATTCACATTTTTATGGCTCAAAAATAGTAATTTTTTTGCATAGATTAAAATAATTTTGGTAACTTTGACCAATTAATTTTTAAAAACCATAAAATCGCTATGAAGAAAAAATTTGCAATGGGTATCGACATTGGCGGTACCAACACAGCCTTTGGTCTTGTAGATGAGGATGGTAACGTCGTTGCCGAGAGCAAAATATCGACCGATAAGTTTAAGTTTTACGACGATTACAAACCTTACGTCGAGACCCTCGCCACGGCTATGCAGGAGCTTATCGCCACACAGCCCGAGTGCGAGCTTATAGGCATCGGCGTGGGTGCTCCCAATGCCAACATCCACACCGGCCGTATCGAGACCCCCGCAAACCTCTGGAAGTTCGAAGATCCCGCCGACCCACGCCCCAACTCTATCCGTATCTTCAACTTTGTTGACGACCTCGGCAAGTACTTTGGTGGCACTAAGGTTATGATTACCAACGATGCTAACGCTGCGGCTATCGGCGAGATGGTCTTCGGCAATGCCCGTGGCATGAAGGACTTTGCTATGATCACACTCGGCACGGGTCTCGGCTCGGGCATCGTATGTAATGGCGAGATGGTTTATGGCCACGACGGCTTCGCCGGTGAGTATGGACATATCGCCGTAGCATCGCGCGAGACGGGTCGCCAGTGCGGTTGCGGCCGCAAGGGATGCCTCGAGGCCTACGTGTCGGCTACGGGCATCAAGCGCACTGCCTTCGACCTTATGGCTACGATGACCTGCGATAGCGAGCTTCGCGCTGTGCCCTACGATAAGTTCGAGGCTAAGATGCTCTCAGATGCAGCAGCTAAGAACGACCCCATCGCCCTCGAGGCCTTCGAGCGCACGGGTAAGGTTCTCGGCTTGGCTCTTGCCGACCTTACTGCCGTAACATCACCCGAGGCCATCATCCTCTTCGGTGGTTTGGCAAATGCCGGCGACTATATCATGCGCCCTACGCATAAGTATATGGAGGAGAACCAGCTCTCTGTTTTCAAGGGCAAGGTTAAACTCCTTATGAGCGGCATTCAGGATAAGAATGTAGCTATCCTCGGTGGCGCTGCCCTTATCTGGAAGCAGCACCTCGAGGCCGTTATCGAGAACTACTAATAGACTGGATTATAGCACGTAAGGATGTAGCTGTCTTTACAAACCATAAACGCAGACCATACGGCCTGCGTTTATGATTTGTATGCTCACCGCAAACTATTGCCGAGCCGCCACAGCGAGTGCGAGTCCCTTTGTACGCAAAAACGCGACACTCGAAAAAGTGTCGCGCTTGTGCCTCAATGTACCAGACTATCGAACTAATATTTGGATTATATAAATTCTATTTGTATATTTGTAGAGACATATTTGCCTAATCGCCATCGAACTACCACACTGATTTTGAATAGGCATTACACTCCGTTAGGTAGGGACACAGTATGCGTGTGCTTACTTGTAGGAGTGTATAGGGTGTGGTAGCCCTAGATGGCGTGCAGGTATAGTGCACGCTTTTTTTTTGTGAAAAAATTATAGATTATGAATTGGGTTACATTAAAAGAAACTATTATACGTGATTTATTAGATCGCAATTTAAAAGATCCAAAAATTAGATTGAGGGCTTTGGATAAAATCGAACGAATCCTAATAGAATTTTATCCTGAGTATATAACTGACACTGAGAATATTTCCGCAGTTGATAAGAATGTGTTTAAAAGGCAAATTGAAGCTAAGAAAGGTGGCCCACTCAATTCAGCAGAGAAATGTGTGATAAATGATATTTACAGGTACTGTCTGGGAAATACAAATAATAATGTTATGCCTCCAATAAGTAACTTGCCACAAGGCGAGAAATTCCGAATAGTAGGCTGTCCATACTGCTTTACCGGGCTAACCTTGACTGAAGATATGTATGATGCAGAAACACTTCATTGTCCTATATGTAATAACGATTTTCAAAGTCCATTAGTTGAAGAGAAAAAGATAATGAGACTAAATCAAATATCTTCAAGTTTATTCCAGAGAAGCCTTTTAACTCTAAAGGTATTTTTTGGTATTGTAATCTTATTTGCCATTATTAATTGGTTAATGGAGATAATAATCTAGAAGTATTTGATAATTATGGGTATATTGCCACCTACAAACGAACAAATAGATAACTACTTCAAGGGAGGTGCGACCAGACTCGAACTGCTTTCCGCAGAGCGAGAGCAGAGTGTTGATAGTATGTGTTCACCGAAGGTGAGCAAGTGGGACACTTGCCACAAGCCTCCCTTCTCAAAGGGAGGTTTGGAGGGAATGTAAATATAAAGGAGTTGCGAAGCTCCGCTTCGCGAGTCCCTTTATACGCAAAAACGCGACACTCAACACAACCAAACACATCGGGTAGCACAACCAGACTCGAACTGCGGTCAGCAGTGCGAGAGCAGACCGCAATAGATTGGCGGGAAAACTCGCAGAGTGCTATGTGGAGCAATGGAACGATGAAACTCGTTTCAATCGGGCTATTGCTCTACATAGCATATTGCACAGCAATATCCCGCCAAGATATGCAGACAAGTCTGCCGAGCCGCCACAGCCAGTGCGAGTCCCTTTATACGCAGAAAAGCGACCCTCAACAGGTCGCTTTTGTGCGGATAAAGGGACTCGAACCCCCACGCCTCTCGGCATCAGATCCTAAGTCTGACGTGGCTACCAATTACACCATATCCGCAGGATCCATACTCCTCAACCTCCGTCAAGAAGGCTCACCCGTCGTACCCATAGGGCGGGGTTTGCGGTGCAAAGGTAAAAACTTTTTTTGTAATATCCACAACATTATTACACTTTTTCGCATAATTTTTCCTATTTTTGTATTTTGAACGCATAGCCACAATTCGTGGCAGCGTAGGACAAACGCAAACAACGAGGATTATGCCCAAGACCATAACACTGCAACTATCGCCCAAGCAGGCTGCCGACGAGAAGTTTTACATAGCACGTGCTGCCGAGCGCCTCGGCATACGTCAGAGCGACATAGCCTTAGCGCGTGTTGTGAAGCGCTCGATAGATGCGCGTCAGCGTATGGCTAAGGTAAACCTCGCCCTCGAGATATACGTCGACACCGAGCCGCAGCCTGCGCCCCTGCACTTCGACTACCCCGCGGTAGATACAGGCACGGAGGTCATCGTCGTAGGCTCAGGCCCCGCGGGTCTCTTTGCCTCGCTGCGACTTATCGAGTTGGGCTTCAAGCCTATACTCTTGGAGCGCGGCAAGGCGGTACTATCGCGTAAGCACGACATCGCGCAGATAAACCGCGGTGGCGACATCAACCCCGACTCGAACTACGCCTTTGGCGAGGGCGGTGCCGGCACCTTCTCCGACGGCAAGCTCTTCACGCGCAGCAAGAAGCGCGGCGACTACAACAAGGCGCTGCAGACGCTCGTTTGGCATGGTGCCAACCCCACCATCCTCTACGAGGCACATCCACATATCGGCACGGATAAGTTGCCACGCATCATATCTAACATCTGTCGCACCATCACCGAGCGAGGAGGCAAGGTACTCTTCGAGAGCCGCGTCACAGGCTTCGTGCTGAAGAGGGGGCGCATCACGGGCGTGAAGGTTGGCGACAATACCATCGAGGGTGCCGCCGTGGTGCTCGCCACAGGACACTCGGCACGCGACATCTACGAGCTTCTCCACACCTCGGGCATCGCCATCGAGGCCAAGCCCTTTGCTATGGGTGTGCGCATAGAGCACCCGCAGAGGCTTATCGACAGCATACAGTATCACCGCGAGGAGCGTGGCGAGTGGCTCCCTGCGGCGAGCTACTCGCTTGTGAGTCAGGAGGCAGGGCGTGGTGTATACTCCTTCTGCATGTGCCCCGGAGGTTTTATCGTCCCCGCCATGACGGATACCAATCAGTCGGTCGTAAATGGCATGTCGCCAAGTGGTCGTAACTCGGCATTTGCCAACTCGGGTCTTGTCACGGAGGTACGTCTCGAAGATTTTGCCCATCTGAAGGGCGAGTGGGGCGAGCTTGCAGGACTACGTTACCAACAACAGTTCGAAGAGTTAGCACGCCAGCATAGTGGCGACAGGCAGGTAGCACCGGCACAGCGTGTCTCGGACTTCGTCTATGGCCGCACGTCACACACCCTACCCCGCACATCATACATCCCGGGATTGACGGCCTCACGCCTGGATAAGTGGATGCCCGAGGTTATCGGCGAGCGTCTGCGTAGCGGCATCGCCACCTTCGGGCGTAAGATGAAGGGCTTTGTCTCGGACGATGCCATCGTCGTAGGCGTGGAGTCGCGCACGTCGACGCCCGTGCGCATACCCCGCGACCCTGAGACGCTGATGCACACCGAGGTGGAGGGTCTCTTCCCCGCGGGCGAGGGTGCCGGCTACGCCGGGGGTATCGTCTCTGCGGCGCTCGACGGCGAGCGCATTGCCGATGCTGTGGCCCGCTACTGCAAGGCACATAACTTCTAATTGTTACTCTTGGTGTCACCCTTAACCATCATCCTCACCCTCGCGCTATATGTCGCGCTACTCTTCGTCGTGGCGTGGCGTGCCTCGCGCAATGCCAGTAGCTCAACATTCTTCACCGGTGGGCGCTCGACACCGCGTGGCGTGGCAGCTATAGCCATGGTGGGTGCTGCGATGTCGGGTGTGACGTTCATCTCGGTGCCCGGCTCTGTGGCTACCGACGGCTTCTCCTATCTGCAGACGACCTTAGGCTTCGTCGTGGGCTATGCCATCATCGCCTACGTGCTTATCCCGCTATACTACCGCCTTGGCGTAGTCTCGCTATACGAATATCTGGATCACCGCTTCGGCATTGTGGCACACCGCACGGGGGCATGGCTCTTCTTCATCTCGAAGATCGCCTCGGCATCGCTCCGCGCCTACGTCATCTGCGTCGTGCTACAGGGGCTGCTCTACGACATGTACGATATTCCCTTCGCCGTCAATGCCACCATCATGATGACCCTCGTATGGCTCTACACACGTCGTGGCGGGGTAAAGACGGTGGTGTGGGTCGAGATGCTCAAGACGTGCATTATGGTGGCGAGCATCGTACTTGCCATAGCACACATTATCGGCGCCTTAGGCATAGACCTCAAGACAGCCATAACCACTATAGGCCGGAGCAGCTACTCCGACACTCTCTTTTTTGACGACCCTCTCGATGGGCGCTACTTCTGGAAGCAGTTCCTCGCGGGCATATTTCTCGTCGTGGCAATGACGGGCCTCGATCAGGATATGATGCAGACGATGCTCTCGTGCCGCACACGTCGCGATGCACAGCGCAGTATGATGAGCTCCATTGCTATACAGGTTGTTGTCATCACCCTCTTCCTCTGGCTCGGCGCCCTGCTCTACATCTATGCCGACAGCCACGCCATAGGCGCCACCGGCGACAACCTCTTTGGTGCCGTAGCTACAGATGCCGCAATGCCTACCATTGTAGGCGTAGCCTTCATCCTCGGTCTCGTGGCCTCGACATACTCATCCGCGGGCTCGGCACTCACGGCACTCACCACGTCGTTTACGCTCGACATCCTTCGCGCCAAGCTGAGTAACAACATTGAGCACACACGTAGACGTGTACACGCGCTTGTTGCTGTAGCCATGACGCTTATAATCATCGCCTTCAACCACTGGAGCACGGCGGGCGCCATAACCCTCATCTTTACGATGGCGAGCTATACGTATGGCCCTCTTCTCGGACTCTTTATCTTCGGCCTCGCCACACGTCGCACGCCACGACCTCGCACCATCCCCATCGTTGCCATCGCAGCACCCGCTCTCAGCTATGTTGTGGCATCGAACTCCGAGGCATGGCTCGCGGGGTACACTTTCAGCTACGATATCCTTATCCTAAATACGGCCATCACGCTCCTCGGCCTATGGCTCACGTCGCACAAGTAGATTAACAATTAAAAAGATAGAGGCCAGCCCGATGGGCCAGCCTCTATCTTTTTAATTATAAGCAATACTACAACTCTGTAAGTGAGCCATCAATAAACTCAAACGTACCCTTATCTACAACCTCGAATGCGAGCGAGTAATTCTTATTGGGGCCGTAGGCATATACCTTGATGATGACCTTCTTATACTCGTCGGCGGTCATCTCGGGGTATACATAACCCAGCACAGCAGCAAATACCTCGCAGGTGTTCTCCTTGAGCTTTGCCAAGATCTCGTCATCCGAGAGGTCGCCCATACCTGCAGCGGTGAAGCCACCACGACATGCGGCAGGACGCCAGTCCATATTGCCGTAGTAGGCAGATGAGCCGGTGTAGAACTCGTTGTTACCATAGTTCGATACCCAGAAGTCGCCCTTAGGCTTCTCGCCGTTGATGAGAACGATGTCGGTAGAGATAATCACGCCATCGTTATCACGCGCGGGAGCACCCAGAGGCACATCCTTATTGTCGTATACCCAGTTGCAGCAATACTGGTAGAAGGCCTGAGTCTCGGCAGTCTTACCCGTAAAGTCGAGCTCGAGGGTGGGGTCTATAGCCCACTCGCCGGCAGTCTTGCGGAACTGGTCGGTCTTAGACGCGAAGTACTCGGTCTTAGTCCAAGTGCCCTCGAATACGTACTCATCGACACGCCAAGAGTTTGTGTCGTTAGCACGGCATATATAGCCAACATAGAGTTTATCGCCATCCTGTGCATAGGGATAGTTCTGGGCGAGATACAAGGGGATATATCTATCCTGTGCGGGGTTGGTGAAGTTACCATACGACTGACCCATAGCGGTATAATCCGCAGGCTGTATTGCCACAATGTCGGCAGCCCTATACTTACCACCCTCCTCGAGCTTGAAGAAGGCATAACGCTTCTGGCTCTTAACCTTGAGCGCCATACGCGAAGGCGTGGGAGCATCAGCGGGCTCGACAGAGGTGAGTACGATATTCACAAACGTGGGCGTACCTCCCGAGCGAGAGATAGATATGAAGTAGCCATAGAGCGTATAATCCTTCTCGCTCTCAAGCTGTGCTGCCATCTCCGGGGTTATGCCGTAGATGCTACCCTTAGCAGCCTCAGCGCCAGGGATAGCCACATTGTAGTAGGTCTTAGTACCATCCGACGATGTCGAGATGGTAACATTGCCCACCATCTTTGCGTACTGAGCAGTAAAGCAGAAGCCCTCGCCCGTATGCGTAGTGAGCACCTCGTCAGCCTTAGCGCCATCGATAACCATAGGCTCGGGATATGTTACGGTCGTAGTGCCCGTCTTCTCGATAGAGATACCATCGGTACCAATCTGCAAGCCATTGTTAAATACGCCGATAGTACCCGATACGGTAACCTCGTCGCCCAAGGCAAGATCCTGAGTTTTGTAGAGCAACACCGAGCCACCATTATCCGTGAGGATGGGGCCCTGAGTACATACCGCCGAGATATAGCCACGTACCTCAACCACATCATCCTTCTTAGCCGTGCCAAGAACCGATGTGTAACCAGCAGCTGGCTCTTCGGGCGTACCCGGATTCTCGGGCGTAGTGGGAGCCTCGGGCTCCTCATCAGAGTAGTTGTACGTAACAACCATATACTCGCCTACGCGCGCATCGTCGCTAACGGGCAACACGCCAGCGAGCTTATTATTGGTCTTAGGAGTGATAGCCTCGGCATAATCCTCCTCCGAGCCCCAGATGGTCTGGTAGTCCTCCTTAGTAAGGGTATACTCCACAGGGACATTCATGAGCGTCACATCCGTGGGGACATCCGTAGCAAAGGTGTAGGTAACCAGCGCCGTAGAGTTGCTGTCGAGCGTAGGATAGAGGTTATCGATGAAGGCGGGAACGTAGAGCGCAGCCTCCTCGACACATGAGAAGTATTTGTTCTTGCCGATATCCGCCAGAGCATCAACAGCATCCTCACCCTCAGCCTCGGCCAGAGCCTTATTCGTAGCATTCTTAGCGATGGCAGCGTAGTCATCGCCCGTGAGCGTCATCTCCAAGTCGCGTACGTTAACGATGGTTCCATCGTTCTCATAATCCGGGAGATATGCCTCATTAAAATAGTCTGCCTGGCAGCCTACACCCATAAGAGCTACGGCTACGACAGAGAATAGTCTCGTAATTGTTTTCTTATTCATAGTAGTTGTAGTTCTTAGAAGTTAACCTTAAGGCGAACGGTGTAAGTACGGCCAAACGAGTACATCACAGCGTAGCAATCCTCCCAGCCATTAGCGTCGTAGGCGCACTGCGCATCCATAACGTAGTTGTAGTTGTAGAGGTTGTTCACATTACCATAGATCGTGGCGTTGACCTTGCCAATCTTAAACGAGTAGCTTGCCGAGATGTCGAGCTGATGACCCACAGGAATCTTCCATGGATCCTTAACCTCGACAACGCTGTTGGCGATAGCCGACGAGCCGAGGTAGAAGTCGGCATAGTTGTTAGCATACACGTTGAAGTTGGCGCTCAGACGCAAGCCCTTGAAGGGGTAGAAGTCGGCACCCACGGCGGCCGTTGTCTGTGCCGAGCCTGCCACGTGAACACCCTTCTGGTCGAGCTCGATCCAGGCGTGATCCTCGGCCATAATGCCCGAAGCCACTTCGCCGTTAAGCTCCTTGGTCATAGGCTGACCCTGCGAGTCGTAGTAGTAACCGCGGGCGTTGCTCGACCAAATCCAGTCGCCGAGCGACAGCATACCCGTAAGGTTTACCCAGCGTGCAGGCTTATAGCGGAGGTCGAGCTCGATACCCATATGGCGAGCATCGATACCTGTGAGGTTTACACGCGCATAGTCGTCGTTAGACATAAGCTTAGAACGCACATCCGACTTATCCATCCACTTCGTGTAGTAGGCATTGAGATTCAGCGCGAACTTCTCGAGACGAAGACCATAGCCCGCCTCAACAGAGAATACCTTCTCGTTGACAGCATCGGGGTTGGTCATGTGGCTTGTTGTCGACTGCAAGAAGGCACCACCCGAGAAGAAGGGAGCACGCGAGATGTAGCCGAGGTTGAGGAAGAGGTTCGAGTGCTCGGTCATATTCCAGTTAGCACCCGCCTTGGCCGTAAAACCTACGAAGTTCATAGTCTTAGAGCGCTGATGTGCCGCATCGTAGTAGAAGCGGTCAACACGCCAATAGCCCGTATTCGACACTGAGCCCGACACGAAGGCGTTAAACTTATTCTTCGTCCACTCCAACTGAGCGAAGAGACCCTCCTGGTGTACGTGGCCATCGTAGTCACGATATACAATATCGCCCACACCGAGCTTCTCATACTTCCAATTAGGATCGGCAGCAGCAGCGTTGTTCTCGGCTTTCACGTTGCGACGGTCGCTATCGTCGATAAAGTATGCACCGTCGTAGAGGTCGATAATCTCGTTCTTGTGCTCACCGACATAGTAACGTACATCGACACCTGCCGAGAGCTCCAAGTCGGGGAGTATCTCGTTGGTGTAGGTCGACAAGAGGCCATACCACATATGGTTGTTCGACGACTTAGACATCACCATCTTCGAGCCGTCGGCGCTCTGAGCATTCATATCCTGAATAGCACCATAGTCGAACGTACCATCCGACTTACGGAAGTCGTAGAGGAGCTCACCATCCTTCGAGCCGTTCCACTTAGCACGATCGGCCGATGTACGACCCTGACCCGAGTAACCATAACCGCGACCTATAGACATATATAGTGCCGTAGAGAGTGACGATTTGTAGTCTATCTGCCACTGGTGGTTCAACGATATCTGAGGCTTGTGGTAGTAGTTAACCATCGACGAACGCTCCTTACCGTTATTGTCGAAGCCGTAGACAGCGTTGTAGCGATACTTGTCCGCCTCGCCCGTCCACTGAGCCACCTTGTCCCACTCCGTAATCTTAAGACCCGCATAGAGGGGCTTACGCTGGTTGTGACGCTGAGGCGAGCCAAAGGCTGTGAGCGAGAGCTGATGGCGGTCGTTGAGACGCTTCGAGATGTTGACGAACCAGTTGTAGGCATCGTAGCCCGTACCCTGGATATAACCATCACCCCAACGCTTTGCCAACAACACGCTCATAGCCCAGCCGTTATCCATAAGGCCTGTAGAGAGGCTCACGGCCATAGTGTTGGCACCGTCGTTACCAATACCGTATGATACCGAGCCACCCTTCTTAGCATCGATGGTGTTCGTGACAATGTTTATGGTACCACCTACCGAGGGTGACGATATCTTCGAAGCACCCATACCGCGCTGTGTCTGCATCGAGCGTGTTACGTCCGAGAGACCTGCCCAGTTAGACCAGTATAGACCACCCCACTCCATGTCGTTGACGGGCACACCGTTGATCATCACGGCGATGTTGGCACTCTTGAAGCCTCGCATATTAATCTTCGAGTCGCCATAGCCACCACCATCCTTCGTGACGTACACACCGGGGGTTGACTTCAAAATCTCGGGGAACTCCTGACCACCGAGCTTGAACTCGATCTCCGAGGCTGCCACCGTAGATACCGCCACAGGAGTGCGGCGCTGCACAGCTACCGACTGCGTAATGACGATGTCCTCCATGGCGATGGCATCGAGTTCCATCTTGATAGTACCGAGGTTGGTACGCTTACCCGCAGATACAACATCCACAAGCTGCGTCTTGTAGTTAAGGTAGCTGATCTGCACCTTGGTGTACTCACCGCGGAGCATGAGCTCAAAGCTACCCGACACGTCGGTAGTAGTACCGAGCGTCGTCTCCGGCACGACAATCGAAGCACCGATCAGGGGTTGATCGTTCTCATCGACAACCGTACCCGTGACGATGGTCTGCGCCGAGGCCATAAGGCCAAAGCTCAGACCCAACATCAGAAGTAAAAGTCTCTTCATAAGCAAATTAATTAATGAGTATATAAGTTTCTGTCTGTTTCCGGCATATAAACATAGGTTATCAGCCCTCGGGAAAATATCCGCGGGCATCTCTCCGTCTCAATCTTACGCACCGCAAAGATAGCCAAGTTAGTCTTAACAACCAAACCTTTCTCGTTTAATTTACTATTACAATAGTAATACACCTCGCTCTAAGCCCATCACAATCATATAATTATTGTCAATAATATGATTTTTTTAGCGCATAATTTTGTCTCTCGCAAAAAAAATATTACCTTTACGCAGAATATTAAACCATGATGGGCTTTAAAAACAACATAGGCGTTATCGTTTGGATTGCTGTAGTCGCTGTGGCTATGGTAATTATGCAATTTGTCGTAGGCGATTTCCCTGTCGACATCTTCCGCTTCCCGGTAAACATCCTCGCCCTTGTTTTGTGGCTCACGCTGCTGGGCGTCCTTTACAAGCAGCGCACAACATCGCCTCTTATGCGATTTATGCTCTCGTCGCGCAGCCTATGGCTCACGTTCACGCTCATTGCCGGCGTGGGTATATGGCTCGGCCTCGAGCGCAAGCCCTCGAGTGATGCGTGGGTGGTGGTGGCCTCGATGCTCTACATCCTCAGCCACCTTATCATCATAACGCTGCGTGGCTGGCGCAATGCCCGAGGCATGCGTTGGCGCTTCACGCTCCTGCACCTCGGCCTTATCTTCGCCCTTGGAGCGGGATTTTGGGGTGCCCCAGACAGGGAGCAGCTGCGCATAGCCATCGATAGCAAGCCTAACGACCAGGCATATACTATGGCTGGCGAGCCCCGCATATTGGACTACACCCTGACCCTCGAGGACTACGACATACGTCACGACGCGAAGGGTATGCCCGAGCACTATGAGGCGCAGATAGGCATTGATAACGAGCACCACACGATACGTGTCAACCACCCCTATGCGCGCTCATGGCAGGAGAAGATATACCTCATCAGCTTCGGTCGTAGCACCACGGGTGAGACATATTGCATCCTGGAGATCGTGCGCGAGCCGTGGCAGTGGCTCTCGATGGCAGGCATCTTGATGCTAATCGCGGGTGCCGTGATGATGTTCCTCGGTGGGCCACGCATAAGGAGATAACAATAAACCGGAGTAAGAGACTATGATTATAGGATGGAACATATTTCCCGTTGTTGCCGCCATAGTTGTGCTTCTTGCCACAACGGGTGCTGTTGTGGCACTACGACGCAAGGAGCGTAGCCCCCTTGCCTTGGGCTTTATGGTGACCGCCATCGTCGTGATGCTGGGCTTTATCGCTATGCTCTGGATGACGCTCGAGCGACCACCGCTACGCACTATGGGCGAGACACGCTTGTGGTACTCCTTCTTCCTACTCGTTGCGGGAGCCTTCACCTACGCACGCTGGCGCTACCGTTGGATTATGAGTTTCTCGACAATCCTCGCCACGGTATTCATCCTTATAAACATACTGAAGCCCGAGATTCACGACCAGGGGCTTATGCCCGCACTACAGAGTATATGGTTTGTGCCACATGTCTCGGTCTATATGTTCTCCTATGCCCTCTTGGGGTGTGCTACGCTGCTTGCCATCGTTGCCTTGGCGACACGTCGCAACGATCTCAACGAGGCCATCGAGCGCCTACTTTATGGAGGTATAGCCTTCCTTAGCATAGGCATGCTCACAGGCTCGCTATGGGCCAAGGAGGCGTGGGGCGCCTACTGGAGTTGGGATGCCAAGGAGGCGTGGGCAGCCGTAACATGGGGATTGTACCTCTTGGCTCTGCACGTGGTGCCAACAACAGCCAAGGGAGACAACAAGGCATTCTACATTGTCATCATCCTCGGATTCCTCGCCCTGCAGATGTGCTGGTATGGCGTAAACTACCTACCCTCGGCAGCGGAAAGTGTACATACATACAATCAATAATAACCCAAAAACAACTGCTCTATGAAAAATCTAAAGAGACGTCAGAAGATTTGGATAGCGCTATTAGCTATCGCCGTTGTGCTGGCATTAGTTTACCGCATAACGCTCAGCCCGCCGTCGGACGAACTTCCCACCGAGACGCGTGTAACGCAGATGCTCGAGGATGGCGGCTGCCTCAGCTGTCACACAGCAGATCCCGACCTACCCTTCTATGCCTCGTGGCCCCTTGCCGGCGACTTGGTTATGGAGGATGTCAAGGAGGGCTACCGTGCATACGACATTACCCCTCTCTATGAGGCCCTAAAGAGTGGTGCTACACCCAACCCCGTAGATGTGGCTAAGGTAGAGAAGGTGGCCATGGATCGCCGTATGCCCGAGGCTAAGTACTACCTCATGCACTGGGGTAGCCAGATGACCGCAGCCAAGGCCGATATATTCGTCGAGTGGGCACGCAACTACCGCACGGCATACTATGGCGATGGCCTTACCGGCGACCGCGCGGGTGAGCCCGTACGCCCCATCATCCCACCCACGGATATCGACGAGCGCAAGGCACGCCTCGGCTTCGACCTATACCACGACACACGCCTCTCGGTCGACAACACCATATCGTGCGCCTCGTGCCACGGACTGGAGACAGGTGGCGTGGATAACCACCAGTATTCGGATGGTGTCGAAGGACGTATGGGTGGCGTAAATGCTCCCACGGTATATAATGCCGTATATAACTTCGTGCAATTCTGGGATGGTCGCGCACGTACCCTTGCAGAGCAGGCCGCAGGCCCACCCCTCAACCCCGTGGAGATGGCCTCGACATCGTTCGACGAGATCATCGCCAAGCTATCGCAGGATAAGCACTACATGGAGGAGTTTGCTGCCCTCTACCCCGAGGGTATCACCGAGGCCTCAATAACCAATGCCATCGAGGAGTTTGAGCGCACGCTCACAACGCCTAACTCACAGTTCGACAAGTGGCTCTTGGGTGACAATGATGCTCTTAGCAAGCAGGAACTCAAGGGCTATGCCCTCTTCAAGGAGCACAACTGCGCAACATGCCACGTAGGTGTAAACCTCGGTGGCGAGTCTTACGAGCTTATGGGTCTTCGTCGCCACTACTTCGAGGATCGTGGCTTGGAGCTCACCGAGGAGGATAACGGTCGCTTCAAGCAGACTCAGGATGAGCGCGATCGCCACCGCTTCAAGGTGCCGGGCTTACGTAACATCGAGCTCACATGGCCCTACTACCACGATGGTACACGCCTGACGATGGAGGATGCCGTGCGCGACATGGCACGCTACCAGTCGGATGTGGAGCTTACGGATGGCGAGATTGCCGATATCGTATCGTTCCTCCGCACCCTTACGGGCGAGCATAACGGCGTGAAGCTAACGAACGTCAACGAGTATGGCGTGGTACACGTTCACGACGATGACCACGATCACGACCACGAGTAGTCGATAGCATGGGGATGACTAAAAAGCGAATTAGTCATCCCCGTTTTTGTACTGACCCCAAAAAGTTGGACGGATTAATAAAAAGATTTTTATTGGTAAAGAGTTCGGTATTGCACCGGACTCTTTCCGTTTAATTTTAGTTTTATACGGTCGTTGTTATAGTAGTTAATATAC
>JAFWYM010000045.1 GCA_017517705.1 Alistipes sp.
CTTCAAAGAACTATATTCTAATTTTCATCAGAACTTTCATCACCAACCACTCAATTTTTTAGAGTGGAAAAGCGGTGCAAAGGTAAGAACTATTTTTGAAACCACCAAATTTTTGGTGAACTTTTTTCAAAAAACTTTTCTAAGAACCTTTTTCGCTATCCGCCGTTTTAGAGGCGAAAGCGGGTGCAAAGATAAGTCATCTTTTTGAAACCACCAAATATTTTGGAAACTTTTTTCAAAAAACTTTTCTAAGAACCTTTTTCGCTATCCGCCGTTTTTAGAGGCGAAAGCGGGTGCAAAGATAAGTCATCTTTTTGAAACCGCCAAATTTTTGGTGAACTTTTTTCAAAAAACTTTTCTAAGAACCTCTGCGCTCTCAAGAGCCATTGTATATCTCTCGATTGCGGGTGCAAAGGTAGTGTTTATTTTCTATCTTCCAAATAATTTCTTAAAAAATTTTCAAAATTCATTATTTTTTTAAAAATATACGAGGTATACCTATATATATAATATATATAAGGGATGTAATCTAATGAGTAACGCTCACACGTTAGGCTCTCTATATGAAAAATAATTCATACCTTTGCGAAGTCTTTGGTAAAAAACGTGGATTCGCGATGCTACGACAAGTGATATATATTTGCACGACGATGATTGCTGCGCTACACCTCGTGGCATGTCAGCAGGAGGCAACGCCCGAGAAGCGCCCACTGCCGCCCCTCATCGACGAGGAGCCTGAGCCTGAACCCGACCCCGAGAGTTACACGATAATGTACTACGCTTGCGGTGGCGGGACACTTGACAATGGTTTAGAGATTGTGCTACGCAGTGCCGAGCTGGTGGAGTGCAAGGAGCATATAAACGTGACGGCAAGCGTGAAGTGGTCATCGGGGCGCATCAATAAGATATGCGGAAGCGATGGCGGCGTATACCGTCTACGTCTCGGTAGTGACACCGATGGTCTCGCCATAGAGAACATAGGCGACAAGAGCTACCCTATTCACACGGCAGAGAATATTGCCGACTTTATCCTATGGAGTAAGAGCATATCACCTGCGGATAACTACGTCCTTGTGCTGGCAGGTCACGGCAACGGCTGGCATCCGGGTGTGGGCGTGGAGCTCACGCGAGGTACCGTGCGCGATACAGACCTCGACAGATATATCAGCCTCGAGGAACTTAACGCAGCATTGGCCATATCGAATACGCACTTCAAGCTCATAAGCTTCAACTCATGCCTGATGAATACGCTGGAGTATGTCACCGAGCTCGCAGACGACACGGACTACATATTGGCACCGAGCCACGTGTCGGTACTCCTGGGTTCGGAGCTCTCATTCCTAATGACCAGCTTAGGCGAGGTGGAGGAGCGAGGCAACGAGGCATTCCTCAAGGCAATGGAGGCCTACATGGCGGAGACATCACAGCAGATGGCGCTATATAGCGATGAGGAGAGCACCCTCGATGTTGTGCTCACCGAGACCCGAGAGATAGCCTCGCTCAACAAAGCGATAGCGATGCTTACGGATAATATCGAGCTACTATACGACAAGGAGGCCGAGATAGGTAGCGAGGCGATGATGGCAGAGTATGGCGGGACGATAGCCAACCTCGAGACGATGGTGGGCAACGCTTATAACTTCCTCGAGGCACACAGCCACGACGAGGAGATCACCGAGATGGAGTACATGCGCCAGAGCTTCACATTCGACATAGTAGATATAGCCACACGCGCAGCCACGGCAATACCGACACCCGAGCTACGCTCTGCAGCCGACAAGGTGCGCACCACGGCCGAGGCGGCACGTAGGATGTACTGTGTACAAGGCGTCGACAAGAGGGATATATTCTACGGTGTGACCCTCACAAATAGCCGCGAGTGGGCGGCTAAGGAGTACGAGGTGGCGGGATATTGCCACACGCTCTTCGACAAAACAACGGGCTGGAGCCGCTTCCTTAGGCGAAATAACATAGCACTAAAATACTAAGGAGATGACTAACAACAAATTAGTCATCTCCCATATATGCCCATTAGAGGTAATAAACGGTGTAACCTATCGTGTTAATCTCCTAATCCACAAATAGTACCCCGTGAGTGGTAGTGCAGCGCCAAGCATAGCGGCAAGGAACCAGAGGATGCGTGTAAGCATACCTCCCCAGTTACCCACATGCACAGAGTATATCCATCCGCGCACCTTACGCGAGCGATCGGAGTCGGCATACAACTCCTTGGATGTTATCTCGCCCGTAGCCTCATCGAAGAGGTATTTATCCGAAGCACGCTGATTGCCCCAGCCCTCACACGGAACACTCACCGAGCCACGCGAGATAGTCATCCTCTCGGCATTGCCGGCAAGGGCGAGGGTATTAGCATAGGCACGCTCCCACGAAAGGTAGCTGTTAGCCTCGCGACGCTCATCGCGAGCACGTCCCGAGGCGTCACCTACGCGATTATTGCTCTTCGGAGCCTCAAGCTCAACACCAAAAAGCTTATAAAAGTCGTTGCGATACCACTCGAAGGACCACGTGAGACCCGTGAGTGCCATAGCCAGAAGGAGCAACGTAGCATAGATGCCACCCACAACGTGGAGGTCGTACCAGAAGCGGTGCCAGCCCTTACGCAGCGATATCTTGGTACGATGCTTAAGAGCCTTGATACTCTTAGGCACCCAGATGACGATGCCACTAAGGACAATCACGATGAACATCAGCGTGCTCACGCCTACAATCATCTTACCCCAGAATATCTTGGTGTCGTCCTCGGGACGCTCATCCATAAGCCAGCGGTGTAGGCGAAACATCGTGCGGAAAAAGTCGAGCCTGCCGGGCTCACCCTTAACCTCACCGCTATACTGATCGACATACGTAGCGGCATGCTTAGGCTCCGAGAGTCCCACCTTGTAGCATAGCTCTGCATCCTCGAAGATGGTAACACCCGTAATGCGCTGCCCCTCCTTCAACGTGGGCTCCACACGACTAAGAAGCTCGTCGATGGGTAGCGGAGCGACACCCACACGCTCGACACGCTGGTAGTCGCTCTGCACCCAAGCTGTAATCTCCGGCTCGAAGATAAGCATAGCACCCGTGAAGCAGGTAATCGATATTACCAGCCCGAAGGGTATCGACAGCCAGATGTGTATCTGCTTGAAAAACTTACGCATAACTCTATTAGTGAGGCATCATTCGACCTATAGCGCCCACCTGTGTAGCCTCGACCGTGAGACCCTTGGTCGCCACTGCCGTAGCATTGTCGATAACATATACCGCAGGATAGCCGTCGGTGGTCGTAACGGCTATATATGTCTTGCCACCCTCGGCATAGGGAGCATTGCCAAAGCCCGAGGTAACATCCTTCGCCGGGAGTCCCGTAACCTCGGTAAGCGTACCGGCCACAGCATCGAAGATGGCAAGCTGGTTAGCCTTCATCGTCTTTGCGGGCGTCAGGGCACTATCGTACATGAGCATCAGGAACTTCTCGCCACCAATCGGCCATGTGCGCAGGAAGCTACGACCACTCGAGAGCTCCTCGATATTCACATAGTAGCCATCGTCGAAGGTCTCGCTGCCGCGTTTGATGCGTACAACACCCGCCGGGAGTGTTGTCTGCTGGCGCTCATCGCTCATAGTCTTAGCGTACGAGGGCGAAAATACGTATACATCGCCACTCTCTGCAGCCCAAATCATCTGATAGTACTGCGACTTGTTACGACCCGCGGCGTAGCTTATCTTATCGGTGCGAATGAGGCGCTTAGTGCTGAGAGTCTCATCATCGAAGATGGCCACCCAACACTCGTTGGGGTACTGCGTCCACTGCAACTCACCCTCCTTATATGAGCCTGAGCCCGAGCCTCCGGCCTCGGTCTTTACCAGATCCTCATTGCCGGGCTTTACCCACTTGCCACCATCGGCCTTGACACCATACTGACTAAGACCCATAGGCACAGCCGCAGAGAATAACTTACCGTCCACATCCTCAATGCCCGCGAGTGTGACAAACTCGCCATTGCCAAGGAAGTTCTCCGCGAGGTAGTGCTCCTCCAAGGTGTCGTTCGTGGTGTATGTCTCAGCCTCAACATCGAGGAGCGAGACGAGGATAGACTTGGGCAGGTAGCCATTATCGTCGGCCCACTCCGTAGGGCCATCGCCCGTAGATAGGGTCATAACATACTTGTCGTAGACACCCACCGTCGTGAAGCGACGCACGGCATACTCCGCAGGACGCGCCGAGAGTGTATAGTCCCCATTCATGACATACGAGCGTGTGGTACCCGCATTGCCCTGGTTGTAGGTGAGGCCATAGAGGTACTTGTCGCCCCAGAATACCCAGTACGAAGCGCCATCATTGACCAAGCCACTCTCCATACCTATAGTACCCCCATCCAACGACTCAGCCGTCAAAAGCGCATTTGTCGTAGTATTTGAAAATGTGCCCTGTGAAGCTACAACATAGGGGCGCTCTACGCCCGCGTCGGGACGTGATGTCGAGGTGTCAGCACTCTCACAAGCAGCCATGCCGGCAACAACAGCAACGGCAAGTAGCGATCTAAAAAATAATCTCTTTTTCATATTACGTATTTTATATTATTGATAATCATTTGTTCGTTACCGCCCGCCGAAGGCTATGCGCACACGGCCATAGAAGGCTCGCCCCGCCTTCTGGAGGCTGAAGTTGTCGTATAGTCGCTCGTTCGTGATGTTGCGACACTCCACCGAGAAGTTATAGCGTCCGCCCTTAATCGAGTAGCCGAGGGTGATGTTATGCGAAAACTGGTCGGGAACCATATAGTCGTCCTTGTTCGAGCCTATGCGCGACGAGTAGTAGTAGAAGCGGTGCAGATATTGGTTGTCGTAGCTGAGCGTGAGGGTGTTACCGCGCCATATACAGTCGTGCCACGTGAACGTAGCAAAAGCATCGGCAAAGAGATAGGGGATGTTGGGCATACGATCCTTATATCCAAGGTTGGGCATCGACGTAGTACCTATGGCAATAGGCATATTGTCGCGCACATCCATATATGTGAAGTTACCACCCACGGCAAACCACTTAGCAAAGGTGTAGCGCGCCGTGAGGTTAGCACCCCAGGTGAGCACCTTGCCATAGTTTACATAGCTTGCAGCCGACTTACCACCACTGAGGTCGACGATGTTGCGCTGGATGTAGTCATCCGTATTGCGCCAGACGACACCCGCCTCGAGATATATACCGTGGTCGTCGTTTGCGCCATAGTTGTCGGAGTAGCTGAGGCTGAAGTTAAGATTGTCGCTCCTCTCGGGGCGTATCGCTATGTCACCCATCTCGAGGTCTTCGTTGCCGAACATCTCCTCGATTGTGGGGAGACGGTAGGCTCGCTCGTACGAGAGCTTCGTCTGGAGCTGTGGCACGATGAAGAGTGTACCCGCAGCGCCATAGCCGAGGGCATCCTCATGGCGTGTGGTACGCACGAAGGCCGTCTGGTTGGCATCCGTAGCGATGGGGCCGGCGACATCCATGGCGTAGTACTTAGCAAAGAACGAGGCATTCCAGCGCTTCGTGGGGGCAAGACGATACTGCAAGCCCGTGATGTTCTTCATCGTCTGCTTGTCTATAGCATCCTCCTCGGCCTCCTTAGCCAGGAGCGAGGTATTCTCGCGGTGGAAGGCGTTGAATACATGGTTTAGGGTGAAGGTGTGAGCCCTGCCAAGACGGTAGTTGAGCGTTGCTGTGGCATTCCAGTTGTCGTTGTCGGAGCGCGTATGCTGGTACGACTGCTCGCCGGGCGAGTTTAGTCGCTTGGTCTCGCCACGCCAGTTATACTTATACTGCGCCGTGTCGATGTTCGTCGTCACGTTGCGGTTGTAGTTTGCCGTGAGTGTGAGGTCGAGACCCTCGGTGAAGAGGTTATGGTTGACATACTCGAGCGAGGGCATCAGCGAGTGACCACGACGATGCTTCTGGCCATAGACTATCTCCTGGCGCACGCCCGTCTGTATCTCCTTGTACATCTGCGAGTAGTTCATCGACACCACAAGGCGGTCGGCCCAGCTCTTGCCTACGACGCCAAACTTAGCCACGACACTCTCGTTGTGGTAGGTGTCGTTGAAGCGCTCCACACTCTCGAGCTTCGTGCGGTCTATGCGCCCCGTGGTGAAGTCCTCGACGGGGGCATCTACCTTATAGTTGTTGTCGGAGTAGTTCTGGAAGGCGTATACCTCCCACATGATGCCATTGTCGAGCGTCTGACCCGCATTTATCGACGAGCGGTGGGTGTTGAACGACCCGAAGGAGTAGGCGGCATCCATAAACCAGCTGCGGCGCGACTTGTTCGTCACGATGTTAACCACACCACCCAGGGCGTCGGCACCAAAGCCTACGGGCACCACACCGCGGTATACCTCTATGCGGTCGGCATAGCCCGCAGGTATGTTGTTGAGCGAGAAGGCGGCACCAGCACCCTCCTGGGGCACGCCATCGATGAATATCTTTACGTGCTTACCCGAGAATCCGTCGACCATAAGCGACATATCCGAGCCTACACCTCCCGACTCCCTGACCTTGAGTCCCGGAGCACGCGAGAGGGCATCCGAGAGGTTCTTCGTAGTATTACGCAGCTCGCGCGTATCTACCGCTACGGCATTAAATGCCGAGCGACGCAGGCGTCCCACACCCGATGCCGAGACCACCACTTGGTCTATATCTGTCGTCGAGGGGTTGAGCTCGAAATCCACAACACGACGCTCGCCGGCAGTAACACCCATCGTGCTGCGCTGCTCCTCATAACCGAGCATCTGCGCCACAAGGGTGATGTCACCCTCCGTAACACTCAGTCGATAGCGTCCGTCGACATCTGTCGTGGTACCTCGTGTCGTACCCTCGACAAATATCGTCGTGTAGGGCATAGGCTTGCCATCGCTATCCTTAACCTGTCCCTCGATATATACCGAGGGGCGCGCCTCCATGGGAGGCTCCGTAGCACCCGCCACAGCAGGGATAAGTGACGCTATAATATATATAAGGTATAACGCTATCTGCTTAGGTCTATTCATCACATTCATCTTAAGTATCATTTCCGAATGCAAAGTTACGGCATTGCATACAGCCGTACAATCGCCATATTTAGGGAAAGTTACACCCAAGAATCATCATATTTAGTGAGTCGCATGGTCTCCTGATACCGGAACAGTCGTGATTTCCGGTGGGATACCACACAACCAGATGCTTCGACTGCGCTCAGCATGACAACTGCGCACTGCCGTCACTCCGCAACGAAGTATAATAAGCGGTAGATGCCCACGTTGGGGCATGGTAGCAACCAACACTCCTCAACGCCACGGATGCCCCGCCTCGGCATGACGAGCTTATTTATACTCCACCGACTATTACGACTGAGCCACGATACCGGCAGGCTGCAAGAGGAGGTTATATAAAAGAATAGGGCGTCTCCCGACGCCCTATGCGCTCCGGAAGAATGGAGCGACACCCAATAAAAACTAAAAAGATTCATTATATCTGAGGCCTTGCTCGGCGCTTCACAGCATCAAGCTCAATGCCTAAATTTCACATTGCAAAGATGGAGGAAATTATCAAACCCCACAATAGCATAATATTGGGAATTTTACGCACCCCGCATCCCACAATATGGGGATTGGTAGTTACAATATTTTTCACTATCTTTGCAATTGTAACAAAATATTGCATAATTTAGATGAATAGACGAATAGCGGCGCCATTGTCGCCCGAGATGAATATATTTGAGCTTATAGACAAGGAGCCATCTGTCCTATCGATATTCTCGCGTCTCGATATACGCCTACCCTTTGGCGATATGTCGATAGAGGATATGTGTCGTCGCGATGGATACTCCGCGGAACTCTTCATGATACTGTGTTCGATGCACACCAACCCGAGCTATCGTCCCTCGATGGGCGACCTAAGTGCCGATATGCTCCCCGAGGTCATAGGCTACCTGCGTGCCTCGCACCACTACTACGCCACCTATATGCTACCCCACGCCTCGGCACACCTCGAAGAGATCCTCGAGCATGCCGACAGTCGCTCGCGCAGTGTCCTCAGACGCTTCTACGACGACTACACCCACTATATCGCCAAGCACTTCCAGGAGGAGGAGGAGCGTATCTTCGCCGTGGTGAACAATGCTGCAGAGAGGTACGCTGCCGACTTCAGCGTCATCGAGACACCACATACCGACATCGACGACCGCACAAACGACATCGCCTCGCTCATCACAAAGAGCCTTCCCGAGGCTGTGCCCACGTCGCTACGCTGCGCGATGCTGAAGGATATATATGCTCTGCGCGACGACCTGCGCCGACACAACAACATCGAGACATTCCTCCTCAAGCCATTGGTAGAGTTATACCTTAAATCGCAAGCATAATGAGACGCTACAAGGTTGCCATAGTAGAGCCCGCAACGGTTATCGCCGAGGGCATAGCCGCCATCCTCGAGGGTGGTGCCGAGGGCGATATTGCAGGCATAGTGCATAGTACCACGGAGTTAGAGCAGCTGCTACGCACCACGGAGGTGGATGTGATCATCGCCGCAGCAGCCCTTCACCGCGACCTCGAGGCCTGCGCCGCAATTGAGGATGTCCCCGTCGTGGGCATCGTCTCGTCACTCGTGGAGGACGAGGTGCTACGTAAGTTTGCGGCAACGGCAACGATATATACCTCCGGCGAGGAGTTGCAGCGCCTCGTGCGCCGCGCCGTAGATGCCCCCGCGGAGCACAACTATGCCGAGAGCCACGAGCTCTCCGAGCGTGAGCGCGACGTGCTGATACTGGTAGCCAAAGGCTACACCAACAAGGAGATAGCCTCAGAACTCAACATCTCGCCACACACCGTCATCTCGCACCGCAAGAACATCGTCCACAAGACGGGCATACGCTCCGTGGCAGGTCTTACGGTATATGCCGTGCTCAACAACCTTATAGATAGCGAACAACTATAGTCCAGAAAACCCAATAGATATGAAGACAGAACTTTGTGCTTATAGCGTAGATGCGTGCCGTGTAGCCCAGCGCCTTGGTGTAAACAGGGTGGAGCTATGCGCCTCGCCCGCCGAGGGAGGCGTAACACCCTCGCTCGCTACTATCGAGCGTGTTGCCCAGATCGCAAACCTCGACCTTAGCGTAATGATACGCCCACGTGGTGGCGACTTCCTATACTCCGACGACGAATTTCAGACGATGCTCCTCGACATCGAGCGTGCCCGCACGGCGGGAGCCACAGGCGTAGTCTTTGGCATCCTCACGGCCGATGGATGCGTAGATGTAGAGCGCACACGCCACCTTGTGGAGGCCTCGAGGGGTATGGAGACAACCTTCCACCGCGCCGTGGATATGACCGCGGACTACGAGAGGGCCATCGAGGATATCATCGCTGCGGGGTGTACGCGCATACTCACCTCGGGAGGCTACGACAAGGCCATAGATGGCATCGACAACATACGTCGCGCCGTGGAGATAGCTCGTGGACGCATCGAGATAATGGCCGGAAGTGGCGTTGTGGCCTCTAATGCCCGCGCACTGAGGGATGTGGGTGTCGATGCACTCCATTTTAGTGCCAAGCGTATGGTGCGCGGCGCTATGGAGTATCGCAATCCACGCATATCGATGGGTGGCTCGGCGGCTGTCGACGAGTATGCCCTGAGGGTTGTGGACGAAGATGAAGTTAATGAGATACTAAACCTAATAAAACTATGAAGCTAAGACTTTTACTATGTTTCCTTGCGGGCGTAGCAGCGGGCCTTGCCATCATCTTCTGGCCCAGTGACGCAACATCGCAGCGCGAGGCTATGGATGTCACTGCCTATGAGGCAGAACTCGAGGGTGTCATTGCAGCATCGGAGCGTGGCGAGGCACTACGCGCACTCATGGATGAGACGCCCGAGGCAGAGAGGGAGGCCATGGCACACCTCCTTATCAATATGCCCGACTTCGACCGCGAGGGTATGGATCTCGCGCTCCTTAAGGAGAATGTCGAGTATGCCACGCTGGCACGCCAGAAGTATAGCTGGGCTAAGGCTCTGCCCAAGGATGTATACCTCAACGACGTGCTCCCCTACTACGTTGTCGACGAGGTGCGCGACCCCTGGCGTAAGGAGCTCCATGAGCTCTTCGCCCCGGCGGTAGATACGTGTACGACGATGTACGAGGCTATATGCGCCGTGAATGGTAACATCCCACGACTCACGGGTGTCGACTATAACACCAAGCGCGAGAAGACCAACCAGAGCCCTCGCGAGTCTATGCGTCAGGGCATGGCCTCATGCACGGGACTCTCAATTTTGCTTGTCGACGCTTACCGCGCCGTGGGTATCCCCGCACGCTTCGTTGGCACAGCCTCGTGGCACGACAACCGCGGCAACCACAGCTGGACGGAGGTATGGCTCGATGGCGCATGGCGCGTGACGGAGTACTACTTCCCCTCGAAGCTCGACCACCTATGGTTTATGCCCGACGCATCTAAGGCCACGGCCGATGACCGCAACTATGCCATCTACGCCACTCGCTTTGGCAAGGCTGACGACTGGTTTCCTATGGTGTGGGCCGACGAAACGGAGGATGGCCCCATAGATAATCTCCCGAAGTGGGTCGGTGCCGAGAATGTCACGGAGCACTACCAGAAGCTCGCCTACGAGCAGTACACACGTCACATGGAGGCTGGCACTCACACCTTTATCCGCATCGCGGGATATAAGGATGCTGCGCATACCGAGCACTCGGACGACCGCGTGGCTATGGGTGTGGACGTATTCCACCATACGGAGCAGATGGGCGGAGGCCTCACGGCAGGCCCTCTGCGCGATATGAACGACGTGTTCTCGGTACTTGTTGAGAAGAATCGCGACTACGAATTGCGCTACTACAATGCTCAGGGTGAGCTTCAGCGCCAAAGCGTCACGCTCGGCGAGGAGCCCGTAACGGTGAGCATATTCCTTAACGAATAGTATACTATAGAGTATAGCAGCAGTAGATGCAACGCTCGGTAAAAAATGCCGTCGATGGATAATACTTAACGTACATTCCATTGACGGCACTTTTTGTTAGCGGAAGCAGATGCTGACTTTTCACAGCACAATTTGTTGTCAGAAGGGGTTAGGCTTGGTCTCGACATGAAATTAGCCCGGATGGGACATACTTAAGCGTATTTCTCATTCGGGCTAATGATTGAGAGGCCGAGAATGACCCCTTATCACAACAAATTAAATTTGTTGTCAAAAGGTAGTAGATGCAACGCTCGGCAAATTTCGAGGCGATGGGCTGTACTACAGCGTACTGCCCATTGCTGAGATAATTTGTTAGCGGCAGCAGATGCTGCCTTTTCACAACAAAGAGCTTTTATGGTACAGGATCATACCCCGAACCACCCCAGGGATGACATCGCAGGAGACGACGTATGGTAAGATATAGACCCTTGAAGGGGCCGTGCTTACGTAGCGCCTCGAGGGCATACTGCGAGCAGGTGGGGGTAAAGCGACATGAGGGGGGCTTCAGCGGCGAGATGCCGAGCTGATAGAAGCGCACAAGGAGGATGAGAGGGAGGGATAGCACCCTCTTAGCAACGCTCCACGATCTCTTGAAGAATGCGTCGTACTGCATTGTCGATACTATTATAGGAGAGCACATCCTTCGACGAGTAGATGAGGGCCACGTCTATGCCCACGCCACGGAGCATGGCGAGACTCTGAAGGTCTCCCTTAGCAAGGCGATATGCCTCCTTCATTCTGCGGCGCAGGAGGTTACGACGGTTGGCACGCTTATGGTTGCGCTTAGGTACAGAGAAGAGCACCTCGACAGATGGCGAGGTACTCTTCTCGATATATACGGTATAGCGAATGGGGTATACAAAGCCCGAGGCTCCATCCTGAAAGAGACGGCGCACGGCGGTAAGCGAACGAAGGCGCTCGCCCTTAGCGAGACCGTAGGGCTTCGTAGTCATAGACTATAGGCTCTTTTTCGGGGCACGCGTGCGTGTCTTCTTCTGCAACTTGCTCTGCTGTGCCTTGATAAACTCCTCCTTGGCCGAGTCGTCCTTGACCTCTGCATCGGCGACATCTACACCATCGGCCAACTTCCTGCAATAGATGTCGAGAGCCTTGACCATCGAGGGTGCCTCGGGCGAGGGTGCCGAAGCCTTAACCTTGAGGCCCGCCTCCTTAGCAGCACGCAGCGTAGCCTCACCAAAGGTCGCAACAACGGGAAGGGTGGCAACATCGAAGTTCTCGGTAAGAGCCTTTACATCGTTAGGCGAGTAGAGGGCGATGATGTCGTAATCCGCAGCCTTAACATCGGCCATATCTGCCGACACCGTGCGGGCAAAGACCACGGGCGAGACCTTCAACTTAAGCTTCGAGAGCGTATCGGGCAACTCGGGCTTGAAGGGCTCGGTGAGCGCAAGGATGAACTTCTCGTCCTTATGCTTCACGATGAGCTCCAACAACGAATTAAACGTGCCATCGGCAAACGATATCTTACGCTTGCGGTAGACGATATACTTCTGCAGGTAGAGCGCCACGGCCTCGGTGTTGCATATATACTTCATCGTCTCGGGAACGGTGATACGCGCCTCCTCGCAGATGCGGAAGAAGCTATCGATGGTCGTGCGCGACGAGAAAATCATTGTCGTGTGGTCAAGAATCTCGGTGCGCTGAGCACGAAACTCCTTGAGCGTAACACCCACAACCTTAATCAACGGCTTATAGTCGATGCTAAGACCGTTCTTCTCCGAGAACTCGTAGAAGGGAGACTTCTCTATTACAGCCGGACGGGGCTGCGATACCAAAATCTTATTTACTTTCAAAGTAGAACGAAATATTTTATATTCAATAACTATCCTTTTCTGTCTACACCTGCAGCATATCGAGCATCACTCGTCCTGCAATACAGCACTGAGCATCAGCATATTAATACCGCAGCATCACCCCAAATGCTCCGGGAGCAAGCGCGCCAGGAAACTCAAGGGCAGCAAAATTGCGGTGCAAAGGTACAAAATCCAATACAAAATCGAAATTTTTTTACCAACAAAGAGTAAAAAAGTATCTTTAATATACAAAATTGCGAGAAGTGCAACACCCACAAGCACAGCCCAAGAGCACCAACCATCGCTACCATCGGAGAGGAGCCACATGGCAACAAGCGGGTAGAGCAGCACAACGCTACGCACAAAGTCTATATATCCTACTGCCGAGAGTTGCGAGGCCATATCCGAGTGCGTGACCCACTCGACAACCTTATGCAGCGAGTAGAACCATGCAAGGATGACCACAACAAAGAGCATGGCTACAACAGGTGCGTATACAGAGATCTCCTCCAGAAATATCGGAGAATCATTTGGGACATAGCCGTCCGAGAGGCGCACAAACGCAAGCGCAAGTACGACACCACCGATAAGGGCAGCAAAGAGCTTGAAGCGCTGGAGTGGCAACTCACCACCCATAGATACCATAAGGCGCTCACTACTACCGCTAAAGACGCCACCCCAGATGGTGCCGATGAAGTGCCACGAGCGTAGCAACATATATAGGTATGCAACAAGCGTGGCAACAACCAGCGCCTGGAATAGGGGCTCGGCCACAAGCGAGGCATCGTAGGGCTCATTAGCCGTAGCCGCAACAAGCTCCGAGCCACTACCAAAGAGCTCCTCCGAGGTCACAGCACGGTAGCCGCCATCGCTGCGGGCTATGCCCTCGGCAAGCTGCGAGCCACGACCATAGAGAGCCTCGGGCGCAACATGGCGGTATCCCTCTGCGACATATTGTAGGAGCGTGTTATTCATCTGCGGCACCACGTTTAAGGGTTACACGTATTGTCGTACCACGACCCAGCTCCGAGCGTACGACGGCAATCTTACCGCGGTGATACTCCTCGATAACGCGACGTGAGAGCGAGAGCCCGAGGCCCCAGCCTCGTGTCTTGGTGGTAAAGCCCGGCTCGAAGATACGTGTCCAGTTGCTCTTGGCAATACCCTTGCCGGTATCGCTCACCTCGACATAGACACTACGCTCATCCTCGCCCACGACAACCTCGATGGAGCCCTGACCCTGGAGCGCATCGAGCGAGTTCTTCATAAGATTCTCGATGACCCACTCGAAGAGGGCGGCATTTATCTCAGCACGTATGGGTGCCATGGCCAGACCATTATACGTGAGTGTCACATTGCGCGGTATGCGACGGCGGAAGTAGAGCACCGTATCGCCGACAACCTCGTTGATATTCATCATGGTGAGCTGCGTCTCGGAGCCTATCTTCGAGAAGCGGTCGACAATCTTCATAAGGTGCGACAAATCCTTAGACATCTCATCCACGGCCATCTGATCCACGGGTTGCTCCTTAAGGTACTCGATCCACCCCAAGAGCGACGATGTGGGGGTACCCAGCTGGTGTGCCGTCTCCTTGGCCAAGCCCACCCACACGCGGTTTTGCTCGTTCTGCTTCGACGACGAGAAGGCTATATAGGCGAAGATGGCAAAGATGATGATGATGACAAGCTGCACGTAGGGGAAGAAGATAAGGGCGTGGCTATGAGCACTCGACACCAAGCCCTCGTAGTCGGTAGTGCCGAAGTAGATGGTGAAGGTCGTGCGACGCATCATGCCATACGACACCGAGATGGGCTTATTCTTATCGCTCATGCGCATAATCTCCTGGCGAAGAAGTGCGGGGTCGCCGACGACATCCTCCGGGAGGTTCGTAACAAGGACATTCAAGCGCTCGTCAGCGATGATAAGCGGCACGTTGGTATGCTCCGCAAGCTTATCCAACAACTCGGGGTTGTAGATCATCTGTCCGCCGATGTTTGTCGAGCGCAGGATATCCTCCCACATCTCCACGGCATTGCGCTCATCCTCCTTAAGCTGCTCGATGGCCATCTCATCCTCGTGCTTCATATCCACCGACACGCGCCATGTATAGAACACCGAGAGGGCAGCAAGTGCCAAGCCCACCACGATGGCAATGGTGCGACGACGCATAGATATGATGTTGCGCGGGTGGAATATGTGCGGTAGCTTCATCGGCAATCTTCGTTAGTGCATCTCGAGGTCTTGTTCTCGAAGTATACGCTGATATTCATCCTCATCCAGGAGCAGCTCCACGGCACGTGCAACGCACTTATCGTCGTAGGCGGCACGCTCCGTGACACCCGAGTTATAGGCGTAGCGCAGCACGATCTGCGAGTTGAGAACCTCGGTAATCTCCGAGCGGTAGGTCTCCATATTCGAGAGCTTGTCGTCCTTAATCTTGGTCTTGAGCTCCTCGATGATGGGCTTGAGGGTCTCGTCATAGAGGTCATCCTCCGCAGCCTTCTCCAGAGCCGTAAGCTGACGGCGTGTCTCCGACTCGTAGGGCACATCGCACTCGGCAATGTAGTCCACGAAGTCGGCATAGTCCTCATCCGTGATGGTAAACGTGCGCAGGTCGATAGCATCGGCATGGTGGCGCTGCATATATCTATCCGCCCAGTCGTCCATATACCCCATGGCGTAGAGCGTCACGGCAAAGCGGCTGACATACTCCGGCTCGACCCTGACATCGGGGACGATACCCCCACCATCGTAGACCTTACGCCCGCCACGGGTATAAAACTCCGAGATGAGCGAGTCGGGAACCTCCTCGGTGGTGCCCTCACGACGCATGGCGGCATAGTTGCGCGACTGTATGCAGCGACCCGAGGGTATATAGTACTTTGCGGTGGTTAGCTTGAGATAGGTGTTGTAGCCGAGGTAGTTGGTGCTCTGCACAAGGCCCTTGCCGTAGGTGCGCGAGCCCATAACAACAGCGCGATCCATATCCTGGAGTGCTCCCGCAAGAATCTCCGACGCCGAGGCCGACGTGCCATTTACAAGCACTACGATGGGTACATTCTCGGCTATAGGGGCATGGCGCGTGTCGTAGTGTACAAGCGACGAGGAGTCGCGACCCATAATCGACACCACCCTGCTGCCACGTGGCACAAAGAGCGAGGCTATATCCACAGCCTCCTTCATCACACCACCGCCATTGGAGCGGTAGTCGAGGATGATGCCACGGAGCGAGTCCGTAGCCATAAGGCTCTCGACAGCACGGCGCACCTCACCATAGCTATCCTCGATAAAGTCGTGATGCGCGATGTAACCCACACCATCGCGGAGGATGCCGGCATACGTGACACTCGGCACAGATATGCGGCGTCGCGTAAGCCTAAGGGTGTCAACACCACCGCCGATATTACGCTCGACAACAACACTTATATCGGTGCCGGGCTCGCCCTTGAGGCGCGAACTTATATCCTCGGTCGTGCGTCCCTTCATATCCTCACCGCCGATAGCCAGTATCTTATCGCCAATCTTTATGCCCACCTCGTCCGAGGGCGACCCCTTATAGGGCTGTGCGAAGATGACATAGTCGCCACGCTTGCGTATGAGCGAGCCCACACCGCCATAGCGCCCCGTAGTCATAAACTCGAAGTCGGCAAGTGATGCCTCCGAGAGGTACTCCGTATATGGGTCGGTGGCAACGAGCATACCTCGTGCCGCAGCCTCGAGGAGCTCATCCGCCGTGACCTTATCGACATACGCGAGGTCGAACTCGCGCATCATATTCGCGAGAATCTCCGTGGCGCGACCTAAGTCAAAGTCGCGAGCATCGCGCTCGAGATCCTGAGCATGGAGGCTCACAGCACAACCAACAAGCGCAACAACAACGATAACTCTTCGTAACATACTTACCTCAAACTTTTTCTACTCCTCAAAGCGGCTATTCTCTATATAGCACTCGAGCTGATAGGCCACACGTGCCACCGTGCGACGCAGGCCCGAGAGCTCCACGCCCTCCTCAACCTCGCGGACGACAATCTCATCCTCGAACATCAACATCAGGCGACCGAGGAGGCCCTCCTTACGAAAGCACATATCCCCGTCCCTACGCTCCACAAGTTTGAAGCCATAGGTCTGCATAGCGTTCATTATGCGCAGCTCATCCTTAGCAAAGCGGCATCCCGTAACCCTGCGGCGCATAAAGCCAAAGCGGGGGTAGAAGGCTGCCAGCGCAACGAACGATACGATGAGCCAGGGGCCACTCTCCGAGCTCAGCTGCTGGCGTAGGAGCGTGACGAGGTCTACCGAGCGCAGTGCCCCATCGAACGACATAAGCCACACAAGTGCTACATCTAAAACGCAGAGAAAGAGCAGATATTTTACAGAGCGAATAACGTATTTCATAGTTTATGGGTTTTATGGGTTCTTATAGATTCTCGTGAGAAGCGTGAGTAATAATCTATTAATTCCTCACTACTCACTACTCATTACTCATTGCTTTCAGCGCTTTCGCAACCTCCTCCATAAGCCATCGCGGCGTGGAGGTAGCACCACAGATACCTACACTCTCAGCCCCCACGAGCCACGCAGGGTCTATCTCCGAGGCCTCCTCGATATGGTAGGTGCGACCATTAGCCCTGCGGCACACGTCGCACAACACACGTCCATTCGAGGACTTACGCCCCGCAACAAACAGGACGACATTGACGCTTGACGAGAACTCCGCAAGTAGAGCCTCACGTCCCGCAACACGACGGCAGATGGTGTCGTCTATGGTGACGGCCACACCCTCAGCCACACGGCGACGTATCTCCGTGGCGAGGTGGTTGAAGAGCTCGATGCTCTGCGTCGTCTGCGAGAGGAAGTATATCGGGCGGCTGAAGTCCACACCCTCGAGGTCGTCGACACCCTCGACGACGATGACGTCATCATCCACCTGTCCCGTGAGACCTATAACCTCGGCATGGCCACGCTTGCCCAAGAGCACAACGCTGCCCCCGAGGCTCTGCATCCTACGGTATGCCTCCCTCACACGGCGCTGCAGGCGTGCAACAACGGGACATGTGGCATCTACGATGCTGATGCCCAGCTCCGCAGCACGACGGTAGGTTGCGGGGGGCTCGCCGTGGGCACGGACAAGAAGCGTGCGACCACCCAACGTAGCCATGTCGGCATGTGTGACGGTATGCAACCCGAGCATCTCGAGGCGCTGAACCTCAACACGGTTATGGACGATGTCGCCCAACGAGTATACCTCGCCACAGCCTCTCAAGGCCTGCTCAGCCTCGCTAATGGCCCTCACAACACCGAAGCAAAAGCCCGAATTATCATCAATACGAATATCCATACTACTGGCTAATAACACGGCAATACTGCTGGTCGAACCACGCCATCTGCTCCTCGACACTCATATACGAGTTATCCAGAACGATGGCATCCTCAGCCTGGCGCAGGGGCGAAATCTTACGTGTCATATCGGCCTTGTCGCGCGACACAACATTCTCGTATATCTCCTCCAACGTGACGCTATCACCCTTCTCCGTGAGCTCCTTATAGCGACGCTCGGCACGCACACGAGGCTCTGCCGTCATATATATCTTAAGCTCCGCCTCCGGAAAGACAACGGTGCCTATATCGCGACCATCCATAACAACACCGCGCTTACGACCCATCTCCTGCTGCATGGCTACGAGCTTCTCCCTGACAGCAGCAATGGAGCTTACGGCACTCACGCAGTTGCTGACCTCGATGGTGCGTATCTTACCCTCAACAAGGTCGCCATTGACGTATATGTCGCTGGCACCACGCGAGGGGTTGAAGCGAAAGTCGATGTTTATATCCTCGAGCATAGCCTCCACCTCGGCCTCCTCGACGATGCCCGAGTGTATGGCTCCGTGCTCCAGGGCATAGAGCGTGACGGCACGATACATTGCGCCCGTGTCGATAAATATATAGCCGAGGCGTGCAGCTATGGCCTTGGCAAAAGTACTCTTACCGCACGACGAGTGGCCGTCGATGGCGATGATAATCCTCTTGTTATCCATTTATCTATTAACTTATTAATACCGAAAGAAGGGTGTAGAGGCCCAGCACGCTGATCAGAATACCCGCAGCGTGGTTTATCGTGAGCATGTGTCGGGGACGGAAACCGCGACGGAAGATGTTGATAAGCGACGTGAGCGCCAGCCACCACGACACAGCACCGAGAAGGAAGCCTCCCAGCACCAGCGTGTTGTGCATCATACGACCTATGGCGGGCGTGGCGAGTGCCTCATCCCCCTCAGCTACCTGCTCCGCAACGACCTGCTCCCGAATAGGGGCTAAAGAAGTGTGCTCCGCATCCGCATACTCCACATCCTCAACCGCAGGCACATCCACAACGACAACCTCCTCGACACGCGCCCTCGAGCTCTCCACCTTATCGTCCGTGAGGTCGATGTTGAACATCGTGAAGAAGGCCAAGATGTAGGGGATGACAACGACGAAGTTGGCAAGCGTGAAGCCAAACATCGAGACGAAGTCCTGCCACAGGGCACTATGTCCGGCACGGTTCTTACGTATCTGCGGCACGGGGTTCTTGAAGAAGATGAAGATGCCGACGATGACCACAAAGACACCACCACAGAGCTGTATCACGGTATTATACTCGTCGATATAACTCTTCAGCAGGGCATAGACCGTGAAGGCGAGGATGGCCATAATCGTATCAGCGCAGGCGATACCCAAGCCCGATACCAGGCCCGAGAGATGACCCTTACTCAGCGTGCGCTGTATGCAGAGCACAGCCACAGGGCCCACCGTCACCGACGAGGCCAAACCTACACAGAGGCCACCAAAGAGTATTTGCAGTATCTCGACAATCATAATCCTTAAACCATTGCGCCCACAAGAGGATATGAACGCCGAAATTTACGGCACACATATCGGTGCAAAGATAGTTATTTTTTAGCATATATAGGGCATCATACCGTATATAATTGAGCAAATTTATATCCAAAAGGTAGCACACGCGCAGTCTGTTGGCGAGAAATTTGGCTATTGACAAAATTATGACTACCTTTACGTGATTTTAATACCGTAAAAAACGACACACACTATGAACGATAACAAGAAACAGGGCATCGAGATACAGCTCGACGAGCAGGTTGCCCAGGGCAACTACTGCAACTTAGCCATCATAGCACACTCTACATCGGAGTTTATCCTCGACTTCGCAACGATGCTCCCCGGGCTACCCAAGGCCCGCGTTAAGAGCCGTGTGGTACTCACGCCCGAGCACGCCAAGCGTCTGCTACTCTCGCTCCAGGAGAACATCACACGCTACGAGAGCAGCTTCGGCAAGATAAACATCCCCACGAAGCAACCGCTCATCGACCCCTTCGGCCACAAGGGTCAGGCCTAAAGTGTTTATATCCAATAAGAATGAGAGTGAATAAAAAGTGTATTTCTGCGTTCTTTGTTGTGAAAAGGCATCATCTACTTCCGCTAACGAATTTTCGTTTATATATTTACAATCCACCTAAGTCCTCCTCTGAAAAGGAGGACTTTAAGGTAGATGCCAAGTAAACTCCGCTTTTTCGGCTCTGTCGTAAATTCCGGTGGGCTCAAATATAAAGCCGTCATCGCGAAGAATTGCATCCGACGGCTACACTGATACGCACTCATGCTCTATGCAATTCTGTGGCGATCTACCTTTGTTTAGCCTCATCGCTGATACCCACACCTGCAATATCGCACTCCGCAACGAAGTATAATCAGCGGTAGATGCCCACGTTGGGGCATGGTAGCAACTATCGCTCCTCTCCGCCACGGATGCCCCGCCTCGGCATGACGAGTTGATTTATACTCCACCGACTATTAATCAATGAGGAGTGAGTAGGGAGTAGGGAGTAGGGAAATTAGGGAGATTAAGGAATTTAGGGAGTTTAAGGAGAGCGCTATCAGATAACTACCTATACTCCCTATACTCCCTATACTCCCTATAACTAATAGCGCAGTCATAGGGAGCCTGGGTAGAGTGGGTAGACTGGGTAGACTGGGTAAAGCGCTATCAGATAACTACCCATACTACCCACACTACC
>JAFWYM010000046.1 GCA_017517705.1 Alistipes sp.
CGACCTATATACTCGTCGTCCCGGTGAGAAGGAGTATACGCTTGCACAAAAGGATGTTCCCTTTGTACAATATCTCAAGGATAGCGGTTATACCATCATCCCCATCAAGGTAGAAGACGAGTTGCACTATGCCAACAACTATCTGGCTATAGCTCCTCGTCACATCATGGCTGTAGCCGGACAATCGGAAGAGTTGCAAGAAAACTTCAAACGCCACGGTGTTAAAGTTGAGTGGATTCCTCTCGAAAGCCTCATAGATGGCTATGGCGCAGCTCACTGTATGACTCAGGTATTGAGCCGTATAATTGTAGGTAAATAACAATCAACCCATAGTATAATGACAAAGAAGGGAGTGTTTTAGACACTCCCTTCTTTGTCGGACATATCACGACTCATCACTTTTGACGATTCACAATATGCTCCATAACCATAACCGCGATAACACCCATAGCAAAGCCATTACCCACGAGGGGCTCGATGACCTGGGGCACAATGCCACGAGGCATAAGCTGGAAGAGCATAGCCATCATTATCGGCAGGCCTATAGTTAGACCATCGGCAAACGACTGCACCGAGCGTGTAGAGTGAAGCATCTCGAGGCTCGCAGCAAGCTGTGTGCCCATCAAAAAGAGGAGGATAACACCGATAACGGGGTTAGGGATATTCGTGAGCGCCCAAATGAGGTCGGGAGAGAGTGCGCAGAGTATAATGAGGAGCGTCGCAGGGATAAGGGCACGGCGCGAGGCACACCCCGTAGAGGCGATGACGCCAGGACTCATGGAGAAGTTCACGGGCCCAAGGACACCCATACTTCCGGCAACGATATTCATAACACCCGTGATACGTACGCCACGCTTTAGGCGCGAGGGCATATCGTCGGCCTTAAGCATACTGCCGAGCGACTCGATAGAGCCTATATCGTTGATAAGAAGGGCGACAAAGCATATAACAAAGGCTACGGTCAAGCCCCAGTCGAAGTTAAATGACGAGAGGACAAGGCCCTCCCACGTAACGCTACTGTCGACAACGCCAGGCATATCGAAGAGTGCGAAATAGGCCACGCTGCCGGCAACGAGAGCGATAGGTATGACAAGGCTCTTAGCCACACCACGAAGCGTGCGGTTGAGGATGACCATCATAGGAGATCCCACAAGCGCGAAGATAAGACCAAAGAGGTGCTCATCGGCCGCAGCTCCCACGGGAAAGACCAGACCCTTAATCACGGGAGTAAGCGTGAAGGCTATGAGCATAAGTATCACCACAACGATACGTGGCGTGAAGAGACGCTGCACATAACGCATAGCGCCACCGATGGTAAGAAGCGCAACGAGCACGCCTCCGAGAGCGATAGATGAGTACACGGCATTGACATCGGCACCGGCACCGAGCGACGATATAACGCCCACAAGAAGCACAGCAGCAGGCCCAACAACCAACGGCAGGCGGTGGCCGACAACCACCTGCAGGAGTCCCGTAACACCCATAACGGCAAAGAGCTTCTGAGCATAGAAGAGCTTCTCACCGGGTGTGCCCGTGGCGACAAAGACACTCGTGGCGACAACGGCCACAGCAAGGATAAACCACTGCACGGCATATAACATCATCTGCCCCAATGGCAACTTATCATCGATATTGTATTTGAGGTTCATCGTTTCGACAGGTTAGCTTTGTTTATTGAAGTGCTCGCTCGATAGCGGCAGGCTTATCTGTGGTGATATAGTCGACACCACTCTTCACCGCCCACGCCGCCTCCTCGGCACAGTTGATAGTCCACACGCCCACTTTGAGGTCGAGCTTTTGCGCCTCCGAGATCCAGCGAGGCAGGCGCTTAAGGGTCTCAACCGCATAGTTTATGCCACTATAGCCCAAGCCCTTGACATACTCGGGCGTGAGATTACCTCCGAGATAGAACACCATAGCGCCGGAAGGGGCTAAGCGTACAAACTCGTTGCACAAATGCTGGCGGAAGGCCATATAGGTTACCACATCCTGAAGCTTATATTGTTTCACCAGAGCGACAACCTTACGCGCCACCTCGGTCTCTATCTGTGGTGTGGCGTGATCCTTGACCTCGATAAAGAGGCGTGTTGCAGGGCTCTCAGCCACAACAGCCAAGAACTCCTCGAGCGTAGGTATCACCTCGCCATTGGGCAGTCGCTTCGAGCGCAACGTGGCAATATCCGTACGCTGAATGTTGAGCCTATCGGGATCGTCCTTCTTACCGAGCCAGGGGCCGTGGACAACGACAAGTTCGCCATCCGAGGACATATTGACATCGCACTCAACAATATAGGCTCCCGCAGCCTGGGCAGCGCGCAGTGCTGCAAGCGAGTTCTCCGCAGCGCTTTTATCGGTATGGAGGCCACGGTGGGCTACAATCTCCTGGGCTGATGCCTCCATGGCAACCATCACCACCGAGGCAAGGAGTATGGATATAAGTCTCTTCATACAATCGTGTCGTTTGCTAATACTCAACCTTATCGCTCTTATCCTCCCACTTACGGAATGCCGCCATAGCCTCATCGCGCATAAAGTGCTCGCAGTGTATCGAGCGACGATCGTAGTCGAGGCGCAGCTGGTCGTAGATGAACGAGTCGTCGAAGTCGATGGCTGCAGCATCACGCTTAGTGTTGGCATAGCATATACGCTCGATGCCCGCCCAGTAGAGGGCACTGAGACACATCGGGCAGGGCTCGCACGAGCTATATACCGTGCAGCCCGCGAGGTCGAAGGTCTCGAGCTCACGACAAGCATTGCGTATTGCCATAACCTCGGCATGTGCCGTGGGGTCGTTATTCGGAACTACGCGGTTGGCACCACGCGCCACCACCCTACCATCACGCACGATGACAGCACCAAAGGGGCCTCCACCACTATCTATATTCTCTATCGAGAGGTCTATGGCCATCTGCATAAAGCGACGATCGTCGGCCGTAAAATCGCTCCTCTCGGGTAATCCGTTTTGTCTATCTATTTTTGTCATACTTCACACATCATCAAAAACCTCGCAAATATACACAAAAAATCTTAAATTATGACAATAAAGATATCACCTGCCCGTGGCAAAGATGTCGTATCGCGCATTGTATACGGGGCTCTCAACAGCAAGGCGCCCAAGTACCGTGTGGAATACGTGGTAGTGACCCACGGTGGATAGATCCTCGCGCACCACGGCATCGTCCGAAGTCCATATAATGAAGGGTATGTCGATCTGCTCGCGTGGCGCCATATCGCGAGGTGCCCCGTGCATATAGAGGTTACCCTCGCCAAGCGACTCGCCATGGTCGGATATATATATCATCGTAGCACGCCGGGCATCACACCCCCGGAGCGTCGAAATGACCGAGTGTAGGAGGTAGTCCGTGTAGAGTATCGTATTGTCATAGGCATTGATAAGTTCGCCCCTATCGGCCTTGGCCATCTCCACCGTACGACAGGCGGGCTTGAAGCGCTCAAACGACGCGGGATAGCGCTTATAGTACTCGGGGCCGTGGCTCGTACTTGTGTGTAGGACTATAAGCTGCTTACAACTTGGTGAGTCTTTGATGAGATCCTCCAGGCCTGCCAGCAGTATCTCATCGTGGCGACTATCAGCCTCGGGGTAGAGGTTGCCAATATCCTCGGCCTTCTGATAGCTGCCAACAGCACGTAACGGTGGCTCTCCCCAGTTGGTTGTGCGCCAGAGGACATCTACACCCGCACGTTGCAGGTAGTCGGGCAGAGGCTCGTAGTACTCCTTGACGGGCTTGTGACTGAGGATCGCCTTTACCCCCTCGGTGGTATATGTGGCCGAGGCGCGAGCCCTGAGCACTGCTACGCTATCGCCCTCGAGCAGAGGATTTGTCTTTCGTGGATAGCCGTAGAGCGAGAAGTTAGCGCTACGTGCCGACTCGCCAATAACAAGCACCACGACGTCGCGCTCGTCGTCCACGATACTTGCTGCGGGGAGCATTATAGGCTTCTGGTTGAGCATCCTCATGTGGTTGTACTGGCGTATGCTGTTTACCACGTACGACCACGGTAGGATGAGGCTGCCTATGGTCGTAGCGTGGCGGTCGACCCAGAGCACACTGCTCATATTCGCGGCAAGGATGCCGACGACAACGGCAACAGAGCCCACAGTACTCAAGAGGAAGCGTCGCACGGAGCCATAATCCACCCTACGCAAAAGAGTGTATAGCGCAGGGAGGAGACCCAAGATAAGGATATACAGCACAGCGTCGAGGCCGAAATACCCCGAAGCCTCGCTATAGCGCGTATTAAAGACGTTGCCCATCATCTGGCGAGTGAGCAGCACCTCATAGGTGTTGATGAAGTATAGTGCCATGGCGTTGCCCACCATAAGCGTGGCCAAAAGCACCCTGCCCACGATACGACCGAGATAGAGGAGGATGGTCGAGAGGAGGAAGTTGACAACGACAAGGAGCACCACGATGCTCACCACAATGAGCCACGGGGCATCACCCTCGACAACAGCACGCATAAGCGGCGCATGAAACATAAGCGTGGTAAAGAGGCTCACAACGAGGCTAAACCACGTGACGTTCATCGGCAGCCTCCAGCGTGACGCGAGGCCGAGGCATATATTCTTCAATACTCTCTTCTCCATCCGATTACATATTTTATATATAGCACCACCATTAGCACCGCCACACCTACGAGTGCGAGGTTGTAGAGGAGCGTAAGGAGGATGTCTACATGGTGCGTGACACGCTGCCCCGGCATCGTAGCGACTGAGGCATCGTAGCGCGCAAAGGGGTTAGACATAATGACCACACGATCCGGAAGGTAGGCAACAAAGCGAGCATAGCTATCCTCGGTCTTGAGCCTATAGTTTAGCGCCTCAACGTTGCGTGCCGAGGCGAGCGTCGTGTGATCCTCTCCATAGACTACGATGCTGTCGGCCACGGCCGAGAGCTCCATATACACGGTATCGCCACAAAGTCCTATGTCGCAAATGCGCGGTAGCGACCTGTTGCGTTCGCGCTTTATAGCCCAGTCGCCATACCCATAGTTCGGCACACGCATAGCATAGAAGCATCCGCTACGCAGCGCAGCCAGAATATCCTCTTCGGATGTTGTGGGCGAGGCAAGGAGTATACAACGCGAGGCTATCTTTATGGGGGTGTCGGGGTCGTGCAGGTCATCGCTAAGCATTCCGAAGCTGTAGTGCCCGGCACTCAGCGCCCAATCCCAGTAGTCGTTCTCGATGTAGTCGATGGCACCCGTGAGCTCCATAATATCGTAGCCCGAAAGGCGGCTGAGAGTCTTCATATCGAGCATCGGGGTACGTATCGGGTGGTTAATCTGTAAAATGTCGCACTCCCGACCAAGCATATCGAGCTGCCACTGTAGCTGCGAGATGTGGAACGGCAGAGGCACGTCGAGGTGGTTTACGCGCTCGGCGCCAATTACCAACTTATGAAAGTTGCGAAGGTTGTATCCGTGTTCGTAGATGTCGGGGCCTTGACCCATAGGATGTGGCGTGATCTCGTTGTGGTTGGATATGCCTACATAGTCGTAGCCAAAGGGCTCATAGCGCTGCACAACCTCCTTAGGCCAGTACCTACACTCGTTGAATAAGCCCTCTACGCGCGTATGGGTGTGCATCGTAGCACGGCGCCACACGCGAGCAGTGTCGAGCGTGCTGTAGGGATCGAAGATGTCAGGGCCCCCAAAGGGCTGAGGCTCAGCAAAACGATATATGGGGCTTAGGCTCGTGGTAAGAAACAACAGCACCAGAAGCAACACCATCGTCGCCACCACACACCTCGCACCTCGCAGTATCTTCTTCATCATCTTCATAATCATGTCACAAAGATACGAATAAATTTGTTAAATGCAGCTGCTGAGCATATTTCTGATTCGCCATTTATGGCCGAAGTAAGGGAAGAAGTCCCATCCCGACAGATTTGCATCATAATTGCTACGTATTGCCCGAGATAACAAAAAACTCTATGTGATATGCAGACAAATGGAAAAAGCAACGCTTTCAGACTTAGCGTTATGACTCTTGCCGTGATGAATATTACGGCAGTGGTGAGCCTTCGTGGCTTGGCTACGGAGGCAGTGTATGGCCCCGCATCGGCATTCTACTATCTCTTTGCGGCCATGGTGTTTCTCATACCCACGGCGATGATTGCTGCCGAGCTTGCGGCGATGTTCAGCACAAAACAGGGTGGCGTCTTTCGCTGGGTGGGCGAGGCCTTCGGCGCACGTGCAGGATTCCTCGCGATATGGTTACAATGGATACAGTCGACGATATGGTATCCTACGGTGCTCACCTTTGGCGCTGTGAGCATAGCCTTCATTGGCAGCAATACCGCAGCCGATGAGGCCTTAGCCTCAAATCGACTATTTACGCTTGTCATCGTCCTCGCCATCTACTGGATTGCGACGCTGATATCGCTCAAGGGTCTCAGCTGGGTGGGTAAGATAAGCAAGTGGGGAGGCATCATCGGCACTATCATCCCCGCAGCACTGCTCATACTCTTAGCCATCGTCTACCTCCTCAAGGGTGGACACAACAACCTCAACATGCACCAGAGCTTCTTCCCCGACCTCACACATCTGGATAACATAGTCCTCGCCTCGAGCATCTTCCTCTTCTATGCCGGTATGGAGATGATGGGCATCCACGTTATGGAGGTCGACAACCCCAAGCGCAACTACCCTCGCGCCATCATCATAGGCTCGCTCGCCACGGTGCTCATATTCATTCTCGGCACCTTCTCCTTAGGTATCGTCGTGCCGGCAAAGGATATAAGCCTCACGCAGACGCTCCTCATAGGCTTCGACCGCTACTTCAGCTTCCTCGGCGTACCATGGCTTGGCTCCGTCGTGGCCATAGCCCTCGTCTTCGGCGTCTTGGCATGTGTGCTCACCTGGGTGTCGGGCCCCTCGAAGGGTATCTTCGCCGTGGGGCGCGCAGGATACCTCCCGCCATTCTTCCAGAAGCAGAACAGCGCGGGCGTGCAGCGCAACATACTCCTTGTGCAGGGCATCATCGTCACGCTCCTCGGCCTGCTCTTCGTAGTCATGCCCTCGGTGCAGTCGTTCTACCAGATACTCTCGCAGCTCACCGTACTCCTATATTTAATAATGTATATGCTCATGTTTGCCGCAGCCATCACGCTACGCTATAAGCTCCCCGCTGCCGAGCGTCCCTTCCGCCTCGGTCGTCGCGGCAATGGTCTCATGTGGCTTCTCGGCGGTGTCGGCTTCCTCGGCTCGTTGCTGGCCTTCGTGCTCAGCTTCATACCGCCCTCACAGATTGCCATAGGCAGCACCACGGTGTGGTTCACGGTGCTTATCCTCGGCGCCATAATCTTCGTGGCCATACCCTTTATCATCTACGCCTGCCGCAAGCCATCGTGGAGGGCCGCAGATGCCACCTTCGAGCCGTTCAACTGGGAGAAACGGTAAATGATACCCGCGGGCAGGCGGTTGAGTCGGCAGAGTGCAGTACGACGGCTCAACACCTGCCCGCAACTATTTTTTCAGAAAGGCATCTTGCATATTTAACAAATTATGCCTACCTTTGTACTAAGGGGTTGGGATAATACCCCACGTCAAACTTTTAAACTTACAACTATGAAGAGATTTTTTGCACTTATGCTTGTCGGCATCTTTGCCTTTGCATATAACAGCAACGCACAACAGGAGGATCCAATCAAGGCTAAGACTTTGGAGTATATGAACTCATACAAGAGCGCTGTCATAGCCAACGACCTCCACAAGGCGATAGCTATCCAAGAGGATATTTGGAAGTGGAGCGATACGCTCAACACGCCGGAGCTGGATAAGGCACTGGCTGCCCTCGAAGAGTGGATGGCTAAGGAGCGCGAATCCATGTACGAGGTGTGGGGCACAAAGTTCGCAGCGGATAGAATGGAGGCCTTCACTACGGATAACCATGATAAGGTACAGGCCTTGGACGCAAGTGTATCGGCATGGTTCGACTCTCTCAGTGATGAGGATGCTGCCATGGCAGAGAAAGCCGTGAGGGACGCCGATGCTAAGTGGTGAGAGGAGAATGGCGACGACTATTTTTAAGCCTGCCTGCAACACTTTTCCGATGCTCGGCATCTAACCGCAATAATTATATAGCAAAATAATTTGCACATTCGGTAAATTATACCTACCTTTGTGTTAAAGGGTTGAAACAATACTCTATGTCTAACTATTAAATTTTACGATTATGAAGAAATTATTTGTACTCTTGGCAGTTTGCGCTATGTTCGCAGCATGTAGCAGCCCCGGCAGTAAGGCTGTAGACTATATGGAGGATTATCTTGAGGCCGCTAAGGATGGCGATATGAAGGAGGCTCAGAAGGTCCTCGAGGAGATGGAGGAGTGGATTGAGACTCTCGACGAGGAGGAGCAGAAAGAGGCTCGCGAGGCTGTTGAGAAGTGGGCAGAGGAGAATGCTAAGGAGCTGTTCTAATCTCTCGACATCTTTACTCTGAATAAAATGAGGCCGACTAAAAAGTGATTTTTAGTCGGCCTCGTTATTTTTTATTCAACCGCCTAACAAACCGGTGGGCAGTGGTTACCATGAGTTGATATTAGGCACTTTGTCATCCTGAGCGGAGCATTAGCGTAGCCGAAGGATCTGATTGTGAGTAGTGTGGGTAGTATGGGGAATATAGGTAGTATGGGTAGTGTGGGTAGTTATTTGATAGCGCCTTACCCAGTCTACCCACTCTACACAATCTACCCAGGCTCCCCATGACTGCGCTATTAGTTATGGGGAATATGGGTAGTATAGGTAGTATGGGTAGTATAGGTAGTATAGGTAGTTCTATGATAGCGCTTTACCCCCACTCCCCACTCTCCCCACTCTCCCCATGACTGCGCTCATCATGAATCGAGCCCTCCCTGTGTTGGCGTTTTCCAGACAAGACCGATGTCCCAAGAGCATTATTCGACAACTTCATCTATTTGTTATTATTTAGAATAATTATTGCTCTAAGCGAAACAGCGAGACTCTTTTTTTATTAATTTTGTCTTGGATTTGTTCGACAATTATAAACGCTTACATATATGACAACTGAGGTTAAGGATAGACTTTTTACGCGCGACTATATCTTCGTCTGCATCGCGGCATTTATGATGTCGTTCTCGTTCTTCATCCTTGTACCCACGTTGCCTCTATATCTCAAAGATACCTTCGGTATAGGTCAGGCGATGGTTGGCGTGGTGCTCTCGTGCTACGTCGTCGCGGTGCTCAGCGTGCGACCCATGGCGGGGTTTGTTGCCGACACGCTGCCGCGTAAGAGCGTATATATCATCTCATACACCATCTTCGTGGCATCGTTCCTCGGTTACTTCTTCATCACGCAGACCCTCGCGTTGTTTATACTCCTGCGCGTATTCCACGGCTTCTCATTCGGCATGCTCACAACGGCAGGAAATACCCTCGTGATTGATGTCATGCCCTCATCGCGTCGTGGCGAGGGTCTCGGATACTATGGCGTTACGAATAACCTCGCCATGGCCTTTGGCCCTATGGCGGGACTCTTCATAATCTCGTCAGGAAACTATACGTTGCTCTTCCTCACATCGCTCGTTACGGGAAGCATCGGCTTAATCCTCGGTGCTCTGGTACGCGCACCGAAGCGTGAGATTAAGGAGAAGGTTGAGTTTAAGCTCTCGGCTGACCGCTTCTTTATGAAGGAGGGTATTCGCGCCTGCATAGCCTTTATGCTTCTTGCCATACCTTATGGCATGACGACAAGCTACATGGCACTATACGCCAAGTCGGTAGGCATAACGCACAATGCAGGGCTCTTCTTCACCGTCATGGCTGGTGGACTTATAGCCTCGCGCCTGCACTCGGGCAAGCAGGTGGATCGCGGATATATCACCGAGACAATACGCTTAGGTATATGTATCGCCTTCCTTGGTGCTCTTGGCGAGGCATCGTTGGCTGCAGCCGGCGAGCATAGTGTTACGTTGGCATACGTCGTCTACTTCGCTACGGCCTTCCTCTTCGGCTACGGCTATGGCACCATGTTCCCCGCCTACAACACGCTATTCATAAACCTCGCGCCCAACTCGCGCCGTGCAACGGCAAACGCCACCTACCTCACAGGTTGGGATGTGGGCATAGGTGGCGGTATGCTCCTCGGCGGTTATATTGCCGAGTATGGCTACTCGTATTGTTATATCTTCGGTGCTGTCCTCGTGCTCTTGGCGCTAATATTCTTCGTGGTGTCGGTAACGCCACACTTCCATAAACACAAACTGCGTTAGCGTTACACCTTGAGGTAGGTTCTGAGCGTCTCGACATATTCGGCAAAGGCCCTACGCCCGGTGTCGGTTATGCGGCATACGGTGCGTGGCATCTTACCCCTAAATCCCTTCTCTACGTCGATATATCCCGCCTTCTGGAGCTTGTCAAGCTGCACGCTGAGGTTTCCCGCCGTGGCGCCGGTCTCGGTACGTATGTAGACAAAGTCGGCCTCCTCGACACCTATAAGTATCGAGACGATGGCCAAGCGTAGCTCGGAGTGTAACAGCGGGTCGAGCGGCTTAAGCATCCTTCAGTCGTTTTGAGCGGTTGTAGAGTATGTGCCCCGGTATCACCATCATAACAAGAAATATCAGCGCAAAGATAAGAATATCTGCGTAAAGTATAGCCTCTATAGGCTCGAAATCGCACTCTTGTATCGTTGCGCTGTGCCTGCGAAGAAGCAGATGCCACGCGGGGATTAGTAGCGAGAGAATCACGCCCGCCTTACCCGCTAAGGTGAGCACCCTATGTCGGCATATCTTGCCCGTAATTACTGTGCCCATACCCATGAGCATCGCTGTGAGGTATAGTATGCTCGCGCCGTATACCATCGCTGCGATGAGGGCCATGCCGAACGAAAGGCCAAAGACAACCCATACGGCATTTACGCTGCGGTCGAGATACGACTTGGGACGTGATGTCAGAGCGCGACGGTTGAGAATAAGCGTACCTATGCCACCCACCACGGGAATAAGAAACCATGCCCATAGACATAGTGGTATGGGTAGGTGACATACCTGTGCAACATATTCCAGTAGCGACACAATGAGTGTGGTGTAACCCCAAAGGAGAAAATACTTGCCACTCTCGCTGTCGATGTGTGCCGAGGTGTCTGCTATCATCCGCGATATTATCTCTATGCTGCGGTGCTCGTCAAGTCTATTGTTGCCTGTGCTCATACCTACTCGTTGCTTTTGTATCGCTCGATAAATATATAATCTACAAGGTCGTAGAGGAATACTATGCACAAACCTCCCGCGGCCCATAAACTCCAGCTTAGCCCGTGCGAGCTGAAGTAATCAATGCCTAACATTATTGCACATGTTAATGCTAAGTGCGCTGCGCGATGTTGCAGTCGCCTTGCAGCCGGTAACTCACGACTTTTATTTTCCATAACTCTCCTTATTATTTAGAATGTGACTCATTTTGCTTATGCAAATATAAACAAGTTTACGTTATAAACCAAATTCTTTGCAAAAAAATTCTATCGTCCTTCTTGAAGATAGGGAAGGGAGATTTTTGCGATAAAAGGATGTCGACAAGTGTAACGACTTGTTAATCAATAATATAACCATGTGTAATATAAACAATGTCCAACTGCCTGATTATCAAGTAGTTGAAAAAATAGATTTTCGATAACCGCTAACATATTGATAATCAGCACTATTTTAGGCCGTCCGCTGAAAAACTTTTGCCCGCGAAATTTGGGGAATAGTCGTTTTGCTCCATACCTTTGCATAAACAAAAGCACGAAATAATACCAACTAAAATTATACGTACTATGAGAACAAAGCATCTATTTTATCTGTTATTTGCGCTACCACATATTTTTACTGCGTGTGATAGGACGGCTGGCGATGACGAGTGGGATGTGATGGTTGACACCGACCCTACGCCAATATATTTCGTTGTCACAGATAGCGAGGGCAACAACCTACTTGATGAGAATTGGGCCGGAAACATACTAAATACGGAGATTACGCTCTCGGTGAATCATGCCGAGCCTATAGGTATCACTACGACGGGTGAGGTGGCCAATGCCGACAACCCGGGACTCAATCTTGGCACTGTTCAGGTGGATGGTACCGACACTCCATGCCTTGAGTATTGGTATATACACCACAACGATGAGGGCGAGCGACAGCATTTTCGTATATTTTGGGGTGATGGCAGCTCGGACGTGGTGGAGGTAAGCTACTACTTCACGGCACACAACAAGGGCGAATATGTCGTATGCCACCAGAAGGTATGGGTTAATGGCGAGCCAAATGCCGAGGGGTCGCTCGTTGCAACCATCATTAAATAGAACCTTTACATAACATTAAAGCTATGAGACGTTGTATTATATATCTTGTTGCGACGGTGGCTTTTGTTTCGCTTGCTTCGTGCGAGAGATTCGTGATGGAACTACTCGTTGAAAGACCACTTACGGATCTCGATGACAAGATTGATGAGCGACAAGAGAAGCGCAACATCCACCCCTTCGAGCTATATATCACCACTGCCGAGCCGGAACTCCACGCGCGCAGGTTCTACGGCGATAGTCAAGATACTAAGACCTCGATGGATCCTACACCAAACGATTGGTTTGAGCTTAGGTACGAGCCCGATGGGTCATTCAGCTTTGTGCTCGATTGTCGATGGGCATCGCTCGACGACAATATAAGGAGCAACACCAGCATATACCTAAGGCCTACGGAGGGTGTCCCCTTCGAGCTTAACAAGTGTTACTATTTTGGTGACTACAAGGGGTCGGTGGAGGATGGATATATCCTGAGCGACAGTTATATGGAACTATATGTATTTGATATGCAGAGAGATAATCCTTACGTACCGTTTATCTACGTATCAACATCGGGCTGGATAAAGTTTACGCACTATGAGTCATATAGCGGCTCGGCATTCCTTAGGGATAACGCCGAGATTATCGACGCGGAATTTTACTTCGAGACGGTAGATGCCGAGAGTGGCGAGGTTGTTATGCGTGCCGAAAAATGTAAATTGAAGAATTGCTGGGGTGAATTATACTAAAACAATGCTATATCGTCATAACATATTGATTATATGATGGTTGGCACACTTGTGATGATTGACACTACGAGGCCAAGATACATTCCTCGATGGCTGCTCGCTTACGAAAAAGTAACTTAGTCAACCCCTGATATGAATTGACCCCAAAAGTTTTTTGTCCAATCTTTTGGGGTCACTTCAATACTCAAGAGAGTGAATAAAAAGATGTAGTTTTAGGCCTGCGAAGCCCGAAAAAGCGGAGTTTACTTGGCGTAAATGAGCATTTTGAGGGCGAGCGTAACGAAGAAATACACTTTTTATTCACTCTCTATTTTAGCAGAGTACTTTACTCCTCAGCCTCGTTATTGGGTAACTTGAACTCCGTGAAGCCGGCCTTCACGAGGATGTTATACCACGCGAAGCACTTCTTCATATCCGAAACGTGTACACGCTCGCGGTCGTACTCGGGGAGTACCTTAGCAAACTCTGACACAATCTTGTCGGCAGACTCCTTGTGCGAGATAGCCTCCTTACCCTCGGTGTAGTTCCAAATGTTGGTGAACACATCCGCAAGGGCAATATCCTCACCCTCGGTGAACATAGAGATCTCGGTGAGGGCACTCACGCGCGATGTTGCCGAGGCGTTCATGCGCTTGCCGTCGAGGAGCGACTCAACGATAACACCACGCATCGACTGTGCTACATACTTATACAAACCGGGCTGGCCAGAGATTGCCAAAATATCCTTCAACTCCATAATTTTTAATAGTATTCGTTAGATGTTACAACGATAAAATATTATTGTCTTAAAATTTTAACGCTACAAAGATAAATATTTTTTGTAAAATTTATTACTTTTGTGGTTAGTAAATGATTAATTATATTTGAGCGTATGGAAAGTAAAAAGATTGAGATCATACAGATAAACATATCGGGTGAGGATAAGCCCGGACTAACATCCTCGCTCACGGGTATCTTGGCGCGCCACGATGCCTTCATCCTCGACATCGGACAGTCGAACATTCACCAGTCACTCACGCTCGGCATCCTCTTTATGACTACACCCGAGCGCTCGGGACAGATTATGAAGGAGCTATTGTTCAAAGCCTCGGAGATGAACATCGCTATTCGTTTCACGCCTATCGACGAGGAGGAGTATAGTCGTTGGGTTACGGGGCAGGGTAAGAATCGTTACATCCTCACACTTGTGGGGCGTAAGATTACGGCCGAGCATATATCGCAGGTGACGCACATAATATCCGAGGAGGGGCTGAACATCGACGACATAAACCGTTTGACGGGTCGTATGCCCTTGGATGAGGATGAGCGTGCGCCGAAGACAAGCATTGAGTTCTCGGTGCGTGGTACCCTCTCGGATAAGGGGCACCTGCAGAACGAGTTGATGAAGATTGCCAATAAGGGCGAAGTAGATATATCGTTCCAGAAGGATGGCATCTTCCGTCGCTCACGCCGTCTGATATGCTTCGATATGGACTCTACGCTTATCACGACGGAGGTTATCGACGAGCTGGCCGACAGGGCGGGCGTAGGCAAGGAGGTGCGCGAGATTACGGAGCGTGCCATGCGTGGCGAGATAGACTTCTGCGAGAGCTTTAAGGAGCGTGTGGCGCTACTCAAGGGCTTAGATGTCAGCGTCATGGAGGATATTGCCGTAAATCTGCCCATCACCGAGGGTGTAGACCGTATGATGACGATATTGAAGCGTGTGGGCTATAAGACCGCAATACTCTCGGGTGGTTTCACCTACTTCGGTAACTACCTGAAGCGTCGCTTTGGCTTCGACTATGTATATGCCAACGAGTTAGAGGTGGAGAATGGCAAACTCACGGGTCGCTATACGGGCGAGATTGTCGACGGCACACGTAAGGCCGAGCTGTTGCGACTACTATGTCAGTTCGAGAATATCGACATACAGCAATCTGTAGCTGTGGGTGATGGTGCCAACGACCTCCCGATGTTGAACATTGCAGGCCTCGGTATCGCCTTCCATGCCAAGCCCAAGGTGCGTGCTACGGCGCGACAGTCCATATCTACCGTTGGTCTTGACGGCATCCTCTACTTCCTCGGCCTTAAGGACTCGTGGGTCGAGAGTCGCAAAGAGGTTAAGAGCGAGTAGCATTGCGATTAAGGCGAGGGTGATGACTAAAAATCAATTTAGTCATCACCCTCTGCATTACACTGCAACAAAAAGGAGCGCAGCAACCTTAAAGGGAGATTTATTTGGATTGTAGACGTAAGGAGTTTACTCCTATTGCTGAGAAGACTGCACAAAAAAAAGAGAGCCGAAGCTCTCTTTTTCCTTTAGTGCATAAGCGAATTACTCAACTCGTCCACCAAACCAAGTCTCCCTTTTCAGCGTTGCGATTAAGGGGAGAGCAGAACAAGTTTACTTGTTCTGCCGAGCCGAAGCAACGAAAAGGAGCGAAGCGAACTTAAAGGGAGATTTATATGGATTGTAGACATAAGGAGTTTACTCCTATTTCTGAGAAGACTGCACAAAAAAAAAGAGAGCCGAAGCTCTCTTTTTCCTTGTGCATAGAAGCCTTACTCAGCAATAGGAGTAACGCTCACGTATGACTTACCAGATGCCTTCTTGCAGAAGCCAACAGTACCGTCAACCAATGCAAAAAGTGTGTGGTCCTTACCCATACCCACGTTCTCACCGGGGTTGTGTACTGTACCGCGCTGACGAACGATAATGTTACCCGCCTTAGCGAACTGACCACCGAAAAGCTTTAC
>JAFWYM010000002.1 GCA_017517705.1 Alistipes sp.
AGCATCGTCTGCTACGCTCCACTCAACGCCCTTATTTGTGGCGTTCGCAGGGGCAACCGTAGCCGTCAGGGTGACACTATCGTCAACCTCAAGTGCGACAGCGTTTGTATTGAGCGATACGCCGGTCACAGCAACAACCTTAGGCTTGTCCGTGCCAGGATCATTCTTCTTGCAGCCCGCAAACAACAGCGCCACAGCTGCAAATGCTAAAAATAGATAGTTCTTCATAGTACTAATATTTTATGGTTAGATAGGAACAAAACAAATGCTGTTCGCTACGAATGTAACGAACATCGAATTATATTGTTGCGGATTAAACTATTGCACAGAAGAGCTAATTCCCTGATAATCAGAGAAATACCCCCCCCCCATCAACAGGCTGACAGAGGCAGAGGTATGTATTACCCTGCATCATTGCTATACGAACTATAGCACAAATATAGGTAAAAATAGTTTAATATGAAAGAAAAAACTCAGATTTTTTGTGACGGGTGAACAATGCAGCCATGGCAACAACGCGACAAGGCGACAGCCCAATAGCCACTTCGCCCAACATCGAACATGGCCCAGATGCCACACCTATATCTGTTTACGCATACGCGCAACGGGGATGTCGAGCATCTCGCGGTACTTAGCCACGGTGCGTCGTGCTATACGGTAGCCCTTGTCGTTGAGGATATCCATAAGATTCTCATCCGTGAGCGGATGGCGCTTATCCTCGGTCGCGATACACTCCTGAAGGATGGTCTTAATCTCGTGGCTCGAGACCTCCTCGCCCGACGATGTCTGCATACCTTCCGAGAAGAGCGACTTCAACAATATTATGCCGAAGGGCGTTTGTATGTATTTGCTATTCACCACGCGCGAGATTGTCGACACATCGAGACCCGTGCGGTCGGCTATATCCTTAAGTATCATGGGGCGCAGCTTGCTCTTGTCGCCATCGACGAAGTACTCACGCTGGAAGTCGAGTATCGTCTGCATCGTGCGCATAAGCGTATCGTGGCGCTGCTTGATGGCCGATATAAACCACTTCGCCGAGTCTATCTTCGACTTCACAAACTGCACAGCCTCCCTATCCTCGGCCTTAACCGTGCCGTCGGGAGCCACCATGTCGCGCATCATGTCGCGATAGCGGCGCGAGATGCGCACCTCGGGGATGCCCGCAGAGTTGAGAATAAGGCGCATGTTGCCATCGGTGGTGTCGAGCAGAAAGTCGGGGGTGATATATGGCGCAGCATCTATGCCTCCCTCGGTGTATAGGTTGCCGGGCTTGGGCGAGAGCGTGCGTATGTACTCGATAGCCTCGCGAAACTCATCCTCCGTAACGCCAAGGCGTGACATGAGCTTCTCATAGTGTTTCTTGGCAAAGGCCTCGAAGTGAGCTTCTATAATCTTGTGTGCAAGACGCTTAGCATGGCTGTCGAGCATCTGGCGACGCATCTGTAACAGCAGGCACTCCTGCAACGAGCGAGCACCGATACCTGCAGGCTCGAGCTCATGGACGATAGCGAGGATGCGCTCAAGCTCCTCGACCGAGACCTCCATGCCGCGCGTGAAGGCGAGGTCGTCAGATAGGGAGCTCATGTCGCGACGCAGGTAGCCGTCGTCGTCGATGCTGCCGACGATATAGGCGGCAACGACGAGCTCCTCCTCCGTGAGCGAGCGGAAGCGCAGCTGCTCGATAAGCGACTCGCCGAGCGAGCGCCCCTCGGTGATGTATACGGGGCGTTGCTTGTCGTCCTTCGAGAAGTTGTTGATACGCGCCTTGTACGAGGGGGTGTCATCCTCCTTGCCGATATACTCCTCTACCGATATCTTCTCGGGCGTGTCGCCCTCATCACTCTTGCTGTCGGCATCCTCCTCCAACACGATGTTTTCCTCAATCTCACGCTTGATGCGCTCCTCGAGCTGCATCGTGGGCAGCTCCAAGAGCTTTATCATCTGTATTTGCTGCGGTGAGATTTTGGTTTGCAGCGAAATTGTCTGTTGAAGTCTGTTTGCCATACGCTTCGATTATTAGTAAAAAATGCGAACAAGGCAGATGCCGTTGTTCGCATTTCGGGATGGTTTAGAACTCGGCGTTCTTCGGTGTGCGCGGGAAGGGGATGACATCGCGGATGTTGCCCATACCCGTAACGAAGAGAAGTAGACGCTCAAAGCCCAAGCCAAAGCCCGAGTGAGGTGCCGAACCCCAACGACGTGTGTCGAGGTACCACCATAGCTCCTTACGGCTCATGCCTAACTCGTCTACCCTTGCACAAAGCTTGCCAAAGTCGGCCTCGCGCTCCGAGCCACCGATAATTTCGCCAATCTGGGGGAACAATACATCCATGGCACGCACGGTCTTGCCGTCGTCGTTCTGCTTCATATAGAAGGCCTTAATCTCCTTCGGATAGTTAATGAGGATAACAGGACGCTTGAAGTGCTCCTCGACGAGGTAGCGCTCATGCTCCGACTGAAGGTCGCAACCCCAGTCGCAGGGGAACTCAAACTTCTTGCCCGAGGCCTTCAATATCTCGATACCCTCGGTATAGTCTAAGCGCACGAAGTCGTTGTCGAGGACAAACTGTAGGCGCTCCAAGAGGCCCTTGTCCCACATCTTGTTCATAAACTCGAGATCCTCGCGGCAGTTGTCCAGCGCATAGCGTATGAGGTACTTGAGGAAGTCCTCAGCGAGATCCATATCATCCTGAAGCTCGTAGAATGCCATCTCCGGCTCAATCATCCAGAACTCGGCCAAGTGGCGCGGGGTGTTCGAGTTCTCGGCACGGAATGTGGGGCCAAAGGTGTAAATCTGACCAAGTGCCAGAGCACCAAGCTCACCCTCGAGCTGTCCCGAAACGGTAAGGCTGCAAGGCTTGCCGAAGAAGTCCTGAGTGTAGTCCACGGTGCCATCCTCGTTGCGCGGAGGATTCTGCATGTCGAGTGTCGACACGTTGAACATCGCGCCTGCACCCTCGCAGTCCGAGGCTGTGATAAGTGGCGTATGCAAGTAGTAGAAACCCTTGTCGTTGAAATACTTGTGGATGGCGTATGCCATGGCGTGGCGGATACGCAATACAGCACCAAAGGTGTTGGTGCGGGGACGCAAATATGCTATGTCGCGCAAGAACTCGAGCGTGTGACCCTTCTTCTGTAGGGGGTATGTCTCGGGATCGGCAGTGCCGTAAATCTCGAGCTTCTCGGCCTGTACCTCTACACCCTGACCTGCGCCGAGCGACTGCACGAGCTTGCCATCAACGCGCAAGCAGGCACCCGTAGTCACACTCTTAAGCTCCGCCTCGTCGATCTTGGCAAAGTCCACGACAACCTGTATGTTAGCCACCGACGAGCCGTCGTTGAGTGCGATGAACGCTACGTTCTTGTTGCCACGCTTCGTGCGCACCCAGCCCTTGACGGTGATATCTCTGCCGTCACCCTCCATCTCGAGTATCTCGGCAATTCTTGTAAGTTTCATAGAGCAGTATATTATTTATTTCGTTTGTTTCGTTATTCGTACAACGCCATAGTAGGCCACAAAATTACTAATTTTTTTGCAAACGATTGCCGTCTTATCACTTTTTTATACCTTTGTGCTAAATTTAGACTATGAAAAGATTACTTGTCCGCATATTTTTGCTCCTTGTAGCAGCACTTTTTTCTATTTACGACCTCACGGCTCAGGCACGCATAGCACGCACAGAGTTCGTATGCTACGACAAGCGCGAGGATGCCAAGCGCGACATCCGCACCAACATCGACAAGCACATAGCACTGAAGCCTACACTTCAGTTCGAGACTGCGGAGGGCACTGTGCGCGCTGTCTATGAGCAGAGTTTCGATGTGCCTGCGGGGTGGAACGACTACAACGCCTACATCCATATCGAGAACGTGGGTGCCGACTATACCCTATTTGTTAATGGCGAGCAGATAACCTCACCCATAGACCAATTTACGCCTACGGACTTCTACATCTCGCCATACCTCGATCAGGGCGAGAATACAGTGGCTGTGGTCATTGTCGACGAGGCCTTCATGTCGCTCTTGGACGAGGGGCTCGTGGAGGCCACGCGCGAGAAGTTTACCAACTGCTACATCTTCGCGCAGCGCCGCCTTGCCGTCTACGATTTCAACGTGCGCCTGCTACCCGACACGCTCGACCGCTTCGCACAGCTACACCTCGACGTCACGGTGGATAACTCATTCTCTACCAACGAGGTCATAGAGGTAGGCTACGACATCTACGACCCTGCGGGCAAGCTTATAGAGTATAGCGTTAATGACCTTACGTTGGAGGGATTTACGCGCGACACACTATCCTTCAAGCCCTACATATACCACTCTAATCCCAACCGCTGGTCGGCAGAGAATCCTAAGCTCTACCCACTAACGCTCTACATCAAGCGCAGCGGCATCCTCTGGGAATATATACCTCTGAGTGTCGGCTTTGCCGAGTATGGCTATAACGATGCGGGGGAGATTACGCTCTTCGGCACACCTCTAAAGCTGAATAAATGTAGCTACAATGCTGCGGTGGACAGCGCCACCACGGAGCGCGAGATCAAGGCGCTCAAGGCTAAGGGCATCAACTGCCTAATGCCGAGCTACCCGCAGCCCAAGTGGTTCTACGCAATATGCGACAGGGTGGGTATCTACGTCATCGACACCGCAGCCATATCGTCGCCCACGAATGCCTCGAACCGCAATGTCGACGGCACGCCGGCAAATGCCCCATGGCTCGAGGAGGAGTACCTACGTCGCGTAGAGACGATGTACCGACGAGCACAAAACCACGTGTGTATCATAGCCTTCCGTCTCGGCAACGGAGCTTCGGGCAATGGCTACAACATGTACCGCGCATACGAGCTGCTGAAGTCGTTTGGCGATAGCCGAGCTATCATCTACGAGGGTGCTGAGGGTGAGTGGAATAGCGATTTATAATGGCTGGCTATGAATATTGAGTTGATTGTTGTCGGCAAGACCGACATGAAGGAGGTTGAGACGCTTGTGGCGATGTACGCGAAGCGCCTGAATCACTATGTACGCTTTGCCATAACGACAATTGCCGACGTGCGCAATACGAAGAAGCTCTCCGAGGGCGAACAGAAGCGTCTCGAGGGCGAGGCCATACTGCGCCTCTTGACCCCCTCCGACTATCTCATGCTCCTCGACGAGCATGGCGCAGAGCTGCGCTCCATAGAGTTTGCCGACCTTATCGAGAAGCGTATGTCTGCGGGCATCAAGCGCCTGGTCTTTCTGATAGGAGGTCCCTATGGCTTCTCCGAGGCGGTATATGCCCGCGCCAATGGCAAGCTATCCCTCTCGAAGATGACATTCTCACACCAGATTGTCCGCGCCATCTTCCTCGAGCAGCTCTACCGCGCCTTCACCATCCTAAAGAACGAGCCCTACCACCACGAATAGCCCCTACCGCGATTGGGGGCGCAAGATAAGATGCCACATGTCGTGCCCAAGAAACCGTTTGGCACCCACACGCACAAAGCCAAGCTCGGTATATAGGCGCTCGGCATCGGGGTTATCGACATCCACGATAAGTCCCACACGTGCATGGCCTGCAGCAAAGGCTCGTGTGCTAAGAGCCTCGAGCAGCCTACTCCCCACACCCATACCGCGAAAACGTGGCAGGACACCCAGCGAATCCAGGTAGAACTCTCCCGCCTCGGTCTCATCCTCGATATGGGGTATTGTGCCGAGATGTGTCTCCAGGAGCTCGAAGATGGGCTCGCGCAGCTCCGCAAGGCGTGCTCCATCATAACCCACAATGGCACCTGCAACGACGCCATCGACCTCGGCAACGAGGGCATTACGGTAGCTATATTGCGCCTTATCGCTGGCAGCAAGAGTGTGGAATACGTGGTATATCGGATGTGAGGTGTCGTAGCCCACGGCCATACACACCACCTCGGCAATCAATGTTGCATCGTCACGCTCGGCCTGACGTATGGTTATCTTCGGCATATTCAATCTTTCCATGTGGCAAAGGTATAAAAAAGTATGATATAAAAAATCATTATTTTTATATTATAAACCAAAAAAAATTACACGTGAGCTATTTTTTTTGAGAAAAAATTTATACCTTTGGGAGTTGTATAAATGCAATGCTGGCTGAAAAGCCGTTTAATAGTGTCGAAGAAGAGTAAATAAAACATAAAGTCTATGACAAGCAAATATCAACTACCTAAGGATGGCGGACTTATCAAGGAATCGGCGCCAAAAGACATCGTTCATCGTTACGAGCGTATGCCCACGCGCGTATTCGAGAGCGAGTACAATGGCGTGCAGTATGTCGCCGACATAATCTGTCGCCTCGTGCGCAACCACTCCGACAACGCCTCGGCACGCGACATATACGAGGAGCTACCGCCCTTCGTCCTCGGACTAACAACGGGACGTACGCCCCTCGGGTTATATCGCGAGCTTGTACGCCGACACAAGGAGGGCGAGATATCGTTCAAAAACGTCGCCGTATACTCGCTCGACGAGTTCTACCCTATACGTAGCACCGAGCAGCAGAGCCGCAACTACCGCATACACGACGAGTTCCTAAAGCACATAGACATAGAACCCGAGAATGTGCATATCCCCGATGGCACGATAGCCGCAAAGGATATATCGGAGTACTGCGCCGAGTACGACAAGGCGATACGTAAGATAGACCTTATGATCATAGGCTTCGGCGAGCAGGGACAGGTGGGCTTCAACGAGCCCGGCTCGTACGCCAAGTCGCCAACACGCCTCGTAGAGCTCACTCACAACTCGCGAAAGGTGCAGTCGAGCCTCTTCTACGGCATAGAGAACACCCCTAAGATGGCTATAACAATGGGCATAGGCACCATTATGCGTGCCGACCGCATAATACTTATGGCCTGGGGCGAGGATAAGGCCGCAGCCGTACACCAGATTGTCGAGGGCGACATCACCGACCGCGTGCCCGCAAGCCACCTCCAAGAGCACACTAACATCGAGCTCGTCATCGACGAGAATGCTGCCGAGCAGCTCACACGCGAGCAGACACCATGGCTCGTGGGCCCCTGCGACTGGACACCCAAGTTCGTGCGCAAGGCTGTAGTATGGCTCTGCGGCATAGTAAACAAGCCGATACTCAAACTTACATACAAGGACTACATCGAGAACTCGCTCGGCGAGCTCCTGGAGAAGTGCGGCACATACGACAAGATCAACATCCGCGTATTCAACGACCTGCAGCACACAATCACTGGATGGCCCGGAGGTAAACCCAATGCCGACGACTCGACACGCCCCGCACCATCGCTGCCATACCCCAAGCGCGCGCTCATCTTCTCACCACACCCCGATGACGATGTAATATCTATGGGTGGCACATTCATACGCCTCGTGGAGCAGAACCACGACGTACATGTGGCATACCAGACATCGGGAAATGTCGCCGTGCATGACGACGTAGTATTGCAGAACGTAGACACCGCGCGCGAGTTAGGCCTCGGCAACGACTACGAAGAGGTGTCGAAGATCATAAGCTCGAAGCGTCGCGGCAAGCCCGAGCCACGCAAGCTCCTCGACATCAAGGGTGCCATACGCCGCGCCGAAGCACGTGCTGCCGTACGCTCATTCGGCCTGAACCCCGACACCAATGCCCACTTCCTAAATATGCCCTTCTACGAGACCGGAGGTATAAAGAAGGGAGCCCTGACAGAGAAGGACATAGACATCATCGTAAAGCTCCTACGCGAGATACGCCCGCACCAGATATACGCCGCAGGCGACCTCGCCGACCCCCACGGCACACACCGCACATGTATGGAGGCGATACTCGAGGCCCTGGAGATTACGCGCGACGACGACTGGCGCGAGGAGTGCCACCTATGGCTCTACCGCGGCGCCTGGATGGAGTGGAACCTAGGACTTGTGGATATGGCCGTGCCCCTCTCGCCCGACGAGATGCTCAAAAAGCGCCACGCCATATACCGCCACCTCTCGCAAAAGGATATCGTGCCATTCCCCGGCAGCGACAGCCGCGAGTTCTGGCAGCGTGCCGAGGAACGAACACAGAATACCGCAAAGCTATACGACAAACTCGGTATGGCTGAGTACCAAGCAATAGAGGTATTTGTCAAAATGTTTTAGACAACGGGAAGGAAAGTGCTAACCTATAAGGCGATGTACTTCCCGATTGTCCCACACTCCCGAAAGGGGTAACAAATTTAGACAACGGGGAGGAAAGCACTAACCTACAAGGTGTTATACTTACCGACTAAAAAGAGAACATCAAAACAAAATATATAATGAGAGTCATCATCAAGGATACCACCCCCGAGGTGGCACAGTGGGCAGCGCGTTACATCGTCGATGCCATCAAGGCTAAGGCCGCAAAGAGCGACGCCCCATTCGTATTGGGTCTTCCCACGGGCTCAACACCATTGGAGACATACAAGGAGCTTATACGTCTGCACAAGGCGGGCGAGGTATCGTTCCAGAACGTCGTGACGTTCAACATGGACGAGTATATAGGCTTGGCGGAGGAGCACCCCGAGAGCTACCACTCGTTTATGTGGACAAACTTCTTCTCGCACATAGACATCAAGGCCGAGAATGTACACATCCTCAATGGCAATGCCCCCGACCTCAATGCCGAGTGCGAGGCCTACGAGGCGGCTATCGTAGCTGCGGGCGGCATAGATCTCTTCATGGGAGGCGTAGGCGAGGATGGACACATAGCCTTCAACGAGCCCTTCTCGTCGTTGCAGTCGCGCACACGCATTAAGACCCTCACACCTGACACCATCGCTGTAAACTCGCGATTCTTCGGTGGCGACATCTCGAAAGTACCCACACAGGCACTCACCGTGGGCGTAGCGACAATACTCGCAGCACATACCGTGCTTATACTTGCCACCGGAGCAAAGAAGGCGCGTGCCCTACGCCACGCCATAGAGGGAGGATACAACCACCAGTGGACACTATCGGCCCTACAGACACACCCCCATGGCATCATCGTCTGCGACGACCGTGCCGCCGAGGAGCTCAAGGTGTCAACATACCGCTACTTCAAGGCTATAGAGGCATAACAGAGCTAGTATATTTGTAATTATTGAAAAGTGACGAAAGGAGAGAGCCATTCGTCACTTTTTTTGTGGTTGCATGTCAGAAAAAAGCATCTTCGGTGTTATTAGGATAGAAGCGAACAAAGATGACAACACGCGAGTTTGAAATATTCGTTGGCGATAACCGCAAGAGGCTGCTTTCGATAGCACGACAATATGTCGTAAGTCAGGATGAAGCTGAGGATGTCGTGCAGGATGCCCTGTTGAAGCTCCTTGCAATACACCAGAGGCTCGACACAAGAGAGGGAGCAGCACGTCTATCGACGGTCGTGGTAAAGCGTTTATCGCTAAACCGATTGCGCAGTCGCGGACGTCATCAAATAGAGAGCATAGATGCTCGACAAATAATTGCGGAGGAGGCAACTGCCAAGGAGGATATGTCCGAGCTGCTAAGTGCCATAGAGGCTCTCCCCTCGAAGCAACAGATGATACTACGACTAAAACACTTGGAGGGGATGGAGGTCGAAGATATAGCCTCCATGGTTCAGATGAGTCGAGATGCAATATATCAAAACCTTAGCCGGGCACGCCGCGCAATACTTGAGAGATTTAAAACGAAAGACTAACTATGAAGCATAAAGACGATATTAAGAAATTGGTGGAGCGGTTCTTAGAGGGCCGCACCACCAATGCCGAGGAGCACGAACTATATGAGTGGTTTTCCACGGCTGATGTCCCCGAGGAGTGGAGCAACCTTAAGAGGATGTTCGAGTGGTACGCAGCAGGCATGCCGGCAGACAGCAATGACACCTCGCAACACAAGAGTCACAAAATAGGTACACGGTGGGTTAGCTGGGCTGTAGGAGTAGCCGCTATGGTTGCCATAGCAGTACTCATATTCCGCGATTACAGCACCAAAACAGAGATAGATATATACGAAGGAAGCTTCATAGTAGCCGAAGGTGTGCGGTATGACGACACCGCACTTATCGAGCAAGAGATTGAAGCGGTACTCCTCCGTGCCGATGCTTTAGAACGCAAAGCTGATACTTTGTTGGCATGGGCCAACCTTTAGATAGAAAACAGCGCTGTAAATATAAACGTAAAATGTAGAATATGAAGAGGTTATTAATAATTTGTTCGCTACTCATAGCCGGGGTTACGAGTAGCCACGCGCAGGAGCACATCGATGCCTTGCTCACGCGCGACATTGAGGGCAATAGACATGGCATGACACTGCGCTCGGCAGTGAAGCGCGACCCCGAGACGGGCGAAATCATCAAGCGCGTATATGAGCTCTCGGCCATAGACCACAAGAGCCTTGCTAAGGAGTTTATCGAGGCTTTCAAGAGAGATCGCGAGAGCGCCGATGTGTGGGATGAGAGCGAGAATGGCTCCATATACAACGTCACAGCCGTATGGCAGAATCCCAAGCGCGTATATTCGCTTGCCGTGGGAGGCTCAATGGTAACGGTATATGCCCAGACAATATACCGCGAAGAGAAGCAGAGTAAATAACGACAAACATACCGATTATGAGAAGAGTAATATTTGTAGCAGTCATGGTTATAGGTGTTATATCGAGTGCTACAGCCCAGAATAGAGATGCCTATGTTGTAAGAGTCAAAGATGGCGTAATTACAACCTCCGAGAATGGCTTAGAGTATGATACACAAATAATCGAAGCCCCGGACTTGGAGGAGATTGTTTCGCATCTTCCCGTTGTTGTAACATTAGTCGATGGTAGGGAGGGACATATAGAGATAAGCTACCCTAAGGTAGAGGCCGAGTACCTAAGATGCAAGGTGTATGATAACGGCAAGAGTCTAATCATCGGACGCAATGGGGATGTGGAACAGCCGAAGAGAAGCTACATAAGCGAGCACACGCCCGTGAGAGTGACACTCTCCGTGACTACGCTACGCTCCATCGCCAACATGGGAGATATGAGCCTTAATATCGAGCACGATAGCTTTGACAAGTGGTTGAATATTGTTAACAGCAGCACTCTCTTTATCAACGCCAGCAGCATCAGCGCCGAGGACAAAATAGAGCTCGTAAACCACGGCACGATGACATGTCACGTTGATAATTGGAGGACAGAGAATCTAATGCTCACAAACGCAGGATACCTATTTGTCGAAGGTACGACGACGGCCAAATACATCGAGCAAAATAGCATAGGCATCGACAGCACCAACTTAGAAGTCGATTGTTCAAAGCTTGAGGTAATATCGACAGGCTCGGGCGTTATAGAGTACCGCGGCACGGCAGACGAGGTAAACATCACCTCAATGGGACAGGCAACAATACGTACCTCAGAGCTGAATGGGCAGATGTAATTACGCGAAATAAGCAACAAAACAAGAAGGGGATGACAAATTTGCTTTTAGTCATCCCCTTCCTATTAGGACATTTAATAAAAATGTGATTTTAGGCTTACGCACCTTTTCACGGCATAATTTGTTGTCAAAAGGTAGTAGATGCAACGCTCGGCAAAAATGCCGTCGATGGGTAGTACTTGGATGTACGTCCCATTGACGGCACTTTTTGTTAGCGGCAGCAGATGCTGCCTTTTCACAACAAAGACTACAAGCCGAGCTTCTTACGAATATCCTTAGGTATAGCGTTCTTATGAACAACGATGTTCATAGTCTTATAGCGCACGAAGGGCTTAGACACGTACCATATACCCTTATAAGTACCGGCCTCGCCCCATGAGTTCTTTACCATGTAGTACTCAGCACCTGTCTGATCCTTAGCGATACCGTAGATTTGCATGCCGTGGTCGTCGGTGGTCTCCCAGTTGTCGTAAGCAGCCTGACGCTCCTCTTGTGTGCACCACTTCTCAGTTGCAGGCTTAGGAGTATTCTTACGCTCCTCCTCGCTCATCTTAAGCCACTTAGCCATATCCGAGCCCTGAAGGTCAGCACCCTTCTCGTCAACGAGGACACCTGTACCCTGACGTGTAAAGCCCTTCTCGCTAACGTCGCTACCCCAAGCGATAGTGTAGCCCTCCATGATAGCGTTGTCGAAGACCTCCATCAACTCGTCGATAGGCAAGTTGTAAGACTGTGCCCAACGCCAGTTATCGGGAATCTCAAGAACGAAAGAATTATAGAAGGGGTGGTGAGTATACGACGTCAACGACACATAGTCCGAAGCGTTCAAGCCCAAAGACTCATAGAACGACTTAGGAGTATACTCCTTACCCTCGTAGGTGAAGGTCTCGGGGCGCTCACCGAGGTAGATGTCGTGGATAGCCTCGATTGTCTTCTTCCACAGAGGCTCACCCTCGGGGCTAAGCTGTAGGCTGCGGTGGTGACCCTTAGCAATAGCGGCAACAACTGCATCGCTAACAGCCGAAAGTTCATTGTGAACGCTGAGCTCCTTGCCATACATCACACCCGGGCGCATCTCTGCCTCGGGAACAAGGCCGAAGGCCTCCATACCGTAGATAACATCGTAGAACGAGCCACCCTGTGAGAACGACACGTCACCATGGGTACGCACGGCCTTATCAGCACGGTCGAGGTAGGTGTTGTGCACGAGGTACATCTCCGAGAAGTCGTACTCGCCCTTACCCATACGCAAAAGCTCCGACTCGATGAATGCCAACGATGAGTAGCACCAGCAGGTACCTGCCTGATTCTGATTCTTAATGCTCGTGATAGGATTCTCCTTAACCACCGTAAACTCAGGCGTAAACTCTGCCGTAGAGGCCTCCTGAGCCATAGCACCCATAGCCATCATAAGGCCGAGGGTCAATACAAAGATTTTCTTCATAATGTTAGATTCTGTTTTAGTGTTATTTATATTTAGGTTTGTTCTTTAAGTTCGTAAAATCGTCGCGCAGCGCTACTTCTTGCTCTTAGCGATTATGCGCTGGCAGTCGACATAGCTCAACGTATCTACCTTCGTGCCCTTAGGCAGGCGGTAGTTCTTGCCGTTATATGCTATGTAGGGGCCATACTGACCGCTCTTTACGACCATCGAGGCATCCTCCGCAAAGGTGCGCAGGGGCTCCGAGGCGGCACGCTGCTTGGCAGCACCCTCATCCAAGAGCGTAATGGCACGCTCGCGCGTGATAGTATAGGGGTCGTCACCCTTCGCAAGCGAGGCGAAGGTCTTGCCGTGGCGCACATAGGGGCCGAACTTACCAACACCGACCATAATATCCTCGCCATCCTTATCGCCGAGGTTACGAGGCAGAGCGAAGAGCTCCAAGGCCTCCTCCAAGGTGATAGACTCGATGAGTTGTCCCTTCTTCAGCGAGGCGAAATGACCCTTACCGCCATCCTTGGCCTCGAGCTCAACCATGGGACCATAGCGACCGATACGAGCCTTGACCGTAAGACCCGTCTTGGGATCAACGCCGAGAACTCGCACAGACTGCAGGCTACGATCGCTCTGCGTGCCGATAGCGTTATTCACAAGATTATGGAACGGATCGTAGAAGTCGCGAATCATATCGCACCACGTAATCTCGCCCTCAGCAACACGGTCAAACTCCTTCTCGACATTTGCCGTGAAGTTATAGTCGATAATCGACGAGAACTGCGACTCGAGGTAGTCGTTGACAATCATACCTATATCCGTGGGAGCAAGGCGGTTCTTCTCCTTACCATAACTCTCCGTAACCATCTTCTCCGTAAGCTTGTCGCCCGTGAGTGTCATCTGCAACGTCTGGCGCTTCTGGCCATCACGGTTTTGCTTGACGACATATCCGCGGTTGATGATTGTCGTAATCGTAGGTGCATAAGTCGAAGGACGGCCAATGCCGAGCTCCTCGAGGCGCTTAACGAGTGCCGCCTCGTTATATCGCGGGGGTGCAACGGTATATCGCTCCGCAGCGGTGATAGTCGTAGCCTCTACCCTATCACCCACAGCCATCTTGGGTAGGATGCCACCCTCGCCCTCGGGCTGCTGATCCTCATCAACACTCTCCGAGTACAAGCGCATAAAGCCATCGAAGCGTACAACCTCGCCCGTGGCAACAAACTGCTCCGAGCGACGACTGAGGTCGATGACTATCTGCGTGCGGTCTAACTCCGCAGGCACCATCTGCGATGCCACGGTGCGCTTCCATATAAGATCGTAGAGGCGCTTCTCTGCCGCCGTGCCTTCAATCTCGTTACGCTCGATATACGAGGGACGTATAGCCTCGTGTGCCTCCTGAGCACCCTTAGACTTGGTCTTGAAGTTATGCGGATAGGAGTACTTAGCACCAAAGAGGCGCGTAATCTCGTTCTTACACTGCGTGATGGCCATAGCCGAGAGGTTCACCGAGTCGGTACGCATATAGGTGATAAGACCCTGCTCATACAGACGCTGTGCCACGGACATCGTCTGCGACACGCTCATGCCCAGCTTACGACCCGCCTCCTGCTGCAACGTAGAGGTGGTAAACGGTGGCGCTGCATAGCGCTGAACGGGCTTCTCCTCTGCCTTAGTCACGGTAAACTGCTCGCCGACACAGCTACGCAGGAACTGCTCAGCCTCATCGCGCGTAGCAAAGGGCTGTGACAACGACGCCTTGAAGAGCGTCTTGTTTGCATCCTCCGAGGCGTAGAACTGTGCCACAACACGAAACAAAGGTTGCGACTTGAAGGCAATGATGTCGCGCTCACGCTCGACAATAAGGCGCACAGCAACACTCTGCACACGACCGGCCGAGAGAGCCGGACGCACCTTCTTCCACAACACCGGAGAGAGCTCGAAGCCCACCAATCGATCCAACACACGACGTGCCTGCTGGGCATTCACGAGATTGAGATCGATGGTACGAGGGTTCTCGATGGCATTGAGTATAGCACGCTGCGTAATCTCGTGGAAGACAATACGCTTGGTGCGGTCGATAGGAAGATCGAGCACCTTGGCCAGATGCCAAGCAATGGCCTCACCCTCGCGATCCTCATCGGATGCCAACCACACGGTCTTGGCAGCACGCGACAAGCGTGTGAGCTCATCTACAACCTTACGTTTATCCTCCGGTATCTCGTATATAGGCTCAAACTCGTTATCGAGATTGATGCCGAGTCCCCTCTTTGCCAAGTCGCGAATATGACCGAAGCTCGACTTGACCATATAATCCTTGCCGAGGAACTTCTCAATCGTCTTAGCCTTAGCCGGAGACTCCACAATAACTAAATTTTCCTGCATCCTTATATATCGTTTCTTTACACAGCAAAACCTAAGCGTCGAACTTAGGTTTGCTATAATGCTATATTACATCAATTTATAATAGTATACGTCAACTCCAGCTTCATCGGAGCCGCCTGCGTGCCACCCGCGACATCACCACTCATACCCTCGAGCATCTGTCGGCGGAAGTCGTACATCGAGTAGGCCTCGGGGCCGAGATAGAAGCGGCGAAGCGTAACGAGCGAGCTGCCCTCGCTATAATCCTCCCTGAAGCGTGCGAAGTCTACGACACCATCCTCGTTGGCACTTCGTGCCGCCTCGAGCATAAGCGTCTGCACGTATGTCGACACATCCATCACGTAGCACGCCAGCGAGCGGTTCATATAGCCACCGTAGGGCAACGTATACTGCGCCTCGACGCCATAGTTGTAGTCGGCAACGGCAATCCTACCCTCGTAATCGACATATATACCCATACGCACCATAGCGTCATCCAACAGTGGCGTGAGGGTGATGGGGTTAAGCTGCAGATAGTCGTAATTAGAGCCTGCGGGGTAGACACCATCGAGGTAGAAGTGTACGAGAGCCTGGTTTACGGACACCGTAGCATCGCCAGCGTCGAGGACAATGTCCGCCAACGACTGTATGCACTCATCCGTGAACGACACCTCCGTAACGACACCACCCATACCCTCGACATAACATACGTCAACATCGAGACCCTCCGTAAGGGCGGCATCTATTGCCGTACCCTCGTAGTTGTGTCTTACAGAATTTATCGAGACATTACCCGCCTTAACGCCATACTGCGAAGGGTCGAGGTAGAGGTTGTATATCATATAGGTAGAATCGCGGATAATCGTAGGATCCTCCTCGTAGCGACTGCGCGAGAAGAGCAAAAGTGCCGTATTCTCGAGCTCCGTAGCAAACATAGCACCCTCATCCCCGAAGCTATCATCCACAGGGGCAATATAGATACCGCGCACAACATCCACAAACCTCTCCTCGTTGCCGGTAACATAGAGACTATCGCTATCCAGAGCATAGCCATCGTTATCCTCGATGTCGGTCATTAGCATAAGGCGCTTGATGTACTCCCTCGTTGCGGGGGTCTCCTCAAGAAGTACCTCGCAGTTCTTCGGGTTAAGCACATCGCCCACATACACACCCTTATCGGGATTGGGATAGGTAAACTCAAAGATAGGCTCCGAAGAGATGTATGGCGTAGGGTCGAAGCTCGCGTAGAATGTCGTATCGGCACTAAGCGCGAGGTAGTCATTCGACGTTATCTCGTATATCGCAAAGCGATGCTTGCGTGTAGTATCGCCATGATAGTCACAAACATATAGCGACAGCTGCATAGAGTCGAATATGGGACGATAGCCCCAGCCACGACCCTCAGGGAGCGTTAGGCTAAAGACCATCTGCGAGAGGAAGCCTGCACGACGCTGGCCATACTCCGCACTCTTTTCGAGGCCGAAGAAGCCGAGCTTGACGTTCGACGACGCTATAGAGTCGCTCTTATATAGGCGCGTAGAGAAGAGCGAGCAACGGCTCTCATTGCTCCCCTCCTTCACCTCGCCGAGTTCGTAAACACGGCGGCGAAGCTCCATATTTTGATTCGTCGGCACAAACTCCGATCCCATAGTATAGTCTACCTCGGTGGTACATCCCACGAGCGCAAACAGCGCCGAGAGATAGATCACCGCCAAGACCATGACCCTCCTACAACTCGTCATAGAACCTCTTGTAATTATCGAATACCTCCTTAGGCTCCGCCTCAACATAGTCCAACACCCTCTTGCCACAACTGCGAGCATACTCAACAAGCTCCTTGTCGGCATCGGGCGACGTAACAACGACGCCATCGGCATACTCTATAACGAAGCGATAGAGATTTTGGTATGAGGGCTCCTCCAAAATCTTCATGGCGCTATCCATGATACCCTCACCCTCGAGCTTCTGCTTGAAGTCGGCAGCAAGTCTCTCGTCGAACTGATCGTTGGAGAGCGACAGCACGATCTTCACATCGCGGAAGAGTGGATCGTCGTAGAATACCTTCTTAAGATACATAGGTACAATGGCCGAGAACCACCCGTGGCAGTGAACAATCGTGGGCGACCAACGCAACTTCTTGACCGTCTCCAACATACCACGTGCGAAGAAGATGGCGCGATCGTCGTTATCCTCAAACATCTTGCCATCGGCATCGCGCAACACCGCACGACGCGAGAAGTAGTCGTCGTTGTCGATGAAGTATATCTGTATGCGGGCAGCAGGGATAGAGGCCACCTTGATGATAAGCTGGTGGTCGTTATCGTTGATAATGAGGTTCATGCCCGAGAGGCGTATAACCTCATGCAACTGATTTCTACGCTCGTTGATGCAGCCGTAGCGCGGCATAAACGTGCGAACCTCGGCACCACGCTCCTGCATCTGGCGGGCCATCTCGAGACTCAGCTTCGAAAACTCGTTCTCGGGAAGATAGGGAGATATCTCCTGACAAACGTACAATATCTTGTTTGTTGCCATAATAATATACGTTCTTTACTATGCAAATGTAGTAATTTTTTTCTACAAAATCAACATTGCGTCACCATAAGTGCCGAAACGATAGCCCTCCTGGCGTGCCACATCGTAGGCATTCATCACCAAATCGTAGCCACCAAAGGCTGCCACCATCATCAACTGCGTAGAGTAGGGAAGGTGGAAGTTTGACACAAACGCATCGGCCGAGGTGAACTGATAGGGATGGAAGATGAACTTATTGGTCCAACCATCCATAGGCTTGAGCATACCACCCACCGACACAGCGGTCTCCATAGCACGCATGACAGTGGTACCGATAGCCACAACCTTACGGCCATCGCGCTTCGTAGCATTTATCTGCTCCACAGTCTCGGGCGTGATGATAAACTGCTCCGAGTCCATCTTGTGCTTCGACAAATCCTCAACATCTACCGTGCGGAAGTTACCCAGGCCCACATGCAACGTGAGAAAGGCGCGCTCGATACCCTTAATCTCCATCCTTTTCATCAGGTGCTTCGAGAAGTGAAGACCTGCCGTAGGTGCTGCCACAGCACCCTCCTTATCGGCATATATCGTCTGATACCACTCAGCATCCTCGGGCTCGACCTTCTCTCGCACCCAGCGCGGGAGTGGCGTCTCGCCAAGGTTGTAGAGCGCCTCCTTGAACTCCTCATACGAGCCATCGAACAGGAAGCGTAACGTACGGCCTCGCGACGTGGTGTTGTCGATAACCTCAGCGCCCATAAGCTCGTCGTCGCCGAAATAGAGCTTATTGCCAATACGTATCTTACGTGCCGGATCGACCAGAACATCCCACAGACGAAGCTCGCTGTTGAGCTCACGAAGGAGGAAAATCTCAATGTCGGCACCCGTCTTCTCCTTGCATCCCTGCAAGCGCGCGGGGAACACCTTCGTGTCGTTGAACACGAACATATCCTTCTCGTCAAAGTACTCGATAATATCCTTGAAGATGCGATGCTCGATCTCTCCCGTCGCGCGGTGCAACACCATAAGACGTGCATCATCACGATTTACCGTAGGATACTTCGCGATCATATCCTCGGTAAACTCATAACCATACTGCGATAACTTCATATAAGCTATTCAAAAAAAACGTGTAACAATCAAATATTATACGTAAAACTCGTTATTTTGTTTCACACTCGCGTAGCTTTTCCATAAAAAGATCGAGCGTATGGGCCTCCTCGACCCTGAAATCGCCACTCCTAGTACGACGCAGCGACGTGAGATAGGCACCACTCGAAAGGGCCTCGCCAATCTCGAAGGCCAACGAGCGTATATACGTGCCCTTACTACACTCCACACGTATCTTTATCCTCGGAAGGTCACACTCCAGAAGCTCCATAGCGTAGATATTGATGAGTGCGCGCTTGAGCTCCACCTCCTCGCCAGCACGTGCAAACTCATAGGCACGCACACCCTGCACCTTCTTTGCCGAGTAGAGCGGGGGTAGCTGTTCGCGCTCGCCGGTGAGCGACAGCAGTGCCGCCTCGACAGCCTCGCGCGTGATATGCTCAGTAGGATAGGTGGCGTCAACCTCGTGCTCCATATCGCCACTTGGTGTGGTGGCGCCAAGCATCAACTCCGCAACATACTCCTTACGCTCCGCCTGAAGAGCATCTACACGCTTCGTAGCGCGACCTATGCACACAAGCAGTATGCCCGTAGCCAAGGGATCGAGCGTGCCAGCATGGCCTATCTTAATCTTCGGATGGCCACACTTGCGTAGCTGAAACTTTATCTTTCTAACGACATCGGCCGATGTCCACTCGTAGGGCTTATCTATAACGGCGACATACCCCTCGGGGAAGTCGACACCCTGCAACGTAAAATTATCCATCTATAACTAAAGTATATATGAGCAAATAGCCACACAGCCAACAACGGCGCAGTAGAGGGCAAACCATATAAGCCTACCCCGCTTGACAATGTTTATCATAAAACGACACGCCAGGCACCCCACAACGAAGGCTGTCACAAAACCCGCCAAGAGGGGCACAACACCAATACCCGTAAGTGCCATGCCACCATCCATGATATCCAGGAGCGACTGCCCGATGATAGGCGCCAAGACCATAAGGAACGAAAAGGTGGCCACCGCCGCCTTGTTGTTACCCAGCAGCAGACCCGTGGCGATAGTCGTGCCCGAGCGCGACAATCCGGGCATCGAGGCCACAGCCTGGCTGAGACCTATGATGAAGGCATCGCGATAGGATATCGACGCCTTAGGACGCGGATGCGCATAGTAGGCAAACGAGAGTAATAGCGCCGTAAGTAGCAGCATAGCACCCACAATCACCATAATATAGTCGGCCGAGAGCATGGCATCTATCTGATTCTTAAACACAAGCCCCACGATACCTATCGGTATCATCGATATTATGAGCTTGATAACGAGCGCCTTCTCGTCGTTCATGCCACGCATAAAGAGCCCCTTGAGAAGCCCCCATATCTCCGCCCAGAGCACAACGATGGTGCTCAGCACCGTGGCGGCGTGCAACATAACATCGAACGTCAGGTTCTCCTCAATCTCGACACCAAGGAGTGCCTTAGCCAGCTGCAGGTGACCGCTACTCGACACGGGAAGGAACTCCGTGAGTCCCTGCACCGCGCCCAAGATTATAGCCTCAATAATCTCCATAGCTCGCTACTGCTTATCGTCAGACTTAAAACGCTTCATTATGCCGACACCCACAGTCACAAAGCCCGCAATGACAACGATAGGGGCCACCGTAATACGTCGTGCCGAGAATATCGACGTATCGAACTCCGTGGCGCTATGCTCCGCACCACCCGACATAAGCACAAAACCGAGGATTACAACAACAACGCCCGCAAGCATAAGGGCATAATTGCGACGCGTAAAGGGCATACGCTCCTTGTTATTATCTCTGTTATCCATCTTATTAATAGAGGTAAATCTTGTTAGACTTCATATTTACGAACTTGTTGACAGCCACAGCGCTGAAGCATACGGTGATGATGATGCCCACACCTATAAGGCCGCCGAGAACAATGCCCACCTCGCGAATATCGAGCATGGCGATACCCTCGGGTGTAAATATCTCGGCACCATAGACCACGCCCGCAAGCATCACACCCGCAATGATACCCGCAACGACACCCTGCTTCAGGGCACTCGCCAACAGCGGACGCATAATATACCACTTGGTAGCACCCACAAGCTTCATGGTGTTTATGAGGTAGCGCTTAGAGTATATCGCCAAGCGGATGGTGTTGTTAAGCAGTATCATCGAGATGAAGAGTAGCACGCCAACGAAGATAATCAGTGCGATGCTCACACGTGTGATGGTAACGTGCATCTTCTCGATGACATCCACGGGAGGCACAGCGACATACTCCACGCCCTCCATCGACTCAACCGCCGCAACAAAACCATCGACAGCCTCACGTGTCGACATCGCGCTGTCGAGCGTAACCTCATAGCTATCGTATAGAGGGTTCTCACCAAGCAGTAGGTCGAGATCCACCTCGAACTGACGGCGAAACTCCTCGTCGTAGAGCTTCTCATCCTTCGATATAAAGGCGACCCTACGACACCCCTCCATTCGCTCGATTGCACGACGTATCTCGCCGTGGTGCTCATCGGTAAGTGAGTCGGCAACCTCCACCGACAGAACAACACTATCGCGCAGTGTCGATGCCGCCGTGACGGCCGAGAGAGCCACATAACTCACAGCACCCAGCATAAAGAGTACCAGAGCAATGCTTATTGTCGATATAACATACGAGCGACGCACCTTGCGCCTAACACGCTTATCCCTACCTGCTGACATAAGACCCTATTTTCTGTTTTTATATATTGCTGCAGCTGCCACGGCGATACACCCGAGGAGGATGACCACAGAGGCTATACCCATAATCAACGACGTTGCACGCCACGCAGGAGCTCGGAAGTACCACTCCACAGTGTGCTCCCCCGCAGGGAGCTCCATACCTCGCAGGATGTAATCCGCGGCGAAATACTCGACCGCATGGCCATCAACCTTAACACTCCAACCCTCGGGGAAATATATCTCCGAGAATACGGCAAGCGAGACCTCTGGTGCCGAGTACTCATATTTCAAGTAGTTGGGTGCATACTCCGTCAAGGCGATGCTTCCCGAGGCGTCATACTCACCACTGAGGCCCTCGACGCCCTCCGACACCACAACGGTATCCCTGAGATTCGTCACACCTATAGCCTCAAGCTCCTGACCGGGCGTAGCCATCGTCTCCACACGCGACACAAACCACGCAGCACCATAGGGCGCAACACCCATGATGCTCTCAAGACTGCGAGCCTCACCGCCATATATAACGTAGCGCGTATTGAGTGCCGCATACACCTCCGGGTTGAACTTCGAGAGGTGCGCATCGATAACCTCCTGGTAGCGTCCGAGCTTAGCGCCATGATAGCCTCCCACCGAGCGGTGGAAGTATGATGCACGGGCACTATTGAAGGGGTCGCCCGAGAGGTCGAGGACGCGGTAACCAAGCTCCTCGTCCTGAAGAATATCCCTATCTGCTGCCGTGGGACTCTGCTCCATAGGCTTACTCTCTGCCCACTTGCCATCGAACATATAGCGGCCATCAACACCCACAAGGTCGAGAACAACGACAACACCTACCACCGCAACAAAGAGCGCAGCAAGCATGCTCCTACGTTCTGCAAATCTATCCCGCAAGACGACATATCCACCAACAAGCGCTGTGGCAATGGTCACATATCCCAATGTTCGCCACATGTCCGCCATAAATGCTGCGTGACGCGAGTTATACGCCGCCTCCCTGAGTTGCTCAACCCATAGCGCATCACCATACTTGGCGTATATATCCTCCAAGCCATAGTCCGCCATGAGAGCCATAGCACCAACGAGCATAAGCACGACACCAAAGGCTGCACCTGCACGCACAAGCAAGCTACGCATAGGTAACTCCGAGCGCACGAGCTGCCACAACGCCACAGCCGCAAGCAGAGGAGCACTCCACTCCAGCACGACAAGCGCCATAGATACCGTGCGGAAACTCTTATATCCCGGAAGCACGTCGTACATAAGCTCGTAGAAGCCCATAATGTTACCACCCCATGCCAGGAGCAGCGCCAAGATACTCACAGCGAGCACCCACCAGCGCATCCTCGGCGTGGCAAGCATCAATCCCATCACCGCCAAGAACACAACAACAGCACCTAAGTATGTCGGGCCGGCAGTATAGGGCTGCGTGCCCCAATAGTTCGAGGCATACGCCGACACCTCGCCACTGACATCCTCATATACATATTGCAACTCCGCAGCAAGCTCCTCATCACCAGCACCGAGGAAGTACTCCACATCGCTACGTCGCAACTCGGGCATATCCCTCTGCAGCTGTGCCGTGAGCTCATCAAGCGCCACATCGAAGAGCGCATTCTGCACGCCGGGACTCTGCAACACCTCGACAACATCGTTGCTAACATCGCCCGACCATGCACCCATATACGAGGGCACCAACATATTGAAGCTCTCCTTGCATCCATAGCTCCACGCTGTGTTATAGGCAATCTTCTCCTTGCGCGCATCCTCCTCCGCAACAGCCTCCTGCACACCTCGCGTCGTGTACTTCTGATGCTCCATAGTATACCACAAGGGCGAGAGGTTGGAGCCCAGAGCAAGGAGCGCTGCGGCAACCAACAAAAGCGTGCGATAGGCAAACGTCGACACCACCCTATCCTTTATGGCAAAGATCAACTCGCTAATCCACATCGCAAGGCATACCAACAGGAAGTAGTATGTTATCTGCGGATGGTTAGCACCCAGCTCCAGTGAGCCAAAGAGCGCCGCGAGGATGGCTCCCACCCACATATTACGCCTCAGAGCATACCACACCGAGGCAACCAAAGGTGGCGCATATACCAACGCCCACATCTTCGTTATATGTCCCGCATCGATGATAAGGAAGAAGTAGGTCGAGAGACCATAAGCCAAACCCGCAATGATGCCTATCCATGGATTTACGCCCATCATGACCACAGCAACCATCATCAGCACCATGGCACACAACGTCATATTCATCGGGCTATCCACAGCCTTCGCAAGGCCACCAACCCACCGCTTGACATACTGCGTAGGATACTCCACGTCGATAAGATATGCCGGCATACCCGAGAACATGCTCCCCGTCCACTGCGGATCCTCACCCGTAGTCGCACGATGTGCGCGAATCTCCTCAGACATACCCGCATACTGAGCTATATCGCCCTGCGACAACGACTTACCCTCGAACTGAGGCGCATAGAAGTGATGACTCACCACCCAGAATAGCAACAAGCCCACAATCCATGGAGCCGCCATACAAACATAGCGCATCCACCCTTTATCGCATATATCATTATTGCACTTTATCAACGCCATACTTTATTATAAAAGTTAATCGGACAAAGTTACGAAAAAACACCGGAATAACCAACCAAAATCGCAATAATAGTATATCATACACTGATAATAAGCACATTACGCTTAAAACATCGGAAATATAGGTAAAAGCAAATTCGCAAAGAAACGCCAAGGAATAGAGTGTAAACTATCCATGGCCTCGGCAATATTTATAAAAATTGGCTACCCTTAAAACAATAAATAACAATAGTTGTTCGTTACATCGAAAATGGTTGATTTGTGCATAGCGTATGGCAGTTGTCACCTGTCTTACCGATATTGCATATAATTTACCATTGCTTGATATATGGAATATTTTAGGCGCAACATAATAGGGGTAATAACAGCCGTATTAATAATGGTTGTTGCTACTCAAGGTGGAATGTTTGGATACATGTTAGAGACCCAAACCACACCCATTGTGAACTTGGAGGATGTCATGGGTCACAATACGACCCAGTATGCTGATACGGAAAACGAGTCCAATGACGAGGGTTGCCCAAGAAGAGTGAAAAACCACTCAATCAGAGTTATAGCCTCCCCATTTACGAGTTTTAATTTTTCTCATTATATCAAGCGGCAGACAAATCATATTGCCACACATATCACTCACCCGACTAAAACATCAAGACCTCTGTCTACGCTGTTTTGCACACTCCTTATTTGATTTATTGCAGTCTATGCTATACCCCTGCTATGACCTTTTGCAAATCAGGGGTTCGTTTGTTATAAGCAGTAATAATATTATCGTTTAAAAACAATCATTATTTTTATTATTCCGATGCAGACGCATCGGTAAATCTTCGTATATGGAATTAGTTATATTATATCTATTTTTGGCACTGTCTGTGTCGTTTTTATGTTCGGTATTGGAGGCTGTATTGCTCTCTACGCCAATGTCGTTTATTACGATGAAAGAGAGGGAGGGGGCCAAGAATGCCTCTATTATGATGAAGCAGAAACAGAATATAGACCGCCCCATTTCTGCGATTCTATCCCTTAATACCATAGCCCATACCGTAGGCTCGGCAGGTGTGGGAGCAGAAGCAGTAAAAGTATTTGGCGAAGCCTATTTCGGCATTATCTCTGCCGTACTAACAATTCTGATACTTGTCCTCTCGGAGATTATCCCTAAAACCATAGGCTCATATTACTGGAGACAATTAGCAATGCCCGCATCAAAGATAATTCACTGGTTGGTAATTGTTTCATACCCCTTAGTATGGTTCTCAGAACTTATCACTAACTTGATAGCTGCAAAAAAGCAACCCCTATCTGTCAGCCGTGAGGAGGTATCAGCAATGGTTAGCGTAGGCACCAAGGAGGGTATATTTGAAGCTACGGAGAGTGACATGATTCAAAACATCTTTAAGCTCAAGAGCATCGCCTTGTATGAGATTATGACACCACGAACCGTAGTGATAACGGCCTCGGAGAGTACAAAATTGAAGGAGTTTTATGCAAATAAGATGCACGGTATTTTCTCGAGAATACCCGTCTATAGCGACAATCCCGACTTTATCACGGGCTTTGTCCTCAAACAGACCGTTCTCGAGAAGATGGCAGAAGACGACTTTGATAAATCGTTAGCAGTGATAAAGCGCCCCATACTATCATTCAATGAGGATACCTCGGTAAGTGTCGCGTGGGAGGAGATGCTCAAACGAAAAGAGCACATCGCCCAAGTACAGAATGAGTTTGGCTGTTTTCTTGGTGTTGTAACGATGGAGGATATTATCGAAACCATCATCGGACGGGAGATTGTCGACGAGAGTGATACGGTAGTAGATTTACAGGCGTATGCACGTGAGAAATGGCGAAAACAGATGAAATAAACGGCCTATCGCCAATAAAGCTAATAAGCCAATGATTGACCTTAAACCTATTGTTTCGAGAGCAGACTATATTGTAAGGATAGTCTCTATACTGACATCTATATGTGTTGTTGCGGCCATAATAGTTGATTATGGTTTCGAGCTTGATGCCCATGAGATGTCTTTCATCTTGTCGGTATATAACACTAGTTGGTGGGTATATTTCATATCATTTGCCTATAAGATTATAGTTCATTGGGGTGAGGTTTGGCGTAAGGGGGTGTCATTTACCTTTATTTTAGGTATTATGCTTTGTGCTTCAGCATTACCGAAGCTTTTCACTACGCCCGGGGATAGTCCATTTCTCACCATATTATGGGCTGTGCTGACTCATAAATACTTTATTATAAGCATCATAGGCCTATTGTCGCTGATTACAATATCGCAATGGATAGTAAACTTTGTAAACAAAAGGACAAATCCTGCGCTTTTAATTGTAGTATGTTTTATGACGGTAATAGCCTTTGGTGCTCTGCTACTCTTGCTACCACGCTCCACATTGGAGCATATCCGACTACCTGTGGTAGATGCCCTCTTCATATCAACAAGCGCGGTTTGTGTTACGGGATTAAGCCCCGTAGAAATTGCACATACGTTTACCCCCGAGGGGCAAATAATCATAGCCCTGTTGATTCAGATCGGAGGTTTGGGTATTATGACAATAACGAGTTTCTTTGCCCTGTTTTTCATGGGCGGCATCGGATTGTATTCTCAATTTTCACTGAAGAATATGATAGCGTCAAGTTCCGCATCACTGAAATCTGTGTTGACAAGTGTTTTAGGGTTTACTTTCGTGATAGAGATAATAGGAGCTCTTTTCATATGGCTTAGTATTCATTCAACAATGGGTATGACCCTCCGAGATGAGATATTCTTCTCTCTCTTTCACTCCGTATCAGCATTCTGCAATGCAGGATTCTCCACGCTGGAAGGAAATCTCGGGAATGATTTGATATTATACAATCATAACATTTTCTATCTGGTAATCTCGCTTCTTATAGTTTTGGGCGGTATCGGATTTCCTATACTCATGAGTATAAAAAGGGTTCTTTCATATTATGGTTCGGAACTCTTGCATAAGGTGTTCAGAAAGAACGGGCAGCGGTCACGATATATGCACATTGCCGATATCAACACTAAGATTGTACTATATTCCTCTCTGGCGCTGATATTTATCGGAACTGTCGGCATTGCCTTCTTTGAGTGGAATGGAGCGTTAGCCTCATTCTCATCTGATGAAAAGATTGTACAGTCTCTATTCAATGCTGTGTCACCACGAACAGCAGGATTTAACAGCGTTGCACTAAGTGATTTCTCGAGAGTGACTATCATACTATATTTGGTGCTGATGTGGATAGGTGGTGGCTCTCAATCAACGGCAGGTGGTATCAAAGTAAACACATTTGTGGTGGCTCTCGCTTCGTTGAAGTCGCTGATTAAAGACGAACACTCCACAACACTGTTTAACCGCGAGATCACATATAGCTCGATACGAAGAGCATTAGTCGTCGTATTTGGCTCAATATGTATCATTGCACTCTTCTATGTCGCACTACTACTGTTAGAGCCGAGCATACCATCAATCGACCTGCTGTTTGAAAGTGTGTCGGCATTCTCCACCGTAGGCTCCAGCCTGGGCATTACACCACTTTTGGGCGATAGCAGTAAGGTTCTGTTAGTGGTGCTTATGTTCTTGGGGCGCGTAGGCTTCATTACAGTACTTATGAGCATACTGCCACAAAAAGAACAGCCCAAATACCGTTTACCAAAAGAAGATATAATAATAAACTAATAAAACGAATTCGTATGAAATACCTTGTGATAGGATTAGGAAATTTTGGGAGTACTCTTGCTGCCACTCTTACCGATATGGGGCACTCTGTCATTGGCGTTGATTGCAATGAGCACTGCATCGAAGAGATTAAAGATAGAATAGACTTAGCCTATATTATGGATGCAACCGAAAGAGCATCATTACGGAGCCTGCCTTTAGATGAAATCGATTGTGTAATTGTTGCCATCGGACAGAGTATGGATAGCTCATTAAGAACCGTGGCTTCACTGAAGGAACTAAATGTGAAGAATATCATAGCACGCGCACTCGACACCACACACTCCTCAATTCTTAGGGCTATGGATATTAAGAAAATTCTGATCCCCGAGAGTTATGCTGCTCGAATTTTTGCCGAGAAGATACTCTCAAACGATTCAGAAGAGCTATTATAAAATTGCTGAGAAAATAGAAAGGAGAGCAAAATCACACCACCAATCTTAGCCTTAAAAACTCATAAAACAATATACCTACACTACCACAAAGCGAAAGACGGAAAACATACATCCCCATACAACACACTAATTATCAACGTATTGCACCATTACACTCGATGATATGTAAAAAATATTTATAAAAATATTTGGCAGAATGGAATTAATGTCATACCTTTGTCCGTTGGAGAGGTGGCAGAGTGGTCGATTGCGGCGGTCTTGAAAACCGTTGAGCTGCGAGGCTCCGGGGGTTCGAATCCCTCCCTCTCCGCATCAAGCGTAAAAATAGCACGACTCGCATTTTGCGAGTCTTTTTTTTGTCAAACGGTCATCGGTAAATAAATTTACCAGTGGCCGTTTGTCAAATAAAAGTAAGTCTCGGCTCTGCCGATACTCGTGCTATTTTTCTGCTTGCAAGTTAAGGAGTAAAGGGAAAGACGAGCGAAGCGATGTCAATCCCTCCCTCGGTTTTCAAGTACCGCCTGTTGCCGCGATTGATACTTTTTTACACCACAGGTCTGGCTGTAAAAAAGCATCTACCTACGGCAAAATGAATTTGCCTTCGGTTGCGGCGGTCAAAGGTATAGGACTCTCTCGAATTCATTCGGAAGAGGTCCTCTGCTGCATAAAATGGGTGGTTATGTACCACCTGCGTCTATCTCTATTTTTTCCGCTTGCAAGTTAAGGAGTAAAGGGAACGGCGACCGCAGGAAGTCAATCCCTCTCCGCAAACGCAACGAAGCAAGAAGGTGTCGATTACTCGACACCTTTTGTTTTTTATGCCTCGGCATAAGCTTGCTTATAGACGTAGGCATGGAAAACAAAAATGGTTGATTTATCAACTTCTTGCGAAGTGTAGTTTGCAAGGGCCCCCGCGGCAAGCGGAGGGGAAAGGCGTTAAGCGGAGCAGACCGCAGGGATGCGTAGTAGCCAATCCCTCCCTCTCCGCTGGATTGAATGCAGGGCAGACGACGGAAGTCGTCTGTTTTGTTTTTGTGGTGTGTCGTCGTTTGCAAGCCACCGCCACACACCGCAAAAACAAACCGCCACGGGCGATTGCCCTGCATCCTGCTGTTGGTGAGGCATTGCTCACTAATAAGGGGTTGAGCCGATAGACAGGTTGTTTATTGCTCGGGACTACGCCCTGCGCCTTTGGGGTATCGTCTCTTCGACTACGTCGCCCTCCCCCACAATTCAAATTTTAGCTCTGATGAGAAGTTTATTCTTCTCGCGCTTTTTTTGGGCAATCTCTCCCAGGTTGCTTTGCAAATACAAATACCATAAACAGAAAAATAGATCTGGTAATTTCTATAGCGATGACATCGATATAAAATTATTACCTACATAACCCAACAACCGCCCCGGAGAGGCGTGTAGTGGCATAAAGAAAATAAGAAGATATGCAAAAAAATGATGAAAATGGTTGTATATAAAACTAAAATACTTATATTTGCGACGTCGAAATAGTGGTAATCGACAGATAAAAAACCACATTTATACTATGTCGAGGCAGACTATACGTGGCATAGATTTTTGTGGAGGGTATATGAGAATTGAGAAAAGACGATATTAGCGGTATTTAGAGATGAGAGCATTTGGTGACTTCACCCCCGAAGAGATCTGTTACGAGAGGGCTGCAATAGCCATACTCCCCGTGCCATACGATGGTACAAGCACCTGGATAAAGGGTGCCGACCGTGGCCCCGAGGCGTTGCTCGAGGCGTCATACAACCTCGAGTTTTACGACATTGAGACTCGGAGCGAGGTCTTTCGCCGTGGCATTGCCACGTTAGGGCCCGTAACCGAGAGCAGCTCGCCCGAGGCCATGGCCTATGCGGTGGAGGCAAGGATGCGACAGATTATCGAGGATGGTAAGTTTCCCGTGCTTATAGGTGGGGAGCACTCGGTGTCGATAGGGGCTTTTCGTGCCATGGCGCAACGCTACCCCGGGCTATCGATTCTTCAGCTCGACGCCCACAGCGACATGCGCGATGAGTACGAGGGCTCGGCCTGCAACCACGCCTGCGTAATGGCGCGTGCCAAGGAGCTGACATCGAGCATCACACAGGTGGGAATACGCTCGTCGGCACGCGAGGAGCAGCACAACATCGACCCCGAGCGAATCTTCTATGCTCATAGCATTGCCGAGGATAGCAAGTGGCAGGAGCGTGTATCGGAACAATTGGGCAACGAGGTATACATAACGATAGACCTCGACGTCTTTGATCCCGCATACCTCCCCTCAACGGGGACGCCCGAGCCCGGAGGCCTAAACTACCGCGAGGTGATGGGGCTCCTGCGACGTGTGATTCGCGAGCATCGCGTTGTCGGCATTGACGTTGTCGAGCTGTGTCCCAACCCCACGGCTAAGGCTTCTGACTTCCTCGCTGCAAAGCTCGTATACCAACTACTTAGCGAGGTCTTTGCCCATCGAGAATAAGAGATGTGAGTCCGCAGGGTCCTCCATTCTGTACCCTGCACATTAATAACCTAATAACCTAAATGTCAAAAGTTTTAATTATTGGTGCCGGTGGCGTCGGAACAGTGGTGGCACACAAGGTCGCTCAAGATAGTGCCTTTACCGAGATTATGCTGGCAAGCCGTACGAAGTCGAAGTGCGATGATATTGCGAAGGCCGTGGGTGGTAACCGCATACAGACAGCACAGGTAGATGCCGACAGCGTAGAGGAGCTTGTGAGACTGATGAAGGCGTTTCAACCTGACATTGTAATTAACGTCGCTCTTCCCTACCAGGATTTGACGATTATGGATGCTTGCCTTGAGTGTGGCGTAAACTACCTTGACACGGCAAACTACGAGCCCAAGGATGAGGCGCACTTCGAGTACAGCTGGCAGTGGGCATACCACGACCGTTTCAAGCAGAAGGGCCTTATGGCCATACTCGGATGTGGCTTTGACCCTGGCGTGTCGGCCATATTTACGGCATACGCCGCCAAGCATCACTTTGACGAAATCCACTATCTTGACATTGTGGACTGCAATGCCGGAAATCATGGCATGGCTTTCGCCACGAACTTCAACCCCGAGATTAACATCCGCGAGGTGACACAGAAGGGTCGATACTGGGAGAATGGCGCATGGGTGGAGACTGCACCCCACGAGATTCACAAGCCACTGAACTACCCCGAGATTGGAGAGCGAGAGTCGTACCTTATCTTCCACGAGGAGCTTGAGTCGCTCGTAAAGCACTACCCCACGATTAAGCGCGCGCGCTTCTGGATGACCTTCGGACAGGAGTACCTCACGCACCTGCGCGTGATACAGAACATAGGTATGGCACGCATCGATCCCATACTCTACAACGGCGTGGAGATTGTCCCCATACAGTTCCTCAAGGCCGTATTGCCCGATCCCAAGTCGCTCGGTGCCAACTATCACGGCCAGACATCTATAGGCTGCCGCATACGAGGCATCAAGGATGGCAAGGAGCGTACATACTACATATACAACAACTGCGACCACGAGGTTGCCTTCCGTGAGACAGGAACGCAGGCCGTGAGCTTCACAACGGGAGTGCCCGCAGCACTCGGTGCCTCGATGTTCGCACGTGGTATATGGCGCGGTGCCGGCGTATTCAACGTCGAGCAGCTCGACCCCGACCAGTTCCTTAAGGAGCTCGGCGAGCGTGGACTACCGTGGATCGAGAAGTTCGACATCGACCTCGAGCTATGATAACCAAGGATGATATGTTGGCGGCGTGGGATCTGAGCAAGATCCCCACCCCGGCATATATCGTTCACGAGGGTATGCTACGTGCAAACCTTCGTGAGATAGATCGTGTGCGTAGCGAGGCAGGCGTCGAGATCATCGTGGCACTCAAGGCTAACGCCACATGGCAACTATTCCCGCTACTAAAGGAGCACGCCGATGGTGCCACGGCAAGCTCACTCGCGGAGGCGCGACTTGTGCTCGAAGAGATGGGCTGCAAGGCTCACACCTACGCCCCCGTATACACCGATGAGGAGATAGACGACATACTCGAGGCCTCAAGCCACATCACGTTTAACTCGCTCGGCCAGCTTGCGCGCTACGGTGAGCGTGCTCTACGTCGCGGCATATCGTGCGGCCTAAGGGTCAACCCCGAGTATAGCACCGTGGAGACCGATCTCTACAACCCTTGCATCCCGCAGTCGCGCTTAGGGGTCCTTGCTGCCGACATAGCAGAGTGGCCCGAGGGTGTCGACGGATTGCACTTTCATGCACTGTGCGAGTCGCGACCCGCAGACCTCGAGGCGACGCTCAAGGCTGTCGAGGAGCGCTTTGGGCGCCACTTCGATCGCCTCAGATGGATAAACTTGGGGGGTGGGCACCTGCTTACGCATAAGGACTACGACGTAGACCACCTTATAGCTATCCTCCGCGACTTCCGCTGCCGACACCCTCATCTACGTGTCATCCTCGAGCCCGGCAGTGCCTTCACATGGGACACAGGCGTGCTTGTTGCCCGCGTCGAGGATATCGTTCGCAACGGAGGACGCAACACCCTGATGCTCAACGTGTCGTTTGCCTGCCACATGCCCGACTGTCTGGAGATGCCGTACAAGCCGACGATATGCCGCATGCACGACCCGAAGGATGGAGAGATTGAGTGGTGGATGGGAGGTAACTCCTGCCTCGCAGGCGACATGTACGGAGCGTGGTCCTTCGACGACGGCCACATAGCAGAGGTTGGCGAGCGCATCATATTCCGCGACATGATTCACTACACGATGGTTAAGACCACGATGTTTAACGGCGTCACACATCCATCGATTATGCTCTACAGCCCCGAGCGTGGCTTCCAGACGCTACGCACCTTCGGCTACGACGACTACAAGCGACGTATGGGATAGCATCCCCGCGCGGCAACGAATAACCTATTTACTAATTTATAGAACATCCCGATACTAAGACGAAATGAGAAAGTGGAAGGTTGACGACTCTATAGAGTTATACAACATAAACAGCTGGGGCAAAGACTACTTCTCGGTGAACAACGAGGGCAACATCGTCGTGCGACCCAAGGAGGGAGGCCCCGAGGTAGACCTGCGCAAGCTTATGGATGAACTGCAGTTGCACGACATATCGCTACCGCTACTACTGCGCTTCCCCGACATCCTGCACAACCGCATCACCAAGATATCGAAGTGCTTCGACCGCGCGGCTAAGGAGTATGACTATAAGGCTGAAAGCTACATAGTATACCCCATAAAGGTCAACCAGATGCGCCCCGTAGTCGAGGAGCTCATAAGCCACGGCAACCACTACCATGTGGGGCTGGAGGCGGGATCGAAGCCCGAGCTACATGCCGTACTATCGCTCAACTTCGACAGCGACTCGATGATCATTTGTAACGGATATAAGGATGAGAGCTACATAAAGTTAGCACTCCTGGCGCATAAGATGGGGCGCAAGATATTCCTCGTGGTAGAGAAGATGATGGAGTTGCGCACCATAGCACGGCTATCTAAGGCGATGAACATAAAGCCCAACATCGGCATACGCATAAAGCTCGCAAGCTCGGGGAGCGGCAAGTGGGAGGAGTCCGGTGGCGACATATCGAAGTTCGGACTCAACTCCTCGGAGTTGATAGAGGCTTTAGATCTTCTGCATCACGAGGGCATGGAGGACTGCTTCCGCCTGATACACTTCCACATAGGCTCGCAAGTGACCAACATACGACGCATAAAGACAGCACTCAAAGAGGCAACGCAGTTCTACGCTCAGCTACGTAAGACAGGCTACAACATACGCTTCGTGGATATAGGCGGTGGCCTCGGCGTGAACTACGACGGCTCACACTCATCCATCAGTGGCAACAGCATAAACTACTCGATACAGGAGTATGTCAACGACGCCGTATATGCCATCGTCGACATCTGCCAGAAGAATAACCTCGAGCAGCCCAACCTCATCATCGAGTCGGGACGCTCGCTTACGGCACACCACTCGGTGCTTGTATTCGAGGTGCTGGCACGCACACAGCTACCGGCCTTTGGTCAGGAGGAGATTGCCGAGGATGCCCACGAACTCGTGCGCGACCTCTACGATATATGGAATAAGCTAACACCGAGTCGCCTTATCGAACAGTGGCACGACGCCCTACAGGCGCGTGAGGATGCCCTGGAGCTCTTCAACATCGGGCTTGTGGATCTACACACACGAGCAACCGTCGAGCGTCTCTTCTGGTCGATAGCGCGTGAGGTAAACACTATGGCAGGGAAGAGCAAGCACGCACCCGAAGAGCTACGAGCCATAGCCCGCAGCCTGCCGGACAAGTACTTCTGTAACTTCTCGCTCTTCCAATCGTTACCCGACTCGTGGGCTATAGATCAGATATTTCCAGTCGTGCCCTTAGCCCGGCTCAACGAGCCCCCGACATGCTCGGCAACGCTCCAGGATATAACGTGTGACTCGGATGGCAAGATCGACAACTTCATATCGACATCGAACAATGCCTACCACCTCCCCGTACACGAGCTACGCGAAGGCGAGACATATTATGTTGGTGTATTTCTGGTGGGTGCCTACCAGGAGATTCTCGGCGATATGCACAACCTCTTTGGCGACACCAACGCCGTGCATATCTCGATAAAGGATGGAGAGTATGTCGTCGACAAGATTATCGAGGGTGAGACCATAGCTGACGTTCTGGACTACGTGCAGTTCGACCACAAACGCATGGTACGCGCCATAGAGATATGGGTATCGAAGTCCGTAAAGAGTGGCGCCATAACCTTAGAGGAGGGCAAGGAGTTCATCTCGAACTACCGCTCGGGCCTCTACGGCTACACCTACCTTGAGCCTACGCTATAGCACACCTACTTGGTGTGGAACGTAACGCCCGTGAGCCTATTCCACTCACCACGTGTGAAGTCGGGAATGGCCACGGGCATACTATTATGCTTGGCCGATGTTGCCGTGAGCTCGCCTATCGACGACCACTCGGCAGCGTCGTAGACATCCTGATCCAGAGGCAGACCATTACGCAGGCAGTAGACAAGGCGGTAGTCCATAACATAGTCCATGCCGCCATGGCCACCCACACGGCGTGCCACATCCTCAATCTCGCGATGTATAGGGTGCTTGTATGCCTCCATGATGGCAGCCTTAACATCCTCAGCAAGGAAGTTGTGCTGGTCGACGTACGCACCCTCGGAAAGAAGCTCCGCAGGTAGTACTCCCTCGACGAAGGTAAAGCCCTCGATGGGGTACTTATTGGCGAAGCCATGCGTGCCCGTAAGCTGATACAGACGGTTATAGGGACGGGGCGTGAAGACGTTGTGCTGGAGCATGATGCTCTGACCCCGCGAGGTCTTTATCATCGTCGTAGTGTGGTCGCCATTGGCAAACTCCGTGACGCCCATCCTATCGCGCGCTATGGCCAAGCCATTCACCGACTTCGTATCCATCGACACGAGGTACTCAAGACGGTTGCCACGGTGTATGTCAAGAGCCATACATATAGGGCCAAGACCGTGCGTAGCGTATACATCGCCACGGTGTGTGCTGTTGAACTCCAAGCGCCAATTGTCGTGGTAGGCATCCCAATACTCTGTAAGATTGTGTATATATGCACCCTCGGCATGGAGTATCTCGCCAAAGAGTCCCTGCTCGACCATATTGAGCGTCGTGAGCTCGAAGAAGTCGTAGACACAATTCTCGAGCATCATACAGTGGCAACGTGTGCGCTCCGACATATCTACCAGCTGCCAACACTCCTTGACGGATGTTGCGGCAGGCACCTCTATGGCTACGTGCTTGCCCTGCTCCATGGCATAGAGGGCGATGGGCACGTGACTCGACCAGTCGGTAGAGATATATACGAGGTCTATGTCGTCGCGACGGCATAGCTCCTTATATGCCTCCTCGCCCACATAACCCTCAGCCTGCGGCCAGCCGACACTCTCGAGGTAGCCACGGCAGTAATCCACATTGCGCTGCACGAGATCCGCGAGAGCCTTTATCTCCACGCCCTCGATATGGGTGAAGCGGCTGACGGCATCCCTGCCACGCATACCCAAGCCCACGAAGCCTACTCTTACGACATCAAGGGGTGCGGCTGCATAGCCCAACATCGACTGCTGATTGGCGGCACGCTGGGGCTCGTCGAAGTGTATCATGCCACTCTCAGCCGAGAATGAGTAATTCTCGCCCTTAATAATCACCGGCGTGGCATCGCCACAACCACAGAATACAAGTGCCACAACAAGCACTACGAAGGTGTAGATGTTTCGCATGTATGATATCTTAATTAAAGTTCATTGAAGGGTCGGCTACAACGGTAGCGAGCCACACTTAAAGGGTTACCTCTTGACTATACCTCGCTTTGTGGCCTCCTCCTCCATAAGTCGGTAGGCTGCATCGTAGTCATTGGGAATGATACCATCGAGAATGGCATTCTTGATTACCTCCTTAATCTCGCCTATGACGCTCGATGGGGGCAGATTGTAGGTACGCATGATGACGTCGCCCGTGATCGGCGGCTGGAAGTTACGTACCCTATCGCGCTCCTCGAGGTCGTGCATCTTAGCCCTCACAAGCTCGAAGTTCTTGAGAAAGAGCCTTACCTTGGCATCGTTGCCCGAGGTTATATCGGCCTCGCAGAGGGTCATGAGCTCCTCGACATCGTCGCCCGCCTCGAACAAGAGACGACGCACAGCAGAGTCCGTAACCAAATCCTCCGACAGCACGATAGGTCTCATGTGCAGGAACACCATCTTCTGCACAAAGCGCATAGGCTCGTTCATCGGCAGCTTCAAGCGACGGAAGAGCTGCGGTATCATCTTCGAGCCCACAGCCTCGTGCTGATGGAACGTCCACCCCTGACGCGGGTCGTAGGCCTTAGTCAGAGGCTTACCAATATCGTGGAAGAGTGCAGCCCAGCGCAGCCATATATTGTCGGAGCGCTTGGCGAGGTTGTCGAGCACCTTCATCGTGTGCTCGAAGTTATCCTTATGTGCATGCTTGCCACGACGCTCAATGCCCGCCATGCGGTCGAGCTCGGGAAGTATATACTTCAAGAGTCCCGAGGTGCGCATAAGCGTGAGACCTATAGAGGGCACGGGTGATGCCATTATCTTATTGAGCTCCACAGCAATACGCTCCTTCGATATAATCTTTATGCGCTCGGCCTGGCGCGTGATGCCCTCGAACGTATCGTCGTCGATATCGAAGCCGAGTTGCGAGGCAAACCTCACGGCACGCATCATACGCAGGGGGTCGTCCGAGAAGGTGGTATCGGGCTCGCACGGCGTACGTATGATGCAGTCGTCCATATCATCCATACCACCAAACGGGTCAACAAGCTCACCAAAATTGTGGCCATTGAGTGACCATGCCATGGCATTTATCGTGAAGTCCCTACGGCGCTGATCATCCTCCAACGTGCCGGGCTCGACATGGGGGTTACGCGACTCGGGGCTATAGCTCTCCTTACGTGCGCCGACAAACTCCACCTCCGTGTCTCTCCAGCGGAGCATGGCCGTACCGTAGGTCTTGTATATCGTGACCTTCGCTCCCAACTGTCGCGCCAGCTCCTGGGCAACAGCCACTCCACTGCCCACAACCACAACGTCGACATCCGACGAGCGACGATGCAGGTAGTAGTCGCGCACATAGCCCCCGACAACATAGGCCTCAACGCCCATATCGTCGACAACACGGGTTATATGCTTGAATATGGGGTGTCTGAGTGGCATACTACTCCTCGGTTTTTGTGGCACGCGCAATGCAGCGCTGATAGATGCCCACCGTATTCTCCAAGCCCCAGTAGAGGGCATCGCTGATAAGGGCGTGGCCTATAGACACCTCGTCAACCCACGGTATGCGTTCGATGAAGTATTGCAGATTCTGGGTATTGAGGTCGTGGCCCGCATTGAGGCCGAGGCCTACGCGACGTGCCTCCTCGGCAGCTGCAACATAGGGGGCAATCGCCTCCTCGCGATCCTTGGCATAGCCCGAAGCATAGGCCTCGGTATATAGCTCCACGCGGTCGGCACCACACTCCTTGGCGGCACGAACCATCTCGACAACAGGGTCTACGAAGATAGATACACGTATGCCCGCCCTATGGAAGCGCTCCGACATCTTAAGCAGAAAGTCGCGATGCTTGACGGTATCCCAGCCCGCCGACGAGGTGATGGCATCCTCAGCATCGGGGACAAGCGTAACCTGCGCAGGACGTACCTCCTCGACAAGTTCACAGAAGCTCTCGATGGGATTACCCTCGACATTCAACTCTGTGGCGATGTTGGCCTTCAACTCGCGCACATCCGAATAGCGTATGTGTCGTGCATCGGGGCGCGGGTGTACGGTGATGCCATCGGCACCAAAGCGCTCAATATCGAGTGCCGCCCTCAACAAGTTGGGCACATCGCCGCCACGCGAATTGCGCACAACAGCAATCTTATTTACGTTTACACTTAACTTTGTCATATTTGTTGTAATAAATGGGCTCCAACTATTGAAACCACAATTCTTTTTCTTACCTTTGTAGTAGCAAAGTTACGATTTTTTTTCATTCTGCGACAATGAACATTATACTTTTTTCGCGCAAGCAGCTTAACCACCGCAAGGAGCAACTCGCCACGATGCTTCACGAGATAGAGCGCTTAGGCCTTGACTACACTGTGAATGAGGACTTTGCAGCAGTAATAGAGGCTCTCTTAGGCGTACATATACCCACCGAGCGTATCTTCACCGAGCGCATCGTAGGTCGTGGCGACGACGTGGTCATAACGTATGGTGGCGACGGCACGCTCCTGGATGCCGTCACACTCCTGGAAGATAGCATGATACCCGTCGTGGGCATCAACTGTGGACGCTTAGGCTACCTTACAGCCGACGATGGCCAGAGCATCGCGACACTCTTCGAGCAGATAGCGTGTGGCACGCTCAAGTTTGAGCCCCGCGCGATGCTCGCTGTCGAGGGCGACATCCCCACCACACTCACAGCCCTCAACGAGGTGACCATACACCGCCATGGTGCAACAATGATTTCGGTCGACACGTTCATAAACGGCAAACCCGTAGCTACGTACCACGGCGATGGCCTGATTGTTGCTACACCCACAGGCTCAACGGCCTACTCGCTTAGCGCCGGAGGCCCCGTATTAGACCCCCTATGTCGCTGCTTCATACTCTCGCCCTTAGCCCCTCACAACCTCACTATGCGTCCCGTGGTCATCCCCGACAATAGCGAGGTGCGTCTGCGTGTGCATACCCGCAGTGGCGAGGCATTTCTCTCGGCAGACAACCGCACATACTCGCTCAAAGATGGCGCCGAGGTGACACTGCGCAAGGCCTCGAGCGAGCTGATTTTGGCTGTGCCACATAATAATACGTTCTACGACACGTTAAGAGAGAAGATGATGTGGGGCGTGGACAAACGCTAAGATTCGATGCTATTTCGATAAATTCACGCCGCGAGTATTATCCACTGGTAGTCAGTGTATTAACCTCGCGCACCGCGCACACGTGATAAAAATTGCTGCCAAGAGTGGGATTTTTGTAAATAAATTTACTACTTTTGCGAGATATTACGGCTATTATGAGCAGGGATAGAGCTATACCAAAACACGTAGCTATCATCATGGATGGCAACGGTCGCTGGGCCAAGCAGCGCAATAAGGAGCGCTACGAAGGTCACATCGCGGGCGTAGAGTCGGTGCGTGCTGCCGTGCGTGCTGCCGTGCGTAATGGTGTAGAGTGGCTCACGCTATATGCCTTCTCGACAGAGAACTGGGGGCGCCCCACAGCCGAGGTTGATGCCATTATGGAGCTCTTCTGCCGTACGGTGATGGGCGAAGCCAAGGAGTTGGCAAGCCAGGGTGTTAGGGTAAAGGTTATGGGCGAGCGTACACGCTTCAGTGCCGAGGTGCTCGCTATGATCGACCATATTGAGCGTAGCACAGCCGAGGGCGCAAGGCTAACACTCGTATTGGCATTCAACTACTCGGCACGCCGCGAGATTATTTTAGCAGCACAAGCACTTGCTGAGCGTGTCGCTAAGGGCGATATTAGGGTCGACGACATCGACGAGGAGCTCTTTGCCTCGGAGCTTATGAGCAGCGGTATGCCCGACCCCGATTTTGTGATACGCACAAGCGGCGAGTGCCGCCTGAGTAACTTCCTGCTATGGCAGTCGTCGTATGCCGAGCTATACTTCCCCGATGTGCTATGGCCCGACTTTGGGGAGGAGGCCTTCGACAAAGCAATGGAGGTGTATGCTCAGCGCGAGCGACGCTACGGATTAGTGACTGAAGATTGTTAGAGAGAGGATGAAATATACGAAGATACTATTTTTAATCATCGCCACGATGCTTGTTGCCGCCTCGGAGCTATCTGCTCAGGTGGCAGCGTCGCGTTATACCATTGGCGAGGATGCCAATAACGAGATTAGCGACAGCGTGGACTTCGACCGTAGCGCCCCCATCCTCACAGAGAGCGACGGCAAGCTATACTACATACGCCACATCAACCTCCACGGTGTCAAGTACCTCAACCACGACATACTGAAGTCGTCGGCAGGATTGCAGGAGGGCGACTCTATATATCTGCCAAGCAAGTTCATATCGAATGCCATGCAGCGTCTGTGGGCTCCGCGCTACTTCTCGAACATACAGATAGGCGCAACCATCGAGGGCGACTCTCTCGACTTGGAGGTGTTCCTCAAGGAGCGTGCCCGCATCCTCAAGTGGGATATACAGGGAGTATCGAAGTCGAAGGCTAAGGATCTTATGGAGGAGGTGCTCAAGCTGCGCCGCAACACCGAGCTCTCGGACTACGTCATCGACAAGAACGTAAAACTCATTAAGGAGCACTTCTCGGAGAAGGGTTTTCGCACGTGCGATGTCGATGTAATCATCACCAACGACACGGTATACGAGCAGTGCGTGAACGTCACCTTCGACATCGACCGTGGCCCGAAGGTTAAGGTCGGCGCCATCAACTTCGAGGGCAACGAGGCCTTCGACGACAAGCGTCTGCGCCGCACGTTCAAGAAGACACACCAGAAGAGCATCCTCTTCTTCCAAAATCAGAAGCTGCTGGAGGAGGAGTATGAGAACGACAAGGAGCTACTCCTGGACTTCTACAACTCGCGAGGCTACCGCAATGCCACAATCCTCAAGGACTCAATATACTTTATCGACGACCAAACCCTCGGCATCGACATCGCCGTGTCGGAGGGCAACAAATACTATATCCGCAACATCAACTGGGTGGGCAACTCGGTGTATACCACCGAGCAACTCGAGACGATGTTCGGCGTGCAGTCGGGCGACGTGTACGACAAGAAGTCGATGCACAAGCGACTCGGTATAGGCAAGGAGATGAATCCCGAGGAGATGTCTATATCGTCGCTCTACAACAACAACGGCTACCTCATGTCGCAGATCGAGCCTGCCGAGATTGTCGTAGGCCCCGATTCGCTCGACCTCGAAATACGCATATACGAAGGTAAGCCATTCACCATCAACGAGGTGGGCATCTCGGGTAATATGCGTGTCAATGACGAGGTTATACGTCGTGAGCTCTATGTTCGTCCCGGTGAGCTATACAACCGAGCCCTTCTGATGCAGACGATGCGTACGCTTATGAGTATGGGGCACTTCGACGAGCAGGCCATCATGCCCGACATTCAGCCCGTATCAGACGAGCTTGTCAACATCAACTGGCCACTACAGGAGAAGGCATCCGACCAGTTTAACATCGCGGGTGGTTGGGGCTCGGGCACATTCGTAGGCTCTATAGGTGTGACGCTCAACAACCTCTCGATACGTAACTTCTTCAAGCGCGGAGCTTGGCGCCCCTATCCCTCGGGACAAAACCAGCGCCTCTCGATATCGGGACAAACTAACGGTACGTACTACAAGGCTCTGTCGCTGAGCTTCACCGACCCATGGCTTGGAGGACGTCGTCCCAACTCGTTCTCTATATCGGGATATATCTCGGAGCAGAACGACGCATACTACGTATGGCAGAATGCCACGATGTACTACCGCTCGATGGGTCTCTTCGTCGGCCTGGGTAAGCGTCTGCAGTGGCCTGATCCATACTTCACGTTCTACGGCGAGCTGGGATATCAGCGCTATGGTCTGCGCGGATGGAAGTCGTTCATCCTCAGCGATGGTAACGCTAACACCCTCTCACTGAAACTCGTGCTGCAGCGCTCATCTGTCGATGCCCCCTTCTTCTCGCGCTCGGGCTCGGACTTCACCCTCTCGGTGCAGGCAACACCTCCCTTCTCGCTTTGGGATGGCAAGAACTACGCCGACCCCACGCTCTCGGATCAGGATCGCTACCGCTGGATAGAGTTCCACAAGTGGCTGCTTAAGGGACGCTGGTACTTCCCGCTCACGAACAACCAGAATCTCGTGCTTATGCTCGGCGCCGAGATGGGTTACCTCGGTAACTACAACAAGAATAAGGTATCGCCGTTCGAGCGCTTCGAGATCGGTGGCGACGGTATGACGGGATACAACATCTACGGTGTCGACATCATCGCCCTACGCGGTTACGAGGATGGTGCCCTCGACCCCTCGAACTACTACTCGGTGGCATATAACAAGTATACCATGGAGCTACGCTACCCCATCATCCTTAAGCCCAACTCGTCGATCTACGTGCTTGGCTTCCTCGAGGGAGGTAACGGCTTCGACTCATGGAAGGAGTTCTCGCCATTTAAGATTAAGCGCTCGGCAGGTGTGGGCGTGCGCCTCTACCTCCCCGTAGTCGGCATGCTCGGCATAGACTGGGGTTACGGCTTCGATGCCCCCTATGGCTCGACAAAGCGTAGTGGCTCGCAGTTCCACTTCGTCATGGGTCAGCAATTTTAGCATATAGCAGCGAAAATAGCTGCGCATGGCAATATATTTGAGATGTAGAGCATTATATATGTAGCACACATAAAACTAAAGGAGTATGAGAAGAGTTATTTTAGCAATTGTCGCAATGGTCATAACCGCAGGCTTCGCCTCGGCACAGAACTATATGGTCGTGGATAGCGAGAAGGTATTTAAATCTATCGAGGCATACAACGATGCCTTAGAGCTTATCGAGAAGCTCTCGGCCGAGTACCAGAAGCAGGTAGATGCTAAGTTCCAGGAGGTGGAGACGCTATATAACACATATATGCAGCAGCGCAGCTCGCTCTCGAGCGCTATGCGCCAGCAGCAGGAGCAGGCCATCCTTGCCAAGGAGGCCGAGGCTACCAAGTTCCAGGAGTCGCTCTTCGGCACCGATGGTATGCTTATGAAGAAGCGTCTGGAGCTTATCCAGCCCATACAGAAGCAGGTGTTCGACGCCATCGAGAGTTTCTCGAAGCAGTATGGCTACGACCTTGTCATCGACATCTCGGCCAACCCCATTGTGCTCTACTACTCGGAGAAGATAAACTTCACGGAGCGCATCATCGAGATATTGAAATAGGACGAATTATAACATAAATACACTATTGTAATGAAGAATTTTTTGAAACTGACCCTTGCCGTTGTGCTTATGTTTAGCACCACGACACTCTTCGCCCAGAAGTTTGGCCGCGTAGACCTTGCTGCCATTGTTACCGTTATGCCCGAGTTCAAGGAGGCACAGACAAACCTTGAGGCCTATGGCCGCGATCTCCAGGATCAGCTCGAGCAGATACAGGTGGAGTTTAACACCAAGTATGCTGAATATGAGAAGAACGTGGGCACATATACGGATGCTGTACGCCAGCTTAAGGAGGCTGAGCTCCAGCAGCTCCAGCAGCGCTTCACGGACTTCCAGCAGATCGCACAGCAGGATATGCAGAAGAAGGAGGCCGATGTTATGAATCCTATATACGACAGGGCAAACGAGGCTGTTAAGAAGGTTGCTACCGAGGGTGGCTACCTCGCTATCTTCAGCACTACGCAGGATCAGCCCGCAGCTGCCGGTCTCGCCTACTTCGACGCTGCAGCCCTCACCGACATCACCGCAGCAGTTAAGGCGGAGCTCGGTATTACGGAGTAACAACATCGGCGCAAAAGCAGAACAGCGTACTGCAAAGAGTTGTTGAGGCAGATAAGACGCGCTTGGAGGGGAGCGTAGCATCGGTTGTCTTAAGCCATCTCCCTGCGCTAACAAATCATCCCAACAATGGGTCGTACATCAACAGTACCTCCCGTTGTTGGGATTTTTTCATCATTACCGAAACAAACGAGGGGAGTGTCCAGCAAGTTAAGACACTCCCCTCGTGCATGAAGATACAACCTACAGCTTTCGAAGAGTTATTTCGCGCTTAGCGCTCTTCTGGAGCGAGTCGTTATACTCATCCTCGCGAGCCATAATAGAGATATACGTAGGCACATCCTCCTCCAACGAGAGCGAGTAGGGCTCACCGTCGATATATGCCATAAAGAACATCTGCTCAAACTTGGGATAGTCCGAGACACCCACGCCATAGCGCACAATGGCATGACCTCCATCGTCGAGGATGCCGGCGATGCCTATGTAGTAGTAACCCTCGGCATTGTCGTAGAAGTAACCATCCTCGTCGCAGCCAAAGAGGTAGATGTCGGCAGCACCATACTTCTCGCCGAGGTCGTAGTCCTCAGCCACAAGCTGTGAGAAGAAGAAGAGCGAGTTGAGCTCGCTATTATACTCAACCTTGACCTTGAGGTCGTCGAAGCCCTCCCAGCCTGTCATCCACATCGACCTATTGGCGATGTCGCGCGTGAGATTCACGTGGCACACAGCATTGTTCATACCTACAACATACCACTCGCCAAGCCACTCGTTATACGCCTCCGAGGCAATGGGTTCCATCACCTCGAACTCCTCAGATGCAGCATATAGATAGCTAAGCTCAGCATCGGGAGTAATACCTATGGCCACAGCACGATACTTGCCCGGGATGATGTCGAAGGCATCGTAGCCATCGCCTACGCAGAGCATATCGGCAATTGTGTAGAGCGTATCGTTCTCCTCGTTATATCTGTTGAGGTAGTCGAGCATATCCACAAGGAGCGCCTCACACATACCCTTGAACGACTCCGTAGCCCACTGCTCAGCAGTGACAATAGCAATGACATAGTGGTTATTATCGAGGCTCTCGACCCTCACGACATGGTCGTAGACGAGCCCCTCGACAGTATCGCTACCAACGTATGTCACGCGCCAAGCATCGTTCTTCTTCATACCCGCGAGGTTATCTCCGGGAGTATCACCACCGCCGCTATTTGTAAGCGTGGTGAACTCCACAGACGTGATATCGCCATACGTCACACCCGCCTTGGTGCAGCCCACAGCAACATACTTATACGTTGTAGCAGGCTCGAGACCCTCGAGGATAGTGACATACTGACGGCTTGAGTGAATCTCCGAGGCATCGAAGCCCTCGGCAATATGCTCGGCAACAAGCTCCTGAAGCGTTGCCGACATATCGGCAGTAACGAAGCCCAGCCACGACTTAGCAGCATCGTCATCGTGCGTAACCTTTACCTTTGCAGTAGTTGCAGTAATATTGTCGACATCGACATGTAGCGTAAGGCCTTCAGGGATAGGCATCGTGCCATTATCGTCATCGCCATTACAGCCCACGACAATGGCTATGGCCGTAAGCACGACCATAGCCTTTGTAAGAAGATGTTTTACGAAATTCATACTGTTCGCTTTTTAATATTGCACTACGCACTATTCGTAGTACTTAAATAAATATATAGCTCCCTTGCCTGTATCGGTAGGCTTGTAAATACTAAACGACTGATAGGATGTGGTATAGTTGAGCATTATAGTATCTTTACTGCTATATGCCTTGGAAACCTTTAGCGTAGCTGCACCATTATTAGCCGAATCGATCGTCACGCTCCAAGAGGTGTACTCGCCAAGTGTTGTGCTTGTCTTCAACGATCCACTTGAATTGCTTAGATATCTACCGTCGGCACGTACAAATGCGAAGGTACCGGGATAAGCCTCAGCTCCACTTGCAAGTGTAAACTGCTCAAGGCCTGTTGCATCCTTAATGCTATTACCCATAAGAGTTATTTGCATAGGGGTAGATGTGCTTGTATTAGTCCAAGTCTTAATCGCATAATCCTCATCGCCATCAGGATTCTTAGCAGCAATAATCACCTTATCGCCCACTGCAAGCTCATTAACGTCGGTAACAAGGAACCAGCCAACCTTTACATCGGGGTGGTTGTACTGTCCAATAGTAACGTTAGCAGAGGCCAAGCCGAAGGTAAAGTTAAACTCTGCACTGCGTGCGGCACCTGTGTTCTGAGCAAATGTTGCAGTTGCGGTTGCAGCATTCTCGGTATAATCGAAGGTTACAAAGTCGTAAGCATCGGCCATAGAGCCCTTGATAGTCTCGCCTGCAGGCAGCAAATTACCCTCAGTGGTAAGCGTGACGGTTGCTGTGTCACCCTCGTAACCCACAAGATCCTTATCGGCAGTTGCCGTAAGTCGGTAATAACCCTTGAAGTAAGATGGATATGACTTGCTACCACCAGTACCCTTGGTTGTCGTTGTGACAACCGTAGTAACGGTGATAACGTCGCCAACCCTAACATCGAGGGTATCGTCCTCAACTACATAGTTGCCATCTTCGGTCTCGAGGTACTTGATGTTTGCCTTATTACCAGCTCCATCCTCGATTACGTAAGCATAAGAATAAGAACTTGGAACAGTGGTTACAACACCCGTTAGTCGGTATGTAATATTTTCATCCTTGCCCTTAGTGATAAACTCGGCAATAGTAACCTCCTCGGGAGCACCCTTCTGGAGTACGTTGAATGTCCACGTGAGCGGCTCCTGACCCTCCAACGTCGCCGTGATGGTAGCAGTGGCATTACGCACCGTGCCCTCATTTGCCTGAGCTGTGTAAGTAAGGCAGTTATTAACCTTGTCGAAGCTAAATGTAATCCAGTCGACGTCAGCCGCTGCCGTGATTGTCCAGTCGCCTACATAGTTGAATACAACCGCGTTGATATCTGTGGCCTCCGCAGCACCCTCCTCGGGAACAACGACAGACTCATCGCTATCGGGCACGGTAACATCGGCATGAGCTACAGGAATAGAGCCCTTGATGCCTACAAGACGATAGAGCGAGAGAGCCTGTTTCTCCGTTTCTCCACTATAGAAGTAGTTGTACGAGCTACCATCGCGATAGTACATCTTGTTTTCAGCGTAATCGCCCTCCTTATTGCCAATGGTTGCTACACCTTCCGCAATAGTTACGGTGAACGAGGCGTCAGCATCAACATAGTTCTTGTTGTTGAGTTTATACGATGTGCTGGTCGATGCAAGGAAGCCCTTGTTCGTGTCATCGTAGAAGGCAAAGGTGCCCGCAGCCGAGCCATTAGCCAAAACGAAGGTCTGCACTGCGTCGGTAGGTGTGAGGTAGTAGTTACCAAGTTTGGTGACCTCGGTAGCAACACGACGCTCGCTCGTTATAGTTTTGCTCATAGCCACATCGAAATCCTTGGCAGCAATAATCACCTGGTCGCCGGCCTCGAGAGTAGAGGCATCGGTAACAAGCTCCCAAGTGTTACCCTTCGAGGTGTCGGCACTCTGCACAATGATAGTAGAAGTCTTAGCATAGCCATCAGTGAAGGTTACAACAACTGTGCGGGGCGCGCCATCGTTAGCCGGCAACGTAACCGTAGCCTTATCAGCGTTGGTCGTATACTCGAGCTCGGCATAGAGCGCATCAACCATACAAGAGATATCGCCTGCAGGGCTCAAGGTACCCACCTTGTTGAGTGATACCTCAACGCTACCACCTGTGTAAGCAACGAGGTCGTTATTCACAGATGCCTCCAAGTTGTAGTAGCCCTTACAGATGGCGTGGGCTGAGCTCGATCCACCGGTGGCTTCAGCAGATACCGCAGCTATGATGGTAACGATATCACCGATGTTGATGCTTGTATTGTCGATGAACAAGTCGCCATTAGCCATATCAATATACTTGAAGGTCGCCACATTGCCAGCAGCATCGGCAATAGTAGTGCTACCAGATGCAGATGTAGCCTTCTTGGTAAGTATACCCGTAACCTCATACTCCACATTTGCATCTACCTCCTTAGTGATAAACTCGGCTACGGTAGCCTTAACGGGAGCGCCCTTCTGAACGACAGCGAAGCTCCAGATCTTACTCTCCTCGCCCTCGTGAGTAGCGGTGATGGTGACATTAGCATAGCGTGCTACGCCTTCGTTGGCCTCTGCGAGGTAGCTAAGAACACCATCAGCATAGTTGAGGGTGAGCCACTGAGCATCTGTAGCAACCTCAATAGCCCAGTCGCCTACATACGTGAACGTCACCTCCTCGAAAGGAGTCGCCTCCGTTACGCCCTCAACAGCAATAACTACAGACTCGTCAGCATCGGGAACAGTGACAACAGCACCTGCAACAGGCACAACACCCTTAACACCCACCATCTTATAGAGGCATACATCATCGTGCTTAGCAGCATTGATACTAGCTGCATCGATACAACCAAAGCGACGATACGTACTGGTTGTTGAAGAAGGATTATAATTATAGAACTTCAAGAGAGTGTTGTCCCACTCGCTACCCTTAGCCTCGATTGTCGCCACACCATCATTAACAGCAATCTCAAACGATGAATTCCTTGTGGGATATGCCGAAAGCTTGAGGTAGTTATCTGTCTGAGCATTGGTCAAGTATCCACTCTTGGTGTCACCCTCGTAATCTTCAGCATTGTAGAAATCGAAGGCCGCCTTACTAGCATCCTGCTTAGTGAGGATGAGCGGCTGAACCATATGCTGATACTTGGTCGCATCCGTAACAATGGGGTGATAGAGATAATCGCCAGCCTTAATAATGTTGGTATTGTATGATGCGTACGGATAAGTTGTTGTGCTGTTACATCCCAATACAAAGTCGCCGTTTACGGCAGCAATCGTCACAATATCACCCTCGGCAAGTGTCGAGGCATCACGCACGAGCTCCCACCTATGGCTGGCCACAACACCCTCCATATTCACACCAAAGCGGTTAACCATACCGCCCTCGAGCGTGAGGGTCTTACCCTCGCCGATAGTGCCACGCTTAACATATAGCTTATCGCTGGTTAGAACCGTGACAGTGTAGCTATCGCCACCCTCCAAAGCCGTAGGCAGCACGTTGAAGTATACATCTGTATTCGACGTGGTGGCAACACTGACACTGCTGACGCCCTCAGCTACGGTAAAGGCGTGGGGAAGAGCAAGGTCTGTAGTAATGGTACCTGCAAGGCTCTTACCCTCGGCTGTGAAGATAACCTTCTCAACCTGCTCGGCAGTGAAGTTCTTTAGCGTCATCTTAACAACAGCCACGAGGCGTGTGAACTGCACCTGCTGTGCCTCGGTGGGCTGAACGTCGGTAGTGACAACCTTCGACACCATAAGGTCGGCATCGGGATCGTACGAGCCCTCGGCCATCGTCTGGTGAGCAGGGAGTCTAAGGGTTGCTGCGTTGATGCTCTCAGCCTCAACATACGCACTTGCGGGATATACCGTAACATACTTATACTCGCCTTGGCCTACATTACCGTTAAATGTGGCAGTGATATGCGCCTTGCCCTCGACCTTCGCGTATGCTACATCCGTAGCCGCTGCCAGGACATCCGTCTGCTCCAACACGGCGAAGCTCTCGCTATCGTTCCAGCTAAACACAGGAGCATCGTCGCTCGACGTATCGACAGATGTACGTGTTGCCTCGGGCTCGGCAACGAAGGTTACCACAACATCTCCCTGATTAGAGTTGCTATTAGGCTCATCAAACTCATTTGAGCAAGCTGTAAGACCCATTGCTGCTACAGCAACGACGGTCAAGAGTTGAAACATCTTTTTCATAGTTCAAATAAGTTTTTAGAGATCCTCATCATAGTCGTTATATCCGGAATCCTGTCCCGGATCACCACCATCGCCAAAGCCACTAAGGCCAAAGCCATGCTCCACTTCAATCTGCTCTACATCGAGCGAGGGAGCCACGTAAATAATCTTGTTCATAATCGTTTGTGTTATAATAATTGTTAATCGTTGTTTGTCTCCTTCACGCAGCGCACCGAGGCGGCATAGGCACGGGCACCATAAGAGTACCATGAGGCCGCAACGCTCTCATCCAAGAGCGGGTAGACACCATAATATATCTCGTTGTAGGCAACAAAGAGTGTCGCAGCCTTACCCAACGGCAGCATCGTCTCATTGTCGCTCTCGGCAGTCCAGTAGAGCATACGCTCTGAGGTCTCGCCCACGAGTCCCGAGACATCGAAGTTACCCACGGCGGGGAAGTAGCTATCGCCATCGGTCCACGTCCAGCCACACCTCTCCTTACGCCACTTGCTATTCACATAGGCACAGGCAAAGTCCTTGTCGAGGTACCCAAAGGCACCGGCAGGGGGCACACAGTAGCCCGCAGGACAGGGGTCAAATATGGTTTTATAGGACGTGCCTGCCTCAGCCGAGCCCCACAGCTGCGATGTGGACTGCATGGCCACATTCGAGCTATTGACCAAATCCTGCTGCATATACCAATCGAAGAGGTACTCACCGATGGGTATGTCGGTACGGCAGCCGAGGATTGTTGTGGGATGGTTCAAGGCGTACTCTATATTTCCCGGAGCATTGAGCGCCACGGGAGCCTCGAAGCCTACATAGCGCCACTCGTGCGAGCCATCGCCACGTTGCGTGTTATTCACGTTAAGCACAACACGCTTAGCCTCTATCTCCTGCTCTATGGCGTTATACTCCTCCTCCGTCTCGGCAATGTTATACTCCTCGTCATAGCGGTGTGTAGGCACCTCCATATACTCCACAGGCGAGGGTAAGAAGGGCTCCTTACGTCCCCACTGGTAGAGCATACCGCGGTTGTTGATATCGTCAGGCTCGTTATTCAGAGCTCCGAGGTTACGATCCATCCATTCGAGACCGTTAGATGTCACGGTCGTGAGGTTGTCGTTGCTAACCCATATATGCCAGCTCCAGAGTATGCGGCCACCGCCATCCATAAGCGCCACAAGGGCATTACCCTCCGTCGTACCCGTAGTGAGGTATATACGCTCCTCAGCAGCCGAGTAGAAGGGCTCGCCTGCGATGATGCGCGTACTCCGCGTCTTGTCGCCATCGAACGTCGACTCCCAGATAAGCTCGGCGTAGCTGCCACCCTCAAGCATGGCGCTATGGGTGGCTATATAGCGCGAGTTGCCATCAGCACCTCCATTACCCTTGACGTCGGCACGGAACGATAGCGTCGTCTCGGTGGGTGCCTTGTAGCAGTTGGCCGTAGCCGTAGCCGAGAGATCGATTGCCGGGATGCCCATCTGCAGCAGCTTGAAGCGTGCCACGGCAGTATCAGGCTTACTGCCTGCGGTGATGGTGATGACGGCGAGGCGCTCCTCTGAGGCACTATTCTCGTCGACAAAGAGTGTAAGGGTATTCCCCTCGATACTTACATCTATCCAGTCGGCCTCGGTAGTGGCATCCCACACCTCACGGTTGGTGGCAACAAAGAGCTCCTTGCTTCCACCCTCGCGTGCGATAGTAGCAGAGGTCGACGAGAGCGTCACGTTAGCATAGTCGGGCTCGGCATAGCACACCTCGCGAGACTCATTCGTACAGCCCACAATAAAGAGCAGGGCGATGGTAGCAATATGGTATATATATCCAATTTTCATAGTCGTAATATCGTATTATTTCCAATCTATAGGCATATCGTAGTAGTCGCTGAGATTCCTACAATCGGCGAAGCATTCGGTATGTGCCGAAGCCGATGAGGGCACCATAAGGAAGTGGTCGCCACGCTCACGCTCGTAGAGGTGTACCTTACTCTGGGTGCCATCCTCGGCGGTGATGATGGTATAGGGCGACTCACCGGAAAGCTGTATGCAGCCTGCGAAGCAGCCGTCGATATAGTTTATGCGACGCACGGTGTCGAAGAGCGATACCGGGATGCTTCGTAGCGATGTACACTGCGCGAAGCAATCCGAGAAGGTTATGCTCGACGACGTAGTGCCTATGGCCGAGAAGAGGCCCTCGGGAACACTTGTGAGGCTCTGACACTCGGCAAACGTAGCCTCGAAGTATTGTATCGAGGGGTTGTTGGCAAAGAGTCCCGCAGGTATCGTCTTAAGCGATGTGCAGCCGTGGAACATACCCTTGACAGTAGTGATGTCGGGGCACGACGCGAGGAGACCCTCGGGGATGCTCTCCAATGCAGTGCAGTCGGCAAAGGTCTCCGAGAACTGCTTAGCCTTGGTATTCGAGGCAAAGAGATCGGCCGGGATACTCTTGAGCGACGAGCAGCCAGCAAAGGTGGCTGTGAACTTAAGCTTTGTCTCGCCAAAGGGAACAAACAGATCCGCAGGAATATACTCCAGCTGCGGGCAGTTGCAGAAGGCATAAGCGATAGATGACACCGACGTAGTCTCGGGGAATATCGAGCCCTCAATGCGCTTAAGGTTGGGACAGTTCTCAAACACGCTCTCGAAGCCACTCGACACCTTCACGTTCTTTGCAAAGAGACCTGCGGGGATGGTCTCGATGCCCGAGCCGTCGAAGAGGTTTTTGAAGCCCGGCGAGGTGACGGTGGTGAAGTGATCGAATAACGCCGCAGGCACGGTCTTAAGGTTGGGACACTCCGAAAGCATATACGTGAAGTCGGCAGAAGAGTAGTCCCTAACCTCGCTGAAGAGAGCTTCGGGGATGCTCTCTAGGGCTGTGTTGTGGAACATATATGTGAACTCGTAGGCCAGCGACATACCGCGAAGCAGACCCTCGGGGATGGTGCGCAATGCCGTGCAATCGGCAAAACAGTAGCGGAACGACTTAGCTCCCGTCAGTCCATCGAAGAGACCCTCCTCTACCTCCGTGAGGCTCTTACAATCCTGGAATACGGCACCTATGGTCTTAACGCCCGTGAGTCCCTCGAAGATGCCGGCTTGCAGCTTCGTAACGCCCGTACGATAGAAGATATACTCAAGGTTGGTCACGGTGCTATTGTTTACGAAGATGCCCGAGGGTATCGAGGTGATAGACGAGCAGCCAGCGAACATATATTTAATGTCGGTTACGGTTGTGGCACCGAGCATGAGCTTCTCGGGGATAGACTCCAGAAGCACACACGCCGAGAAGGCACCCGTGAGCTTCGTGACATTGGCACTCGCAGCAAAAAGATCCTCGGGGAGGCTCTTGAGAGCTGTAGCGCCAAATACGTAGTCCATCTGCTTGATATTAGGGCACTTGGCAAAGAGCCCTGAGGGTAAGGTATGGAGTCTACCTGCACGCACCATGGCGCTCACCTCGTCGAAACCTCCAAGCGTAGCAGTTGTTATGACAACACCCGTACCCGTAGCGTAGAAGGCATACGAGAAATCCTCGGCTGCAGCACAGTTGTCGAAGAGACCTGCAGGAATCTCCTCAATAGACTCCGAATATGAGAAGCACTCCTCGAAGTTCTTGGCAAGGGTGGCGTAGCGGAACAACCCTGCGGGAATCTCCTTAAGCGACAGACAGCACGAGAAGGCGCCAAGGAACGTCTTAACGTTGGCAAACGAGCCTGCCACATCATTGGGGATATACTCGAGGTTGACACATCCGAGGCACATATCCCGGAGATTGGTATATCCGAGTTTACCCCACGAGAAGATATTGCGCAACTCGGTGGTGGCCTCAGTGTCGTCGCCGAACATTAGCGACGATGCCTCGCCGGCAATTGTTATGGTGTAGAGTCCCGGCTCCTTGTACTGGTGCATACCGCGACGCCCCTCGAAGCTCTCGAGCTCGCTGCCATCACCCCAATCCACGGTGATCGCTCCCGTAGAGTTAGACGTGAGCACAGGGGCTGCCGTGAGCTTATAGTCGGCCTCGGGAATCTCCACCTCGTAGATGAGCTCCTCGGTGTCGGGGCCTATCTGCAAGATGCTGATGGTTGCCGTGGCCGAGTTATTCTGGTCTCCAACGACGATATCTATGCTACCACGACGCTCATTGCCACCCGCATTTGGCTCCACGGTGATGGCCACACTATCGCCCTCAAGCACGGCGCTAAACCAGCTATCCGTAACATTGACAATGGCACGCTCAAGCTCGGGGTTGGAATCGAACGTAAGGGTACGTCTGCCTCCGTCGTCATCCGTAGCCACATTCTTGCTCCTCAACGTAATGAAGGCACTACCATCCTGCGTGACGGTGATGCTATCCTTAGCTATGTCGTCGCCCTCGCCCACAACAGCCGTAATCGTAGTGCTACGCTTAACGTGTGCAAGGTTGTCATCGGCCGTGAGTATCAGGTTGTCGCCATCCTTCTCGACAAGAAGCCAGCTGCAGGTACACTCCACATCCCAATCCTCGCGACTGCTATCTACAGCCACGGTCGTGGTGAGCGAGGTGTGAGCCTCGAAGTTGTGCTCCGCAACAGAGAGAGATATGTCACTGCTGGCCGTGCCCGCCTGCGTGATGCTTAGCGTAGCGGTCGTAGTGCGCTCGGCATCGTCCGTAGCCGTGATAGTAAGGGTTGCCGTGCGGCGCTCCTCAGCGCCATTAGCCTCGGCAGCAAGTGTGAGGAAGTAGCTATCGGCAGTTATCTCGAGCCAGTCGCCATCGCTGGTGGCATAGCTCCAGCTATCGCCGTTTGTGACCACGTCGATAAGAATCTCTCCTCCGCGAGCCTTGAACCTAACGCCACACTCCTCGCGGTCGAAGAGGTCGCTCTGGCTGCTAAGCTCGATAGTTAGACGTCCCTCCGATGCGGGAGGTGCAATCTCCACATCGGGATCCTCGCCACAAGCTACAGCAGCGAGAACAAGCATTGACCATAGTACTATTTTCGATATCTTCATAGTCACAAGGGTTATTTCTGGTACTTAATAAACTTGATGTTGCCCATAGGATACATCGTAGGATACATATTCGAGCCAAAGGCCTCCTTATCGCCATTGTCGTCATACGACCATAGGCCGAAGCCCACATAGTTGTAACCGCTGACTCCAGGCATCTTAAGCGTAAGTATCGTATGGTCGGCAGAGGGCTCTACAGCAACCTCAAGGGCGGCGTATGAGAATTGATTGGCATTGATGAGCGTGATGTAGAGGAATACCTCATAGGCGTATACGCTCCAACCAAAGGGTATGATGAAACCCTCCGTGGCGGGGTCGTAGCGCACCTCGAGCGATGTACCCGGATAGAGGAAGTCACGCATATAGAGCGTCTCATTATAGGTACCCTCGACGATGTCGAAGATAAGGTAGTACTGCGAGGCACTGGGGCTGCCATCCATAGTGTTGAGCGAGCCATTTGTCGTGTAGAACCATTTGTCGGCGGTGATCTCCCACTTACCCGTGAGTTTGTAGTAGGGATTCTTCTCGTGCGTACTCTGGCTGAGAGCGATGGTAGCACTAAGGGTATTATCTCCCTCACCCGCCGTTATCGTTGCCGTAGCACTGCGATCCTCATGTGCGGTATTTGCCTCAGCCGTAAGCATCACACAACCGCTCTTGTCGTCGTTGACAGTAATCCAGTCGGCATCGACAGTGACATTCCACGCATAGTTCGACACGAGGTTGAAGGTGTAGGTGCTACCCTCCGAGTCGAAGGTGTGAGCCTCAGCAGCCGAGTGGCTGAGCTCCACAGCCGTGGCACCCTCCTGAATGATAGCAATGGTGCTATCATCGAAGCTCGACGTGGGGCTTGTCACCACCACCTCAGCACGACGCGAGAATGTCGATAAATTCTTCGAGACATTGATAGTAAGCGTATTACCATCCACAGAGTAGCTAAACCACTCCTGCGCATCACCCCTTACAGCCCAGCCTTCCGTCGCAGGAAAGGGGCATACATCGATCGTTGTGCTACCTCCCGTAGCGTCGAATACTGCGGCATGATTACTGAGACTGAGGCTACTAACGACGAGCCTCTCCTCCTCAGCACATCCTACATACACCAGGGGTACAAGTGTAAGCAAAGCACAACAAAATTGTTGTAGTATACGTATCATAATTGTTTGTTGTTTGTTTTTCCGGAATCCGTAAACGCAAATATATAAATAAATATGGGAATTTCCAAATTAAACGGGTATAACTTAACACATTAGCACCATATTATCGTTTGACGCTTGCGGATGAGGACAAAAAAACATAAATTTGCACTACCGTCCACCAAAGGCGGGAAATATCTATGGTAGGGAGAATAGAACGAATGATAATAGTGGGTGCCACGTCGGGCATAGGGCGCGAGGTGGCCGAGAGGATGGCTGAGCGTGGTGTTCGCCTGGGCTTAGCGGGGCGACGCTTAGAGCTTTTAGAGAAGCTACAGGCAAAATATGGCCACCAGCGCATAGCCATAGCACAGCTGGATGTCACCGAGCCCACAGCTGCCGAAGCGCTGGAGACGCTGCTTGAGGAGGTAGGCGCTCCCGATGTGCTACTCTACGCCTCGGGCGTGGGCAAGCAGAATCCCGACCTCGAGGAGGTGAGGGAGTTAAACACCGTGCGCACCAACTGCGAGGGTATGGTGCGCATCGTAGATCGTTTTGTTAACTATGTTAAGGGCAAGACCTCGTACAGCAAGCGGCACAAGGCTCACGTTGCCGTCATCACCTCCGTAGCGGGAACTATGGGTATGGGGCAGGCACCCGCATACTCAGCATCGAAGAGTATGCAGAGCGCCTATATTGTGGCTCTTGCACAGCACGCACGAATGCAACATATACCGGTAACGTTCACCGACATACGCCCTGGATTTGTCGCCACAGAGCTCCTCAACCCCGACAAACATTACCCTATGCTTATGACCAAAGCCGAGGCGGCACGACACATTATACGAGGCATCGAACGACGCAAACGCATCGTCATCTTCGACTGGCGCTTTCGATGTATCGTAGCACTCTGGCGCCTCATCCCACGTTGGCTGTGGGAGCGTATTACGATAGTCAAGAATTAGGCTCGTTACTCCCTCACGTAGTGGGGCATATCCTCGGGTATCTCCAACGAGAACTCCACAAGGCCGGCAACATCCTCACCTTCGTACCACGGCGTCTGGTATATAAGCTTCTTGAGGCCGCGCTTAGAGATGGTATAGGCGTTGTTCGCACCCTCACTCATTAGGCGGGCGATGATCTCGCGCGAGCGCTGCGAGTGGCAGGGAATCATCGACTTGCCACGCACATCGCCATTAACATCTATCGAGCGCTTATTCTGGTAGAGAACCACACCATCGAGGTCGCAAACCGTGATAGCACATGTCTTGAGCGTATCGCTCCACGGGGTACGTATATTTTCAAAGTCCATAATCGTTTATGTGTTATAGCTTAATAGTTAAGTTAGTTTATCCTGAAGGCATTTTTCACACCCTTAATGCGGCGCAACGAGTGTAGCAACATGTCGGTAACGCTGCTGCTGGGCACCTCGACCGTAAGTTGTGCCGTGGCCGTACCATCGCCCTTAGGCGTGAAGTTGATGCCACGCACCGAGAGCTTCAGCTCCTTGCTCGCCACATCCATGATAGTTGTTGCCAAGCCCGGGATGTCGGCTGCCGTTATGGCCACGGTGATACGGAATGCTCCCGAGGCACCCTCCCTCCAGCGTGCCTCCATAACACGATAGGGGTAGCGCTCGCGCATACGGCGGGCATTGGGACAGTCGGCGCGATGTATGGTGATGCCTGAGCTGATGGTGACAAATCCGAATATATCGTCACCCTTGATGGGATTACAGCAACGGCCAAGCTTATACTCTATGTTGTTGATCTTCTCGTCGATAACAAGAGCATCGCTACTTCGCGGTGCCGTCTCCTCACGCTCCTCGCGCAGCTTCATCTTGCGCTCCTCAACCTCGGCGGCAGCCTGACGACGCTCCTCATCGGCCTTGCCCGAGAGCCAATGTGTGAGAATCTCCTTGATGCTGAACATATCGATCTTCTGGTCGGCGATATGTACGTAGAGCTCATTACCACTGCGTATCTTGAAGTGCTTGCATAGGTAGGCTACAGCCTCGTCGATAGCGACATCTATCTTCCAATTCTTGAGTTTGCGTTCGAGCTCCTCGCGACCGAGACGTGCATTCTTCTGTCGCTCCTCGCGTAGATGCAGGCGTATGCGTGAGCGTGCCTTCTGCGTGACACATATCGAGAGCCAGTCGGCCTTGGGCGTCTGATCCTTGCGCGTGAGCACCTCGCAGATGTCGCCATTCTTGAGCTGCTCCTTGATGGGCACGATGCGGTTGCCCACCTTTCCACCTACGCATATAGCACCGAGCGAGGTGTGTATGTCGAAGGCGAAATCCAACACCGTAGCACCCTCGGGGAGCTTGCGTATATCGCCCGAAGGGGTAAAGACAAATATCTCGCCCGTGGCAGGCTTCGACTCGAAGCGTCGTGCTATAGACTCCGACGTAGTATCCTCCAGAAGCTCGCGTAGGCGTCCCAGCCACTCCTCGGCACCCATGCCTCCCTGCTTGACACCCTTATATCGCCAGTGTGCAGCAATGCCACGCTCAGCAACCTCATCCATACGCTCGGTGCGTATCTGCACCTCCACCCAGCGGCCATCACCTGTTACAACAGTCGTGTGCAACGACTCGTAGCCGTTGGACTTAGGGATAGATATCCAGTCGCGCATACGGTCAGGATTGGGGGTGTAGAGGTCTGTGACGTGCGAGAACACCGTCCAGCAGAGGCGCTTCTCCACCTCGCGCGGACAGTCGATGATGATGCGCAGGGCAAAGATGTCGTAGACCCCTTTGAAGCCCACCTTCTGCTTGCGCATCTTCTGGAATATCGAAAATACCGACTTCGTGCGACTCTTGATGTGGTACTTGATGCCATCCTTATCCAGGAGCTTGCGTATGGGTTCCAGGAAGCGCTCAATGAAGGCCATACGCTCTGCCTCGCTCTCCTTGAGTTCCTCGACAATATGGCGATACTCCTCAGGCTCGAGGTATTTCAACGACAAGTCCTCCAACTCGCTCTTTATGTTGTAAAGGCCGAGCTTATGGGCAATCTGCGCATAGAGGTTGAGGCTCTCCCAGCTCTTCTTGCGACGCTTCTTCTCGGGAAAGATGTCGAGCGAGCGCATAACCTCGAGACGATCGGCCAGCTTGATGAGTATGACGCGCGGATCCTCGGAGTACGACACTATCATATCGCGGAAATCCGACGCCTGCTCCTTCGATGCCTTGAGCTTAATGTCCGATATCTTGCATAGAGCCAGCGCAATGCCGAGCACCTCCTCGCCATAGGCCGTGCGTATGTGCGCGGTGAGGGCGTCGAGCTCATCGCTATGCTCCTGTACGGCAATGCGTACAACATCGTGGACGATGGCCGCAATCGTGGAGTTACGACCAAGACCCACCTCCTCGACAACGATACGTGCTACGGCAACACCGTGATCGAGCATCGGCGTATTGTCGTAGCGCACAACAGCACTTAAGTGCTCCGTGGCAAAGCTCAGGGCGTCGTCGACCATAGCCACCGTCTTTGCGGAGAACTGCGCGGTAATAAGCGTTCTAAAATCGTTATATCTCTCAGGTATAGCTACAGCACTGCTCATATATGATATTATGAATTTTCCGGTTTAAAAATGTTTATGTACAACAACAAGGTCGTCGTTACCCACAGCATAGAGCCTGCGCTCCTCAGCGGTGAGCATTTCGGCAAAGGCCACGCGCTCAACAACGAAGCCCGCCTCGCGCAGTCTGTCGTCGTAGTCACGGCCATAGATACGACGGTGGTCGTACTGCCCAAAGAGGCGCGTGCGCTCCGCAGGGTCGGTAATCGTGTCATCCTCGAAGGTCGTGGCACGACTCCTATCCTCGGGTACAACCATTATGCCCCACCCTCCCGGGCGCATGATGCGAAACAGCTCGCGCATAGCACGGCGGTCATCCTCGATATGCTCAAGAAGGTGGTTGCAGATGACAACATCTACTGAACGATCCTCCATAGGTATATGTTGCACGTCGAAGTGCATATCGGCTAATGGAGACTCCAAATCGGCCGTGATATAGGCCTCCGTGCCTCGATAGAGAGGCTTGAAATGGCGCATGAGCGACACCTCAGGGGCTATATGCAGTAGGCGCGGGCGACTATCGAAAAGGTCTGTATGGCGCTCCATCCACAACCATATCATGCGGTGACGCTCGAGAGCCAAGCATCGAGGACATAGGGCATCCTCGCGCGAGGTGATATAGCCGTAGGGAAGGAACCTACGCCTACGACAACCACATATCGGACATCTGCGACCACGACCTACGTAGAGCAACCCCACGATGGGGACTGCCCAACCGGCGATACGTTGCAGCCAGCTGCGCGGGATATGGTTTAGCGCCCAGCGGATGATACCCTTCATAGCACTACGCCTCGGGATTTATTAGTTGCTCGACCTCCTCCTCAGCCGTAAGAAGCATCTTGCGGCACTCTGCGATAAGCTCCGAGGCACGACGCACGGCCGTAGACAGCTCATCCACACCAAGCTCCCCAGAGCGTAAACGCGCCAGGATGGCATCCACCTCGGCCATAGCATCAGCGTATGTTAACTTCTTCTTTGCCATATTGTTATATTTTATTCGTTCGTTTCTTTGTCACCACACTATCTATCGTTCCACCATGAACCTCGATGCTAAGATTATCGCCCGAGGCTACCCTATCGATATTTACGGCTCTGCCATCCTCACCCCGCACTATGGCGAAGCCAAAGCGCAGGATCTTCGCTGGCGAGGCGCCATCAATTACGCTCTCAGCCGCTGCCGTGCGCTGCTTCTCGCGGCATATCATATTGCGTGCCTCGTCACGCAGTCGCAACTCGGCATTATCCAGACGCAGGCGACAGCCATTGAGCATCACGGCCGTGGTACGCGCAAGCTCCGAGGTGCTGCGCTCAAGGCGTAGACGCTCGTTTGCGATACGAGCCACGACGCTGTCACGCAGCTGCTGCGCAAGGCTCTCAATGGTGTTATACTCCGCATCGGCAAGCTCCACAAGGAGGGTAGCTACAGCCGTGGGCGTCTTGCACGAGGTATGAGCCACCATATCTGCCACCGAGACATCCTTATCGTGGCCTATGCCCGTGATTACGGGAAGTGGAAATTGTGCTACGTGCGAGGCGATACGGTAGGAGTCAAAGAGGGCGAGGTCGCTTGTCGAGCCACCACCACGAATGATGGCAACGACGTCAAAGGAGTCCTCACGCTCAGCGATATGATCGAGTGCCGCGACGACACTCGCCTCAGCAGCATCGCCCTGCATGAGACTCTCGAAGAGGGTCACCGAAAAGCGATAGGGGGCACGCCGCAGCTCGTTCATAAAGTCCTGATAGCCCGCGGCCGTACTACTCGACACAACAGCTATGCGAAGCGTGGGGCGTGGCATATCCATCTCGCGATTCATATCCCATACGCCATCGGCCTGAAGCTGTGCTATGGTCTGGCGGCGGCGGCGCTCCACCTCGCCGAGCGTAAAGCTCGGGTCGATGTCCACTATCTGCAACGAGAAACCATAGACCTCGTGATAGGTGACAACGACACGTACGAGGATGGTTATTCCAGCCGTGAGCGTAGCACCCGTGGCTGCGGCAAACTTTGCTGCGATGGCCGTATATGCCGAGCGCCATATCACAGCGCGAGCCTCGGCACGTGGGGCGCCATCATTCGCACCCTTCTCCACAAGATTAAGGTAGCAGTGTCCCGAGCGGTTGAGCTTCAACTCCGACACCTCGGCACTAATCCATACAGGCGTGTCGAAGCGCATCTCAAGCGTGGCGCGTACCATACGCTGAAGATCCAGGAGCGTAAGACTCTCGGTGGGTGTCGTGGCGATATCTCGAAATAGCGATGTCATAGTATTAGCGTAGTATTACGGCGTGTTCTACAGGGAGATTCTTGCCCTCGGGAAGAAGCAGGTTGACCAAGACGATGCTCGCCACAGGCCTGCCCTCTCTCACAGCAGGCGTCCAGCGTGGTGAGACATCGATAGCCTTAGCTACACGCTTAAGGAATTGGCGCGACGTAGACTGCAGCACCTCCGTGATGGTTGCCCTACCCTCCGTATCGATTGTCAGACGTAGCGACACGCGCGCCGCGGGCATCTTATCACTCCACTGCACACTATCGGCAAGGTATGACGTGTAGTTGTCGTAGCCCTCGACATCGAAGCGTGCCGGCGAGTCATAGACGAGGCGAAGAAGAATGACACCCTCCAGAGCACCCTCGCCCCACTCGGCAATAGTCTCCTCGTTGGCGGGGAGGATGTCGATACTCTCGATATCCTCCTGCGGGATGGCATCGATGCTCTGGACAATGACGCCATTGACGACATATAGAGGCTCGCGAGCACTAAGCGTCGCACAACACACAAGGGCAATGATGGCAAGTAACGCGCGGCACATGGTTAGAGTTTGAATTTATACGATATACCAAACGTGTGGCGGAACTCATTCTCCTGGACATAACCCTTGAGAGCACCACTGTTACCCTTATAATCGATGTTATAACCACGATCGTAGTCGAAGTAATAGTAGAAGTCGAGACGATGATAGCGCGATATGCGGAACTTGGCACCCACACCAAGGCGATAGCGGGTAATGTAGTTGTCGGTGCGCAGCACCTCACTCTTGTAGTTGGCCACAACCTGCGGGGCATTGAGCGTATTGTTCATCTCAAACAGAGCATAAGGGCTCCAGCGCGAGTGGCGCAAGCTATACTCTGCCATAAGGCGAGAACGGAGCACAAGCTCGGGGTTCATCTTCTCGTAACGGTTGACCGAGTCGGTGCGGAAGGTTGTCTGCAGGCGCTCCCTGAGCGACAGCTCCACGCGACCCACCTTGACAGTACCACGCACATTCACATTAGCACGGTGACGTGGCTTATCCCAGCTCTTGACGTCCGACTCATAGCCATTGATGAGGATATAGTCGGCGCCAAAGTCGAAATATTTGTTCACCCTATAGTTGACGCCTACGCCTGTCTGTATGCGGTCTACCGAGCCGAGGTCGTTATTCAGGCGCAGCTGCACGGCGGCCTCCAACGTCAGGTCGTCCACAACCTCCCACTCCACAGCACCCTCCACGCGACCACGAAAGTCGTTTGTCGTGCTACGAGTGGGTGTGAGCATCTCCTGCGCATAGGCTCCAAACGATGTGCATATCAGGGCTAAAACTATTGTTATCTTTCTCATACTGGCATCCATATTACTCGTTAAAAGCATTCTTCTCGTTAATCTTAAGCGTGCTATCCGTAGGTGGCACCTCACCCCTCTCGGGTGTGTAGTACACCTTCAGAAAGGCGACATCGCGCAGAAAATCCACATTGCCCACATCGACCCTTAAAACCTTATGTCCGAGGCGCTCCTCGAGGTCAGCAATAAGCTCCCCACGGCGCTCGGGACGTATAAGTTCGATGCGCTCGTAGCATACGAGCCTCGAGGCCTCCTTGCGGCGCATAACGTGGTACTCCAAGATGTAGAGGATGGCGATGATAAGGCCGTTAGCTAACGCCAACTCGGCATACGACACCATAAGGTTTATGCCATTGATGACAGCCACGGCGATGGATAGAAAGAGGTAGGTCATCTCGCGTATGGGCACCATCTCCGTACGGTAGCGCATAATGCCGAAGATCATAAAGAGGCCGAGACCTATGCTCACATCGATGCCAACGCTCTTCATGAAGAAGAGAAGCATGAAGACTGCCGACGAAAAGAGCATAAACGTCACAGCAAAGTCCTTACGATGGCTCTTGGGGTAGTAGAAGAGCCACACTATGGCACTGCAGACGATGAGGTTGATAAGGAACTGCACACCCAGTTGCATTACAGACATCGTGTCACAAAGTGGTATGCCGAGGAACGTAGCTCCCATATCGGCATCAGCACCCGAGAGGGCAGCTATCTCAGCATCAAAAAGATCGGGGTCGAGACCCTCGCTGTCGAAACGTATCATAGGACGTTGTTTTATCTGTTCGTTATTATGTTGAGGCCTCCAAGCCTCTTCTCTATATCGCGTAGCTTCGCCTTGAAGCGGTTATGCTTGACACCCTCGACCGTGAGCATAGTGGCAAGGCAGTACTTGCTGACCTTGAGTGGTGCGATGCGCATATCGCGCAACAACTCCTTCATCGTCGAGCGCGTAAGCCCATCCTGCTTGAGCTCCAAGATAGCCATACCCTCAATCGATGCCGTGCGACCACTGCGCACATCCCGATAGCGAAGGTCGAGGTCGATGGTTATACGCTCCGTGAGCATGGCATTAACCAGTGTCATACGCAGAAAGCGTGTCGCTATGGCAGGAGTAATATCCTCGGGGCGAAAGGCCGAGCGCAGAGTGAAAAACGCAAGGGCGTCGCCATCGTCGGCAAAGGCCTCGAAGTGGCTGCGGGCAATAGCTATGCGCTCTTTCTTCGTGCGACCTCGGTTGGTCTTATTCTTAACCTCGAGGAATGTAATGCCCGAAGCCTCATATGTGCGTGTGCGTACCTTCTGGCGTGTGAGCACCCTATTGTGGTGCATAAGGTACATCTGTCGCTCGGGGGTATCGTAGTAGAGGGTATCGTAGCCCACAGCCCGCGCATTGTCGATATGCTGCACGCGGTAGCCCGCCGAAGCGCTACGCTCCAAGAGGGCGACAACCTCATCATAGCTCAGAACATACTTCGTGTCGATGCGATTCATGAGTTTCACATGGCGCATCTCCGCAAGCGTGATGGGCGCCATACGCCCCCATACCGCAAGGCTGTTGAAGGTGGTGTATGTCTCACTGCCCCGCATAGCACTACTGGTATATATACTCGAACTGTCGGTAGGAGTTGAGCGTACCATTAGCATTGTAGTTCAGACGCCGTGTACACACACCCTTATCGTCGTACTCGAACTTACGCACCTTATCGATTTTGTTGCGTTCGTTATATACTATCTCCTTGATAAGCAACCCCTTATCGTTGTACGTATACTCCGAGCGCCACGCCTGATGGCGACCAAAGTCGCTATACTCGATCTCCTCGACGAGCTGACCCTCGGCATTGTATACCTCGACATGGTCGATCCACTTGTTACGCCCATCGGGCGTCGTCTTCCACTCATTCACCGTGAGCCTCTTGCCGTGGCTGCGAGCCATAGCTCCACGCCCCGGCTCCGAGGCCAAGGATGCAATGCTCACAACAAGAGCTACGATGGTTATAATTGCTGTGTGTATCTTCATCGCACTTGGTTAAAAAACGACCGGAACACCATAGATGGGTCCGGTCGATATAGTGAGGTCTATAGTTTATGCCGTTCCCTACTACAACTCGCTCTCCTTCAAACGCTCGGCGTTCTCCGCAACGATAAGCTGGTCGATGACATCCTGAATATCGCCATCCATAAACGCAGAGAGGTTATAGATGGTGTAGTTGATGCGGTGGTCGGTGATACGTCCCTGCGGGTAGTTGTAGGTACGAATCTTTGCCGAGCGGTCACCCGTAGATACCATCGTCTTACGCTTCGACGCAATCTCGTCGAGGTACTTCGAGTACTCGAGGTTGAATACTCGTGTACGCAACTCCTCGAAGGCCTTGTCGAAGTTCTTGAGCTGCGACTTCTGATCCTGACACTGCACGACGATGCCTGTGGGGATGTGCGTAAGGCGAATAGCCGAGTAGGTGGTATTCACCGACTGACCACCGGGGCCTGAAGCACAGAATATATCCTTGCGGATATCGTTCATCGAGATCTCGATATCGAACTCCTCTGCCTCGGGCAATACGGCAACAGATGCTGCAGAGGTGTGTACACGACCCTGAGTCTCGGTCTGAGGCACACGCTGCACGCGGTGTACACCCGACTCATACTTAAGTGTGCCGTAGACACTCTGTCCCGTAACCTTCATAACAACCTCCTTGAAGCCACCGGCAGCACCCTCCGACGACGATGTTATCTCGTAGCGCCAGCCCTTAGACTCGATATACTTGGTGTACATACGCAAGAGGTCACCGGCAAAGATTGCCGCCTCGTCGCCACCCGTACCACCACGAATCTCGACGATGGCATTCTTGTCGTCCTGCGGATCCTTCGGGATCAGCAACAGCTTGATATCCTCCTCCATCTTCTCGATGGCTGGCTCTAAGGTTGCCACCTCCTCACGCGCTATCTCGCGGAACTCCTCGTCCTTCTCGTTTGCCAAAACATCCTTAGCCTCGGCAAGGTTTGCCAATGCCGTACGGAAGCGATCCGATGTCTCGACGATGGGCTCAAGCTCCTTATACTCCTTCGTCAGCTGCACAAACTGCTTAACGTCGGCAATGACCTCAGGGTCGGTGAGCTTCTGGCCTATCTCCTCGTATTTGAGCTTCAGTCCGTCGAGTCGGATAAGTATCGAATTATCTGCCATATTTCCAATAAATTAATTTTTCGCGCAAATATAACGAAAATTTTTCATTCTCCGTGTAGCTTTCACACAAAATCATTCACGCCACGAAGCATTCACCCTAAGCAGCCTCATGGATAGCCGGCATCTATGCTCGACAAAAAATAATTTTTTACGCTGTCTTCATAACATATTGAAGGTTAAATAATTTGATTTCTTTCTAAAATTTATAGTAAAAATATTTAACAAAAAGACTTGACAAGGCCTTTTTCATGCTGTATATTTGTACCGTCAAACGTCGCATAACGGATAGTCTTACCTACGAAGTTATTAACACTTGTACATGGGCAATACGGATGTTATCAACATAGTTAATAGATTATATCATAACATTATATGCAAGTTATATATTTCTTATTAACAAGAAATTTACAGACTTTTCAACATCATATTTTAGTGCAAATACGGTAGGCAGATTAAAAATTTGGCGCGTCTGATCCGACAAAGTACAACATATTAAATTATTTAACGATGAGATTTACAAAAATACCTAATGATGGGGCCTCGTGGGACTCGGCACTATGCTACGCCATTGAGACGGAGTCGAGCAACCCGAGCGACGTCGTGGTGGAGATTGTCGATGCCATAAGCGGGGAGCTGATGGGTGTGCGGCGTCTCTACGGCATCACCGAGGCGGAGATCGACATTGCCCCCTATGTGCGTAGGGCTATAGGCGTAGCAACACTCTCAACGGCAACACTACAGCTGTCGCCATCGGCACGCAAAGTAGTGGTACGTGTCGGCGATGTGGAGGCTCCCGTAAGGCTCTACTATCGCGCAATGATTGACCTGAGCAGGCCGCACATCATCTCGAGCATGGAGCAACAGCGTGTGGTGGGGTGTGGTGAGGTGATACGTTACACGCTATACGCCAAGCGCGAAGTGCGAGTCACGGTGATCAACAAAAGCCTTCTCAGCCCCGCACGATTCGCGGCGCTGGACACCTTTGGGATGCCTGTGGAGTTGGCAATAGACACATCGTCGTACAAGGGGGATAGTGTGCCCATAACGGTGGAGATAAAATGCGATAACTCGGAAGCATACACCATGGACTACACAGTGATGGAGCCCTCGACAGGTGGTTGTCGCCTTGCATGGTACAACAGCGATGGTGGCATCGAGTGCTACACCTTCCCCCGGGTGATAAGGAGCAGCATCGAATCGACACTTATGACCCAGATAGATGGCGCCATTCCGCGCCTTAGAACCGCAGCAGTACGATATCGCCTAATCTCGGCAATGGAGCGCAGCAAGGAGATAGAGCGCATCCTCGGCATCGTACTCTCACCCGATATATTCGAGTGCAACGGCAAGGAGTGTCGCAGCGTGAAGCTCCTCAGCCGTAACATAGTATTCGACGACCACGGAGGGCTACGTCGCATAGAGTTAGAGATCGAAAAGGGATGGAGGAGAGAGCTATGGAGTTAAGAATCGATGGTGTGGCATGCCCCTTAGTCAATAGAGACGTTCAACTGCCGGGGTACAATGCCAAGAGGCTACGCAGCGTCGAGGCGTGGCGCGAGGGTGAGGCCCTAAAACTCAAGATAGGGGCAACAACGGAGGTAGAGAGGCTTCTGGGCACCGCCTGCGACCTACACCGCGACGTGGAGTTTAACGATAGATACCACCACGCCGAATTGATGGTTGATGGCCTCCCCATATTTGCCGGACGTGCGGTGCTCATAGGAGCCGAGCATAGTAGCGAGGGCGACAGCTACGAGGTGGAGGTGCGTAGCGGCGGCCACGAGTGGGCCGAGAGTGCTGCACTCTCACGCCTGAACAAGAGCAACGTGGAGTGTCACCGCGTAATGAATATGCTCGGCGTGCACGAGTCGTGGGAGGATGATGGTGCTGTGCGCATGCTCCCCGTGCGTCGCGACAGCTATCCCGAGCCGGCACCTACAGGGCTGTATGTGACACATGAGATGCTGCTACCACAAGACTACTACCCCTTCATCTCGGTGTACGAAGTCATTCGCAGCATTGTCGAAGATAGCGGATATAAGTTGCGTAGCGACTTCCTCGACACAGCGTTTGCCAAGCGACTGATGTTTAGCGGAGCGTATCACCGCCTGAATGTAGAGGCTGCATATACCGAGATGGGCTTCAAGGCTGTGCGCACAACATCCACAAGCGCAGTGGCAGGCTCGTTGGGGCGCGTAGACCTATGTAACCCTCTGATAGCGACAAACGTGGGTAACATTGTCGATACGGTGAACCCCAATACCAAGGATGAGGCTGGCATCCCCAATGGCGAGGCATACTCCACGGGTGGCTGCTTCCGCTTCGAGGCAGGACGTCCGATATTTGTACCCAAGCGCGAGGTAAATGCAGCCTTCGACATACACCTGCGCTACACGACCGACTACCGTATAGCATCGTCCACACGTCTCAAGGGTTTCGACCGCATATATGTGGGCAGCAACTGCTATGTCGACATCGACCTGCAAAACCCCTTCGACGATATGCGCAACGAGGTAGTAGCCGGGGTACAGTACAAGCTATTCATCTTCGACTACGACCCCGAGATGATGTATAGCCTAAAGGGGGTTGGAGAGATCAGCTCGGCGGTGACGAGCGTGACATTCGACACAGGAGCCACGGAGAACGTCAGGCTCTACTGCAAGAGCCCCGACGATACGTTCTACAGCATATATATGGGCGACTGGGCACTGTATGAGGGCTATGTAGATGAGCGCGGGGAGCGCACCGTGGAGCTCACAATACGTACCCCCTACGAGCTATGCACACCGACATCACCACGCCGCTTTGACGACATAACGATCGAGGGTGCAGAGCAGGGGCAACGCATAACCATACTCCCGAAGTGCAGCATAACACCCATATTTGGCGGTGCCGCAGGGTATGGTCAAACGCTTAGCTTCGAGGATGTTGCCAACCACGACATCGCACAGTCGAAGCTCCTCGAGGCCATAGCACACATGTTCAACCTTTGCATCTACTCGCACCGACCCTCACATACGCTCTATATCGAGCCCTACGACGACTTCTTCTCGGGCGAAGTCTGCGACTGGCGTAATCGTCAGGTGGGCGAGAGCCTCGAAACGAGGGAGTGTGCGGCAGAGAGCTTCGAGATCACGACACTCGGCTACCAGCCTGCCGATGGAGCTGCAGCACGCATAACGACAGGCGAGGATAAGGAGCTCGGCACGTGGCACCTTGAGAATCGCAGCTACGCAGCAAAGCACGCAAACGACACACGCCTCAACCCGCTCTTTATGCCTACGGCATCGTATGCCGAGATACTATCGTTGGCACCCTCGGCATCGATGCTCACGGTGGGCGATAGAGACCTTATCGCCAAGGATGACTACATAGCCCCGCGCATAGTCCTATACTATGGTATGCAGCCTCTACCCAAGGGCGAACTATGGCCTCAGGGCACGGGCGACAGATACCCACTTGCGGCATTCCACATACCAACGATGGGCGAGACGCTGTGCTTCGACGACCGTGAGGGTTGCGAGGGTCTACACCGTTACTTCGACAATGAGCTACGCGAGAGTGCCCTGCGGCAGCTCCTTACGACAGAGATCGCCCTTCACCCCGAGGAGTATATCGCCCTATACGACCCCGCCAGCGAGGGGGCTAACATACGCTCGCGCTTCAGGCTCCGCATCGGTGGCGACAGCTCGCTCTTTAGGCTCGAGGAGATCGTGGCATACGATGCCGAGCGCCACGTGGCAACGTGCCGCTTCCAGCGCCTTATGGCAGATTAACCAACAAACACTGTAATCATGAAAACATCACATTGGCAGGGGCTGCAGAGGTCTTTGCCTCGCCCCTCGCGTCGATATGAACGCCTCATTGGCAAGCTCTTAGAGCACGATATGCTCGATGTGAAGAGGTGCGAGCAACACGCAATACACCACATGGTTAAGCACATAGCGAGTCGCCAACGTGGCCGCTGCGATGCGATGTACGTGACCGCCGAGCATTTCTGCTGCTCCTACGAGAAGGTGCGAAAGGCGGTATACAATATTGACAATCACATTAACAACAACAAGATGAACAGAACAATCAAGATTCGAAACGAGGTCGATGAGACCATCATCGACATCGAGGGTACCATTGGCCTCAGCGAGGCGTGGCAGTTCGACAACCCCGACAGCCGCGTGGCTACCTACGAGCGTTTTCGCCAGAGCGTGTCGGAGATTGCCGACATACGCAATGCCCGCATACGTGTCAATATACGCTCGACGGGTGGCGATGTGAACGATGCCATCCTTATCTACGAGGCGCTACGTGCCACGGGGGCACACGTCACCACCTGCTGCTACGGATATACTGCCTCGGCAGCAACCATCGTGGCACAGGCGGCAAGCCAGGGGTGTAGACTCATAGCTCCCTCATCGCTGTACCTCATTCACAACTCACTATGCTCCACAGAGGGTAATGCCGAGGAACTTCAGGCTGAAGTCGATATGCTACGCCAGACCGACCGTCGCATTGCCGAGATATACGCCACACGCTCGGGACAGAATGTGGAGGTCATCGAGGCTCTTATGTCCGAGAATGGAGGTCGTGGTCGTTGGCTATCACCCGCGGAGAGCATCGCCGCGTGCCTTGTCGATGCCATCGAGGGTGCGGCCACGGAGGAGGCGACGGAGCCCTCCATCGTGGAGCGCACAAAACAGAGCCTTAAGAGGCTTCTGGGAGCCATAGGCGTGAATGGCGACGACGGGCACCCCGCGACAGAGGACGACGTGAACTACATCCCGCGTCAGGTGGTCAACGACGTGGCACCACAGCCTAAGAGCAGTGATGTAACCATCGACTTCGAGGAGCACCAGCGTGCCGCAGAGCCAACGATGGTTAAGGCCGTGGAGGATCCCGACCCTGTGGACTATGCCATAAGCCCACGTGCCAAGGCCTACGATGGCGATGCACGACGCATGAAGCTAAGATAGACGAATAGACAAACAAACAGTGGATATATATCCTATAAACCAATCATTTACTAACATCTAAAAATCATTTTCATTATGGGACTTATTGAGAATCCTAAGACCTACACCGGTCGCGACCTTGAGACAATCTTTTTCCGCCCAATGTTTACGGGTGCCAACGCCGAGGAGCTCGGTATTCGTGTGCTCTACAATATGCCGGTGCCGACAACGATACAGCTTTGGAGCCCGCAGTCGACCATACTCAAGGAGTATAGTGGCGGCTGGACAGGTGGCGACTCGGCCAATAGAATGCAGAAGACCATCGACATGAGTAAGATCAAGGCCGAGGCATCCTTCTCGGCAGAGAGCTACTTCCAGCAGGTATACGAGCTCATCGTAGGTCGTGCCGATGTTAACCTTGACGACCTCACAGGCACGGAACTCGAGCAGGCCGAGACAGAGATGTTCCGCAAGGCTATAGCCGAAAACCTGCGCGTGCTGATGTGGATCGGCGATAAGGGGGCAATGAACTACGCGAATATTAACGGCTTCCTGACCTTGGCGTACACCTATGCCGACGAGACGGATCTTCCCGTTGTGGATGTTGCGGAGGCACCATCGAAGGATAACATCCTCGACATCTTTAAGCGTATGTGGCAGAGTGCATCGCCCGAGCTCAAGGCCTTGAAGAGCGAAGGCCACCTCGCCTTCTACGTCACGTCGGACGTATGCGATGCCTACGAGGAGTACCTCGACAGCTGTGGTAGCGATGGCGCATATACCGACCTATTATCGGGACGTCGCGAGCTTACGTACCACGGCATCAAGATCGTGGATATGGGTATATCGCAGTATATGCCACTACCCTACAACGATCAGTCGACCCACTGCCTCCTCACCGATAGTCGCAACCTCGCCCTGGCCGTTAACACCGCCGATATGCCCGGCTCAGAGGTACGTATGTGGTACAACCCCGACGAGATGGAGAATCGCCAGCGTGCCACATTCCTTGTGGGTGCAGAGATCCTCGACGAGAACCTGCTTGTTCTTGCTCGATTTGAGCAATCAGCATAAACTATGTCGGTTATGTCTAAGGATAGAGTATCTACACGCGTGGTAGCCACACAAAACCGCTCGGAGCCCCTTTTGGGCTCGGGCGGTGGTGGCACCGCCACACACAAGGTATGGCAGTGGGGCGGCGACAATATGTTGCCATACGCCCTATCGCTGTTGGCACGCCGCTCTGTAGCACACCGCCGCATCATCAACGACAAGGCTGATTATATCGCCGGCAAGGGATTTACTTATGCCGAGGGCTCGGCCGAGTTGAAGTATATGGTAGAGCATGCCAATGGCAGTGGCGAGTCGCTGCATAGCATCCTGCGACGCATCGCCATGGACGAGGCGATGTTTGGCAACGCCTTCTTGGAGGTTGTCACCGACGCTCGTCGATCATTCCTCTCATTCTACCACATCGACGCCTCAAAGTGTCGTGTGGCATGCGACTCGAAACACGTTGTGCTGCATCACGACTGGTCGCAATTTACTACCGCACAGGCTGTGACGCTGCCGCTGTATCCTCTGTTCGAGCCTATGGCTGATGGTACGCTCCGCACCGTAGTACACTATAAGAGTTATGAGCCTATGTTCTCGCACTACGGTGTAGCACCATACATCGCTGCACTGGATGCCGCGGCCATCGTCTATAAGACCGACCGCTGGAACATATCGCGCATAGATAACGCCTTCCAACTCTCGGGCGTCATGATGCTCGATGGTGCCGTGGATAACGAGGAGGAGGCCGACCGCGTTGTGCGCCTTGCGGAGGAGAAGTTTGCCGGCAACCCCGGACAGGTGCTCTTCGTGCTGCGCGACAATGCCGAGGGCGACAACTCGCGCTTCATCCCCATCAACACCTCGACCGATGGCGACTGGCATACGTTGCACACCGTAGCCGAATCGGACTTAGTCGTCGCACACTCGTGGTTTCGCTCGCTCAGCGGCTTAGATTACGCCTCGGGCTTCTCCACAGACCGCATACTTCAGGAGTATGAGGTGGCGCTCAATACAGTGATCCTGCCTATACAGGCTCAGCTGCTCGAGCCCATACGTGCCATAATAGCCTCCGAGCTGGGTGTCGATGCCTCGTCGTTAGAGGTTGTCAACCGCCCACCTTCGCGCTCAAAGCCCCTATATATGCGAGTATGGGAGGCACGACGTGCCGATGGCCTCGACTACGATGAAAGCGACCCCGAGCAGCAGCGCTTCCTTGCCGAGATTACGAAGTATAACATACGATCAATCGAATAGCTATGAATACCTTAATCACACCTACGGATGTTATGCAACTCGCCTTTAGTCGCGATGAGCTCTACAACACGAGCGTAATCACCAACCTCGACATAGCTGCCGCCGAGGAGCGATACCTACACCCCATTGTCGGGCGTGCGCTCTACGACAAGCTACTCAAGGGTAACTACCCGAGCCTCACGAGTGACTACGTTGCGCCCATGGTTGCCGCATGGACGCGCTATATCGTCGAGCCCCTCTTGGCCTCGCGTTGCGACGTATGTATGGCAACAGGAGGCTCTTCGGCCGATAACGAGGCTACCACGGAGCGTTGCCGCTCGCTGCGCCTCAGGGCTCGAACACTCTCACGTGCTCTCGCTGAGCATCTCAACACTCAGGCGTCGGACTACCCCGAGTACAACCCCGACACAAACCCTTTAAATCGTTGTTCTATAGATGGAAATATTGTTCAAGTATATTAGTGCCACGCTCGCCGCTATCGTGGCTACACTATGCCCCGTAGCACCCCTCGTTGCTACGGCCCTGCTCTTCGTCGCCATCGACTTCTGCACCGGTATCGCCGCCTCGCGTGCTATCGCTCGGCGCGAGGGACGAAAGTGGTGGCTGGAGAGCCGCAAGGCGTGGCGCACGGTGGCCAAGGCAGGCTTTGTAGCCATCGCCATCGTCATGATGTGGATTGTCGACAGCTGCATCCTCGGCTTCATGCACCTCAACCTCGCCAACATATTCACAGGCTTTGTCTGTGGCGTGGAGTTGTGGTCGTTTCTGGAGAATGCCGCAACCATCAGCCGCTCACCACTCTTTGAGTGGCTCGGGAGATGGGTTAAGCGCCGCGTAGGAGAGGAGGTGGGCGATGAGTAGAGGCCTTAGAAACCGTAACCCGGGGAATATACGACACTCGGGGGTACACTTTAAGGGCGAGGTTACACCGAGCCGTGATGCCTCGTTCAAGGAGTTTTCATCCATGGACTATGGATACCGAGCTATGTTTGTGGTGCTCGACAGCTACCGTCGTCGCTATGGACGGAACACCATACGCACGATGATAGAGCGCTACGCTCCACCCTCGGAGAACTTCACCGACGGCTACGTGCGCTTCATCGCCCGTCGTACGGGCATCGCCCCCGACGAGGAGCTCGACACTCGCTCGCCGCGCGACATGATACCCGTTGTTGCAGCCATGAGCGAGATAGAGAATGACGTGGCTCCCGTGATGGCGGATATCGAGGCGGGCTGGGAGCTCTTTATTAGGAAATAACACGTCGTAAGCGTGGGGTTGGCTTCATTGGCCAGCCCCACTTTTAATTAAAAGTGGGCTACAATTTTGAAGAGATAACAAATTTTTATAAATTTGCACGATATAGTGCGAATTAATGAAACTAAAACTATAACCTTACTATGAAGCGTAGAATTTTGATTACCGGAGCAACATCGGGCATAGGTCGTGCCACGGCTCTTAGGTTAGCAGCTGCCGACACCGAGATTATCATCACTGGCCGTCGTCGCGATAGGCTCGAGGCACTTAAGGCCGAGGTCGAGGCGCGTGGTGCCGAGTGCATGGTCCTGAACTTCGATGTGCGCTCGGAGGCCGAGTGCATCGAACATCTCAAGCCGCTGGGCAGAGTTGATGTGTTGGTCAACAATGCCGGTCTTGCCGCCGGTTTGGAGCATATCGACAAGGGCGACTCGGCCGATTGGGATGCCATGATTGACACCAACGTCAAGGGTCTGCTCTACGTTACGAAGATTATTAGTGGCGCGATGGTCGAGGCCGGCAGGGGTGGCCACATCATCAACATAGGCTCTATTGCAGGTACGGAGCCCTACGAGAATGGCGCAGTATATTGCGCCTCGAAGCATGCCGTGCATGCCATCTCGCAGGCTATGCGTGCCGACCTCCTCTCGGCAGGCATCAAGGTAGGTGAGGTACGCCCGGGCATGGTCGAGACGGAGTTCTCGGAGGTGCGCTTCCACGGCGATAAGGAGCGTGCCGCTGGTGTATATAAGGGTGTCGAAGCGCTGCAGGGCGAGGATATTGCCGAGGCAATACACTGGATGCTCTCACTCCCCGCGCACATGAACGTCAACGACATCGTGCTTATGCCCACATGTCAGGCAGGAGCATACTACACATACCGCAAATAGCCGATATCAAACATATTACACTATCGCAAAAACTGATTACGATGAAGCATATATTTACGACCCTGCTGCTTGGTTTAATAGCCGTAGGTGGTGCTACGGGGTGTACCAACAAGGTTGAGAATGTTAAGCCTGTGGTTATCGAGATACCAAACAACGTCTTCCGTGTAAACGAGAATGGCGGAGAGTTTGCCACCGACTACACCATAGACATCGAGACAGAGCTCGAGGTGGTCTATACCGAGGAGTGGATCGACAATGTTGAGCTCAGCGAGGGTAAGGTGCTATTCAGCATATTGCCCAACGACACCGACGCGGCACGCGAGACAACCATAACGCTGAAGAGTGGTAGTAGCCGTGCCAATATATTCATCGCGCAGTGCGAGCCATCAAAGCGTTTCGAGGTATTCCCATTGCCCGACCCCAATGCTATACCCTACCGTATTCCCGCCATAGCTGTAGCTCAGGATGGAACTTTGGTTTGTGCAGCGGATTATCGCCACAGTGGCACAGACATCGGCGTGACACACAATGGCCGCATCGACCTGCACTACCGTCTAAGCTACGACAATGGTGCTACATGGACCGAAATTAAGACCCTCATAAATGGTCAAGGTGCAGCATCTACGGACTTCATGCACGTGGGCTTTGGCGACCCGGCGATTGTTGCCGACCGCACATCCAACAGGGTACTCATGCTCAGCTGCGCAGGAAATGTATCTTTCCAGAATGGCACACGCCAGCAGCACCAGAATGTTGCACGCTTCTATAGTGAGGATGGGGGCAAGACATGGGGCGAGCCCGACGATATAGCCGAGAGCATCTACTCGCAATTCGACCAAAGCAACTATGGCCCCATCCGCTCGATGTTTATCGCCTCGGGTGCCATATATCAGAGTCGCCATGTCAAGACCGGCGAATACTATCGTCTCTATTGCGCAATATTGGCACGCACACCTAATGCTACACACATGAACTATGTGCTATACTCCGACGACTTTGGAGGCACTTGGCGCGTGCTTGGCGACATCAACACCCCGGCGGTATATAGAACGGCAGATGAGGCTAAGGTTGTGGAGCTCCCCAATGGCTCTCTACTCATAAGCTCGCGATATAATGGTGGTCGTTACTACAACATATTCTCCTTCACCGACGAGGCTGCTGCCACGGGAACATGGATGACAGCATCCTTCTCGGGTGCCGAGAACAATGGTGTTACGGCCCTCGACAACTCAACAAATGGCGAGGTCATGCTTCTTCCTGTTGTGCGCCAGAGTGATGGTGAGAAGATGCACATCCTATTACAATCGTTGCCCTTGGGCCCGAACCGCAAGAATGTGGGCATATACTACAAGGTGCTCGAAACAGATATGGACTATATCTCTACATCTGCCGTGGCAAGCAAGTGGGATGGTGTTAAGCAAATCACGGAGCTCAACTCTGCATATTCAACAATGGCATGGCAGGCGGATAATCGCATAGGCTTCCTCTTTGAGGAGGAGACACATGGTGCGAGCAACTACGCCTACGGAGGATACACCATCTTATATCACAGCTATACCATCGAACAGATTACCGACAATCTATACCGCCACGCGGAGTAGTAGTAAACGAAGATAAACAACACAAATAAACAAGGTACAAATGAAAGAGATACTTAAGTACTACCAGGATTTCCCGAAGGAGGGCATTGTCTTTGTCGACATCATCCCCTTCCTACAGAATAAGAGCATCTTCAAGGAGCTTATCGGCCGTGTGGCTGAGGCTACGACGACGCCCAATGTCATCGCTCCCGAGGCACGTGGCTTCCTCTTCACGGCACCACTGCTCACCGAGGCTAATCACGTCGAGAACATCATCCCCGTGCGTAAGAGTGGCAAGCTACCCTTCGCTGAGGGCGACCTTCAGGAGGTGCTTATCGAGAAGGAGTATGGCTTCGACAAACTCTACTATCGTACGAGCGACATCGCTGCAGGCAAGGCCACGGGCGATGTTATCGAGGTGACCATCATCGACGATGTTCTTGCCACGGGAGGCACGGCCGAGGGTCTTGCCCGCTCGTTGGAGAGCCAGCGCATCGTAAAGGATGGCAAGGAGTACAGCGTGAAGGTGAAGGAGTTTGTCTTCATCGTCGAGATTGTCGAGCTTGGCGGTGCTGAGCGCCTCAGAAAGATAGCCCCCGTGCGCTCTATCACGGAGATATAGTCAAACAGAGGTCTTAGGGCGATGGCTGATGTGTTAGGTCGTGATATAAAGTACGTTTCGGGCGTTGGCGAAGTACGCGCACGCCTCCTGGAGCGCGAGGTGGGTGTCCGCACTGTGGGCGACCTGCTCATGCGCTTCCCGTACCGCTATATCGACCGCACACGCCTCTTCCGCATTGCCGACATCGACGAGTCGATGGAGAGCACCTATGTGCAGCTACGCTGTCGCGTGGTGGGCAAGTCGTTCGTTGGCGAGGGGCGCAAACAACGCCTCGTTGTCGAGGTCACCGACCCCTCAGGCTGTGGCGAGCTGCTATGGTTTCAGGGCACAAAGTGGATAGACAAGCGCGTGGAGCTGCAACGCGAATACCTCGTCTTTGGCCGCCCCTCGATATTTAAGGGGCGCATGAGCATCGTACATCCCGAGATTGAGCCCATAGAGCAGGCTCTCGCACGTAAGGTTGAGAGTGGCTTCCAGGGTATATACTCGACAACGGAGAAGCTCTCGTCGGTGATAACGGTCAAGGCCATGCACACCATCGTGCATAACGCATGGCAGCTTGTGGCGGCAGATGCCACGGCCTTTAGCGACCCCCTAGCCACGGATATGCGCCATCGCTTGGGGCTCATATCGCTGCGCGATGCCATCTACAACATACACTTCCCGCAGTCGGCCGAGATGTTGCGCCAGGCGCAGTACCGACTGAAGTTCGACGAGCTCCTCGGTGTGCAACTGACGATACAGGCACGTCGCACCTCGCGCCATAACCGCGGTGGAGGCTTCATCTTCCCACGTGTGGGCGAGGCCTTCAATACCTTCTACCGCGAGAAGTTACCCTTTGCTCTTACGGGAGCACAGCAGCGCGTGATAAAGGAGATACGTGCCGACATGGTCTCGGGGCAGCAGATGAACCGCCTACTTCAGGGCGATGTGGGTAGTGGCAAGACAATGGTGGCATTCATGTCGATGCTCTTGGCTGTAGACAACGGCTTTCAGGCCTGCATCATGGCACCCACGGAGATTCTCGCACGCCAACACTATGCCTCGATGGTACGCTTTGCCGAGGGACTTAATATCAAGATTGCCATCTTAACAGGCTCGTCGAAAGTGAAGGAGCGCCGCGAGGCTCTCGCAGGCATTGCCACGGGCGATGTAGACATCCTTATAGGTACACACGCCCTTATCGAGGATCGCGTGCAGTTCTCCAACCTCGGATATGTCGTCATCGACGAACAGCACCGCTTCGGTGTGGAACAGCGCGCCAAGCTATGGACCAAGAACCAACAGCCACCACATATCCTCGTTATGACCGCAACACCCATACCGCGCACGTTGGCGATGACCCTCTATGGCGACTTGGAGGTCTCGGTGATAGACGAGCTACCCCCGGGGCGACAACCTATACGCACGTATCACTACTTCGACTCTATGCGCCTGAAGATGTTTGGCTTCCTACGCCAGGAGATAGCCAAGGGTCGCCAGGTATATATCGTCTACCCGCTTATCAAGGAGTCCGAGAAGATGGATTATAAGGATCTCTACGATGGCTACGAATCCATCACGCGCGACTTCCCACTGCCGAAGTACCGCACGACGGTGTGCCACGGTAAGATGAAGCCCGCGGATAAGGATGCGGCCATGGCGCAGTTCAAGCGTGGCGAGGCAGACATCCTCATCGCCACCTCGGTGATAGAGGTGGGTGTCGACGTGCCCAACGCCACGGTCATGGTCATCGAGTCTGCCGAGCGCTTCGGCCTCTCACAGCTACACCAGCTACGCGGTCGCGTAGGACGCGGTGGCGAGCAGTCGTACTGCATACTTATGTCGGGCGACAAGCTCTCGAAGGAGGGACGCGCACGCCTCGAGGCTATGTGTGCCACGAACGACGGCTTCGAGCTCTCAGAACTCGACCTTAAGCTACGCGGTGCAGGCGACATCCACGGCACGCAGCAGAGTGGCGAGGCCTTCGAGCTCAACATCGCCAACCTCGCTACCGACACACAGATTATGCAGCTCACGCGCGACGAGGCACTCGCAATCCTTGCCGCCGACCCTACGCTCGCAGAGCCCAAAAATGAGGGCCTACGCCAGCTCCGCGACAGACATCGCAAGCGCGAGTGCATAGATTTTTCCGACATATCGTAATATTACTTATAAATAAACGTTATATTTGCAACCCAAATATCATAGTTATGGCACTTATAAGATGTACTAAATGTGGTAATCTCGCCTCGAGCAAGTCTAAGGCCTGCCCCGTATGTGGCGAGCCTATCGTTGCACAGGATGTTGCAACATCGGAGACCGCAACGACAGAGACTGCAACGACAGAGACCGCAACAAATACACCCAAGACACTCAACGACATCCTTGCCGAGCGTGCCGCACATACCTCGATAAACGATGCTATGGCTACGGAGGAGACAACGACGGCAACTGCGGAGCAGCCACAACAACCATCCCACACCCCTACACCCGATGTTGAGCCCGAGGGCGATGATGACTACGCCTACGACAATGCCATCGCCGACTATGAGGCGGAGCTTGACCGTAAGGAGCGCTCAATAAAGGGCTTTAGACTACTTCTCGGTGTGCTTATCGTACTCTTGGTGCCTGCCGCCTTCTTCTCCATACGTTGGGGCTTGAAGGTTAAGACCATCGAGGAGGACTACGCCATCGTTCAGTCGGCACGTAAGCTCTTCGAGGAGCAAAACTCTATGCTACAGCGCGATGCCGAGAGCCTCGTTGCCGAGCTTGAGGGGCTGAAGGATCAGAACGATACGATGCTCGTGAAGTACGAAGAGGCTGTCGTTATGCTCGAACAGCTACAGAGGGAGAAGACCTACAACTACGAGCAGCTGGCAAAGTATAAGCGCGAGGTGGAGACCCTGCGTGGCGTTATGAAGGGCTACCTACGACAGATAGACTCGCTCAACACCATCAATAGCAGCCTCCAGGCCGAGAATGTAGCTTACAAGAAGGAGATATCCACAGCACAGCTGCGTGCCGACGTAGCCGAGGAGAAAGCCGACGAGCTTAATACTAAGGTGCGCATCGGTGCCGTCATTCGTGCCAGTGGCATACGCATGGTTGCGCTCAACGATAAATCTAAGGAGGTGCGCCGCATAAAGATGGCTACACGCCTACGTGTAGACCTCGAGCTTACGGCCAACGAGCTTGCCGAGCCCGGTGAGAAGAGTATATATATATGTATCACCTGCCCCGATGGGTATGTGCTCTCACCGCAAGATATGATTCTCTTCTCGTTCGAGGGTGAGGATATGATGGCCTCGGCAGTGCGTAAGGTCGACTACGAGAACCAATCGGTACCTGTGAGCATCTTCTACGATGGTGCCGCTTTCGAGAAGGGTACCTATAAGGTCGACATCTACATCGACGGCCGCCATAGCGGTTCGCAGGAGACATACTTCGAGTAACGGCAGCGAATTATCTCGTCAATGGACTGTACTATGGTGTACTGCCCATTGCTGAGATAATTCGTTAGCGGCAGCAGATGCTGCCTTTTCACGGCATAATTTGTTGTCAGAAGGGGTTAGGCTTGGTCTCGACATGAAATTAGCCCGGATGGGACATACTTAAGCGTATTTCTCATTCGGGCTAATGATTGAGAGGCCGAGAATGGCCCCTTATCACAACAAATTAAATTTGTTGTCAAAAGGTAGTAGATGCAACGCTCGGCGAATTTCGAGGCGATGGGCTGTACTATGGCGTACTGCCCATTGACGAGATAATTCGTTAGCGGAAGCAGATGCTGCCTTTTCACAACAAAGAACTAGAAGAATAGTCCCTTACGCCCAAATATAGCATACCCGAAGTTGAAGGTTAGATATAGGTTCTTGGATGAAGAGAAGTCGTACTTGGTAAGGGCAAGGCTTACGGGCCCAATGGGGGTATGATAGATGATGGAGAGATCGGACATATAGTGGACGATCTCGCCAGCAAACTTATCGCGAAGCATAGCGTATACACTAAGGCGTGCATAGAGGTTGTCGATGATGCGCAGGGTGGGCATAAGACCGACACCGAGATAACGGTTAGCTCGGAACTCGGGCATATATATCATTCGCGAATGCAGAAGAGGGGCATAGTGGGGCGACGAGAGCAGCGTAGCCTCGCGCGAGTCGAAGGTGGGATGGTTGGTATATACACCCTCCACGGCATAGCCCCACGAGAAGATGCCGCTCGACGTAACGTCGAAATATTGCTCCCACTTGGCCTTGATACCCCACCATTGACGTATACGGCTGAAGCGATCCTCGGGCTCGGGATTGATGATATCGGCACGTGAGTCACGCTCATCGCGACCATAGACATAGATGCCCGTAGCCATAAGATGCGTGCCCGAGGTGGGGAAGAGCGGCTTATTCAGCGAGGTGCGCTCTAGCGATACACCCCCGGAGAGGTAGGAGAAATGCGTATACTGACGCTTGGGGTATCCCACCATCTCATAGCTGTAGCTATTGCGACCACCATTGATGGTGATGTCAGCAACAGCCTTACGGCTTAAGGCCATACCCACCGAGAGCGAGCCGAAGTTCTCCATAACGCGCATCTGCTCAGCATTATCCACCTGCGTGAGGTTGCCGAAGTTACCCTTCAACGTATTGTGGATGTTGAAGTTATACGAATAGTCGAAGTATATCGGGGCATCGTATATAAGCGTTGTTCGACCTTTGAGGCGTGCCATAGTATATACCGGGCCAAGCAATATGTCGAGGTTGAAGGTCTGCCCTACCCTGCTCCACCAGCCATACTCCAGACCAAGGTATGCCTGATTGAAGGCTGTAGAGGATATGTTACCACCTATCGAGATATCGAAGTTGGGCTTCACGCTGAGTGGCAGTGTGACATCGTAACGCTCCGTGGCGTCGTTATAACGGAAGATGGGAAAGGCGCTCTTGACCGGCACGTTAGCCAACATCGTGAGGAAGTTGTTGGTTATCTCGTCACCCGAGAGCGGGAGAGTGTCTTTAGCCTTATTGTGACCTACGTACATCATATCGTGGGCTATGCGTGCCTGGCTCTCCTTAAGACCAAGAATCTCGACATTACCCATGTGAGCCCGCGGAAGTGTAGCTATAAACGCCCTGCGACGCTCGGCATAATCCTCCTTCGACATACGTCGTGAGACCTTAGCCTTGATCTCGGGCATAGCCTCTAAAGCATCGTTGTATCCCGCAGCCATAATCTCGGCAGCACGCTTAAAATCGAGGGTCGAGGCCTCCACCGCACGCTGTACAAGCACCGAGCGATCTGCAGGCATATTGAAGTCCGTAGGCTTGGTTATCAGAGACATAAGCTGATCCACAACAGAGGCATCCTTAAGGCTCTTAGGCTTGATGTCGACACAGCAGGCGCCTATCAACACGTCGGGGTGGAAGTTATCCTCCAACGAGCGCCACGGGAAGTTATCGTAGCAGCCACCATCACACATCAACACCGAGTCAATCTCCACGGGAGGGAATGCCACGGGCAGTGCCATAGAGGCGCGTATGGCTAAGGCGAGGTCTCCACTTGAGAGCTCGACGGCACGGTGCTCCGACATATCGGTGGCCATACAACGGAACGGAATCATGAGATTGTCGAAGTTGCCCCCTGCGGCCGTAGATGCCTGGGCAAAGAAGGAGTTGAGCGCGATGTCTATCTCCGCAGAGCTAATCACCGAGCCCGGGAGGATTATACGCTGACGCCCCGATGCGGCATCCTTGCTATCAGGCCCCACGGGGAGGGTAATCATATTGCTGATGCGGTCGCGCTGGATGTAGTGGTAGCGATACTTATCGTCGATGCCACCACTAACCCACCTATCCAGATCGCCCGAGAGGGCCACCTCCTCCATCTCCTCGATGGTATATCCCGCAGCGTACATGCCACCGATGATAGAGCCCATAGATGTGCCGGCGATATAGTCGATGGGGATGCCATTCTCCTCCAGCGCTCGAAGCACACCGATATGGTAGAGACCCTTAGCACCACCGCCACTCATCACCACACCGACACTCTGAGCCTCCGCCGACAAGGGTAATAGAAGCAAAATGGCGATTATTATGGTGGAAAATCTTTTCATTTGCGAAATTATTAGTAACTTTGTACGTTCTATAGTATGTTTTGTTATCAAGCATATCTATAGGCAAATTTAGTACATAAGATCGACATAAACAATAGGAAAGATATATGATCAACAAAATCGAAGAACTTTTGGCCGAAATCGAGGCATTTGCCCCAAAGACGGCCGCCGACGTTGAGGCCTTCCGCATCAAGATCCTTGGCAAGAAGGGTGCTCTTGGTGCCCTTATGGAGGAGTTCAAGACGGTGCCCAACACCGAGAAGCGCGAGATAGGTCAGCGCCTCAACCACCTCAAGACGGTGGCCACAGAGCGCATAAACACGCTGAAGGAGGAGATTGGCAATGCTGCTGCGATGAATGCGGCAAAGATTGACGATATGACACGCCCCGGCACAACGGAGGCCGTAGGCTCGCGCCACCCCATCTCTATCGTTAAGAACGAGATTGTCGGCATCTTCTCGCGCCTTGGATATACCGTTGCCGACGGCCCCGAGATCGAGGACGACTGGCACGTATTCTCGGCATTGAACTTCCCGCCCGAGCATCCGGCACGCGATATGCAGGATACCTTCTTCATCGAGAGCAACCCCGATGTAGTGCTTCGCACCCACACATCATCTATCCAGGTGCGCACGATGGAGCGCCAGAAGCCCCCTATCCGCGTGATATGCCCGGGACGTGTATTCCGCAACGAGGCCATATCGTATCGCGCACACTGCATCTTCCACCAGATTGAGGGTCTCTATATCGACCGTAACGTATCGTTTGCCGACATGAAGCAGTCGCTCCTATACTTTGCCAAGGAGCTCTTCGGCGAGCAGGCACAGATACGTATGCGCCCCTCGTACTTCCCCTTCACGGAGCCCTCAGCCGAGGTCGACGTGTCGTGCTCGATATGCGGTGGTAAGGGCTGCGGCGTATGTAAGGGCACAGGCTGGCTGGAGATTATGGGCTGCGGTATGGTTGACCCCAACGTGCTTGAGGCAAACAATATCGACCCCAAGGAGTTCTCGGGCTTCGCCTTTGGTATGGGTATTGAGCGTATCGCTATGCTCAAGTATGGCGTTGGCGACCTGCGCCTATACTTCGAGAACGACGTACGCTTCCTTAACCAGTTTGAGAGCGCATTATAACGAGGTTGGGGCTGCACAACAGGTAGCCCCGCCCTCACAATAGAGAGGATATCTGAGTGAGTGGCATTAGAGATATACTTATTATAACCCTTGTGTGGTTAACATTCATGGCATCTGCCACTGCCGACGAGCCGTCGGCCGTGGAACAAGATGCCTATTCTTTCACTGTGGCCGATACACTCCGAAACACCTATCGCCATACGGAGGCTATCAAGCACCTCACCATACACCGCGATAGTGCCACGGCACGCCGTATATGGCTCGACATCGTTGAGCGCGACACAGCTTACGCCCCCGCACACTACTACCTCAGTCGCCTCGACAACAACGAACACTCGTTGCGCCACGCCTACCTCGCCTTTGCAGCCGATAGCACCAACAAGTGGTATACGGAGAACTACGCATCGCAACTCGTCGCCAAGCATCAATACCCCCGCGCCATACCCATCTTCCGCCGACTGATGCGCCTCGACCCGCGAAACCTGCAGGCATATCACGCCTTAGCGATACTCTACGGCTCAGCAGGGATGCCCTACTCGGCAATCGCCATACTCGACTCGGCAGAGCTGCGCGTGGGATACAACCCCTACCTCGCGGAGATACACCAGCAGCTGCTACTCGACACACGACAATACAACCGCGCCATCGAGGCAGGACGACGACGTGTGGCGGAGCACCCCTACGATAGCAGCGTGCGCACATCGTTGGCTATGGCCTACGACGCGGCAGGGCGCGACACCTTAGCACGCGAGACCCTGGAAGAGGCATTTCGCCTCGACACCACCGACATTGCTACAACAACACTCATCGCCGACTACTACTACTCGAAGGATGATACACGACGTATGCTCGACTACGAAGAGCATCTCTTCCGTAATGCCAACCTCGATGTCGAGGACAAACTCAGTCGCCTCGCCAACCACACCTCGAACGTATCGTTCTACGGCAAGAATTACCTACGCATAGGAGCCATCATCCGAGGCCTCGCCATAGACTACCCCAACAACCCTAAGGTGGCAAGGGTATATGCCGAGCATATGATGGCCGGGGGCGAGTATAGCTTGGCCCTCAACTACTTACGCCATCACCTTGAGGATGAGGGCACTACCGACGAGAACTTCATCTACGTGCTACAACTCGAGCACTTCCTCAAGGAGAGTGAGCTCCTCGAGGCCGACCTTAGCGAGGCACTACGACGCTTCCCCGATTCGTTTGCGCTGCTGAGCTTCGCGGGCTTCCTACGCAGCGAGAGCGACGACCACGAGGGTGCCTTGGCCATATTCGAGATGGGCGCAGAGAGGGCTACCAACGATGTGGAGCGCAGCGATATGTGGGGATATATTGGCGACGTATACCACGATATGGGCGACGACAAACGTGCATTCAAGGCCTATCGCAAGGCCCTAAAATATAACGGCAACAACATCCTTGTGTTGAATAACTACGCCTACTTCCTCTCGCTCCTCGACCGCGACCTTGAGAGGGCGCTGGAGATGTCGAAGAGGGCCATCGAGGGCGAGCCCGACAATGCTTCATATCTCGATACCTACGCCTGGATACTACACCGCCTGGGGCGCAACGAGGAGGCCAAGAGCATCATGCGTCAGGCGCTATCCATCAGCGGACAACGCGACAGCTCGCTCCTTGCCCACTATGGCGACATCCTCTGGGCCTTAGGCGAGAAGTTTATGGCCGAGACATACTGGCAGAAGGCCGTAGATCGTGGCTACGACAAAGAGGAGATGGAGCGCCACATCGCCGAGATAACAAAACCCGACACCAAGAAAAAGTAACCTCATTATGTTGCAACGCATACTACACATAATCGTCGTAATACTACTCTCAGCTACCCCACTGCTAGCGAAGGATGACAAAAAGACCGAAGAGCAGCGTCGCCGTCTCGAGCAGTATAAGAAGGAACTCGACAAGGCTAAGCGCGAGGTGGACAACCTCAAGCGCGAGAAGAAGTCGGCATCCGAGCAGGTGGCCGTCCTCGACCGTGAGCTACGCATGCGTGGCGAGTATATCACCGAGGTGGAGAACGAGCGCGATGCTGTCGAGGAGCATATCCTACACGCCGATGCGCTCATCGACTCATTAAATAGGGTTCTGGAGCATAACCGTGCAATATATGCCGAGGCTGTACGTATCGCCAACCGCAACTACCGCCAGAATAGTGGCACCAACTACCTGCTGTCGTCGGACAACATTGCCGAGGCTGCGCGACGTATGGCCGAGATGCAACATATAGCCGAGAGCCGCCGTGCCCTTGCCGACACCATACGTGTGCAGACTACCCTACTCGACCACCAGCGTGCCGTGCTCGACGCCCGTAGCCACGAGCTCGACTCCATCAGCGACATCCTGGAGAGCGAGCATCGCAAGCTCGCAGCAACACGCACCGAGGCACAGCGCACATACAACAAACTATCGAAGCGCGAGAAGGAGGCCGTAAACGAGCAACGTCGCCAACAGAAGCTCCACGATGAGGCTGTCAAGGAGCTCCAAAATATGCTTAAGGGTAACACCGTGGGCGCAGGATTCTCACGTAATACCAAGGGGCTAAACCTCCCCGTGGATGGTGGCAAGCTTTCGCAGGAGGGCTTTGGCGCAACCATCAGCGGCAAGAAGGGCGACGCCGTGAAGACCATACACGAGGGTATCGTTCAGGAGATACAGTACAAGGAGAATACCAAGCGCTACACAATCTTCCTCGGATATAACGAGTACCTCGTAACATACACAAACCTCGCATCGGTGAGCGTCAAAAAGGGCGACATCGTCAAGAAGGATCAAAAGATAGGTATCATAGGCAGTGGCATCAACCCCAATGACGCCCCCTATGTGCGCCTGGCGATATACGACTGCGAGACTAAGAAGCCTCTTATCGTCTCGGACTTCTTCAAAAAGATGTAATAGCAACTTTCGATATGATACATTTCTACAACCAAGAGTGCAACTACCTGCCCACCAAACGATTGACACTGCGCAAATGGATACAGGAGGTTATCCGTCGCGAGGGATACACCGCAGGGGAGATAAACTACATATTCTGCTCGTCGGACTACCATCGCCAGATGAACCGCGACTTCCTCGGCCACGACTACTATACCGACGTCATCACCTTCGAGGAGCGAGAGAGTAGGGTAGCAGATGGCATTGTAAGTGGCGAGGTATATATCGATGTCGCCACCGTGGAGGATAATGCTGAGCTATACAACGCACTGCCAATCAACGAGATGCGTCGCGTAATAGTACACGGTGCCCTGCACCTATGCGGACATAAGGACAAGAGTCAATGGGCAGAGAAGCAGATGCGTCGTTTAGAGAACAAGTATCTGCGACTATTAAGCGAGGAGATGCTATGATGATGCAGTATGATGTTGTAGTCATCGGCGCTGGCCATGCCGGCTGCGAGGCCGCCTCAGCAGCAGCACGCCTCGGGTCGCGCACGTTGCTGGTAACTATCGACCTCGAGAAGATAGCCTCAATGTCGTGCAATCCCGCCGTTGGTGGGGTAGCCAAGGGTCAGATTATCAGGGAGATAGATGCTCTTGGTGGCATGATGGGACGCATCACCGACAAGACAGCAATACAGTTTCGTATGCTCAACCGCTCCAAGGGCGCTGCAATGTGGAGTCCGCGAGCGCAGTGCGACAAGGCAGCCTTCTCACGTGAGTGGCGCCATACGCTGGAAAACACCCAAAGGCTCTATCTGTGGCAAGATTCCGTCACAGAGATACTCCTCGACCATTCGGGCGAGAAACCCCGCGTAAGGGGCGTAAAAACGCGCATGGGCGTGGAGATCGGGTGTAGTAGGGTAGTGCTCACCGCAGGAACATTCCTCGATGGCGTGATGCACTGCGGCGAGGCACAGGCCGAGGGTGGCAGAGCAGGCGACCAGGCCTCACACGGCATTACGGCTCAACTCGTAGGCCTCGGCTTCGAGCAGGGCAGGATGAAGACAGGAACACCTGCACGACTTGATGCCCGCACCATAAACTTCGATGCTCTGGAGATTCAAGAGGGAGATGCAGAGCCATCAAAATTCTCGTATGACGCTGATACACAAGCTGTTAAGCATCAACTACCCTGCTTTATGGTATATACATCGAAGCGCGTACACGACATCTTACGCACGGGCTTCGACCGCTCACCGCTATTCAACGGCACGATATCGGGCATAGGCCCACGCTACTGTCCGAGCATCGAGGATAAGCTACGCACCTTTGCGGAGAAGGAGCAACATCAACTCTTCCTTGAGCCCGAGGGACGCAATACCAACGAGTATTATCTCAATGGATTCTCCTCGTCGCTACCCTACGAGGTACAGCTCGAGGCGCTGCACAACATCGTGGGCCTTGAGGATGTTCACGTCTATCGCCCGGGGTATGCCATCGAGTACGACTACTTCCCACCCACACAGCTTAAGCATACCCTCGAGACCAAGATTGTCGACGGTCTATACTTTGCCGGCCAGGTAAATGGCACAACGGGATATGAGGAGGCTGCAGCTCAGGGGCTCATGGCGGGAATAAATGCACATAGGTCGTTGAAAGAGGAGGAGGGAATAGTTCTGAAGCGCGATGAGGCATATATTGGCGTACTTATCGACGATCTCGTCACCAAGGGAGTAGACGAGCCATACCGCATGTTTACATCGCGTGCCGAGTACCGAATCCTTCTTCGACAGGATAACGCCGATGCACGACTTACACCTCTTGGCCACGAAATAGGTCTCGTGAGTGAGGAAAAATATGCCAGACTGCTCGAAAAAAACACGGCTGTAGATTCGCTTATTTCTATGCTCCGTCGACAGTCGGTCAAAATAGGCGAGATTTGCGACTATTTAATTTCGCTCGGCGAAGAGCCTCTAACTCAAGGAAAGAAACTATACGACATCGTCCTTAGGAGCAATGTGACAATCGAAACACTCAAAGAGGTTGTTCCGCGACTAAAGAAATACATCGACGAGAACGCCTTGTCGAAGGAGGTCGTCGAGCAGGCAGAGATACAGATTAAGTATCGAGGATATATAGAGAGGGAGAGATATTTCGCCGAAAAGATGCACCGACTGGAGAATATATCCATACCTGACGGTTTCGACTTCAATTCTATGCAGTCGCTGACAATAGAGGCACGACAGAAATTGAGCCGAATAAGACCCACCACTATAGGTCAGGCATCAAGAATACCGGGTGTGTCGCCCGCAGACATCAATGTATTGCTCGTAAAATTTGGGCGCTAACACACAAAAAAAGGATTGTTCCACGTGGAACAATCCTTTTTTTATCAATGCGTCTGTTGTTACTCAACAACGATATTCCAGTTGTGAGTATCCTCGCAACGACCATACTGAATACCCTGGAGACGATCGTACATCTTCTTGCAAGTCTCACCAACCTTCATACCGTAATCGTAGGTTACGTTGTTGTCGAGGTCGTAGAGAGCACCGATGGGCGAAATAACAGCTGCAGTACCACAAGCACCAGCCTCCTCAAATGTAGCAAGCTCCTCAACGGGGATATCGCGCTCCTCAACAGTAAGGCCGAGGTCAACGGCAATCTGGCGAAGGCTCTTGTTAGTGATTGAGGGAAGGATAGAGAGCGACTTAGGAGTGATATACTTACCATCCTTGATACCGAAGAAGTTAGCAGCACCAAACTCCTCAACCTTGCTATGAGTAGCAGCATCGAGGTAGAGGACGTTAGAGAAGCCCTTCTTGTGAGCAGACTCCAACGACCAGATAGATGAAGCATAGTTACCACCCACCTTAACATCACCTGTTCCACGTGGAGCAGCACGGTCCTGGTCACGCATGATGAGAGCCTTGATAGCATTCATACCACCCTTGAAGTAGGGGCCTACAGGGGCGCAGAAGATGATAAGATCAGCCTCATCAACGGCACGAACACCAAGACAAGTCTTTGTGCCGAGGAGGGTAGGACGCAAGTAGAGCGAAGCACCTGTCTCGTAGGGAGGAACGAAATCAAGGTTACGACGAACACACTCCATACAGCCCTCAACAAACTGCTCAACAGTAGGTGCGGGGAGGCAGAGGCGGTTAGCCGAGTTGATCATACGCTTAGCGTTCTCATCCGGACGGAAGAGACGAATCTTGCCATCAACACCGCGGAAGGCCTTGAGGCCCTCGAAGATCTCCAAACCATAGTGCAAGCAAGCTGCAGACATGTGCATCTTGATGTACTCGTCGTCGGTCACCTCCATCTGGCTCCACTGGCCATTAGCGTAGTGGTAACGTACATTGAACGCGGTCTTGTAGTAGGCAAAACCAAGCTCACCCCATTTAATGTTTTCCATAGTAAAGTAAAAGTTTAATTGGTTATTTGTATATGTTTAGGTTGTCGTTAATAAGGCTAACCCATTAATAATCAAATATTTATCCTATCATTGCACCCGCCATGGTCTTATCCTCAGGCTGCACCAATACAAGGCGTCCGAGGGCATCCTCGGCCATAAGAATCATACCGCGCGACTCTATGCCCTTAATCTCGCGAGGAGCAAGGTTTGCAAGCACCAGCACCTGACGTCCTACAAGCTGCTCGGGAGTATAATACTCGGCGATGCCCGACACGATGGTGCGCTTGTCGATACCCGTATCTATCGTGAGCTTCAAGAGCTTCTTTGTCTTTGCCACCTTCTCGGCCTCGAGGATTGTTGACACACGTATATCCATCTTCTGGAAGTCATCAAACGTAACCTCAGCCTTCTGCTCGGTGACATTCTGTGCCGCCTCAGCCTCGAGCTTAGCACGGCGCGAGGCCTCGAGCTTGGCAAGCTGTGCGTCGATGACATCATCCTCAATCTTCTCAAAGAGCAGCTGCGCCTCACCAATGGTGTGACCTGCAGACATAAGCTCCATAGAGCCGAGTTGCTCCCATGAGAACTTATCCACCGCCAACATCTTGAGCATCTTAGCAGCCGAGAATGGCATGAAGGGCTCAATGGCAATAGCCGTATTTGCCGTTATCTGTAGCGCCACGTTGAGGATGGTCTTAACACGCTCGGGATCCGTCTTTATGACCTTCCACGGCTCTGTATCTGCGAGATACTTATTACCTATGCGCGAGTATGCCATGGCATCCTTGAGCGCCTCGCGGAAGTGGTAGTGCTCGATGTTACGCTCCAACGACGCCTTGATCTTCTGCATCTCCTCTATTGTGGCAACATCGTAGTCCGTGAGCTCTCCGCGCTCGGGAACAATGCCGTCGTAATACTTCTTCGTGAGCACCAAGGCGCGGTTCACGAAGTTACCCAATACGGCTACGAGCTCAGAGTTATTACGCGCCTGGAAGTCCTTCCACGTGAAGTCATTGTCCTTCGTCTCGGGGGCATTGGCACACAATACGTAGCGCAACACATCCTCCTTGCCGGGGAACTCGTCGAGGTACTCGTGGAGCCATACAGCCCAGTTCTGCGATGTCGATATCTTGTCACCCTCGAGGTTGAGGAACTCGTTTGCGGGAACATTCTCAGGGAGGACATAGCCGCCATGCGCCTTCAGCATCGACGGGAAGACGATGCAGTGGAAGACGATGTTATCCTTGCCGATGAAGTGTACCATCTTGGTGTCCTCGCTCTTCCAATATTTCTCCCAGTCGGGTGTAAGGTCTTTAGTAGCAGATATATAGCCTATGGGGGCATCAAACCATACATACAACACCTTGCCGTCGGCACCCTCCACAGGCACGGGGATACCCCAGTCTAAGTCGCGGCTTACGGCGCGAGGTTGCAGGCCGAGGTCGAGCCAGCTCTTACACTGACCGTAGACGTTCGACTTCCACTCCTTGTGCCCCTCCAATATCCACTCGCGGAGGAAGCCCTCGTACTTGTCCAGAGGCAAGTACCAATGCTTCGTCTCACGCTTCACGGGCACAGCACCCGATACGGCGCTCTTGGGGTTGAGAAGCTCATCGGGCGAGAGCGTAGAGCCACACTTCTCGCACTGGTCACCATAGGCCTTCTCGTTCTGGCAGTGGGGACATGTGCCCACAATATAACGGTCAGCAAGGAATGTCTGCGCCTCCTCGTCGTAGTACTGCATGGATGTCTGCTCGATAAACTTACCCTCGTCGTAGAGCTTACGGAAGAACTCCGAGGCTGTCACGCGATGCGTGGGTGACGATGTGCGCGAGTATATGTCGAACGACATACCGAGGCGCTCGAACGAGCTCTTGATGATCTCGTGATAGCGATCCACGACCTGCTGGGGTGTGATGCCCTCCTTACGTGCCTTGATAGTTATAGGCACGCCATGCTCGTCGCTGCCACAAACGGAGATAACATCGTAGCCCTTCAGTCGAAGGTAACGAGAATATATATCCGACGGCACATAAACACCCGCCAAGTGACCGATGTGTACAGGGCCATTGGCATAGGGTAGTGCCGAGGTAATAAGATAACGCTTGTATTCTTTGCTCATAATGTTGTTTGTTACTCAGGTCTAAGTTACTGATGCTACGGCCATAAGCACACCATGTGCTACGCCTCAGCGCACAATACGAAACAAAGGTAATAAAAATATGTGAAACATTCAACACAAAACCCATGAAAAAGCGCGTGCATATAAAAGTAAACCCGCAAGAGCTTTTTTAAGAGCATGGGCAGCACCCAATAATAACGCAGAGGCTCAGAGGCAAAGAGACGCAGAGAAAAAGAGGCGCAAAGATAAAGAGACGCAGAGGAAAAATAAAAAACTTCCCTTTTGTCTCTGTGTTTTGCCGTTATTACCATTCCACTCCCCGCTAACGCTCCAATAGTAACGTGAGTAACAGGAGTAACAGGAGTAACGGGAGTAACGGGAGTAACGGGTACCCCCACCCCCGTTACTGCGTTACTCCGTTACTCGGGGGAGGGAATATAGGGAGTTTAGGGAATATAGGGAGTATGGGGAGTATGGGTAATTATCTGTTAGCGCTTTACCCATTCTACCCATTCTACCCATTCTACCCAGGCTCCCCATGGCTACGCTTTTAGTTATAGGGAGTATGGGGAGTATAGGGAGTATGGGTAGCCCTCTGATAGCGCCATACCCAGTCTACCCATTCTCCCCATTCTACCCAGGCTCCCCATGGCTGCGCTATAAATAATGCGCCTCTTCGTCCCGTCGTCTCTACCGGATCCTTCGACTACGCTTGCGCTCCGCTCAGGATGACAAAGTGCAGCATCGCACTGCATCGTCCCCCTTCGCACCACATCGCAATCCATCGCACCCCACTATACCCGCCCCCTAAACATCACGGGTATTAAAAATAATACCCGCAATACGGTAGAGGGTAGGAGGCGTGGTTGTCATCCTGAGCGGAGCATAAGCGTAGTCGAAGGATCTGCCCGCGAGGAGACTTTGCCTCTCTGTTCCATTGTCGCTTCCAGATTCTTCACTGCGTTCAGAATGACACTTAGGCTGCCCATTACCCGGTCATCCTGAGCGGAGTGAAGGATCTCTGGCAGCGACAGCCACGCCTCGGTCGTCTCTACCCGCTAACGCTCCAATAGTAACGGGAGTAACGGGAGTAACGGGTACCCCCACCCCCGTTACTGCGTTACTCCGTTACTCGGGGGGAGGAGAGTATAGGGAGTTTAGGGAGTATGGGTAGTATGGGTAGTTATCTGATAGCGCTCTACCCATTCTACCCAGGCTCCCCATGGCTGCGCTTAAAATTATGCGCCTCTTCGTCTCTTCCTTGATGATACGTGCCGCCACACTCCACAACGAAGTATATTCAGCGGTAGATGCCCACGTTGGGGCATGGTGGCAACTATCGCTCCTCACCGCTACGGATGCCCCGCCTCGGCATGACAAATTTAGTTATGCTCCACAGTCTTTTAAGACTGAGCCTTAATAGACTCTATAACGACATGTCTATTAAGGTATTGAACTATATATACATAGCCTCCTTGGGATGGCTATACGACGACCCGCTATGCTAAATATATATTTAACATAGTGCTGGCTATTAGCGTGTTGTCGCTGTATGTGTTGCTATTGTCTTGTGGCGATTAGCATCCCTGCCACAATGCAAATATACAACATTCTGAGGCCGTTGTCAAGTATTTTGACGTAAATTATTTCTATATTTTTTAGAAATAATGGGGAGAGTGGGTAGTGTTGGGTAGTTTAGAGAGTTTAGGGAGTTTAGGGAGTTTAGGGAGTATAAGGAAAACGATAATTCACTAAATTCCTTAATCTCCCTAAATTCCCCATCCTCCCCATCCACCCCTTGGTAACGGAGTAACGCGAGTAACGCAGTAACGGGGGTGGGGGTACCCGTTACTCGCGTTACTCCTGTTACTCGCGTTACTAAGTGGGGAGTAGTCTCTAAGATGGTATTGCTTATCACCTCGTGCTTCGCTTTGCGGCTGAGCTTATTCAGACCTGTTGCTCTCCTTGGTCATTTGAAAATTTTCCAGATTTCCAATCAAGGATAAAAGCTAATACACTTTCATCAAAAAATATGTCATCGCAGGACTAAATACCTACGACTAAACAAAGATACAAAAATATTTTGATTGCCACCTTAACTCATACAAAAAAAGAGTGATTGTAATTTTTTAATTTTTTTATTATATTACTTAATAATTTTTTCGTATATTTGTGCAGTATTTGCATGCTAAGACTGAAAGATATATTTTCTAACAACATAACACATTTTGTAATATGATTAATTACAAGGATTTAGGTCTCGTGAATACTCGCGAGATGTTCAAGAAGGCCGTGGCTGGCGGCTACGCAATTCCTGCGTTCAACTTCAACAACATGGAGCAGCTTCAGGCTATCGTCATGGCTGCTGCTGAGACTAAGTCGCCCGTGATTCTTCAGGTGTCGAAGGGTGCTCGTCAGTATGCCAACCAGACACTCCTCCGCTACATGGCTGAGGGTGCTGTGGAGTATGCCAAGGAGCTCGGCTGGGAGAAGCCCCAGATTGTCCTCCACCTCGACCACGGCGACTCGTTCGAGACATGCAAGAGCTGCATCGACATGGGCTTCTCGTCGGTGATGATCGACGGCTCACACCTCCCCTATGAGGAGAACGTAGCGCTCACAAAGAGGGTTGTAGAGTATGCTCACCAGTTTGACGTTACGGTTGAGGGCGAGCTCGGCGTATTGGCAGGTGTTGAGGACGAGGTGTCGGCCGAGGAGAGCCACTACACCAAGCCTGAGGAGGTTGTCGACTTCGTGACAAAGACGGGTTGCGACTCGTTGGCTATATCTATCGGTACGTCGCACGGCGCCTACAAGTTCACCCCCGAGCAGTGTACTCTCGATCCCCAGACAGGTCGTCTTGTACCTCCTCCCCTCGCTTTCGACGTGTTGGAAGCTATCGAGGAGCAGCTCCCCGGCTTCCCCATCGTGCTCCACGGCTCGTCGTCAGTACCCCAGGATGAGGTTGACACCATCAACAAGTATGGCGGAGCGTTGAAGGCTGCCGTAGGTATCCCCGAGGAGCAGTTGCGTAAGGCATCGAAGAGCGCCGTATGTAAGATCAACATCGACTCAGACTCACGCCTTGCCATGACAGCTGCCGTGCGTGAGGTATTTGCTCAGAAGCCCGCAGAGTTCGACCCCCGCAAGTACTTGGGTCCCGCTCGCGACAATATGAAGAAACTCTACATCCACAAGATCAAGGAGGTTCTCGGCTCAGATAACAAGGCGTAAGCAATATCGCCTTATCAAAAAAATGCCACCCATTGCGGGTGGCATTTTTTTTAATGAGTAATGAGTAGTGAGTAATTAGTAGCACAGTCGAAAATAATGCCACCTACGGGTAGTGTCCCATAGGTGGCATCATTACCTTGAAAATGTTTATTATTATGTAAATGACTGCATCTCAATAAGGTGGGCATATATGCCTCCCTTGTCAAGAAGCTCTTGATGAGTACCCTCCTCGGCTATGCGACCTTGGTCGATGACGTATATACGGTCGGCATTATATATGGTGCTAAGGCGGTGGGCAATGACAATAGAGGTACGACCCTCAAGGAGGTTAGTGAGGGCCTCCTGAACGAGCTTCTCGCTCTCGGTATCGAGTGCCGATGTAGCCTCGTCGAGGATAAGAATCTCGGGGTTCTTAAGCACAGCACGCGCTATGCTGAGACGTTGACGCTGGCCACCCGAGAGCTTTGTTCCGCGGTCACCAATATTTGTATCGTAACCCTCGGGACTCTCCATGATAAAACCATGGGCATTTGCCACCTTCGAGGCCTCAACAACCTCCTCGTGTGTAGCCGAGGGGCGACCCATAAGGATGTTACCCTCGATGCTATCGTTGAAGAGGACAGTCTCCTGCGATACGATGCTCATCTTCTTACGTAGCGACTCCTGCTTATAGTCGCCCACAGGAACACCATCGAAGAGTATCTCACCGGCAGTAACATCGTAGAAGCGAGGCACAAGCTCGCTGAGTGTCGACTTACCACCTCCCGAAGCACCTACAAGGGCTATAGTCTCACCCTTACGTATCTTAAGGCTTACGTCGCTTATAACCTCTCTCTCGCCATCATACGAGAAGTGTACGTTACGCATCTCTATACAATCCTTCAATCCCTCAAACTCCTTAGCATCGGGCTTATCCTGAACACCGCTCACGGAGTCTATGATCGTGAAGATACGCTCACCTGCAGCAACACCCTGATTGATATTTGCAAACTGATCGATAAACGAACGTAGCGGGCGCGTTATCTGCGAGAAGGCGGCGATGAAGGCTATGAAACCGGCACCTGTTACCATACCACCCTCAACAAGAGTACCACCAAAGACAAGGATTACGGCCACGGCAGAGATACCCAGGAACTCGCTCATAGGCGATGCCAACTGCTGACGGCGAGCCATGGATATAAGTATGCGCGAGAGGTCGGCATTTATCTTCTTAAACTTCTTACCGATGAAGTGCGTAGCGTTATATCCCTTTACTATCTTCATTCCCGAGAGTGTCTCGTCGAGCACCGACACCATATCGCCCATACGCTCCTGACCACGCTTAGCGGGGTGACGTAGGCGCTTCACGATGCTTCCGATGACTACACCCACAATAGGGAGGAAGATGACGGCAAAGAGCGATAACTGCCACGAGATACCTATCATAAGCGTGAGATAGCCGATGATAAGGAAGGGGTCGCGGAAGGCAACCTGCAGGGTATTGGTGATACAGAACTGCACAACCATAACATCCTGCGTAATCTTCGACATAATGTCACCCTTGCGCTGATCGCTGAAGTATCCCACATTCATGTCGATGACGTGCGTGAACATCTCGTCACGCATACGCTGAACAGTATTTATACGCAGGCTCTCGACAGTCATAGCCGCAGCATAGCGGAAGAGGTTGCTGAAGAGGTTCATACACACAGTAACACCACCTAAGAGGCCGAGAAACTTGATACTCGTAAACTCATCGCCGAAAAATTGTGTGTATATGTACGATAGTATATCGTTGAAGCCCTGCTGGTTAAGCTCAATAGCAGGAAACGTATATAAAGGCTCGAACTGAAAGCCTCCATCCGTCGCAAACATAGCGTTGAGGATGGGTATTATCATCGCGTAGTTGAAGGTGTTGAACACGGCGTGCAACGCGGCAAAGATAAAGTAGGGTATAGTATATCGGCTTAGAGGCCTTGCAAAGTTCAGTAATCGGAAATAGGTCTTAATCATATGTAACAGGTTATGGTCTCAAATGGCGAGGCCATCAAAAATATATCTTTATAATCTACCCTCCGAAGCATACTCATTGATACACTTTTCGAAGTGCTTGAGAGTCTCCTCCATCGACATAAACGACTTGCCACCTGCAGCATTCTTATGTCCTCCGCCATTGAAGTAACGCTGCGCGAAGATGTTTACATCGATATTGGCACGCGAGCGTAGCGATACACGTATGAAGTCGGTATGCTCGGTAAACATTGCCGATATCTTCATCTTCTTGATAGTAAGCGGATAGTTAACAAAGCCCTCAGAGTCGCCCTGCTGGAACCAGAAGCGTCGCAATTCATCTGCCGTAAGCGACATATGTGCCACGGTGCCATTGTGAAATATCTTCATCTTGCGGTTTATGACATAACCGAACAAGCGTGCGCGTCCCTCAGTGAAGGAGTTATAGACATGGTTATGTATGTCGGGGATAGATATACCCGTTTCGGCAAGTATCGATACCATACGGAACACATCGGGTGTTACGCTCGAGAATGCGAAGTTACCCGTGTCGGTCATCATGCCCACAAAGATATTCTCGGCCATCGTGCGCGATATATGCTCCGCACCATAGAGTTGCTCAATGATTATCGCTACAAGGTAGCAGGTGCTCGAGGCTGCGGAGTACGACAACATAAGATCGAAATCCTCCGAAGGGTCGAGGTGGTGGTCTATGAGAATACGCTTGGCCTGTTGATTCTCATCTATAAGGTCGCTAAGTCCATCGAGGCGCGACATTGTGTGGAAGTCGAGACAGAAGATGAGTGTCGCCTCTCTCACAGCGGCAGCAGCACGTCCCTCGCTGTCGTTCTTATATATCACCACACTCTCGGCGCCAGGCATAAAGTCGAGATAATATGGGTATTTATTAGGAAGGATACAGGTAACCTTATGTCCTCTCTTTTGCAATATCTCAGCCCACGCCAACGACGATCCCAAGGCATCGCCATCGGGATTTGTGTGCGAGAGTATCACCACACGTTGTGGCAGAGATAGGTATCTCTCGAGCTCCTCGAGTTTATTCTTAGCAATATGCATAATTATAGGTGTTATGCTAATACGTTGCAAATATACAAAAAATAGGTGTAACTTGCTAAAATAATGTAATTTTTAACTATTAAGCCAATTGCTTAGACTTTTATTCCATATTGTAGAATACAATATATGAGCTATTGCCGAGATTAAACTGCCACCTCCCCAGCCACTTGTCAACAGATGTTTTTTATTTTTTTATACTTATATTAATATTAAATAAAATCTAAATAATAATAAATGCTGTTGAAAGTGTCAACAACTATCATTGTTGTGCATTATCAACAATTTATATATTTTGTAGTTTATAACTTTATGTTTTAAATTATTGATAATTAACAATATAATAAAGTAATAAACACTATGAACAGCATATTGTCAACATTTAAACATCTTTCTATTATTAACAATCGCAGTTTATAAGGCGGAGAAAAGCAGTTGAAAAAAATATCAATAAAATATATCCTTTTAATTTGGAAAAGAGAGACGGCCGTATATACAACGGCCGCCTCAATAGATGCAAATTATTTTATAAAAAGTTTTACCACTACTTATCAACCCTCTTATTAACACTCCGTGGGTAGTTTATCAACAACCTTTTCGGCAATGCCGGCATAATACTCCTCAACCCTCGGGTCGAAGCCTCCGGCGGGGCGTCCCGTATCGCTACCCTCCATGATAGATTGTATGATAGGTACCTGTCCCAGAAGTTCTATTCCCGCCTCCTCGGCATATTGCTTGGCACCACCTCTACCAAAGAGGTAGTAGCGGTTGTTAGGAAGCTCCTCGGGAGTGAACCATGCCATATTCTCAACAACACCCAGCACCGGAATGTTTACCGCCTCGTGGCGGAACATCTCTACTCCGCGTACTACATCTGCTACGGCAACCTGCTGTGGCGTAGAGACAATGACAGCACCCGAAATCTTGAGTTCGTTGATGATTGACAGGTGTATGTCGCCCGTGCCGGGAGGAAGGTCGACAAGGAGATAGTCGAGCTTACCCCACTGTGTCTGGTGTGTGAGCTGGTGTAGGGCATTTACAGCCATACCTCCGCGCCACATAAGGGCATCCGTAGGGCGTATAAAGAAGCCTATAGAGATAATCTTGATGCCGAGAGCCTGTGCCGGGATGATAAAGTCGTTACCATCCTCATCGCGCTCGGCCTCGGGAATATAACCCTCCACACCAAACATCTTCGTCTGTGAAGGGCCATAGATGTCGGCATCGAGGATACCCACGTTATAACCCCTCTGTCTTAGTGCCACAGCGAGGTTGGCTGTGACCGTAGATTTACCCACGCCACCCTTACCCGAGGCTATGGCTATAACATGACATATATCCGTCGTGGTGGTGATATTATCCTTACGTCGTGGCTTGGGTGCCGCCTCGCGGATGATAACCATAGCCTGGCTCTCGGGGTAACGCTCCGCAATGAGAGCCTCAACCTGATGTTTTATCCTCTGTGCAAAGGGGTCGCGTGCCTTCTGAAAGCGTAGTGTGATGGCTATAGCACCATCCTCACCCCTATCGGCACGATCCACAAAGCCACTATCTACGATGTTGCTCCCCGTCTCGGGATGCATAATCTCGCGTAGTAGTACCTCCAATTCTTCGTTCATCGTATACTTTTTTTTATAAATTAACCTTCACGTTTCCGGGCATAAGAGCCTGAATACCGCTATTCTTCATAATGATAGGACTCTCCTCCAATATCTCACGTATCTCGTTGCCATAGATGTTGTAGTCCATACCCCAAGTCTTGGCATAGAGCATACCTACGCTATCCAACCACTCCTCGAAGGGTGTTAGTGGCGCCGTGAACTCATACAATGTGTAGTCATCGTCTATGTCGGCAAGCTCCAAGGCCTTACCTACAGCCTCGTTTATGCCACCCAGAGCATCTACCAAGCCGTGCTCCAGTGCCTCGGTACCACACCATACTCTGCCCTCGGCAATATCGAGAACCTTCTCGATGGGCATATTGCGACCCTCGGCAACGTGACCCGTGAATGTGGCATATATACTGTCGATGCTACGCTCTAAGGATTTACGCTCCATGGCTGTGAGCGGGCGCATCATATTCATACCTCCCGCTGCGGGCGATGTGGCTGCCGTGTCGAAGGTTATGCCGAGCTTGTTCTTAAACGTATCGCTGAGGTTGAAGAGTATACCAAAGACACCTATGGAGCCTGTGAGTGTGAGGTTGTCGGCATAGATATAGTCGGCAGGTGCCGATATGTAGTAACCACCACTTGCGGCCATCGAGCCCATAGATATAACCACAGGCTTCTCCCTCTGCAGTAGTTCCATCTCGCGCCATGCCACCTCCGAGGCTAAGGCCGAGCCACCCGGCGAGTTAACGCGCACAACAACAGCCTTTGTCGCCTTGCTTAGGCGTGCTGCGCGTAGCTCCTCGGCCAGGCGTGTGCCAAAGACATAGCCATCCATATACATGTTGCCGTCGACAATCTCACCATCGGCATATACGATGGCTACGAGCGACGAATCTAAAGCATCTACCGTTGCAGTGCTGTCGGCCGAGACATGCGGGTGGTTGAAGCCCTCCATAGCGATATATTCGCCAAGGGTTATTGTAGAGTACTGTCCCTCGCTATTACGCTTCACATCATAGGCGTCGAAGAATGTGCTAAGCTCATCCTCATAGGCTATGGCATCTATAAGGTGGGCGTTGAGGGCATCCTCGGGAAGTGTGATGCTTAGCTCGCGAGCATAACGCTTCAATGCCTCGATATCGACATTGCGCGATGCCGCCACATCGCCACATATACTATTCCACATAGCATCCACGAGGCTCTGCATCTGTCTACGGTTAGCATCCGACATCTTCGTGAGGATGAAGGGCTCGACACCGCTCTTATACTTACAATCCGTCGGGCGGAAGACCTCCACCTTGGCATCTATCTTGTCGAGCAGCCCCTTGTAGAACATCGTGCTCATACCCATACCGCTCCACTCCAACGATCCCTCGGGGTTGAGCCATACCTGATCGGCAACGCTGGCGAGGTAGTACTCACCCTGCGTGTAGCTGTCGTCGTAGGCCACGACAAACTTACCGGAGAGCTTGAAGCGCTCGATAGCCTCGCGTAGCTCCTCGACGTTTGCCGCCGATACAGCACCCGCACCATCAATCTTAATACATATACCCTTGATATTATCATCCGTGGCGGCATTCTCGATGGCGGCGAGAGCCTCCATTATGGTTATGGGTTGCGAGAATGTCATATTCGCGGTGTCTAATCTACCCAGAGGAGAGATGAGTGGAGCATCAATAATATCCTCGGCAAAGTCTATGTATAGTATAGACTCCTTAGCAATGGTAGGCTCCTCAGTATCGAACAACGCCACCAAACCGCCAATCGAGGCTATCATAATGAAGAAGATTATGCCTGTGCCTACAACAAGAGCCAGCAGCGAGGCTCCAAACGATTTCCAAAAGTCCATAGTCCAAAGTAATTTAAAATAAACATTACCTATTACTCACTACCGATGAAAAACGATGTGAGTCTACTCCATAAGAAGTATCACGCCCGAGATGGGTGCTACATCAATCTTGCCGTTCGATGCGTCGTAGTGGCCTATGCCCTTCACGAAGATAGCATCACCATCGGCCACCCACTTATACCTACCCTCGGGAATGTCGAACGTGACACTCTCGCGCGAGCCATTCATCAGCACCACGATTGTCTTGGCCGAGTCTATACCCTCGAGGTCGTGAAGCACGAAGCCCACAGCTGCACCATTGTCGTTCTCGATGAATGTTAGGTGGTTGCGAACAGCCTCGGCCGTGCCGAGTGAGAATGCGGGGTGTGCCTTGCGCAGGGCGATGAGACCCTTGACATACTCCACAAGGTCGCTATATGTATGCTTCAACGACCAGTCTATGGCGTTGTACTTGTCGGGCATATTATAGGTATTCTTCTCGCCGAGCTTCGTACGGTACATCTCCTCGCCACAGAAGATGAAGGGTATGCCCTGTGAGGTGAATACCCCGAAGTGACCCAGCTTGGCCATCTTCAGGAGCTCCTCCTCTGTAGCGTTAGGCGAGAGGTGCTCGAGACGGTCGCGTAGGTTGTGGTCGTCGTGGCAGGTGATATAGCTAATATGCTGCGTGGGTGCTGCGCACCACGCCTCCTCGGTATGGTTTACCTCGGGGTGCTCCACACCACCGGCGATGCCGAACTTAAGAGCCTCCTTGTTGCCCTCAATGCCGTGAATGAAGCCTCCCTCCGAGAGGTCGAGCGTGCCACGTAGGGCGTTACGTATGTCGTCCGAGAATGCCGCGATGCCGGGCATACGGTAGGTGTAGCGCTTGAATGCGAGCTTCTGCTCATCGTAGAGTGGTGCTGCTGCTGCCCAGCCCTCGCCATAGAGCAGGATGTTGGGGTTGAGGGCCTCGAGACGTTGGCGTATGAGGTTCATAGTCTCGATGTCGTGGATGGCCATAAGGTCGAAGCGGAAGCCGTCGATGTGGTACTCCTTGACCCAATACTCAAGCGACTCGACCATATATTTGCGCATCATAGGCTTCTCGCTGGCCGTCTCATTGCCACAGCCCGAGCCATCGGCAAAGGTGCCATCTTCGCGCATACGGTAGAAGTATCCGGGTACGGTGAGTTCGAAGCCGCAGTTCTCAGCCACCGTCGTATGGTTGTATACCACGTCGAGGACCACGGCGAGGCCGGCATCGTGCATAGCCTTCACCAACGTCTTAAGCTCGCGTATGCGTGCCTCGGGGTCGGCAACGCTTGTAGCGTAGCTTCCCTCGGGGGCGTTGTAGTTCTTGGGCTCGTAACCCCAGTTGTACTGTGTTGTCGGGCGCGACTCATCTATCGAGCCGAAGTCGGCAGTGGGGAGGAGGTGTACGTGTGTTACGCCCATCTCCACGAGGTGGTCGAGGCCTGTGGCGAGACCCTCAACCGAGCGTGTGCCACGCTCAGCCATACCGAGGTACTTGCCGGGGTGCTTCACGCCGGCAGAGGCGTGTGCCGTCATATCGCGGTAGTGCATCTCGTATATCACGATGTCCGAAGTCTTAATCTTGGGGGCACGATCCATCTCCCAATCCTTGGGGTTTGTGCGCTTAAAGTCGATGATGGCACCTCGGTTGCCATTTACATCGAGGGCGCGTGCAAATATTCCCGCCGTCTCTTTCAGTGCCTTGCCATCAACGGTAACCTGAAAGGCGTAGTACATGCCGCGTTTGTCGCCGCTGACTTTAGCCCTCCACATGCCATTCTCCTTGGCGCTCATAGCCACCTCCTGCTCGAGGGTGTTGCCATCGTATAGGCGCACGACGACAGCCTCGGCTGTGGGAGCCCAGAGCTCGAATGTTGTAGCCTCGGGGGTATATGTCATCTCGTTGATGGGTGCTGTGGGGATGTTGTCACCCTCCTCTTTGGGTTGCTCCGACGAGCAGGCGATAGTAGCAATGGCAGCCACAAGTGTGATGCTGCGACAGATAAGTCGGCTTAGTTTCATAACTATGGTGCGTGTTAATAATTATTCATTAATGCAAAGGTACGATTTTTTATGTAATTTTTCTTACCTTTACACCAAATTAATGCGGTGTATAAACAACGCTGCTAACGACAGTGATAGTATGAAGAGAGTATTTATTCTTATTTTGACATTCGCGATGGCTATTCCGGCTATGGCATCAACACCCGCGGGTAGCTACGACGAGGAGCTCTATGCGCGCGATAAGGTGGCTACTACGGTGAAGCCTCAGTTTGAGGCTAATCTCGGCTTTATCACGGGAGGTAAGCTCAATACACGTAATTTCGGTAAGGTTAAGACTAACCTCTCGCGCCCCTACCTTGAGCTTCTCGGTGGTGTGCGCCTTGGTGACTTTCTCTTTGCAGGTGTGGGTACAGGCGTGCAGTATGCCTATGGCGAGTGTAACCTTGTATCCTTGGCTACGGATCTCTCGGGTGTGGGCTCTCCCGACACGTGGGGCTCAGTGAGCATACCCATATATGCTAATGTGCGTGGCTATATTCCCACACGTATAATCGTGAAGCCCTATATCTCGGTGAGCATCGGAGGTCACGTTGTGGCCACGTCGAACTTCTCCAAGGAGGGCTATGGCAAGCTTCGTGGTGGTCTGCTTATGAAGTTTGGCGCGGGACTCAACGTCGCTAACTTTAACTTCGGCCTCGGCCTTGCGTCGCAGAACCTTGAGTGGTTAGATGCTAAGGGCGTCACGATGTTTAAGGCGGGAAACAACGCCTTCTATATCGAGTTGGGTGCTACCTTTTAGCAACAAATTGTGTCGTAAAAATTCGCAGGCATAAATAACATCAAGGGGCTGGCTAAAAAGTAACTTAGCCAGCCCCTTGAGTGTCGTATAATGGTTTTTACTGTCGATTCTTGAGGTCTATGTCGAGCTGCTGTGCAGGCTTGCGGAACCAGTCGATGAGCTTGCGGATAGGCAGCAGCGAGAGCTCCAAGCCGTCGTGTGCCAGAGCCATAAATATGGGGTAGACGTATACCGAGATGAGTGTGACAACAAACTCGGTGAATACATCGCCCACGGTGTAGAACTCGTTGAGCTCGGTAAAGCCGACAATCATCATGATGAAGGCAAAGAGCACACCAAGGGGGTATGCCAAGAACGACACAGCATCGAAGATAAAGTCGATGAGCAGGCGCTTGCAGAACGAGAAGAAGGGCCAAAGACTCGTGATGTTTGCAAGGTTGAGGAAGCCACGCTCCTTCTGGTCGGCAAGGCGGGTGATGGCCTTAACCCATAGGTTGAAGGGCAAGAGCAACAGCTTGACGATGGCGTACAACACATGTAAAAGCGCGTCAATCAATGTCTTAACAAAGTTTTCAGGTAGCATAGTATAAGTTTTTTTCGTTTAGCCTACTCTCTTTAGCATTTCGGCATTCTCTCGTGTTTAATACAAAGATACGATTTTTTTCTGTCGTTGCAACTACATTGGGCCGATGGTCGTTACTTCTCGGGTATCGATGCGGCCTTGAGTCTGAAGAAATTGACATTTGCCGAGGGGTCGAGGATGCGATAATCATAGCGGTTGCCCCACCCTGCAGGTCGGTCTTTGATCTCGCAATCCTCCTCTGTGTCGTTCACGACATAGTTGCGTATCATGTTATGCCAACCGTTGATGCGGGCTATCGAGCGCTCGTAGTAGAAGAGGTCGTTCTCTGGCGAGCATAGCTCGTTGAGTGCCTCGATGTATATCGCGCGATAGTCGTCGAACTCTAAGAGCTTGCCGATAAGCGGGCAGCGTCCCGTGTCGCCCCAGTGCAGAGGGTCGTGACTTGCCGAGTCCTCGATGACGTTGCAGTGGCTCGATGTACCAAGCGTATTGTCGTAGTCGTAGGGTATGAAGAAGAATTTATAGTTGTCCTTATCCGACGAGTTGAAGTAGATGTAGAAGTTGTTGCTATTGTTCCAGTAGTCGTCCCACATGCCCACAGCTACATTCACGGCGTATGTCCTAAGCAGCAGACGTACGTCGCACACGGATGCTATCCAGTCGTGGAAGTCCTCGCCCGTGCGCTGCGAGAGGTTGCGCGTGAACTCCACAAGCTGCGCCTTGGCCACCTCGAAGTTCTCGACGTTGGACTTAAGTTCGTAGGTGTAGTTTGCGCCCGAGTCGTCGTCGTAGAATATCGAGGCGCTGTGTATGTCGTTATAGTTGAGCGTTGCGCCCCAGCGGCACTTCCACAGGTTGTGCTTGTGGTCGCCAAAGAGCTCCTGGCGCTTCTTCACATACTTATCGTCGATGGCCTCAATCATCTCGTAAACACCGTAGTATGCCGGCTTGGCGTCGCCCTCGACGTGTATCCATAGGCGGCAGTATGAGCTGTAGGCAGCTGTCCATATACCAAAGCGGCGGAAGAGGTCATAGCAGTAGAGCTCGCGACAGTAGGCACGGTCGTCCTTATGCCACTTGAGGTGTATCTTGCGCACGTTGTGTAGCTCGTGCGCATCGTCCTTCTGATACTTGCGTAGGTTGAGCATAAAGTGGCAGTGGTGCCAGTCGGCATTATCCCTCTTGTGCATCTCGCCACCATTACCCTCGGGACGCTTGCGCGAGGTGTTACCTCTTAGGCGTAGGCCGGCATCCTCGAAGTAGTGGGTCTCGCCCTTCGACCTAAACTCTGCGTCGCAGTGTATATACTCTGCGGTGTTGTTGTCGCGGTCGTAGGCCTTGAGTAGTTCGTTCCACTGCCCCTCCGTCACGTTTATAACCACCTCGGGCACGACGTTCATATCGAATACCCATGCCAATTCGCCCTCCGCCCAGCTCGTATTGGGATAGTCGCTATCGTAGGGGGGCTCAGGCTCCTCGGGTTCTTGTGGCTCCTCGGGTTCTTGCGGCTCCTCGGGTGTCTCGGGCTCTTTGTTGTCGTCCTCCTCGCCATTATTGGCGCCACCCTCCTCCGTGGGGTTGTCGACGCTTATGCTTAGATCTTCGCAGCCAACGGTGAGGCCCGCAACGATAAAGAGTGCCAGCGTGAGAATATAGAGATGACGTTTCATAGCTGAATACTATATGTTTTATACTGCAAAATTACACAAAATCTATCAAACACATATCCCCTATGCAGCATTTTACTCTCGAATTTTAGCTATAAATTCTGGATACTCGCTCCATAGCGGCTCTGTCAGCAACCACCACTCGCGTGCTTCGGCCGCAGCCGTAGGGCGCTCCGAGGATATATCGCGGCGATACTCCTCGTCGTCGGGGTGCTCCGTGGATGTCAGCTCGGCATAGAATGCCTTATGCCGTGAGCGTAGCACGCCTATGAGGCTCTTGTCCACCCGGCCGTGGCGCATGAACGATGCCCACAGGCGGGCAATGACGGCCTCGGCAGACTTGTCCGAGAGGTCTATCTCTATATCTGCGAAGGCGTCCCACTCCTCCAATACAACGTAGCATAGAGCCAGGAGGTTGATACCCTCGAAGTGATCTTCGGGGTCGCACTCGAGGAGCATCTCCAGGAGTGCCGTGGTCATCTCGAGGTCGCCGATGCGGAAGTGGTCGATGGCTGAGCCATAGAGTATGGTTATGGCAGCACGGCTATTGGCATGCTCCCAGCGTAGCGCCAGAGCCTCATCCTCGGGGAGCACCTCCATAAGTAGCTGAAAGGCACCGTAGCGTGCCTCGCAAGCCTCGGCATAGCACCCCTGTGTGACAAGCCTATCGATATGCTCCTTATGTCGCACGAAGTTATACTTCCCACGACCCTCGAGCTCAAAAGTCTGCTCTCCCGTAGGGTTAAATCTCACCTCCATTTCGTATACTTCTCTTTATTAATATCATCATACCACCCGCGATGATGGCCGTGGTGGCGCCACCATATATGTATGCTGCGTCACACGCACCCAAGCCTATAAATTGGTTCGACACGAAGACAAACGACGAGCATATATAGGTCATAAATATTGCCGGAATGAGTGCGAGGAGGCTCCACTTGCTACCGCGACGCATAAGCCACGAGGTTATCATCCATAGCGTGATGACCGAGAGTGCCTGATTCGACCATGCGAAGTAGCGCCAGATGATGTCGAAGTCGATGAAGGCAATGCCTACGCCTATGGCAAAGAGCGGGAGGCTCACAATGAGGCGGTTGATGACGGGCTTCTGGTCGTAGTTGAGCATATCGGCAACGATAAGGCGTGCCGAGCGAAAGGCTGTATCGCCCGAGGTGATGGGCGCAGCAACGACACCCAAGAGCGCGAGGATGCTACCCAGCGTACCCAGCGTGGCGACAGATATTGTCGATACGGCGAGACCGGCATCGTTGCCATTTTCCTGCATCCATATATTGAGGCCATCGACACCGTGGAAGAAGGCCATGGCTATAGCTGCCCACACAAGGGCGATGATAGACTCTGAGATCATGGCTCCGAAGAATATGGGTCGCGCCTGTTTCTCGTTGGTCATACAGCGCGCCATAAGTGGCGACTGCGTGGCGTGGAATCCCGAGATGGCGCCACAGGCGATGCTTATGAAGAGTGTCGGAATGATGGGTAGCGCCTCGGCATTGTAGTGCATGTTGCCTATCGACGTAAGCTCTGGCACCTCGTAGTCACCTAAGAGGATGACGCCAAACATGCCCAACGCCATCAATATCAGCGCGGCACCAAAGAGCGGGTATATCTTGCCGATGATCTTATCCACGGGCATAATCGTGGCGATGAAGTAGTAGACGATGACGATAGCAACCCACCATAGATATGGTATGTCGGTCATCGAGGTGAGTATCTTCGAGGGTGTGACGATAAAGACACCGCCGACGAGCACCATAAGTATAGGTATCATCACAAGCGAGAACTTACGCATGCCGCCACCGAGATACTTACCTATAGTCTCGGGGAGGCTCTTGCCACCATTGCGTAGCGATATGACTCCGGCGATGTAGTCGTGCATGGCACCCATAAAGATGCCGCCGAGCGTTATCCATAGGAATGCCACAGGGCCATAACAAGCACCGAGGATGGCACCAAAGATGGGACCCGTGCCCGCAATATTGAGGAGCTGTATAAGGAATATGCGCCAGCGCGGAAGGGGTATATAATCTACTCCGTCGTAGTGCGTCTTAGAGGGTACATCAGCCTTAGAATCGATGCCTACCACACGATCAAGGAGGGCTCCATAGAGGAAGTAGGCTGCAATGAGGGCTGCAAGACAAAGGAAAAATGTTACCATAACACTAATTTTTTTTCATTTATGGTGCGAATTTAATAAATTTTTACGATATTTGCACCGTCAACGACAAAGTTGGCCATTAGGTTGCCTTAATAGCTCAGTCGGTAGAGCACTTCATTCGTAATGAAGGGGTCGGGGGTTCGAGTCCCCCTCAAGGCTCAGGGTGCTGAATATGGCGCGCTTATGTTTGGAATTGTTAACCGCATCGTTATGGTGCGGTTTTTTTGTGATGTTTATCTGGGTGGTGTAGTCTGCCGACTATCAGATGTCGTGTGGGAGAGTGCTTTGTGAGCAAGCTCCCAGCCTCTCCCTCACGACATCAACGCTACGCGTTACACCACCCAAACAATCAAGCCGTTTAGGGCTCTGCTCACAGGATAGGGGTTGAGCCGATAGGGTTATAGTTTATTGCTCGCCATTGTCATGGCTGCGCTTTTTTAGAGGTATCGGCTCCACGGCTTCGCCGTTCGAGTCCCCCTCAAGGCTCAG